>NZ_JBEFZI010000011.1:0-174431 GCF_040195695.1 Paenibacillus wuxiensis | reverse complement strand
AAGCGGCATGACGGCATCGGCCGCCTGCTGGAGCAAACCGATCCGAACAAGCAAAGCAAACGCTTCTATTATGACGGTAACGGCAATGTGATCAAAAGCATCGACCGGAAAGGACAGGTTCAACAATACGAATACAACAACCGGAATTTCCTGACGGCCGTCGCTGCTCCGGACGAGCGGATTACGTACAGCTACGACGCGATGGGCAAGCGGACGGCAATGACGGATCAGACAGGGACGACGGGCTACGCGTACTATCCTTCAGGCGAACTGGCATCCATCACGTATCCAGATAAGACGGTGTTGTCATTCAATTACGATCAGCGGGGATTGCGCGAAGAGCAAGCCTTAACGTCGGGCAGCTACCGCCTGGCAAGCCAGACGGAACGATTCATCCCGATTTCAGCGCCAAGGAGCATGAAAGTAGTGGAAGGAGCCAGAGGAGAACTGGCCCGATTCGACTATTCGTATGATGAATCCTATAATCGGATTACGGACTTGAAATCGTCGCAGGGCTTGAATATAAGCTATGCCTATGACGGATTGAACATGGTCGGCATCCAGCAGAAGCAAGGCGAGGCACCATTTGCGAATTACAGCTATATCTATGATAACAACCGAAATATTACGGCTAAAAATGATAACGGAGCGGCGTATCAATTTAGCTATGATCCGTTAAATCGGATCAAGACCTCAAGCCAGTTCAATGAGGCATACACATACGATAATCGGGATAACCGCAGAACCCTGCAAAGCGATCAGGTACCGAACATCAAGGGAGCCAGCTACGCGTACGACAGCCGCAACCGTCTGACCCAAGTGACAACGGAAGACGGCAAAGCCGTCAGCTACCGCTATAACGGCGACAACCTTATGGTAGAACGCACCGAAGGGGGCGTCACGACCCGTTACTACTACGATGATCGGGCGAAAATCGTAGCCGAAGGCAAGGTGGAAGGAAACGGCAGCATCACGATTACAGCATCGTATGTCCATGACGATTACGGCAAGCTACTGACTCGTCAGGTTCCAGGACAGGGCATACACTATTACGTTTCCAATGGGCATGGCGACATTACGGAAATCCGGGATGCACAAGGCAATGTCCTGAACCGCTATACGTACGATATCTGGGGCAATCCACTGGTTCAGGAGGAGCGAGTCCCGAACATTTTCCGTTACTCGGGCGAATATTGGGACGCAGCAACGAATCTGCAATATTTGCGCGCAAGATGGTATGATCCAAGTATAGGGCGGTTTATTAATGAGGATACGTATGAAGGGGAACTGGGTAACCCGCTGACGCTGAATCTGTATACGTATGTGCAAAATAATCCGTTGAAATATATCGATCCTAGTGGGAACAGATATATACCGTCAGAGTTGAATTCCATTCTCGAAGCGACTATGAAGATAACTTCTACCGAAAGTAGAGCATATTCATACGCTTATAACTTGTTAAGTCAAGAGTTCGCAGATGTGTATGATAATAATCGTTTTAATTATTTGTTTGGTTTATTAACGCAAACAAGTGCATACAAGAATAGTGCAGGAAATGCGGACTGGGCAAGAGCGGAGTTAGCCAAGGATTACAGTAAATGGCATCAGGAAATCTCCTTTGCGGAAGCTTTGGCTTCATTGGGACCAATAATCGGGGGCATAGGAAAAGCTAGAGAAGTTGGTGGAAAGGGAAGAGCGGCTGGTGGATACACCAGTATTAAGAATAAAGGATTTAACAAATCATACGATAAACTTTCTAAAAATATACAAGGAAAAGCAGATGCGGCTTTTAAGCAATTCAAGGAGGATCCGGATCATCCAAGTTTGAATTTCGAGTATCTAAATGGTGCTCCAGATGGTAGAAAGTATGTGTCTGCTAGAGTTGATGGTTCTTATCGGGCTTATGGAATAATTCGAAAAAACGGTGTAATTGAATGGGTTGGAATAAACAACCACGACTATAAGGCCGTCATTAGGGAATTAAATACCGCTTATTGAGTGTAAGGAGAAGTCATATGGGATGGAAACATATTGTTCTAGAGGCGAATTGTTTCTATGAAGACAACGAAGAGAATCATGATTCAAAATGCTGTAAGGGGAATATAGGTGTTCATTGTTTAACTTACAACCAAGATGGTCATCAAATTTGTCCCAATTTGGTTTTCGGCAAAAGTAGGACATCTGTTATTGCAACCGATAAAGATGGTAATGCTGTGGACTCTTCTACGTTCTGGACGGACGAAAAATTAAGTTCTGAAGAATGGGTGAGAAGAGAAGAAGAATGGTTAGATGAGAAGAGAAGGCAAATGAATATGAATAGTAAGTAATATTTGGGTATGGGAAAGACCTAGAGAGTATAATGATATGGCTCCTACTTGAAGTAAACAGTTTTATTATTTCGACTGTCCACCGCAAGGCATATCAGAAAACCTCAAGGTCTTTTTTTACCCCATTCCTTGCCGTATGAATCGGGCGGAATGTCTAGAAAGAACCTAATGCTCATCAATGCTGTAGCTGAGATTGAATCTATATACGTATGTACAGAACAATCCGCTGAAATATATTGATCCTAGTGGAAACAGATATATACCCTCAGATATGAATTCCATTCTCGAAGCGACTATGAAGATAACTTCTACCGAAAGTAGAGCATATTCATACGCTTATAACTTGTTAAGTCAAGAGTTCGCAGATGTGTATGATAATAATCGTTTTAATTATTTGTTTGGTTTATTAACGCAAACAAGTGCATACAAGAATAGTGCAGGAAATGCGGACTGGGCAAAAGCGGAGTTAGCCAAGGATTACAGTAAATGGCATCAGGATATCTCTTTTGCGGAAGCTTTGGCTTCATTGGGACCAATAATCGGGGGCATAAGAAAAGGTAAAGAAGTTGGTGGAAAGGCAGTAAAAAATATTAATGGTTTAGATGATATCCTGAATGACCCAAGTAAACTAAAAGGGATTAAACCAGATGAGCTTCATAAGTATCTAAAGGATAACGGGTATAATCCAACAGCGCTAAATAAGAGTGAAAAATATAAAGGAATACCTTTTGAAGAAGGAGGAGGTTTTAGAGTTCACTGGGGAGGAGATAGAATATTACAATATCATCCGGGAAGTAGACATCATGGTGATATTCCTTACTATAAACTATCCTCAGGTAAGTCAGGAACAAAGAGATATGATATGAATGGCCATCTAATTGAATAAATGGCGAGGTGTGAAATGAATTCAATTGAGAAAAAAATTGAGGGGTTATTTAGAGAATTACAATTTGAGAAGGAAATACTCAACAACACAAATGTTTTTGTACATGATGGGAAATACTGTAGAGTAACCTTCATTAAAACACTAGAATCATACGTAATTGAGTATGCGGATAGTTTTGATGAAGCAGAAAAAAATCTATTTGAAGATGGGGATTTGTTCCCATTATCATTAGGTGAGGATGAGCTGATTAATAGAATGAGGTATGAAATAGCTGATTCATAATGTGATCGAACAATATTTGAATGTAATCAATAACATAGAGGAAGATCGTACAATACAACAACTTGACAAACTCTTTCAAAGGCTTATTCCTACTTGAATGATAAGGAGGAATAAGCCTACTTTTGCATTCCTAAATCAAAAGAGGATAAGAAAAATGGAAAAGCATGTACAGGAAGTAGAGAGAACAGCAGGTTTAATTTTACAAGTTCAAGTATAGTATGAATCGGTTAGAGAACAGATAGTTGAGTGTTATTAGCTCGATAGAGAAATAAGAAACAAAGCTGAAAGTGGAAACAGTCAGGACGAACCGACGCACAGGTGCTAAGAAGCATTCGCGAACTACAGCTATGCCTATGATAACAACCGCAACATTGTAGCGAGGAACGACAATGGAGCGGCGTATCAATTTAGCTATGATCCGTTAAATCGGATCAAGACCTCAAGCCAGTTCAATGAGGCATACACATACGATAATCGGGATAACCGCAGAACCCTGCAAAGCGATCAGGTACCGAACATCAAGGGAGCCAGCTACGCGTACGACAGCCGCAACCGTCTGACCCAAGTGACAACGGAAGACGGCAAAGCCGTCAGCTACCGCTATAACGGCGACAACCTTATGGTAGAACGCACCGAAGGGGGCGTCACGACCCGTTTCTACTATGATGATCGGGCAAAGATTGTGGCTGAAGGCAAGTTGGATGGGGACGGCAGCATCACGATTACAGCGTCCTATGTCCATGACGATTACGGCAAGCTGCTGGCTCGTCAGGTTCCAGGACAAGGTATGCAATACTACGTATCCAACGGACACGGAGACATTACCGAAATCCGGGATGCGCAAGGCAATGTCCTGAACCGCTATACGTACGATATCTGGGGCAATCCACTGGTTCAGGAGGAGCGAGTCCCGAACATTTTCCGCTACTCGGGCGAGTATTGGGACGCAGCAACGAATCTGCAATATTTGCGCGCAAGATGGTATGATCCAAGTGTAGGGCGATTTATTAATGAGGATACGTATGAAGGGGAAATCAAGAATCCGCTGAGTTTGAACTTGTATACGTATGTGGAGAATAATCCGTTGACGAAGGTCGATCCGAGCGGAAACAGTGCTACTAATTTATGTATGTACTCGTTCGAGTTCAACTGCTTCTCAGCTGGAACGAAAGTGCAGACGGATGAAGGACTGAAGCCGATTGAAGAAATCCAGGTGGGAGATAAAGTCCAGACACGGGATGAAGAAACCGGGGAGACTGCATACAATCTGGTCGAAGAATTGTTCCAAAGAGAAACAGATGAAACGTATCATGTAAGCGTCAACGGAACCACGATCGTAACAACGGCGGAGCATCCATTCTGGGTATCGGGAGAAGGCTGGGTGGAAGCGCGAGATTTGAAGAAAGGAGATATGCTGGTAGACCTCGACGAAAATGAAGTGCCGATCGAGGAGATCAAAATCAAAAAAGAGCGAACGACGGTATATAATTTTAGAGTACAGAGCGTACACAATTATTTCGTCACGGATTTAAAAATCTGGACGCATAATTGCGGAGGATCATATGGTGGAATGTCCGGAGCGCGGTTATCTTCTTCCTCAAATGGCGCTAGAGTTGGAGGCGTAGGGGGAGGCTATTCGCGTCCAGCGAATGTGAGCCGTGGCACGACCGGCATCCGAATAGAAGTAACGAAAAAAAGCGCAGATCAATTCTATAAGTCCATCATGGATAAGGCATTTAAGCCTAAGGGGACGGGAAATCTTATTGATTCAAGTCCAATAAAGATCCCTGGTAATGCTGTTAAGGTAGAACAGGCTAAGAATGGGTATGATCAAATAAAATATAATTGGTCTGATGGAACTTATAAGTATGAAGCACGTTGGCATACAAGAACTCCTGGTGCACCTGCAGATCAAGGGAATACTTGGGTTGTTACAAGAACAACTCCAGGAAGCCAAACAACAAGAAAGCAACAACATATTTTGACGGGCGATAATCAATGGACATCTATGAAACAGTGGCAGGATGCGGTAAGTGCGAGACAAAATGGAGTAGCGACGCCTGAACAACAAGCGCTCTTAGGTTCAGGTCATTGGTCAGCTCCATAAGTATGGGAGGTGTCAAATGGAAATAATTAAAGACTTTTATACCGGATTTGAGGGTGAACCGGAGATCATCTTCTATTTTGAGAATTCCGAGAATCAAAAAGTTCAGCTTAAGGCTTGGATTGGTTATTTTGATTCAATTATGGCAGCTATACAACCTAATGAAAACGGGTGGAGTGGGCTCTCATATTACTATCATACGGATACCGCTTGGTTTGAAGAGTCGCCATGGAGAATACCTGATTTAGGCGATGCGTTGAACAATCTTCAAAGTGCCAATAAAACAGAATTAGATCAAGAGACACTAACTGTCTATCAAAGCATATTTGAACTATTTCATGAAGCCCAATCCATAGATGGAGAAGTATGGATTGCGTATGACTAAGCCTTGTTGATTACGAAAGACCTTGATTGGTTTCGTGCCTTTCAAGGTTTTTTCTTTGGTGGGGCTACCTAGTGTCGATTTAGCCTATCATTCAACCAATAACACATATTGCCCATGTAATACCCGTATGAAGAATTCGTCACTTCGTTTGTTAAAAGCACCTATCTCAGCAGACTAAGACGGATGTAATAATTGCGGTTTACTTTTTGTTAGCAGGATCGTACAATACAATCAACAAACCAAACACTAAACAACTTGTCAACCACTTAATAAACTTTCAAAAGCTCTTTCCAACTTGAACTATGAGTAGGAATGGGCTTTTTTGCATGCCCAAATTCAAAGGGGGAAAAGGAAAATGGCAAAACAGGCACAGGAAGTAGAGGAGACATTGGGTTTAATTGCTCAGGAACAAGCAGAGTATGAGAGGATAATGGAGGAAGTAAGAGGATACTGTCAGAAAGCACGAGAGTTACTGCAACAGGCGGACGAGTTGAGATGCTCTGGCAGTACAAATCCACAAGTGCCAACAGAGATAAGCAAGCTAATGGAACAGGCTAACTATTTTAAGCATCTAGCAGATCAGAAAGATGGATACCCTAGACTGGAAATACTTCGCCGTATAGGTAGCTTGGAACGTGAAGCATCTGGATTACGGGATTCAATACAGTACAACGAAAACTATTAACTCGTCAATAAATAGAACTAGAAGAAGCAGAACAAGAAGCTGTGTTAATGGTACAACGAGCAAAGGAACAAATACGGAATAGCTATTGGAATCCCAAAACTGGAAAAATCGAGGGGAACGGAGTTGATAGGAAGTTGATAAAAGGATTTGAACTACAAGAAGAGATTATTGAGTTGGAAATCGAAGATGGATTTATTGAGACACGACCTCAAGCTAGTTTGTTTTTGTTGAGACCCATATGATACGTACAATCTACGGCAACAGAACCCTGCAAAGCGATCAGGTACCGAATATCAAGGGAGCCAGCTACACGTATGACAGGCTGCAATCGACTGACCCAAGACACCACAGAAGACGGAAAAGCCGTCAGCTACCGCTACAACGGGGATAACCTATGGTAGAAAGCACCGAAAACGGTGTTACGACCCGCGTTACTACTACGATGATCGGGCAAAGATTGTAGCAGAAGGCAAGGTAGAAGCGAATGGCAGCGTCACGATTACCGCATCCTATGTCCATGACGACTTCGGCAAGCTGCTGCTCGTCAGGTTCCAGGACAAGGTATGCAATATTACGTATCTAACGGACACGGCGACATTACGGAGATTCGGGATGCACAAGGCAATGTATTGAAGCGCTATACGTACGATATCTGGGGCAATCCATTGGTACAATAGGAACAGGTTCCGAACATTTTCCGTTACTCGGGCGAATATTGGGACGCAGCAACGAATCTGCAATATTTGCGTGCAAGATGGTATGATCCAAGTGGTCATATAATAAGGGTGTCTGGATCTGAAAATGATCAGCAAATTATATTAGTACACTTACAACAATTAACTGACCATAAACTAACGATTAAAGATGGTCAAGTTTGGATTGGCGTACTAGGAGATATGGGTAATCTCCGTTATGAACAAGGTAATAAGCTGCTTGATGACAATACGACTACAATAGTGGTTCAAACAAAAGAAGGGAACTATGAGGTAAACGATAATAATAAGAATGCCACAAATGGAGTAGGAAGTGATGCAACAGTCTATTTTAATCCTAAATCTAATCCCACTATACAAACTACAGACCCTGAAACCGGAAATGTTAGTGGGCAAAAACGACCTTCTTATGTTGGTTTAGCTCATGAATTGATTCATGCTGATAGAGCAATGCGTGGAGCGCAATACGATTATAAAAAGATGGGTACTTATATTTATCAGATTGATAAAAAAGCAGGTAGTTTTTTGGGCATGAAATATACGGATACTTGGAGGAAAAGACAGACGATACGGAAAGAGGAATTAGCCACTACCGGGTTAAGATATGTAAGAAATGGTGATATAACTGAAAACAAAATAAGAGCAGAGCATAGATTACCTTTGAGAGGAGCATATTAGTCTAGTGAAAAAGAATATGCTTTTTGGGTTAGTTTTGATTATCGTATGTCTTTTGATAGGATTATATTTTTTAAGGAATACTTCGAAAGATGTTGACGATAATATAATAATGAAAATTTCAATATATCCTACAGCAGCACTCGATGAAACATACTTGTTTGAAGTAAGGTCAGATAAAATGCTCGAGGTATCAAAAGGTGTTCGGAAGCATCAAACGTTTGATTTTCACTTAAGAAAAGTTATAGATATAAAAAGAAGGAAACTGACTGCTGAAGAATCAAAGGTTCTACTCGACGCAGCAAACAGAATCGAAGAAACGAGCGATAATATCACAAAAAAATTAATTGCAGATGGGTGGGATGTGTCCATCTATTACAAAGGAAAAATAATGGATTTGAACTACTATGGTAATGAGTCAGAGGATTTAGATGTATTAGTTAATCAACTAATTTTATTGTCACCAATTACCGTAGATCTGCATGGGTGGTCGTAATTCTCACAGCTCAGTATCTCCTTCAATATTTAAACATTAACTACAGATGATTAAATATGTACTTATTTCTCTTACCACATGCGAGTGTAACTATGAACTGTAACCCGTAAGAGGTCACTTACGGGTTACAAGTTCAACAACTCCATGTGGTTTTCCTTTTTTTGATTGTGATCCACACCCAGTGACGAATGAATCGGTCGTCACGCTCCGAAAGAACTTAACCTTTATTCCCCTCAACCATATGAAAATTTTCTAAAATGGCTGTATGGACTGTCAACACCAAACTAGACAACTTTTTTTAGGGTCAATTTTTTTAATCAACGGGGCTCATATAGCCTAGTGTTCCATGGCTTCGGTGTCTATTGTGCCCGTTCACATAATCATTAACTCCAGTTTCTGCTGAAGGCTATTTGTATTTCTCTTTGATCAATTTAACAAAAATGGAAAGTGGATGGTCAAGGCTATAAATAGTGGATGGTTACAAATGGAATCTTAAGTGTTAATTTGTAGTTAAATAATTATTTGAACTTAAATAATTATAAATAATTACAAAAGGAGAAATTTATTGTGGGAAATTATCCTAAATATCGCGCAGCAGCTGTCCAGGCTGCACCTGTATACTTGGATTTAGATGCAACAGTTGAAAAATCTTGCAAATTGATTGCTGAAGCAGCATCTAATGATGCAAAATTAGTTGCTTTTCCCGAAGCTTTTCTTCCCGGTTATCCTTGGTTTGCATTTATTGGTCATCCAGAATATACAAGAAAATTCTATCATGATCTCTACAAAAATGCAGTTGAGATTCCTAGCTTAGCTATTCAAAAAATAAGTGAAGCAGCTAGAAAACACGAAACTTACGTATGTATTTCTTGTAGTGAAAAAGATGGTGGATCTTTATATTTAACTCAACTATGGTTTAATCCCAAGGGGGATTTAATCGGAAAACATCGAAAAATGAGAGCGTCTGTTGCTGAAAGACTTATATGGGGAGACGGAAGTGGAAGCTTGATGCCAGTATTTAAAACGGAGCTTGGTAATTTGGGTGGACTGATGTGCTGGGAACACCAGGTTCCTTTAAATCTGCTTGCAATGAATTCACAAAATGAACAAGTACATGTAGCCTCCTGGCCAGGGTACTTTGATGATGAAATCTCAAGTCGATACTATGCTATTTCAACTCAAACCTTTGTTTTAATGACATCATCTATATATTCGGAAGAAATGAAAAGTATGATTTGTTTAACACCTGAACAAAAAGAATACTTCGATACATTTAAGAGTGGACATACTTGTATTTATGGACCTGATGGAGAACCAATTAGCGAAATGATCCCTGCAGAAACAGAAGGAATCGCTTATGCTGATATAGATATAGAGAAAATAATTGATTATAAATATTACATCGATCCTGCGGGTCACTATTCTAACCAAAGCTTAAGTATGAATTTTAATCAAAATCCTACACCTGTTGTTCGTAAGTTTGGAGATAACGAGACTAAGAAAATTACTTATGAGGAAATCAATCTGCAGATTGGCAGTCGAAACTTTTCAGGCGAAAATGCTTCCTTTTAATTTTGTCACACTCCCAAAGCAAAGAAGAGCATTAATCTAATAAAGTGAGATGACATGAGAAAGCGTCTTGAACATCCGTCAGATAATGTTCAAGACGCTTCTATTTTCATGCACGTGGCATGGGCAAAAGGGCATGTGGTTATAAATCTCATAATTTTCTGATCGGCCCGCTCATTAGCTGTGGCAGAACCAGACAAGAGTATTGTGAAAATACGTAAAACCCGGCATCTGAACGACGCCGATTTGGCATTATCCTATTTTTCGAACTACTCTGCGATTTGTTCAAGGACAGGTATAATCGCAATTGGCGGAAGCTACTTCGTCATCGCTTTGTAATACACATTTAATTGGTCGCCAACTAAAGCCTTACCTATGCTTTTTTTTCATGCATCTCTTTTGATGTTCCAGTATGTAAATATCTAGAAGTTGGCTAATTTGGACGACTTCGTCATCGTCACGAGGCAGGTTAGTTCTTGCCTGAGTCCATCGATTTTATATAATAGATCATCACAGTATATAATAGTCCGTCACCTCGGATTAAGGGGAATAATGGGGCACCCCTTTCTTTACTATTAGTATACAGTGTGTCTATTGAATTCTAATAAAAGGGATTAAAGGGAAACTTTTTAAATAAAAAGAGTACCAAATCGGTACTCTTACCATACTACCATGGAGTAATTCCATCACTATTACCTAACAAAGCAAACATCGTAGCTTCGCCAATGACGACAGCGCTTAGAAGAGCAATATATGCTTTTGCCACGAAACGCTTCACTGTAATCCCTCCCAATCGGTATGTTTGTAGTAATCCGTTAGTTTTTCCAAAGTTGGTATGGGTATCGGAATATTTTGCGTCAAATGACTTTGCATGATTTGGTGAATGCATTGTTTTTCTTGACGAACGTCGTCCACTCTTGAAAAATGAAGCGCACCTTCGAGAAACCCAGATATGCTTTTCTCAAATTCACCAACAGTTATGAAATATTTTGCTCGATGGTAATAATATTCGGCTAGTTGTGAAATCATGTTGGGATTGCTATAAATGATGTGTTGTGGGTCGATGGGGTAGGAAAGTAAATCTTTGGCTTCTTCTAATCGATGCTCCTGCAAATAAATAATCATTAATTGATTCAAAGCTGACAGAGCTGTATTCTGATCACATTTTTCTAGTAAAGTGGTTAACTGAGCTACAGCTACATCGGTCTTGCCCTTCTTGGAATTAAGTAATGCGTTCATCAGCAGCGTATTTTCTTTGATGTAAGGGCCATCATACTGTGAGTAAAGGTGAGTGTAATATTCGGACTTGTCATAATTCCCGATCTGATAATATGCACCCCTCAATATAAAGAGTGCGTGAACGTAGTACTCATTGTCAGGCTCAGCTTCCTGAACGACATGAAGGGCAAGTTCGATGCTCTCTGGATATAGAAATAAATTATAAGCATGAATACCCAGCTTGTAATAGAACATGATGCGATCTTCCATGCTCAAAAAATGTGCGTACATTACGATATGATTTCCACTTTCATACACTGCTCGCATTCGAGTAAAATCATCTCGTTCAATGAGGTACACCTGGAGCAAGCCTTTAGCCAGAAAAGGCATAATACCGTGATCGCGTGAGTAGTCAACGATCAATTGGTACAAGGCCAATCGAATTTCCTTGTGTTCCACTGAAGCTGTGAAGCTATATAGGCGTTCGACTAAGGAGTGGCTGTCGTCGCTTGGTGATTCCAGAAATTTGGCTCCTACTGTTCGTGCCAGTTCGGCGGAGCCTGAATGTTGGATCACGTCCTGCAGTATATGCAGCCGCATTTCTGCTCGTTTGTCCACGCTTAAGTACAGTTCGACAACCGTATCCAACGGGATGTGCAGTGCTTCGACAAGCGGACGGAGCGTTGTATATTCCGGCCTCTTGACGTCTTCGTTTTCAATTTTGGATATTGTGCCTTTATGAACGCCGGATGTTTCTGATAATTGCGCTAAAGTCATGCCGCTATTACGCCTATAACTATGTATTAATTCGCCGATGGACAATATCTGTGCCATCCTGTATGCACCTACTCTCATTTTCAATCATAACCTCCTATATTTTACCATACAATATGTCGAACGGGAATGTTTGGATTGTCTAAATAGGATCAAAAGTTAAAAAATGTCGAAATGACGATATCTTGCGTAGGGAAACGAATCAGTTCCATTAATGAAAAGAACCTTGCCAGTACGGTGGCAAGGTTCTCCATGGAAGATGCGAGAGACAGCGATCTAAATATCATCCTCATTCATGTCTCGTGAGCCCCAATAAAATAGGGCAATGACGAAAGCAATAACAATAATGAACGGGGCATAAAAGATTAAAAATTGATTCATCTGCTCTGTGCTCCTTTATTTATTTAACATAGCACTGCGCGACATTCATATCTGCCGCTTCATCCGCTGCATGCATTGCATGAATGCCTTCTCATCCTCTTAGATGTGCTTCTTCCCTGTACGCCCGCCTTTTCCGCTTTTAATCCCCTTCACATAGTTCGCGTCGAACAGGAACAAGCGAAGAAGCAGGAAGAGGGAAGGCAGCAGAATGAGCAATCCAAGAACGAATACAACGATCAGCGCATAGGCCATGGCCGGATTCGTGACATGCTCATAGACATTGATGTATGGGTAGAGCACATAAGGCAAATGTGCCGAACCGTATCCGAACCATGCGAATCCGAATTGCAAGATGACACATAGAAACGCTAAGCCATAACGGCGTCTTCTCCATACATAATAGACGGCGATGACGAAGAACAGGAAGGACAGAACGAACATCCATGCCCGATCCAACATATTGGCAAAGTGCTCCGCATTATGACCCTGAATCGCGTAGAACACGAACAAGCTGGCTAGGATAGTGGGCGCGGACCACATCAGGGCGTATTTGCGCACGATGTTGAGTGCCCCTTCATCCTCAGCTTTGGATGCATAGTACGTCAGGAACATGGCGGAAATGTACAATACGCTGACCAGGGCGAGCACGATAACGGAATAGGGGTAGATGTTAGTGAACAGGCTCAGGAACTGGAAGGAAATGCTGCCGTCAGCCCCCTCCGAGATATACCCTCCTTCAGAAATCGCGAGCACGGTGGACAGCGCAGCGGGAATAAGCCATCCACTGACTCCATATAGAAACAGGTAGATACGATTACTCTTAATCCCATATGTGCTAAAGGCATAGTACGATCCTCGTATGGCAAGCAGAATGAGGGCTAGACTGCCTGGGACGAGCAGTGCTGTTCCATAGTAGTACGCGGAATCGGGGAAGAATCCGACCAAGCCGATATAGAAGAAGACTAAGAACACATTCGTCACTTCCCATACAGGGGACAGGTAACGCTCAATCACGTTATGGATAATATGGCGCTTGCCCGTTACCGAGCTGACATAACTGAAGAATCCTGCCCCAAAGTCGATGGACGCAACAAGCAGATAGCCGAACAGGAAGATCCATAGAACGGTGATGCCGACTAATTCGTAACTCATTTCTTCCCTCCTCCTTCCCAGCCAAGTGCCTTAATTTCGTCTTCAGCAGGGTTGTGCTTGAACATGCGAATGAGCACCCGAATGGCTGTCACTGTAATGACAAGATAGAGCAGCGTGAACAGCCACAGCATTGTATCCACGTGATTGGATGTTGTTGCGCCCTCGGCTACGGTCATGACTTTCCATAGAATCCAAGGCTGCCGTCCAATCTCAGCGAACATCCATCCGAATTCGATAGCCAACACCGAGAGCGGGGCGCCAAGCACAACGGCTCTTAGCAGCAGACGATTATGCGGCTTTTTCAGACTTTGCCGGCGATTGCGCATGAACCAGATGACATACCATAGGGACACGACTGTTAAATACATGCCGATAAACACCATGGAGTCGAAGAAGTAGTGGGATGCCTTAAGCGGAGGTCTCTCCTCCACGGGCACTTCGTTCAATCCCTTCACGACAGTATCAGGGGTGCCGCCCGCTAATATGCTCAAGGCAAATGGAATATGAAATCCGTATTTCACCTCATTATTTTCGGTAAGAATGCCGCCGAAGACGAGCTCAGCATGAGACTTCGTCTCGAAGTGCCATTCTGCTGCCGCCAGCTTCTCGGGCTGATATTCATGCAAATACTTGCCTGAGAAGTCGCCGATGACGGCTGTTGCGACAGAGAAGAGCAGGGCGGTCACCATCGACATGCGGAGCGCTTTTTTGTAATACGCGTGAGTGCGGCCGCGCAGCAGAGACATCGCTGAGATGGCTGCCATAATGAAGGCGCAAGTCACATAGGCGGTTGCGAGCACATGTCCAACTTTCGTCGGCATGGCTGGATTGAACATCGCTACGATGGGTTCAATATTCGTCATTTTCCCGTTCACCAAATCAAATCCGCGTGGTGCATTCATAAAGCCGTTAACAGCCGTAATGAAGAAGGCAGAGGCTGAGGAGCCTATAGCGACCGGAACGAGCAGAAGAAAATGATAGATGCGGTTCGGGAAGCGATCCCAGGTGTATAAATAGATGCCTAGAAAGATTGCTTCCACAAAGAACGCGAATGTCTCCATGAATAAAGGCAAAGCGATAGCCTGTCCTGCAACCCTCATAAAGTTCGGCCACAATAAGCTCAATTGTAGACCGATGCATGTCCCTGTTACGACGCCTACAGCTACAGTAACCGTGAACCCGCGAGCCCAGCGGCGCGCCATAAGCAGATAATAAGAGTCGCCTCGCTTAATGCCGATCCATTCCGCAAGTGCAATCATTAACGGCATTCCGACACCAATAGTGGCGTATACGATATGTACGAACAGTGTTAGCCCGGTAAGTATGCGGCTGAAAATAACCGGATCATAGGTGAGCATGTGAGGTCAACACTCCTTCAAATATAAGTTCCGATCGTTCAGAATAGCCTTCGCAAGAAGGACAGCAGCATGATCGCGCCAACAACAAAGCAGACGATGATAAGCATTTTTTCTTGCTTTCTTATTTTTTCAATATGGTTGTTATCAGATCCCATTCATAGTCCCTCCCTTTTATCCCGAGAGAACGATCCCCGAAAAATAGGTTTGCCCTTGAAAAAGCTCCTAGTGAAATGATGCCCGTTTTTTCGATGTCTATGATGAAATCGTGAAAGTTAGTCTTATCAAGATATGAAAATGAGGAAAAGTCGATTTACAAAATCTTAAAACACGCAATATGGCAGCATTAACATTACCGTGCTACATTGGGACTAAAGACCGATAACAGGACTAGAGTAGGAGTGGGAGCTTATGACGATGTTGCTAACGAAGATGGAAGTAAGACGAGAGGGAGCGAATCGACAATCCATAATGAAGAGAGAGTATGAGGATCTCATTCAATTCGCACCGATCATTCTTGCCAGCACCACCATTGAAGAAGCGGATCATCGATTTCGGGAGGATGGCTCGCTGCGCTGCCTTGTCATAGGAAATGAACATTCTGAACCGATTGGCATTGTGATGCGGGAGAGATTCCATGAAAAAATGAGCAAGCGATTCTCTCCTGCACTTTATTACGAAAAACCAATTGTACGCGTAATGGATAATGAGGCACTCATTGTCGAATGCGGTATTGAAACTGAACAACTATTGGATATGTCAGCGTCCCGTTCTGAGGAACGAATGTACGACAGTATTGTGGTCACACGTGGGGGTAAATATGTCGGAATACTCACCTCCAAGCAGCTGTCATCCTTATCCAATCAAATACGACTCGAAGCGAAGCAGAAGGAATCGGAGGTTATTACGTCCACGCGGGGAGCATTGCACAGCATATTAACAGAAACAGAGCATGTCCGCCAAGCTTCAGCAGATGGCAAATCGCACGCAGATCGGATGATCGACGAAACATTGACGGGAAAGACTGTGCTTGATCAGGTATCTTCAGCATTTCAACAGGTGTCAATACGTGTGGAGAGCCAGGCAAGACAAACAAAGAAATTGACAGAGCATACAACAGCGGTGGCGGATGCCGTCAGCGTTATTCGCTCATGGTCGGATTCTTGTCATATGCTGGCGCTCAATGCATCCATTGAAGCTGCGCGTGCAGGGGAGCATGGGCGCGGGTTCGAGGTGGTTGCGTCCGAGGTGCGCAAGTTGGCTTCGTTAACCAAGGCAGCCACGGAGCAAATCGATGAGACGCTCCATCAGATGATGGAAGCTTTAACGCTGACGATTACGACTGGCGATCAAGCTCATTCCGAAGTGAATACGACGCTTGAAGGCTTGAACGCTGCCTTGTCCAAGTTCGAGCAACTGTTCCGTGCCATAGCAGAAAATCGCAATCGATTGGATCAGGTAGATGCTTACGCAGCACGCATGGCTGTGACAGCGAATGAGGCAAATCGACAGTTACAGACAATGTCAGCGCAAGATTGATTTTTTTACATTCCGTTAACAAATAAACCAAACAGTCTTAACAAACAGCCATTAACATACTAGATGTGAGACAAACAACGAATACATTACAACACAACACATGGGAATCAATCAAAAGGAGTGGATTGTCTTGAAAAAATGGGGAAAACAAATCATGATGCTCACGCTCGTAGCAGCGTTGACAGTAGTATTGGCTGCTTGTGGAGGCAAGAAGGATGATGCTTCTGCAAATCAAGGAAACAACGCGGCAACAACGGAAACGAACAATTCGGCGAAGGAAACGACTAGCCCTGAGAAGTTGACAGGCACGATCGAAATAGATGGATCCAGCACAGTATATCCAATCGCAGAAGCGATTGCAGAAGAGTTCGGCAAAGAGAACGGCGAAGTACGCGTATCGGTTGGTACAGCAGGTACAGGCGGCGGTTTCAAACGCTTCATTAATAGTGAGACAGCAATCAGCAACGCTTCTCGTCCAATCAAAGAAAAAGAAGCAGCTGCTGCAAAAGAAAAAGGGATCGACTACTTGGAATTGTCTGTGGCCTATGATGGCTTGTCCATCGTAGTGAATAAGGACAACACTTGGGTGGATCACATTACAACAGATGAACTGAAGAAAATCTATGAGCCTAACTCGAAAGTAAAAACATGGGCTGACGTTCGTGCAGGATGGCCAGCAGAAGATATTAAAATCTATTCGCCGGATACAAACCACGGCACATTCGACTACTTCACTGAAGAAATCAACGGCAAAGCACAAGAGAGCCGCAATGACAAGCAAATCACATTCAGTGCCGATACGAATGCTATCGTGCAAGGGGTATCTGGTGATAAGAACGCTATGGGCTACTTCGGATTCTCTTACTACGAAGAGAACCAAGACAAGCTGAAGCTAATACCAGTTGACGGCGGCAAAGGCGCAATCGCTCCTTCTGAAGAGACAATTAAAGATGGAAGTTATGCACCACTGTCCCGCCCGCTCTTCATCTATGTGAACAAGAAGAAGCTGGAGCAGCCAGAAGTGAAAGCATTCGTTGATTACTATATGAAAAATGTAGGCAACATCGCGAAGGAAGTCGGATACGTTGCACTTCCACAAGAAAAATACGATGAGCAAATGAACTTGTTGAAATAAGAGAAGTACTGACTTCGATTTCGGTTATAGTCAGCATCATACTAGCAGTGAAATGTGATGTCTCTCCAAAAACAGATGTTTGAGGCATCACATTTTCACGAAGTCAATGTTAACGAATTGTAAAAGAACGCAAAGAGAGGTTAGGGCTATGCAGGGTAATCTCCCGCAGCGAGAGACGACGATATCATTCAAAAATGGCAAAGTACATTTAACCGATAAAATTGTTCCGATTTTATTATTTCTATGTGCCGCTTTGTCTGTAGCGACAACCATCGGGATTGTTTACACGCTCTTTTCTGAAACGTTCTCTTTCTTGAAGCAAGTCAAGATTACAGAATTCTTGTTCGGTACAACGTGGAGCCCGCTCATATCACCGAAGTCCTTCGGCATCCTGCCGCTGCTAGGTGGTACGTTAATGATTACGGTTATTGCTTGTCTGGTTGCGATACCGATTGGACTTGCAAGTGCAATCTACTTGAGCGAATATGCACCTACTCGTGTTCGCAAAATTGTGAAGCCGATTCTTGAAGTATTGGCTGGTATCCCAACGATTGTCTACGGTTATTTTGCTCTGACCTTCGTTACGCCATTATTGAAATTTATTTTCCCATCGACGGGAATGTTCAATGCGTTAAGCGCAGGTCTTGTTGTCGGGATTATGATTATTCCGATGGTCTCTTCCTTGTCTGAGGATGCGATGTCGGCAGTACCGCGCAGCTTGCGAAATGGGGCATATGCACTCGGGGCAACAAGATTTGAGGTTGCGTTGAAAATTGTGGTTCCAGCAGCTTTCTCGGGTATCGTATCATCCGCTGTACTTGCCTTCTCGCGCGCAATTGGCGAGACGATGATTGTAACGATTGCTGCAGGTGCAACACCGCATTTGACCTGGAATCCGCTGGAGAGCATCCAGACGATGACGGCTTATATTGTACAGGTCAGCATGGGAGATACACCGCATGGATCCATTGAGTATGGAACGATCTTTGCTGTTGGTATGACCTTGTTCGTGATTACGTTCCTGCTTAATATTTTGGCGCTGTGGGTGGCAAGACGCTTCAGGGAGGAGTACTAAGCTAATGAGTATGTTTCAAGATGCAAACCGCAAACAGATTGGTACCCGCCGGAAGGTAGACCTTGTGCTTCATATCCTGTTCCTAGTGGCAACTTCTATCGGTATTATTGCGCTAATGGCCTTGCTGATTCAGATAATGATGGATGGATTGTCTCGATTGAACCTTGATCTATTTACGAATTACCCTTCGCGAATGGCTGCGAAGGCTGGGATGAAATCAGCAATTGTCGGTTCCATTTACATGGTGCTTATTATGGCTCCTATCTCGTTCGTCCTCGGCGTAGGAGCGGCGATCTATCTTGAGGAATACGCGAAGAAGAATAGGCTAACACGGTTAATTCAACTGAATATTAGTACGTTGGCCGGGGTTCCATCCATTGTGTACGGGATATTGGGATTAACAATTTTCGTACGCGGATTGGCTCTGGAACGCAGCTTGCTCTCCGGAGCGCTTACGATGACGCTGCTCGTGCTGCCGATTATTATCGTGTCTGCACAGGAAGCCATCCGTGCAGTACCTAGGGCGCGCCGGGATGCTTCATTCGCTCTCGGTGCAACGAAATGGCAGACGGTATCCCGTTCTGTGCTTCCGTCTTCGATTTCCAGTATTATGACAGGCGTTATCTTGGCATTGTCCCGGGCAATCGGGGAGACAGCACCGCTCGTTATGATTGGGGCATTGACTTTCGTTGCGTTTCTGCCAGAGAGCATTATGGATCAGTTTACCGTTATGCCGATTCAAATCTTCAACTGGGTATCTAGACCGCAACTTGCATTCCATGAACTGGCTGCAGCAGGCATCATCGTGCTTCTGGCGCTGCTTATCATTATGAATATCTCAGCAGTTATTCTACGCAATAAATATCAGAAACATATTTAAGGAGACGATAGTATGAGCACAGCGACTGCCTTACAGACGTTAATCGACATTAAGAACTTAAACTTGTACTACGGTACGTATCATGCCTTGAAAAATGTCACTATGACGATTCCGGAGAAGGCAGTCACTGCGTTCATCGGGCCGTCCGGCTGCGGGAAATCCACGTTGCTTCGTACATTGAACCGCATGAACGACATGATCATAGGCACGCGTATTGAAGGCACAGTTGCGATTGGCGGGACAGATATCTACAGCAACGAAGTTGATGTAGAAACACTTCGCAAAAAAGTAGGTATGGTATTCCAGCAGCCGAACCCATTTCCGAAGTCGATTTATGACAACATTGCTTACGGCCCGCGTCTTCATGGCATTCGCAGCAAAGCGAAGCTGGATGAGATTGTTGAGCAGAGCTTGAAGCAAGCTGTGCTGTGGGATGAAGTAAAGGACTACTTGAAGCGCTCTGCCTTCGGCTTGTCTGGTGGTCAGCAGCAGCGTCTCTGTATCGCGCGCGCATTGGCAGTCAACCCTGACATTCTGCTGATGGACGAGGCAACTTCGGCCTTGGATCCAATCTCTACGCTGAAGATTGAAGAGCTTGTTCAAGAGCTGAAGCATAAGTACACGATTGTTATGGTTACGCACAATATGCATCAAGCTGCTCGTGTATCGGATCAGACGGTGTTCTTCTTGAACGGAGAAGTCGTTGAATTCGATAATACGGAGAAATTGTTCTCGAATCCTACTGATAAGCGGACAGAGGATTACATTACAGGTCGCTTCGGCTAAATTTGATAAGAAGGATAAGGAGTGTAGCTGCAAATGATCAAGCGGAGAGAGTTCGACTTGGCCTTAGAAGAACTAAGTACATTGCTTGAAGAGATGGGGACGCGAGTAGAGCGTGCCTTGTCGGAATCAATTGAAGCGTTGAAAAATATGGATGTCGAGCGTGCCAAGCGGATCATTTCCGAGGATGTTGAGCTGAATCGCATTGAGGAGAAAATTATCGATCTGGGATCGAAGTTGATTTTGACACAGCAGCCTGTTGCGAAGGATTTGCGCCGCATTCTCGTTTCCTTCCGCATCTCCAATGATCTGGAGCGGATGGGAGATCTGTCGATTGACGTAGCGAAGGTTGTGCTGCGCATGGAAGGCCAGACGCTCATGAAGCCGTTGATCGACTTGCCTCGCATGGCGGAGACGGTACAGCTCATGATCAGGGAGTCGATTCAAGCTTACATTAAGGAAGACGTGAATCTTGCTTACAAAATGGCGAAGGACGATGACCTCGTCGACCAGTTGTACAGCCAGATCTTCCGAGAGCTGTTGACGTACGTTGTGGAGAATCCGCAAAATGCATCTCAGGCGATGCTGCTTACCTTCGTCGGACGCTACATCGAACGGATTGCCGACCATGCGACTAACATCGGTGAGGCGGTCGTCTATCTGGTGACGAACCAACGCCCTGATTTGAATAATTAATCATACGGAATCATTGATGAATATGTCATCTTATTCTCCATCCTCCAACCGACCGCGGCTCACCCGGTCGGTTATTTTTTTCCCATAATATCATCATTTTCTTTTCTAGTACTGGCTATGCTATCATGAAGGTAGAGAATGGATTGAGGTGCATGAATCAATGGATAAATGGATCATTATTGACGGCAACAATATTATTTACCGCGCTTTCTTTGCAATGCCTCCTCTGACGAATGCTCAAGGATTACATACAAATGCTGTATACGGATTCACAACGATGCTTCTTCGCGTTATTGAAGAAGAGAAGCCGACCCACTTGCTGGTTGCATTTGATGCTGGCAAGGAGACATTCCGACATGGAGATTACAAGGACTATAAGGGCGGTCGGGAGAAGACGCCTTCTGAGCTGTCAGAGCAGTTCCCTGTCTTGAAGCAGCTCCTTGATGCGCTTGGTGTTCCTCATTCCGAGATGAGCGGATACGAGGCGGATGATATTATCGGTACCTTGACTCGCGAAGCAAATGAGCAAGGAATTGAGATGGCGGTTGTGAGCGGGGATAAGGACATGCTCCAGCTTGCTTCTGATCAGGTTACGATTCTGCTCACGCGCAAGGGTGTGACGGAGATTGAGAAATATACACCGGCAGCCTTGCAGGAGAAGTATGGCATTGAGCCATTACAAATTATTGATATGAAGGGCCTAATGGGCGATTCCTCGGACAATATTCCGGGTGTGCCGGGCATTGGCGAGAAGACGGCTCTTAAGCTGCTGCATCAATTCGGCAGCGTAGAGAGTGTGCTTGAGCATGTGGACGAGCTGAAGGGCAAGATGAAGGAGAACCTCATTAATCATGCTGAAGACGCACGCATGAGCAAGAAGCTTGCAACGATCTTCCGTGAGGTGCCGCTGGAGAAGAGCCATGAGGAGATGGCGTATCATGGCATTAAGGCGGACACGGCGATTCCGATGCTGCAGAAGCTCGAGTTCAAGTCGATTATTGAGCGTATGGAGAAGATCGGGCTGATCGAGGGCGGCACGGTTGCATCAGCACCTGCTGATGAAGAGCTGTCTGAGGATACATTGAACGTGCAGCTCGTGAATGGCGATTTCAGTGGATTGAAGCAGATAATCGACTCCGCGGATACAATCATCGTGGAAGCGCATGGAGACAATCCACATCAAGCAGAGCTTATTGGTGTGCTTATCGCGGAAGAGGAGTCCAACTGGTTCTTGACCCGTGAGGAGCTTCTATCTGACGAGGCACAGTTCGTACGGGAATGGATCGCGGATCAAGGGAAGCCGAAGAGCGGCTACGATATGCATTACGCGGAATTGGTGCTGCATTGGACAGGTGTTCCCTATGATGGCTCCGCATTCGATGCTCAGCTTGCTTCCTATGTGCTCAACCCGGATGATGCGGCACTGTCCCTTCAAGCGATTGCGGAGAAGTACGGCTTGTCGTCTAGCCCGACGGATGAAGAAGTGTACGGGAAGGGCGCCAAGTTCAAGGTTCCTGAACTTGAGACTGTTGCGCTGCACGCTGCTCGCAAGGGCAAGCTTGTACGCCAGCTGAAGCCTGTGATGGAGCAATTGCTCCAGGAGCAGGAAATGAACCGGCTTTATTTTGACCTGGAGCTTCCATTGTCTCGCGTACTGGCGCAGATGGAGAAGACCGGCATTCAAGTCGATACAGATGCGCTGAATCAATTAGGTACGCAGTTTACAGAACAAATTGAGACGACAATGAAGCGTATTTATGAGCTCGCGGGTACGGAGTTTAATGTTGGATCGCCGAAGCAGCTTGGTGAGATTCTATTCGATAAGCTCGGACTTCCTGTCATCAAGAAGACGAAGACCGGATATTCCACAGATGCGGAAGTATTGGAGAAGCTGGAGCCTTACCACGAGATCATTCCACTGATTCTGCATTACCGTCAAATGACGAAGCTCCAATCGACGTATATTGAAGGATTACTGAAGGAAGTGCGCAAGGAAACGGGCAATGTCCACACTTACTTCCGTCAGACCATTACAGCGACCGGACGGCTAAGCAGCCAATATCCGAACCTGCAGAATATTCCCGTTCGGCTTGAGGAAGGACGCAAGATTCGTCAGGCGTTTGTTCCTTCGGAGAAGGGATGGCATATCGTTGCTGCCGACTACTCTCAGATTGAGCTTCGTGTATTGGCTCATATCTCGGGAGACGAGAAGCTGAAGGAAGCTTTCCTGCATGACATGGACATTCATACGAAGACCGCGATGGACGTATTCGGTGTATCTCCTGAGCAGGTTGATGCGAATATGCGCCGTTCGGCGAAGGCGGTTAACTTCGGGATTGTATACGGGATTAGTGATTACGGATTGTCTCAGAACTTGAATATTACGCGCAAGGAAGCAGCGCAGTTTATCGAGCAGTATTTCGCTGTATTCCAAGGCGTTAAGCAGTATATGGAAGACATCGTGAAGCTCGCTCGCCAAGACGGCTATGTGAAGACAATGCTGGAGCGCAGACGGTACTTGAAGGATATTCATGCTTCCAACTTCAATCTGCGTTCATTCGCAGAGCGGACGGCGATGAATACTCCGATTCAAGGAACAGCCGCAGATATAATTAAACTCGCCATGGTTCAGATGGATGCTCGTATGCGCGAAGCGGGACTGAAGAGCCGCATGCTGCTGCAAGTACACGATGAATTGGTATTCGAGGTTCCAGATGAAGAGATGGAGACGATGTTGAAGCTTGTTCCTGAAGTAATGGAATCGGCTATTGAGCTCTGTGTTCCGCTGCGAGCAGATGTAAACAGCGGCGAGAATTGGTATGAAGCGAAGTAGAACGTAAGCCAAGGCGGTGAGCGAGATCGACGTAATAACCGCCAGCCTACATGAGAGCGGCTTTTTCGGTATAATGAATATATCAAGAGGTGATTGGACATGCCGGAATTGCCGGAAGTAGAAACAGTCAAACAAACATTAAATACATTAGTCGCTGGAAAGCGGATTGAGCGGGTAACGGTTACGCTGCCTCGTATTATCCAGCGGCCGTCAGAAATAGAGCAATTTTGTGATGCATTGAAGGGTCACACGATCGAACGGGTTGAGCGCAGGGGCAAGTTCTTGCGGATCCTGCTGGATGGGCTTGTTCTTGTATCCCATCTGCGTATGGAAGGACGCTACGGCGTATATGCTGCTAATGAGCCAGTTGAGAAGCATACGCATGTTATTTTCCATTTCGATGACGGTACCGAGCTGCGTTATAAGGATGTCCGCCAATTCGGCACGATGCATCTATTCGCAGCAGGTGAGGAATGGGAGCAGCCTCCACTTCATAAGCTGGGAGTAGAACCCTTGTCTCCGGAATTTACCGTCGAACGCTTCGCGGAAGCGATGAGAAGACGGCGCAGCTTTATTAAGCCAGTCCTGCTGAACCAGCACATCGTAGTAGGAATCGGAAATATTTATGTGGATGAAGCTCTGTTCAGAGCAGGCATTCACCCGAATCGTGCGGCAGATGAGCTTACGGATGAAGAGTACGCGCTTCTGCATCGCGCGATTATTGATACCCTTAAGGAAGCGGTTGAAGCTGGCGGCTCCTCTATCAAGTCATATGTGAATGGCCAAGGGGAAATGGGGATGTTCCAGCATCAGCTGCAAATGTATGGACGTCAAGGGCAACCTTGTGTTCAATGCGGCAGTATCATTGAGAAGACAGTAGTCGGCGGTCGGGGTACCCATTACTGCCCGGTATGCCAGCATCATTCTAAGTAATGGAAACCTAGGTAAACTGAAAAGTTGAATAAGCACTCTTATCCACTCTTGCCCATATGATATGGTAAATCGGGATTCCTAAGCTGTGAGTTGTACGCTAGTTTGCACTAGCTTGGGAACTGCCTAGCGGGAGGGAACGGTAGTTGCTTATTCATACAGTATCTTTGTTCATCCTGGCTTTTGCATTGAGTCTGGATAGCTTCGGAGTAGGAATGACCTACGGATTGCGCCGGCTCCGCATCCCTTGGACTTCAATTGCTGTCATTGCATGCTGCTCTGGACTGGTCATTCTACTGTCGATGCAAGTAGGAAACTTGCTTATTCAGTATGTATCTCCTGCTGTAGCTCAATGGATCGGATCACTTATTCTTGTCGGGATTGGCTGTTGGGCTATCCTGCAGCTGCTTCGCTCATCGCACGATGAGGATGCTCGGTTGGATCAGATAGCAAGCAGTGAACATGCGGCAGCAGATCAGATGCATGTATCAGCAGTTGTTCAATCCTCTTCAGTTCCATCTATTCCGATGGGGGATGAGCCGCGGCAAGTGGTGCACATTCAATTGAAGAGCCTTGGCGTTGTCATTCAAATATTGAAGACTCCAAGCGCTGCGGACATGGATCGTTCAGGCACCATTAGTGCAGTAGAGGCTGCATGGCTTGGAGTCGCGTTGTCGTTGGATGCATTTGGAGCGGGTATAGGGGCTGCGCTGTTAGGCTATCCTGCACTCATGACCGCGATTGTTATCGCCTTATTCAGCGGCATATTTCTGCGATTCGGCATTCATATTGGGATTGCATTCGCAGGCGCGCGATGGATTGGGAAGTTGTCATTTGTGCCAGGCCTGATGCTAATTATAATGGGGATTATTAAGCTGCTGACGTAAGCGGCATTATTATAGAATGAGGTGAAGGCATGAACATCGGGTTAACCGGAGGCATCGCTTCCGGCAAGAGCACCGTCTCCCGATTACTAGTGGAGCGAGGCGCTCTGCTGGTTGATGCTGATAAGATTGCCAGGGAAGTCGTTCTCCCTGGCAGTCCCGTGTTGGAACAAATTGCGGTGCATTTCGGATCGGACATGCTGCTTGCGGACGGAACGCTCAATCGGAAGCGATTAGGGGAGGTTGTCTTTGCAGATGAGACAAGTCGCAAAGCGTTAGAAAGCATCACCCACCCGGCTATCCGGAAGGAAATCCAGCGTCAAATGCATCAATATGAGATGGACTATCCAGAACGTCTTGTTGTCGTTGATATTCCGCTCCTGTATGAGTCAGGTCTAAGCGAGATGTTCGATTCGATATTGGTAGTGTATGTTCCAAAAAGTGTTCAATTACAGCGTCTAATGGAACGGGACGGTTGGAGCGAGCGCGAAGCTGAACAGAGGCTGAATGCTCAGTGGAGTATGGAGAAAAAGCGAGAGCTGGCGGACATTATTATCGACAATAGCGGTTCGCTGGAAGATACGAT
Organism: Paenibacillus wuxiensis; assembly: GCF_040195695.1. Taxonomy (NCBI): domain Bacteria; kingdom Bacillati; phylum Bacillota; class Bacilli; order Caryophanales; family Paenibacillaceae; genus Paenibacillus; species Paenibacillus wuxiensis. Next base: position 148,088 of record NZ_JBEFZI010000011.1, on the reverse strand, counting down.
CAAGCAGCTCGACCATTTCTGGTCGGAGAAAGGCTTGCCATGAATCGTATGATGAAAATGCTCCGCAAAAAGAGAGTGCTATTGCTGTTGTTTTTGGGCATGCTGTTCTTGCTGTTCGTTCAGTCGCAATGGCTGGGGAGATGGATGTACCCGATTGCATATGAAGCCGAGATTCGCAAATATGCAGCTCAATATGATGTAGATCCTCTGCTTGTGGCTGCTATCATTCGAGTGGAGACGAACTTCCAAGCGGGGCGCGAATCTCGTAAGGGAGCGATTGGAGTCATGCAGCTGATGCCGGAAACGGCTACATGGGCGATGGAGCAGCTGAAGATGAATAATCGTTGGTCTTTGGACGAATTGAAAAATACGGCCGACCCGAATATTCTTATTGGCACATGGTATCTAAAATCGCTGCATAAGCAATTCAATGAGAATTGGATAGCGGCGATCGCCGCTTACAACGCGGGTCCTGGCAATGTGAACAAATGGATTCGCAACAAAGTATGGGACGGACGCTATGACACAGCCAAGCAGCAAATCCCATATGGGGAAACAAAGTTGTACGTACAGCGTGTTATCCATTATTATGATAAGTATAAAAACATCTACCCGAAAATGAAGTAGAACGAAGAAGAAGCATCGGACAAGCCGATACCGTTATCGCGCATGATGTCCGACGCTTCTTCCGTCATTATTTGTATTGACCTGCAAGAGATTGTTCAGCGATTTGGACAAGGCGCTTCGTGATGTAACCACCGATAGAACCCGTGTCACGAGTTGCCATGTTGCCATAGTATCCGTCAGATGGGATGGCAATGCCCAACTCTTGTGCGATCTCGAACTTCATTTGTTCAAGAGCTGCTGTCGCTTGAGGTACGACCAAGTTGTTGCTGGAACGATTGTTTTGGCTCATTTGATTCACCTCCTTGCGGTTGGTAATTGTATTGTGTGCATTCTTTCAAAGATCATTACAGGTAACCACTGGTAACTTTTTAAAAAGTGAATTGTGATAAACATCAAGAGTAGAACGGAGGAACGAAAATGAAGTGTCCTTATTGTGACCACTTAGGAACAAAGGTACTTGATTCTCGTCCAGCGAACGACAATAAGTCTATTCGCCGCAGGCGGGAGTGCGAGCTGTGTAGCAGACGCTTTACTACATTCGAGATGGTGGAGGAGACTCCGCTCATCGTTATTAAGAAGGATGGAAGCAGGGAAGAGTTCAGTAGGGATAAGATGCTGCGCGGACTTATTCGTGCCTGTGAGAAGCGTCCCGTATCTGTGGAACGGCTGGAGATGATTGCTTCGGAGGTCGAGAAGCAGCTGCGAGATACCGCCCATGCGGAGGTAGACAGCCGTGTCATCGGTGATTTCGTCATGGAGCAGCTCTATCCAGTAGATGAAGTTGCTTATGTGCGGTTCGCATCGGTCTATCGTCAGTTCAAGGATATCAGCATGTTTATGAAGGAACTGAATCATCTTCTGTCGAAGAACGCCCTTGGCGAACATCCAGATAAATAGTTTAAACAAGCTCGGAAAACCCCTCAAGCAGTAAACTGTTTGAGGGGTTCTTTGTATTTTATCGAGCAATCAAGTGTGGATTGATGGATAGGTGCAGATCCACATTGCAGACGACTTTCCATCGTAGCGGGCATTTTCCCCGATTTGAGGAGCCAGAGCGCTATCTTGATATAGTTAGTGAGTTTTTCGTGCAAATAAAAACTCCCTCAAACATTTGAGGGAGAATAGACGTTAAAAAATAATTCTTCTACGGGTATCAAGCAGCACGATAGCAAGGAGATCGAAGAGCACCAACGGCAAGATGAAAGGGAAAAATGAAGTGTGTACTTTTCCCGCATGCTTTACGGAGTTGACCTTTAAGTACACTCTCTTTTTATCTACTTTCACGATGGTGCCTGTATATATGTTACCGTTTTTGGCCTTTATCTTTACGAATTTTTTCAAGAACTTTACACTTTTGGAGTAATGGGGGGATAACGTCTTAGACGTAATCTTCTTAGGCGTGATTTTTTTAGGCATAGAAAGACCTCCTTTTCGCATAATAGCGGAACACACAATGTGCTTAGATATGTTATGCAGGATGTACGAAAAGGGTGTCATATGTGTCACAATTGTCCTTGATACCATTGTACGAACCCGAGTTTCCAGGATACGTAGTAGCATAACGCGATTCCGCCTAGCAGAAGGAAGAGTAAGGCCCAATCCTTCCATGTAACTCGAAGCTTCACATAATAAGCTCTTCCACGTCGGCCTGTGAATCCCTTCGATATCATGGCGGCAGCTACACGCTCCGACTTGCGGATAGCTGAAGCGAGCAGTGGAATTGCATAACGCTTCCATGCCCGCAGCTTGCTCTTCCAGCCACGCTCCCGTTCTATGCCTCGCATGCGGTGGGCATCCTGTATGATGCGCAGTTCTTCCTTGAAGAAGGGGAGGAAGCGATAGCCTGCCAGAATACCGTATGCCCACTTGGGCGACAGCTTGCATTGCTGCATCAGGCTCAGCATGAAGCGAACAGGATCTGTCGTCAAGATGAAGATGAGCGACAAGGCGGAGAAGATAAGCACTCTGAGTCCGAGTGATATTGCCTGCTGGAACGTGGCCTCCGTAATGATGAACGACCCCCACTGCCATAGAATGGCACTTGAAGCGGGATCGGCAGAACGCGGGAAGACGAGAGCCGTCCACACGTAGCCGATGCCCATAATGAGGAAGGGGCAGAAGCTAAGCAGCCATTTACGCCATGATATGTTCCCTAATAGGAATGTAAATAGAACGATGTAGACAAGTGCTGCAAGCGGTGTAACCGGATCGAACGTCAACGACAGCATAATAACCGCTATAATGATCGCAAGCCCCTTAATGCTTGGATTCCAATCACGGAGTATCAGGATGATCTCCTCCTTCGATACCTGTCGTCTGTGCAAGTAAGCGAAATGTCACCGCGAAGTTCATCGGCATACGCAGATGACACTTCTCCACGAGCTCAGGGTGCTCCTTCCACAGCTTGGAAGGGCTGCCGTCAAACTGTATGCAACCTTCATCTAGCACAATAATTCGGTCGGCATAGTTCTGAACCCACTCCATATCATGCGTGATCATCAGGACAGTTGCGCCTGCTTGGGTTCGTGCTTGCAGGGTGTCCATCAGCTGCTTGGATGTATAAGAATCTTGTCCATATGTCGGCTCATCGCATAACAATAGCTGTTGGCTGTCGGTAAGAACGGAAGCGACACTAAGTCTTCGCTTCTGTCCTTGGCTGATGGAGAAGGGATTGGCATTGGCAACCTTGTTCAAGCGGAAGCGTGTCAAGGCTTCTCCGACATGCTGCTGTACTTCTTCTTCGCTCAGAAGCTGCAAGCGCATCCCGAATGCAAGTTCATCGAACACGGTATCAGTAATGAACTGATGCTCTGGATTCTGGAATACATATCCGATGAAGGCTCTCAGCTCCCGCTCTGCATATCGATGAAGAGGCATGCCATTCAGAATGATTTGACCTTCATCCGGCTGTGTCAATCCAGATAAGAGGGAGGCGAGGGTAGATTTCCCAGCTCCGTTTGGACCAACAAGTGCTACCCATTCCCCTGAATGCAGAGTAAGGGACACGTGATCGAGGATTACTCTCCCTTTACGCCGATAGACAAGGTTGTTCGCTTGCAAGACTTCCTCAGGCTTTCGTGGGGAACCGTTCGATTGAGCTGATGTTAGGATGCGCATCACATCCTGCTGTGCTAATTTAGGGAGCGACAGCAGCAGGTTCAGCAGATCCTCGTCGGTTAGTGCGGGTTCTGCGGACTCGAGACGCTGATGAACGGACTGCTCATCATAATTGCTGAAATCGAAAATGTTACTACTATCGTCATCGTTGCTGCTATCGCTACTGTTGCTGCGATTAAACCACTCACGGATGAATTGCTGCAGTTCCAGCGCTTGCGGAAGCCAGATACCGCGTGACTTGGCTTCAGCTGCATGATGCTTGAAGTAGGAGACAGGAAGACCGTCAAAGACGAGGGCTCCATCCTCATCCATCACGAGCAGGCGATCCGTCATGCCGATCCAATCGTCCAATTGATGCTCAATGATGAGCAGAGCCATCCCTTCCCTGCGTGCCAGTTCTGAAATGAGTACAGCAAATTGATGTCTTGTATACGGATCGAGATTCGAGGTGGGCTCATCCAATACAAGCATGTGCACGCGATGGGCTAAAGCGCAGGCGAGGGCCAGCTTCTGCTTCATGCCTCCCGACAGCTCGTGGACATACGCATGACGCCATGCGAGCAATCCTACTTTTTCTAAGACCTCTTGAATCATGGATTCCATCTCAGTTCGAGGGCAATCCCGATTTTCTAGGCAAAAGGCTATTTCTTCTTCTACACGCAGCATACAGAACTGACTTTCGAAATCTTGAAATACAATTCCGATATGCTGGGCCGCTGCACCGGAATCGTACTGTTCAATTGGCTTGCCATACAAATGGACACTGCCATCGACGAGACTATCTATTGCATGTGGATACAGCCCGGCAAGGCAAAAGGCTAGCGAGCTCTTGCCGCATCCGCTTGGGCCTAACAGCAGCACGGTTTCTCCCTCATGCAGGGTGACATTGATGTTGGATAAGACGGGCTCGCCTTCGGTCTCGAAGGCGAGTGTCAGATCAGTGGCTTCCAGTGCAATAAGAGCTCCATGCTCGGCGTCACGTTGTAAGGTCGATTGTGCTGGGTGCTTGGAATTGAGAAGCGCTGGGCTTGCCATGTTACCGCTGCCCCTTTGCAATTGGGAAACTTCTAAGAACTCCTGTATTGGTCAAGGCGTCCGCAATCCATTTGCCAAGCAGACCTGAAATGAGTGCACCGCTTATACAGCGAACGATGAACATCGCGAGGATGAGACCAACAGAGTAGGCCGCATAACCGCTGCGGAAATACCCCCACGCGAAGCTGAATACAGCGGAGCCCACCCCAGCCAGCATGAGCACTTTGGTTGAATAATTCCGATATCTTGTAGCGGCAAATACGGCTTCGGCGCCTAAACCTTGAATAAGGGCGGATACAATCAAAATAGGCCCTACAGCGTTGCCGATTAATACCTCAACCAGTCCAGCGACTGTCTCTGAAATGACGGCAGCCCCCGGTTTGCGGATAATATAGGTGGCGATGATCGATACGATAAACCAAATGCCGAAGATGACTTCATATCCCATCGGCCCCATAAAGCCAACAAGCACATTGCCTATTTGCAAGAAGAGCAGATAAATGACGGCAAACACGACAGATAATGAACTGAGAACGACGATATCTTGTAATTTCCATTGGCTGTTTCGCGAATTCATGAACATTCCTCTTTTCTTAAAACGATGATCGGATGAGTCCGTTGGGTTTGTAGCTTGCATTTTGGAAATTCTTTATCTTCAGCTGCTACCTTGTGGAAGGGCTGTTTGCTGACATCGTAGTTGTCATCACCACATGGGACTTGTCTGATTTTCTCGCCCGATTAAACGCGTTCTCAAGTGTAGCAAATACTCGCTGTGCATCTCCTTCTAAGCGGCTTGCATAATGAGCGCTCTCATCGAAAGTGCCTTCTTCCTTAGCAAGGCCAATGATTTCATAGATCGTATCCATGTAATCTGCCGTTCCAAGCGGGTAGAGCGCAAAATGAGCAGCGACCTTAAGAGGAATCGCTTGTTCCGCATTCATTCGAATTTCGTCCGTATTCATGAAGGCATCTCCTTGTGTGTCACCTGGACAGCCAACAGAGAAGGTAGCATTCAGCGCAACATGCTCTCCACTTGCCGCGCTATGTAAAAAGATTGACTGAACGACATCGAATACATGTTCACTGCGCCCACGAACCCAGGTGCTGACATCATCGGTATGGCACCATACCTTGGACATGTCTGTGTCTCGCAACGCTCCCAAAATAAGTTCAACGAAGCGATTGCTCATCGGATAGATGGAAAATCGACAACCAACGATGCGGCTCGTACCGCAAGATAACTGACTCATAACTTATATCCTCCCTGACGAATCAATATGTGGCCAGCAGACAACAAAAAAACTGCACCGTGAGTCGGTGCAGTTACGCTTGAGGATACAAGGGTATAACATGGCTTCATGCAATGACGAACATGACGAAGCCGCAGCTTATATCAATCAGTCGACTACACTTCCCCACGCTAGTATTATCTAGTTCGGGTTATAAGGGTTAACAGCGTTGCCGCTGTCTCTCAGCTTGTTACAGCACCCCTAGTGTTCGAATTCACTATGCAGTTGTTCCATTGTTCATATGCTTGACAGCTTTCATTATACACGGGATGATCCGTTTGTAAAGGGTGTAACACCAAAAGGAATACTTCAAACTGGAGCTTATTATTGCAATGGGCTAGATCCGGGCATGCAAACGATCCGTGGTATCGAAGCCTGAAGGTGATGCCCGACATCGTGAAGGGACTCTAGTCCTCCGTAATTGTCAACGTGATTTGAAACAAGGTATGGTAACACTGATCCTGCATTAATTCAATCGTGCCATCATGGAGCGTTATGATTTTTTTGCAAATGGCGAGACCTAAGCCTGTACTGTCTTTAATCGGGCCATCGCCGCGGACGAATTCTTCGAAAATATGGTCCTTGATCGGCTCCTGAACGCCAATTCCGTCGTCTCCGATCCACAGTATAACGTTTCCTTCTTGTCGCGCACATGACACATAGAGCACCGTTCCCGCTGGATTATATCGCAGTGCATTGCTGATTAAGTTGGTGATGACGCGACTCATATGAATCTTGTCCATCTTGACATAGAGCGGTTCTTCCGGGATATGTGCTTCAAGCTCAAATCCCTTCTCTTCTATTTCCGGATAAAATTCGACCACGAGCTGTTGGAACCATTTCGTAACGTTCACTTTCTCTTTGCTCAATTCCGTATGCTTGTCATCCAGCTTCGCCAGTTCAAATAAGTCTTTAATCAAATTGGCCATATAAGCTGACTTATCGTAAATGTATTGAATATATTTGCGGGTATCCTTGTCTTCCAATGCCTGATTGTCCAACAGGAGCTGCGAATAACCGTAAATCGAAGTAATCGGCGTCTTCAAATCATGCGATAGATGCAGCAGCATGTTTCGCTTATTGTTCTCGGCAGCTTCCTTCTCGGCAGAAGTACGCTGCAGACGTTCAGCCATGCCGTTAAACGCATCTTGTATTTCCGCGAATTCCTGTTCGGCTGAGTAATGAAGCCGCTTCGTGTAATTGAAGTGCTCCATCTCTTTGATGCCTTCCAAGATTTGCCGCAGCGGCTTTTTCACTTGTCTAACCGAATAGCGGGCGTAAAAGTAAAGCAGGATAAACAATAAAATAGCTAATAATGCAGCAAAGATTGTTGTCGCGGTTGATAATTTCAACAAGCGCTCAGGAATTTTCCACAGCAATACATAAGATTCGCCGTTCGGCCCTTTTGCTTGATAAGCATGATAGGAGATTGCATCATCGTTGCGCTCTACATCCATTTTGGCATACATTTGGCCGTCTTCGTAATGCTTGATGTTGTCCTCTTTGTTTCCTTTGACAAAAATGATTTCGCCTGACTCATTCACGATTTCGAACCAGCCGCCATACTTGTCCAGCAAATGCCCACTGATGTTATGGAAAGGGTACCGATAAATATCCGTTCCATTAATTTGAGCAACGACCAGTTCATCGATATAACGCCTCATAAATAGGTTCGTGCTTAGGAGAGATACAATGATCGCTGCTATCATCAGGACGCAGATCACTGCATAATTTCGAAAAAATACCCGTTTTAAGGGACGTCGACCGGAGAGGTTATTTGCTTTTTTCAAAACGGTAGCCTAACCCCCTAATCGTAATGAGATGAACAGGCTTTCTCGGATTATCCTCAATTTTCTCGCGGATTTTGCTTATGTACACCATAATTAAATTTTCGTCTCCGGTGTATTCCTCGCCCCATACTTGCTCGTAAATATGGGCTTTGGTTAATACTCTGCCAGCCTCTCTCATAAGGAGCTCCACAATCTTGAACTCGTATGATGTCAATTCTTTTTGGATGCCGGACTTGAACAGTTGGCAGCTCCTTATATTCAGCCTCACATCTCCGATTTCGATAAATTCCTGCTCATGGTTATCCACCTTGGCAAAGGAGTCGATTCGTCTGAACAGCGCCTGAACGCGGCTGACGACTTCAAGTGGGTTGAAGGGCTTGCCCACGTAATCGTCCGCCCCGAGCTGCAAGCCGTAGATTTTGTCCATATCGTCTGATTTGGCAGAAATAAAGAGAAACGGAATTTGCGAATTCTGTCGCGTTTTTTTGAGTAATTCCAAGCCATCCATTTGTGGCATCATAATATCGGCTATGACCAAATCGATGGGGTTCTCCTGCAAGATGGTCATCGCTTCGGCACCGTTCCCGGCTGTAATCGCAGCATAGCCGTGATTGGTCAAATAGATGGTCAGCAGTTCCCGGATTTCGGCTTCATCATCAATGATAAGTATGGTTTTCATTTGTTGTTTCACCTCCATGTATGCAACAATAACTCCCGATTCACTTGCGACTAAGCGCAGATGGATCGGGAGTTTTACGAATTGTGCGAATTAGAATAAATTATCGGCGAACTTAGACAACATAGCTGCAGCTTCTTGCTTCAGCATTGGCTGCTTGGATCGGTAGTCGAACGCCCCGTCTTTTCCTTGGACAACTTCAGGCCCATATAATTGCTTGGCGATGATGAACTGAACACCATCCAGCGCCCAGGAATCGGTGTGATCCTGGAGGAAAACTTTTTTCGGCGTTGCTCTTAAATGTTCGACTGCCATACGCCATATAATAGTTGCTGCTTCCTGGCGGGTCAACAATTCCTGCGGATGAAATTTGCCGTTCTCTGGCTTCTGAATGACGCCAAACTCATACGCGGCTTGTATTTCTTTAGCAAACGCACTGTCGGATATATCTATGAAAGCAGGTTTGTTCTTGGATGGAGATACCCCGGCCCATCGAATAAACCAACCGATAAATTGTTCCCGGGTAATTGCTTGTGCAGGCTGAAAGCGGTTGTCTCCGCTTCTGTCATCAATGACTTTCAATTGGTGCAAGTGATAGATATACGGAGCATACGGATGGTCGTCACTAACATCCTGATAATGCTGCGGCGCTGATAATTTTTCGGTCCAACTATCTGATTTCAGGTCGTAATAAAATGCCTTTACCTCGCCGCTGTCATTTAACTTGAATGCAGCTTTTACGCCTTGTTCATCTTGGAAAAGCAGGGGCTCGATTTCACGGAGCACATGCTCTCCTAGCGGATCTTTCACGATAAGCTTGCCATCCTTGGCATGAACGCGAGAGGTCCACATCCGATTCCGCAAGTCACTGTACATGCCTTCAAATTTGTCCAATGATTGTGTCGCTTGCTCATAAGGAGCCTGTGCGCCATCTTTCTTGGGATAATAATGATCCATAAATGCTGCCAACAATTCCTTACGGAATTCAACATCTTTATTTACAGTGACGAAAAAGCCGACCTTTTCATCAGGAATCAACCACATATTGCTGTGATACCCGGCCATATCCCCGGCTTTCTCAATCATATAACGTCCGTTGTATAGCTGCTGATTGGCGTATTCGAAGCCGTATGCCATGTTCGGCAGCTTCTCATGTATGGCAAGCTGAGGCTTATGCATTTCTGCTGCTGATTCTTTCTTAAGAATCGTTGCATCTCCCAGCTTGCCGCCGTTAAGATGGGCGAGCATAAAGTTGGCCATATCAGCGCCAGTAGAGAGCATGCCACCGCCTGGAAGCTCTGTCGGAACCGTTGCGTAGGTGGGAATTGCTTCTCCCATCACGGTATATGGAACGGCCAGGTGCTTCGTGATGTCCGAGGTTAAGCGGAAATCGCTGTTTGTCATACCTAGCGGTTTAAAAATATGCTCCTGCACGTATGCGCCAAATGGCTGTTTGCTCACTTGCTCTACGATGTAACCTTGAATCGTAAAGCCTAGATTGTCATAGCGATAGTACTCGCCAGGCTTGCGGATCACCGTAGGCGTATTGTCCGATACATATTGCTTGATAGATACTTCTCGAGTTAAATCGTCCGTAGATAATTCGGAGCCGTCCCCGAATTCGAATCCGGTCGAATTCGTCATTAAATGCTTCGTGGTTAGGGGAGTGCCAGCCTTATTTGGGATATTAATATCTCCCAGGTATGCAGATACATCTTTGTTCAAATCGATTTTGCCCTGCTCTGCCAATTGCATCACGGCCGTAGCGGTGATCACCTTGGAAATTGAAGCAACGCGGAATACGGTTCGATTCGGATCGACCGGCAGTTTTTTATCCACATCTGCATAGCCGTAGCCTTTCTTCAACAGCACCTTGTCGCCCTTGACGACGACAAACGCAGCTCCTGCCATACTGTCCTTAATTTCTGGACGGCTAAAAAATTCATCGGCAAATTGCTCAACTTCTTTTGGGTCTTGTGGTCCTATGTTTACGGGTGCAGCTGCCGATACTTTCGATAATGTACCCGTACCGCTAAGCAAGCCGGTTACTACGGTGAAGGTCAGTGCGATGGCCGTCACGCGCTTGGAAAACATATTCATTGTTTGCTCTCTCCTCTGTATCATTTTCGTACATCATCAGAATATAGGAGCAAACTTAATCCAGATTCTATGTAACCTTAATGTAAAGTGAAATTTTCGATGAACAACAGCATCTTAGGGGAGGGGACATGGGATGCAACAAAAAAACGGCATTCTCTGCCGTTTTGATCACATAATTGGTGGGTTCTGAGGGGTTCGAACCCTCGACCTGATGATTAAGAGTCAACTGCTCTACCAACTGAGCTAAGAACCCATATGATAACTGGGTTCAAGGGGGATTGAAGCATCCCGATTGAACGAAGCTGTTGTGAATTGCCTTGTTCCTTAACACCCCTTAAGTATAGACCTCTACAGGCGATTCGTAAAATAGAATTAAGGGGGTTATCCGTGGATATTCAAGGATATTCCCTTCTCTGCTAAGGGTGTAGTGTTACTCTGTTAGGAATACTTCCATTTCCCGTATCATGCGATAAGGAGCAGGGATTTAGTTCTCTACTCCTTACCGTACATGTTTACATTTGGGTGTTAAGATGTTTTTTTCAGTTACCCAAATTGTTGAGTGCTGCGTATTTGAAATTTAGGTGCGGCGCATATAAGCCCGAACGGTGAGTGGAGCAAAGATGGCTACAATGACCATAGCGCACAGGAGAGTGAGACCAAATTCAATGCCGATCGTACCTTGATTGGCGAGCTCACGTACAGCACTTACTAAATGGGTGATTGGGTTTATATTCGCAAACCATTGAAGCCAATCTGGCATCGTATTGACCGGTACGTACGCATTAGAGAGAAAGGTGAGCGGGAACAGCACCATCATGGCAATCCCTTGTACGCTAGCGGCTGTACGAGCAATGACGCCGAAGAAGGCAAAAATCCAGCTGACTGCCCAGGAGCATGCAATGACAAGCAAGCCGGCGATTGCGACATAACCTAGGCCTCCGGCTGGGTGATAGCCCATTAAGTAGCCCATCACAAAGGTGAGTACGGTTGCAATGGCAAAGCGGATCGTATCTGCCAGAAGGGCTCCCGCCAAAGGCGCAATACGCGCGATCGGAAGTGACTTGAAGCGGTCGAATACGCCCTTATCCATATCTTCGCGCAATTGGACACCAGTGGCGACGGCGCTCGTGATGACCGTCTGAACAAGAATGCCGGGGATAATGATCGGTAAGTAATCATGTACATTTCCTGAGATTGCCCCGCCAAATATATAGGTGAACATGAGGGTAAACAAAATGGGCTGAATGGTTACATCGAACAATTGCTCGGGGGTACGCTTTATTTTGAGCAGCCCACGATAGGCCATTGTCATTGAATTACGTAGTGACTGACCGAAGCTGGCATAGTTTTTTAATTGCTGGTGGGGGCTCTTATTTACGGTTGCATTGCTCATACTCGTGCCTCCTCTCTAACGTTCATGCGTTCGGTATTGTGGATCGCGTTCGTGTTCTCTATAGCACCCGACGAGCTGTTCCCGGTGATGGTTAGAAATACTTCGTCAAGTGTAGGTTTTTGTACACTGATTTCGGCAAGTCGAATTTCTTGGTTGCGAAAAGCGATCAACAGGTCTGTTACTTGGTCGGCGTCGGCCATCGGTGCAGTAATCGTTCCAGCTTCGGCGGTTACATTGGAGCGGACTTGAAGTACTTGCTCTACGATTGTGCGCGCATCGGCGATATCTTTTTCATGTTGAAGTCTTACATGCAGCGACGACGTTCCAACGGAAGCCTTAAGTTCATCCACGGTGCCTTCTGCGACAACTTGGCCGCGGTCGATAACCGCGATACGATCTGCCAACTGATCGGCTTCATCGAGGTATTGTGTGGTGAGGAGCACGGTTGAGCCTGTGTCGACCAAACGGCGAATCGTATCCCACATCTGTGAGCGCGTACGCGGATCCAGCCCTGTTGTCGGTTCATCCAAAAAGATGAGCGGGGGCTGAGCAATGAGGCTTGCAGCCAAATCAAGTCTGCGTCGCATGCCTCCGGAGAAGTTCTTGAGTGGCCGCTTGGCTGCCTCTGACAAGCCAAACTCCTCTAACAAGTCAGCAGCCTTGCGCCGCGCTTCCGCACGACCTAGACCGAGCAGCCGCGAGAAGATAATGAGGTTCTCGGTAGCGCTTAGGGACTCGTCAACCGATGCGTATTGTCCTGTGACCCCAATTAATTGACGGACGATATGGGATTCCTTCACGACATCGTGTCCGAAGATCCGTGCCTCGCCAGCATCCTGACGCAATAATGTAGCTAACATGCGAATCGTCGTTGTCTTCCCTGCTCCATTCGGACCCAGGACTCCGTATATCGAACCAGCACGAACGTTCAAGTCTACGCCATCGACAGCGCGATTGTCTCCGAATGTTTTGACGAGCCCACGGGCTTGAACAGCCCATTCACTGCTGCTCGAACCTGCTATGTTGAAATTATTGTTCATTTCCATTTCTCCTTACTTCAAGATGGAATGTTTGCACTCGTTTTTTAGTCTATTTGCATTGTAAAAGTAATTTACAGCCTGATAAACCTTCTGTGGAATGGTTTTCCAGTCAGTCTGTAGACCGATAAACAACGGGGAAGATGAAGCCTTGTTATGAGCACAAAGAAACACGCCTAACCAACAGCGTGTTATCTAGGATAAATGTTATTCAATAAGGAGGTAGATAATGAATGGATTAGTGTGCTTGTGTTCGGTATATGCTCGATACGAGCGTATGTCCTAGAATGATGTTCGCAATGATGATGATATGATCATTTTGGAGGATGTATGTATAGACTTCGGGAAAATTGTCATTTGAGAGACTTAATCCAAGAAGTGCTCCTATACCTCCAAAGCATACAATTGGGATGACGATGATGTAGACGAAGTTATACACAAGGGTGTGCTTCGAGGGGGGGGAGAAAAGGGAATATCTTCGTTAGAGAATACAATGATATCCATTTCGAGTCAATTGATAATGAAATCGATGTAACAAAAAACACGACTCAACGGATTATCTACTTTGAACAGTTTAATGAAAAAGAAAGATAAATAGAGAAAAAAGAAGGAATGATGTCTAAGTGCTTCCTATTGCTATGAAATTGTTAAAAAGAAGAAGAAAATAACCTGCCAAGTCCGATAATAGGAATTTGCAGGAAATTGCACAGAGGTAGTATAATGGTTTGGCATACAAAAATATGGGGCCATAGCTCAGCTGGGAGAGCGCTTCGCTGGCAGCGAAGAGGTCAGGGGTTCGATCCCCCTTGGCTCCACCAAATGTATAAATCGTACACGATCCAATGGGTCGTGTTTTTTTGCATTGGTGGAGTATAAGAAGGGGGAGCGAACCCGGGTTCGTCCGCGCGCAGGGAACCGAAGGAGAGAGAGCACGGCGTCCCATTCTACCACTAAGGCAGTCATCGTCGAATCAGCTTCGATAGCAGAACAATCAGGAATGGGACATCCCGTAAAGGATGAAGCGAGCATTGCAAGCGTAATCACCTAGGCTCCACCAAATGTATAAATCGTACACGATCCAATGGGTTGTGTTTTTGCATTGGTGGTAAGAAGGGGGAGCGAACCCCGGGTTCGTCCGCGCGCAAGAGCCAAAGGCGAGAGAGCACGGCGTCCCATTCCACCTCTAAGGTAGTCTAACTACTTGAAGATAAAGAGAAGGAATGGTACTCTAGGATGAAAATCGCGATAATTATACATAGTATGTAGCAATGTACATCAAGATGGAAGGCGCTATTATGTATGAAATTTATTCGATTAACAAGTGCTGACGGCATGTTTTTTAGGGAAGCGATGGACTTATATGGGATGAGTTTTCCTCAGCACGAGCAGAGAATATTAGATGATCAAATTTGATAGGAGGATGTGTTATCAAAAAGCTTTTACTTAAGAGATTGCCATTGATCTCACTTGGAGTTATGGCTTATATACTGACAAAATACGCGCAGAACCATCAGGATTGGGCAGAAAAATATAGTAGGTCTGTATATCCGATATTGTCAAAAACAGTAGGATCTGTACCTTCTTGGGTCAAATTTTCTGTTAGTGAGTGGCTCGTAGTGTTGGTTGTGTTACTTTTGCTATTTTATATAGGTTATTATGTGCGCAAGGTTATCATGGGTAAAGGTACACGTAGGATGGTAGTTTATCGTGGTACTCTAGGAATAGTTGCAATCTTTAGCGTGATATATTTTTGCTATACTGTTTTGGGTGGAATAAACTATCACAGATATTCTTTTTTGTCCTATACCGAATATCAAGAGGGAAACTACAGCGAGGACGAACTAGTGAAATTGTGTAAGTCACTTGCTGTTGAAATGGAATTGGCAAGGGAAAAGTTAGAGGATACTGCTCTTTTGGCTCAAGTACCAGATAATTTTAATTATTATGCACAACACGCAGTGCTGTCGATGCAAATGTTATCAAAGAAATATCCTGTTTTGGAGCATTCTTTATATTCAACACCAAAACCAGTGGTGATGTCAAAACTAATGTCGCGTGCAGGGATACACGGTATTTTTGTCCCTTTTACTTTTGAATCCAATATTAATGTTAATGTGCCAGTTTTCTTAGTGCCTGCTACTATGGCACATGAATTGGCACATCAGAGTGGTTTTATGCATGAGGATGAGGCAAATTTTATAGCTTATCTGGCATGTAAGCAGCAGGATGATCCAATGATACTCTACAGTGGTTTTTTTCTAGCGTTTGATTATTCTATATCAGCACTAAAGAAAGTTGATTCAGATCAGGCGTCTGATATAATGTCCAGTCTGTCCAAGGCGGTGCAGCATGACATAGTACAAAATGAGCAGTATCGGGATAAGTATGAGGGTGTTATTTCGAGTATTTCAAGAATTGTAAATGACTTATATCTGAAGGCGAATAATCAGACAGACGGTTTGAATAGCTATAGTGGTATGGTAAATTTGTTGCTGGCAGAGCAGCGAGGAATAGAGAAGTATCATTAAATAAAGTATAGATATTATTAGGAGTGAAATAAACAAAATAAATCTTCTAAATGCTCTGCCATATTAGGATATTTTGCAGCTATTATACGAACTGAGACGGAGGAACTGGAGTACAAGGACTACGTTATAATAAACGTCCTGAAAACGATGATCGATAAAGATGTAATTTATCAATAAGTGTGATAAGATCATTCTGGGAATTCCGTCCAATAAAATATTTTAGGAGGTTTAAAATGAAGAAAAAGCAGGTCATTGTTTTATCACTTGTTTTTGCTCTTACCTCTTTGTTAATTGGGGGAGCATTTGCTAGTGGGAAAATTTCAATTGTTGTAAACGGTCGAACAGTACCTACTGACGTTTCGCCTCGCAATGTTGATGGAAGAGTCATGGTTCCTATTAGTACGATTTCTAAGGCATTAGGTGCTGATGTGACTTGGGATTCTAAAAAACAAACAGTAATTATTAATCAGAAAAGCGGAACTTCAGTTTCTACTCCTGATCTATGGAATGAAAAATTAAATCTGACTGGGGGAGAATGGGCAGACATCGTATCTTTAATTAATAAGTATTTCGTTACATATGATTCAAGGGATGAAGATGCTTGGAAAAAAACAATAGCCTCTAGTTACTTGAATAACGGTTCAATCGAACTACCAGGAGGAGGAGTATATCCTTCCATTTTAGAGTTGAAAATAGTTGATGCTAAAAAAATAGTAGATGCTAAAAGAAAAGGGGAAGGTAGGAGCGATGGAGATCAATACAAAGTACGTGTAAAAATAGTTCATTACATGAACTTATCCACACCATTTGTGGCTGAATGGGACTTTGATGTAGCTCCATATATGAGCAAGGGATACCTGATAGATTATGCAAACATAATCAGTGATACCCAATTAAAGAATTATACCGTTTTCCCTGGTTTAACATTCCAAGATGTTTCTGAATAAATATTATATTTATGATATGTAATGAAGCCCATAGCTTATCGGGGAATTTCCTATAAGCTATGGGTTTTCCTTTTTTTCAGCGTACTTTCGCTAGTTATTTCTGACAGATTTGGAGCATTTCGCCGCAATGTACAAACTAAAGATCTGCATCAATTTGCCCAAACGGATAAACCCTTGAATGAATAAGATATTACAGGGAGATGACTCTTTTCTTAATATCTAAATCAGCATCAACATAAAAATGCTAGAGTAAGAATCAAAGTGTTTGCATTAAACGGAAAGAAGAAATTGATTCATAACGTTGTATTTACTGTGAAACCGAATGCATCCACATTCAATAGCTTTTTTGTGGGAAATACGAAACAGTATGAAGTTCAATTTATTACAAATCAATCGAAAGTTCAATTTGCATCGTTTGGGATTAGTCCGAAAGATCGTTATGTTGCCGCGCATCGAGTAATTAACAGTGAATTAACAAGAATTGTATGAGGATGACTTCTCATAATTTCTATAAACTTCAATTTCAGCAGTCTCCTGCTAATGTCGCTATTAGTTGATTCGAAGCAGTATATTCGGGCCCGAAACTGAGCCAATCCACCTGACAAGGTGGATTTTTTGGTTTTATCAGAGCACGTTTGTCATCCCAAACATATTATTTATAGATGAATGTCATTAGATGAGGCTTTAAGCAGTACAATTCTGCATGAAATCGGAGTTGAAAAAATGGATAGAAAACAAACAAAATTGACCGCGAAAATCATAAAGCCAGAGGATGCAAGGTATGATGAGAAGCGCGGAAACGCAGACAAAGCTATTCGAAGGGCGAAATATTGGGGTTTTCCAGTTCGAATGAGGGATTCAGGGATTTATCGAGGCAAAGGGGTACCTGAAAAAAACAATAAAATTTTTTTCAATAATGAGAAGAATCCCGTAAAGAAAGTATATCAAGATGAACACAGCATACTTAATCATCCGATTGGACCGAATGCCAACCGATTAATTGGTCAGGGGACAAAAGTTTATGCCAAAGGGAGTATTACAGATGTTCCGGGTATCCTAGTGGGGCGCGCAGAGGATAGAAGCGGTCGTACTGGTTGCACGGTTATTTTGTACCCTGAAGGTGCAGTTCCCGGCGTGGATGTTAGAGGCGGTTATCCGGGTACGGAACAGACAGATGCGATTAAACCCGGAACTTCAACAGACCTTATACAGGGGGTTCTTCTTACGGGCGGCAGCAACTTCGGTCTTGCGGCAACAGCAGGTGTCGTGAACTGGCTTGCAGAGCATGGGTATGGTACCCCGACAGATGTTGGACCGCTTCCTACTGTGCCTGCGGCTGTTATTTTTGACCTTTATTATGCGAAAGGCTCCCGCAGGCCTGACGCACAGTTGGGCTACAAGGCAGCACAAGCTGCGAAGTCTGGTGCCGTGGCGCAAGGCAGTGTTGGTGCTGGGGCGGGTGCGACGGTAGGGAAAATCTACGGTACGCCGATGAAGGGCGGGGTTGGAACCGCCTCTTGGCAAATCCCGGGCGGTCCTATAGTAGCCGCTATTGTAGTCGTCAATGCACTTGGAGATATATGGAATAATGATCATATCATAGCCGGGGCGCTCGAGCCTGATGGTAAATTCGTTAACCAAACTAGGGCAATTCTTGAAGGAATACCACCAATGCCGATCTCGACCCGGAGCAGAAGCACAACCATCGCTGTCATCGCAACCACTGCAAAACTAGACAAAGCCGAGGCAGGGAGGGTTGCGACACTCGCCCATGACGGAATGGCGCGGGCGATTCCCCGGTGCATATTCAAGGTGATGGGGACACTGTATTCTGCATAGCTACTGGAACCGATACCAGCGGGCTTATTGGCAATGCGGCCGTAACCGCAGTCGGCACCGTAGCAGCGGTGGTGCTTGAGCAGGCTATCGTCAGAGGAGTAAAGGCAGCCCAAGCAGAAATTAAACATCAACAAAGTAAGAAGTGAAATGAGGTTTCGATTACTTCCAAACTATTCATTCAAACAGCAAAAATGGGCTGAGGACAAGATCCTCAACCCATTTTGTCAACAACCCCTTCTAGACATGGGACTATTTACGTAAAATTCCTATCACTCTTATCTATTAGTGCAACATTTAGGGAATTCCATGTGATTCAAGTTAACTACTTATCCTGATTAAGTTGAGCTCGCAACACGTCTTGGCCTGTTGCAATGGCACCGTCCCTAAGGGCAGTTACGATTCTCCCCAAAACAATATCAACAGGTTGGTTTTCGTCATTTACTGCATCTAGAAGATGTTTGCCGAAGTTGTTAGCGCCGCTTTTTAAAGCAGAATCAAGGAAACCCTTGAAAAATTCTTTGTGTTTATCAGACATGTATCTCACCCCCTTCCGATAATACGGGTATCCCCCTGAGGTATAGTCTGATGGGGATTCGACATCCTGCTAACGTCGACCAACTAACATCAGGAGTGGTTTAGAAGGAGAGATATTTCTTTTCTTTTTCTAAGGCCATTTCTTGCACCAGCTATTTGGCTTTTTCTTTCGCGCGTCTTTTTGCACGATCCTTCGCGCGTTCTTTCGCGCGTTCTTTCGCGCGTTCTTTCACACGATCCTTCGCACGTTCTTTCACACGTTTTTTCACGCGTTCTTTCACACGTTTTTTCACGCGTTCTTTCGCGCGTTCTTTCACACGATCCTTCGCACGTTCTTTCACACGTTTTTTCACGCGTTCTTTCACACGTTTTTTCACGCGTTCTTTCACACGTTTCTCCGCACGTTCCTTCGCACGTTCCTCCGCACGTACTTCCACATGCTCGTTCACACGTACTTCCACATGCTCATTCACACGTTCTTCCGCATGCTCATTCGCACGTTCTTCCACATGCTCATTCGCACGTTCTTCCACATGTTCCTTCGCATGCTCCTTCTCATGTTCCTTCGCGCGTTCTTCCGCGCGTTCTTTCGCGCGTTCTTCCGCGCGTTCTTTCGCCCGTTCTCTCGCCCGTTCTTCCGCACGCTCTTTCGCCCGTTCTTTTGCCCGTTCTTCTGCCCGTTCTTTCGCCCGTTTTTTCGCGCGTTCTTCCGCCTTTTCTTTCGCTTTTTCATACTCCTTATCATTACCAAACCAAGAAAGGAGGGCGTTGCCTACAGTTCGAGTAGCTTCAATCAAGATGGAAGAAGGGCCTTTGTTTGGTATTTTTTCAACTGCTGGTTTTCCTTCTAGCTCTTGCAGCTTTTGCTTGGATAGCTGCTTCCATGCCGAATTTTGTGTTTGACTCTCCAATTTTCTAAAATACGTAGCCGCGTCTTGGTTCTGGCCTATCTTAATGCAAGCCTCACCGAGTTCATAGATGAGTTCCAATTGTTTTTCAGTGTCAAGCGTGTCAGATGGTGTATTGAGGACGTGGGTGAAATCTTCAATCACCGTCTTCGTCCGATGGAAGTACTGCTCTGGGAGATTGTAAGAGGACTTGCCGCGAAGCAGTCGGATCGTACTGTCGTGTGGGTCGGCGGCTACCGCATTGTCGAGCATTTTCAATCCCTGTTTTGACCATTTCAATTTATCAGATGCCTCTGTTTTATCTCTTGCAATCAATATCATGGTGCTGCCATAGTAAGCACCAACAAGAGGATGATCTGGATCATCGGCGTGCAGCTGTACTAAAATCTGATGTGCTTCTTGAACAGCAGCCGCACTCCCAGCTACGCCATCCAGATAAAGTTGGATAGCTAGGGTAAGTCTTTCATTGAACGGGTCAGACGGAGTAGACACCTGATCTGACACGGAATTTAGAACAGATTCGGTCAATGAAGCATGATCATCGCTCGATGTTGAAGTCTCATTTAAGTCTGAGCCTTCCATATCGCTGGGATTAAGGTTTGTCACTCAATTCATCCTCTCTGTACTCATGCATGAACACATTATCGCTTGCATGATTCTAATCATCTTTTTTCTTTGGATACATGGAGGCAAGACGCTGTGAGACTTCATTCGCCTTGGCGGGATCGCCGCTATTTTGGTAGGCTTTGCTCAGCTTTCGAAGTACTCTTCTGACTTGTTTGTGGGTAAGGTAATTTGAATCTTGTTGATAACGGTCAAGGAGGAATGTGAAGTCCTCGATCGCTATTCTCGAAGAATAGAAATAAGACTCCGGCAGATGCAGGCAGACGCTTCCGCGTAAGAGGCGAATTTCTTTTTCGTTGGGATCCATTTCTACTGCTTGATTCAATACCTCCAAACTCTCGAGTGCTTTTTCTTCTTTCTCAACAAGTTTGACGGCATCACGTGATAAGAGGGCTAATGAACTACCGTAATAGGCTTCAATAAGCGCATGATGAGGCTGGGTCTCACGTAGCCTTAAAAGCTTCTCATGCGCTCTTTTCGCTGCCTGTTTGTCTCCATCAACTCCATCTTGAAGTAGCTTTTTTGCGATCTTGAATTGTTTTTCAGGAGTGCTGTCAGATGACATGTATGCCTAACCTCCAATTTGCTTCGCCATTCATTTGAAAGTCGAGTCCCTCTACGCCAACAACTCATGATTTCGAAGGTTATATAATTGCTACGATATGCGAGTCCCTACTGCATTGATTGGATGAAAAAATCAGTTTTCAGAAGATATACAGTTGTCCGAGTCAAGGGTGACATTGCCTGCATTTCATATAAGGATGACTTGGAGGGATGGGGAGTACAAAAAACATTGAGAGAATGCTAGACGAATAACATGCCGCAGGTGTGGACTGAAAATGGTTAGGAGGATTTTTATGAAAGCACAAACCCATAAAATGAAGGTAACCGTGGACGAACATACATCCCATCTAGAACAATTCAAAGCATTTTTCACGAAATTGGATGAGGATGGAAGCACCATTGAGAAGCTGCCTCGGCAAAAAATCGAAGAGTATCAGTTACAAGCAATTAACGCCACGCTTGCCCATGTTTGGGATCGCAATGAATATTATCGTTCAAAGCTGGAAGAAGCAGGCTTTACAGTGCCGGAGATTGAAAGCCTGGAGCAATTAACAAATGTACCGCTATTGAATAAAGACGTCATTCGAGGCGATAAGCAGAAGATCTTATGTGTAGACCCGAAAGAAATCGGGCAGGTTCACCTTACGAGCGGTACTTCGGGAAAGCCTATTTATACCTCGTACTCGTTAGCTGATCAGTATGTCTATGATTTGCTGCCGAAATATTTGGAATTGTTTAAGGAAACGGATGTTGATGTGGTAGCCGTCGCCTTGCCTTATGAATTTGCTCTGCCTGGTCTTGGGTTTCAGCGGTTGTTTCAGTTTGCATTTGGAACGGCAGTACTGTCACTTGGCAAAGGCGGTTACATGGCTCCCGTCGATAAGTCATTAGAATTGATGAAGGAGTTCCAAGCTACTGTTCTGACTACGACGCCCTCTTATGCGGCGCTTTTGGCTGAAGAAAGCGAGCGGTTCGGCATCAAAATAGGTGAAGACATACGATTGAAAAAAATAGTGCTTACAGGTGAAGGCTGCTCCTATAAATTCCGTGAGCGTTTGGAAAAATGGTGGGGATGCGAAGTATCCTTCTTCTACGGATCGACCGAATGTGGCGTCGTCGCGGTCGAATGCAGTGAGCACAAAGGTTATCACGTGATGGAGGGACATGTAAAAGTCGAAATTATTAATCCAGTTACGCAGGAAAAGCTCCCTTACGGCAAGACGGGAGAAATCGTTGTAACGACGCTGTTGCGCGAGGCCATGCCAATGGTGCGTTATCGCAGTGGGGACATCGGATATTTACAGAAATCCAAATGTGATTGCGGTCTCACGATGGACGTCCTTCATTTGAGAGGAAGAATGGAAAGCATGATTCGATTGGGGGATGAAGACTACTCACCGTTCCTATTAGAACAATTTTTGATGGAAATTCCAGATGTGGGTATGTGGTATCACTTCAAATTGAATCAGGGATCATTCAAGATTGAAGCCGAACCGTTTCGGACGGAATTAACAGATGAGCAATTGGCAACGAAAATCCGGAAGCATATGACGGATCGAATCGGCATTGATTGCGAAGTGGTAATCAGACATGATATTCCTCGGACTTTTGGCAAAGCAACGCGAATATTCACGTAAGACAGCTAGGAGCATGGGGCCAAGGATTCGCATTAACCATCCTAAAGCGCCGTGTTACGCCGAGAGGAGGTGCCCTTATGACCGATATTCAGAGGGAGCGGGAGGAGAAGTTCAAGCATTTATTAGTACGCCTAATGAAATCTCCTCTATATCAGGATCGATTAGCGAACTATAACATCGATGACATCGGGATGGAGCACATTCAAACACTGCCCTTGACAACGAAAGAAGATCTCCGGAATGCCGGTACTTTCGGACACCTAGCTGTCGAAATGAGTAAGATTGCCCAATACCACGAATCCACGGGTACAACCGGCGAACCTTCCGCTTCTTGGTTCACGCATGAAGATATGCGAGTAGGCGGAAGACAGCTTCAGGAATGCGGAGTCCGATTAACAGCGGATGATCTTGTGCTGATTCGATTCCCGTATGCCCTGGCGCTGCCCGCCTTCTTAATGCAGCAAGCTGCTTGGCAGACAGGAGCAGGGGTTGTACCTGCAAGCGGACGTACGGTAGTTACACCATATCCGAGAGTATTAAGTCTTATGAAGCGCCTACAAGTTACCGTATTAGCGGGGCTTCCGCGCGAGATGGAGCTTCTGGCTGAGACAGCGCGTCTCATTGGTTTGGATGTGAACACAGAATTACCAGAGCTACGGGCTATATGCGTTGCTGGTGAGTTAATGAGCGAGAAACGCAAAGAGCATATCGAAAGGCTGTGGGGTGTACCCGTTTTTAATATGTATGGTTCGACTGAAACCGCGAATATTGCAACCATGTGTGAGTATGGATCGATGCATATCGTGGAGCAGGATTTTTACGTGGAAGTGCTGCATGAAGATGGTTCAGGCCCTGTTGCTCAAGGAGAAAGAGGGTTTGCGGCGATAACAACGCTCACACATCAAGCTTCTCCTCTGTTGCGATACTTTAATGAAGATATTATCTCCGTCGAACCTTCCAGGTGTGCTTGTGGGCGAGCAATGGGCAAGTTGGTGCATTACGGTAGAAGTAAGGATCGAATCGTAATCGGTGATACGATTCTAGATGCTTATGACATCCAAGAAGCTATCTATTCGTTGACACCTGCTCCAGATGCATGGAAGGTATTGGAGCAAGAAGAGGGATTGTACGTTCTTCTTGATTCGCACGATGCTGGACAATGGAGTAGGGAGGACATCCAAACTCGGTTAGCTGAAAAGCTTCATTTACCAATCACCCTTCAAATCATTACCGACGCAACGCTTCTCGATCGAGTTGGGCTCGTAAATAACGCGCCATCGACCAAACCGGTATATATCCAGAAGCGAAATAAAATCTAAGCTGATGAGGGAAAGGCTGCAGTCAATTGTGAAAAAGAGGGGTGTACTCGTATTGAGCGACAAATGGAAACAATTAATTACGCAATGGGATGGAATTAATCAACAATTGCTTGATCTGATGAACGAACGTGCACGAATGGCTGCGGAAATCGTTCAAGAAAAGAATAAGCAGGGCATTTCACAAGCGGAACCAGTTGGCAACCAACAACTACTGAAAGAGCTTGCTACCCATTCTTTGGCGAATCCTGAAATAAAAAAAGAGGCTCCTGCCGAGCGCAAGCTTCTCGTTAGCCGCCAGCATAAGAGTGAGGATACCGTTATTCAAGTAAATCATACTAAAATCGGCGGCTCTTCGCCTATTATCGTCGCTGGCCCCTGCTCTATTGAAAGCAGAGATCAGCTGCTTACCGTTGCTTCCGCAATGAGGAATGCCGGCATTACCGTCTTACGAGGAGGCGCGTATAAACCAAGAACATCACCGTATGATTTCCAAGGCCTTGGCGAAGAAGGATTGCAAATCATGAAGGAAGTGGCTGATGAAACGGGGATGGTGACGATCAGTGAGATCATGAGCCCTATGCATATTGACACGGCAGCTCGTTACATTGACATCTTTCAGATTGGTGCCCGCAATATGCATAACTTTGATTTGCTGAAAGCCGTTGGCCAAACTCAAAAGCCTGTCTTGTTGAAACGCGGTCTCTCCGCCACGCTCGAGGAATTCGTATTTGCGGCTGAATATTTGCTATCCAGCGGGAATAACCAAGTTATGATAATTGAGCGCGGAATTCGCACCTACGAGAAATGGACGCGTAATACACTCGATATTTCTGCTGTTCCGATATTGAAACAAGAGACCCATCTCCCCGTTCTCGTGGATGTTACCCATGCGACTGGTCGTAAGGATATTATGCTTCCATGCGCGAAAGCAGCGTTAGCAGCTGGCGCGGACGGTATTATGGTCGAAGTGCATCCGAATCCGCAGGTTGCACTTTCTGATGCGAAGCAGCAGTTGAATCTTGACGAATTTCACATCTTCTTGCAGGGTCTCCGCGATTCCGGTCTCTATCGTTAGCAGCAAGTTATCATACCAGAAGTTGCTGTACACAGGTTATATATCAACACGAGCTGACATACGGCTAATGGAGGTAACTGTATGACAGATACCGATGGCAAGGACTCGCAGTATGCGGGGAAAGCATTGGACTTTATGCAGAAACTGATTTTCGATTTGCTATTAGTGACAGATGGAAGGACAACAGATTTGCTGGAAACCATGTTGAATGAAAAGATGCGCGTAACGGTCATTCGACAAGAGCAATTGAATGAATTACCTGCTGATTATCAAGTGGACTCTTCTGCCGCTCCTTTATATCTGAGAGAATCATTATTGATAAGCGACAAAAGTGATTTTATCGTTTCTCACAATATTGCAATCGTGAATTCAAAGTACGTACCCGCTTCTTTGTTTGAGAGTATTGCTCATAGACAAGAGGGGATTGGCAAAGCAATCAGCTCGATGGGATTACAATCCTACAGGAAAGTGGTTGATTCTGGGCTCAAGGGCAAAGAAGAGGCTGTTGATCTGTTCCAAAAGCCTCTCAATCTTCGTATCCCTGATCTGCACACTAAAATCCCTTATAAGAAATATGACATTTATTTCGAGTTATTGCCAGGGATTCATATGCTTGAATATTTTAATCCAGAAGTCATTAGATACCGTTTGAACAAGGTTTTCAATTCCAATATGGAGGGATAAAACATGAGTGAGGAAACGAAAGAACAGAAATCAACGGACAAAGAGGAAAAAGAAAAGGCGAAAGAGCAAGCTAAACTTGAGAAGAAAGCAAAGAAAAAGGAAGAAAAGAAAGAAAAGGAGAGACTGAAAGAACAGAAGGAGATTGAGAAAAAAGCTAAGAAAAAAGAAGAAGAGCAGGCAAAAGAGCAAGCAAAGAAGCAAGAAAAAGCACAAAAGGAGCAAGAAAAGGCACAAAAGGAACAAGAAAAAGCACAAAAAGAAATTGAGAAAGAGCAGCGTGAAAAAGAAAAAAAGGAAAAAGAAAAAGAAAAAAAAGCAAAAGAGAAGGAAAATAAAGAGTAATAAATACATGAAAATGTAATAGGGACTGCTTTCTTATTATCGTTGAAGGAAGTGGTCCTATGTTTTCTCAATAATTCAAACCATGCTCTCGTAGCAGATGCGTGTCCAACTCAAAAAAACCTCTGGTCAATAACGTACGTTCATCAACCAAGAGGAGAAAACACGAAACAGAGAGTCAACCCTTTTATTTAATTGTAGCGATGGCAAAATTCACTTTCTCTCCATATTGCTTTTCTGACTGTTTTTCATTTGTTCGGCGAATTCCATACCTGAATTCACCAAATGTTCACTGGCATGCTGTACGCCAATTTTAACGGCTGCGAACAGCTTTCCAGCAGGAATATCGGAGGGTTGATCTGTTTCCTCCATCGCTTCAATAATTTGCTTCTCTGCCACATTCGCGCCGTTTTTTACTGCTACGGAATAGGTATTGGCGAAATGTAAAAATCCGTTCTTCACATCACTAAAGAACTTCGACATCCCTTGATTACTCGTTGCCAATTGTGTCAACTCCATTCTAAAATCATTTAATTCGGTGGTCTCTCTTGCTCATCATTGACTTGCAATTCTTTTTCTTCAGATAATTGCTCACTTGTCGAAACACTTTCCAAAGGTGCTTTCGGATCATCCTTTAGCATTGGAGCTGGCTGAACTTGGATGGTTCGTTCCTTTCTATCCATGAAAAATTTTAATATTGCAACAATGACTCCGACCAGAAGGACAAATGTCAGTACACCGGCTAGGGTTAGTCCGAGAATAAAGATTACACGATCAGCAAAGCCCATTTCCTTCCTATCCATGTCAATACTCACATCCTCTCACAATAGTCCAGTATATGTATGGAGTGCCTCGATAATATGGACAGATGGGTACCCTTTAGCGTAATTCCACGATTGTCTATTCCATAAGGAGGATAAAGAATGAATTTCACTTTATTTCGAAATGTAGCTTGTCTGTTCTTGCTTGGATCACTTATGATCTCCCTGCAAACGCAAAACTACATATTGATGAATTTGTGGGTATGCTGTACTGGCTTGCTTTTCATTTACAAGCCAATGCGATCATTTCTCATGACAACGATAGGTTTGGGGGCCGGATTTGCTCTCTATTTATTCATAAACTCAAGTTGGATTCACGATTTGGAGCCCAAAGAATGGCATATCCTTCTCAACAGATTGTCACTGATTTGTATCCTCATTCCCTTGCTTGTCTTAGCGCTTATTCAAAAATTACCTTTTATGCTGTATGCGAAAAGACCGCTTTGGAACGAGCGGATAGATATACCATTTATTTGGTCGGGCTTCCGTCAATCCAAAGTTAAGGTTTTCTTGCTCGTCGCAATTGCAGCGACTTCTGTAGCTTTTATGCCGTTTGTGATTCGAAACGGATGGGGTCACGTGCAAGAGATTTGGTTATTCGCGCTCGCTTTTTCATTCATAAATGTGTTGGAGGAGATCATCTGGCGAGGGGTGCTTCTTAGCCGGTTCTCTGAACAATTAGGTGATAGGTGGGCAGTAATTGTGACTAGCGCAGGGTTTGGTTTACAGCATTATTCCCTTGGATTCCCTTGGGGCGTTTGCATCGCCTTTGCGCTGGGTGGGCTGTATTTCGGAGGAATTACGATCAAATCCAACAGCCTCATTCCTGTCGTGGTCTGGCATACGTGGATGAATGTTCTTATGATTTTCAGTGGTCTGCTCTTATAGCCGCGAGCGGTACTAACATGCGTTCACAGCTAGGAAAGGGAAGATAAAAAAAATTTTAGAAAATGGAGGGTTATTCAAATTTACAATGAATAAATGGTATAATTAGGTTGCTTTGTTGAGAGGAGAAAAAGGACTGGAAGTTTATGCTGCAAGGCATAACAAAAACTCCCTTCCCGCACGAAGCAGTAAGAGAGTTTGTATTTCTGCTTATATTCAGTGAACGAATCCGAACGGATGAATCGTTGTGCGATTTACTTAGCCAGCAGTTCAGGCAAGTTGATCTGCTCGTCAAGTTGGTCAGCGAAGCGACTCATGCATTTGCAAATGAAATCCTTGCGGCAAATCGGGCATGGAATAGTAAGCAGTCTGCTAACATGTTTGGCACCGTGATTATAAAAGACGCGGCATAGCGTACCATCTTGCAATTTTACTTTTACTTGATAAAGGTTATCGGCATCGTTGCGTTCGATTAACGTTTTTTCCTTTACAATCGGTTCATAGGTCACGTTGGCTTCACCTGCATCCTTAAATTTTTTGCAAGTAACATATTATGTTGTTTGGGCTCGTTTGTCAATTTATTTCTTCACGAAGGGTGGAAAATCCATATTCCAAAAATTAAGTATTTTCATTTGTCTTGCAGATGGTGATACATATAGTGAGCGAATGACTTTGAGACAAAATTGGAGGAGCCCACCATGCACGAAGACGACACAGAATTCAAGCATCTTAGTGAACTAATTGAAAAGAGAAACGAACTTCAAAATGAAATTAACTCCATACTTGCGCGAATGACGATGAAGCAGGAGGAGCGGGTGTCCAAACTTGCTGAGAGTATTTCCGCTTCACACAAACGCAAATAAGCCTTTCTCATAATCTTAACCAATGTTCACCTCTATATTCATAGCAGAATGCCAGGAGGTTGATAATTATATGATAAGGTACTCTGACTTAGAATCATCGGGCCACGCTTCAGTTGAAATGGGAGGCGAGCAGCAGAACGTGATGATGCCGAGAATCGAGCAAATAGTGCATGGCAATCATCCAAGGGTGACCCTCGCGCATTGGCACTCGCATTGGGAAATCAATCGTATCGCTGGGGGCAACGGCCTATATATCATTAACGGAACACAGTATACGATCCAGCAGGGCGACATTGTGCTTATCCCACCTCAGCAATTGCATCGGGTATGCGGGACAGATCAGCTGCTGCTGGAAGCGTTTCATCTTGAGACGCCTCACCAGATGAATGGTTGGTGGGCCGAAGATATGAGTTCCGTAATACATCGTATCGGACAAACTGTGCCACATGTCCTGTATAGGTCTATGCCGCAATGCGGATTGCTATCCGAAGTGTTGATGGATGTGAAGCAAGAGCTGGCTCAGAGGGAGTTTGGCTATGTATCTATCGTTCAAGCACAATACATGCGGCTGCTGACGCTGCTTAGCAGATATGCTAGCAAACCCCTCTCTAGCTATACTCCTGCGCCATCTAGAGGTGTGCAGACGGTGAAAGAGGTCATTCGCGTAATGGAAGTTCAACTAGCCTTTCCATGGACGTTGAAGAAGCTCTCTGATTTGGCACATTTGAGCCCATCCCGATTCAGTGCGTTGTTCCAGCAGACGGTAGGCACATCACCACTGGATTATCTCATCAGGCTTCGATTGACATATGCAGCTCAGTTATTAACCTCTTCGAATGAAAAAATCATCGAGATTGCCGCAGAAAGTGGCTTCCGCAACCTGTCCAACTTCAATCGACTATTCAAGGATCACTTCCAAATGTCACCTAGTGAACTG
This sequence comes from Paenibacillus wuxiensis, assembly GCF_040195695.1. Lineage (NCBI taxonomy): Bacteria > Bacillati > Bacillota > Bacilli > Caryophanales > Paenibacillaceae > Paenibacillus > Paenibacillus wuxiensis. Next base: position 118,520 of record NZ_JBEFZI010000011.1, on the reverse strand, counting down.
CGAGATACGAATGAACAGCTAGAAGCGTAATATTATTTTTTACATGGATATCTTCTCCTCAAGACACAAGAGATGTCATTTTACACCTATTTGATGTTCATTGAATTGTCACATTTACAAAATTTGCTTCCGAAATTTGCAAGAATGTATTGAGAGAAATAGGAAAGATTTTGTAATATGAGAAGTGATGAATGTAACTGACGAAGGGGCGTAGAACTGTTATGCAGAAATGGGCTATGTTCATTTTGTTCAGCATTGCGTGCCTGCTTGCCGCTGGCTTGATGCTGTTCAATATGCCGAAGCCGGAGGTCGAGGAGGCAGCTCCTGAGGGAGTCACTCTAGTTAAGCTTGTGGCAACGAGTGATTTTAAGTTCGACCAACCGGAGTATAAAGTGAAGGCTGGAGAGAAGGTTCGCATGAAGCTTGTGAACAAATCCGGCTTGCATGGTGCTGAAATTAAAGATTTAGGCATTGATCTGAAGGATGGCCAAATGGAAAAGGACGTTGTATTTGAGAAACCAGGCAAATACGAAATCCAATGTTCGGTTATGTGTGGAACAGGCCATGATGATATGAAATCGGTTCTTATTGTAGAATAATACGTTTCAGTTGAGAGAAGGGGCTGGCAAGCTCCTTTTTTTCATGCCGCAGGCAGGAACAGGAGATTGATCACCTACGCCGAATGTAGTAATGGGACGGAAGACTTAGGCTTTGAGGGATGAAGTAGAAGTCGACATTCCGCGTTATACGCAATACCATCTCAAGGGAGGGCTAACGAATGTATTACGTGAACATGGAGCAGATCGAGCAGCGTCTTGATTTTATACCGAATCTCATACAGACAGTAGAGCAGATTATAGCGAAATGGGACGGAAGTCTACATAGTTCGTTCGCGCAGGAACGTGCGCTGCACATCGCGATCGAGATTATAACCGATGTCGGCAGCTTGCTTATTGACGGATTCTTGATGCGTGATGCGAGCAGCTATGAGGATATCGTCGAGATTATTGCTCAGGAACAAGCGGTATCACCTGAGCTTCATGCGTCATTGCTTCAGCTTGTTGTCTTGCGCAGGGCGCTGGTTCAAGATTATATCGCTTGGGAGAGAGGGGCGATACATCCTCAGCTGTCCAGCCTCCCTGTATGGCTGCCAGAATTCGCTCAATCTGTTCGCCAATTCATAACGAAAGAACTGGCACTGAAATAATTCATGTATGGGATCTTAGGCAAGGTTGTTGTCTGTATGGGAGTGATGCGATACAATGACGATACGATGACAACCAAAGTTAAGGTGGTTACATGAAGCAACCAGTACGCAAATTATCCACACGTGAAGAGATTATGGGCTTACTCAAGACAAATGGAGCTATGTCTGTTGCTCAGCTTGCCAAGCAGCTGGAGATGACAGAGATGGGGGTAAGACGGCACTTATATGCCATGCAGCAGGATCATTTGCTGGACACCGAAATGGTTCGTCAGCAGATGGGTCGTCCCTTGCAAATGTATCGCTTGTCTGATACGGGTGACGAACGATTTCCGAAGCAATATCATCAGCTTATATTAGATCTGCTTCAAGAAATGGAATCTTGGCAGGATGAGAATAGTGTCCAACGTCTGTTCGAAGGCAGAAAACAGTCGATGCTGGAAAAATACACACCCCTTGTCCAAGGCAAGAATTTTGAAGCACGATTAGAAGCGCTTGGTCACATCCAAGACTCAAATGGATATATGGTAGAGACGGAGCAAGCAGACGATGGAAGCTGGCTCCTGCATGAGTACAATTGTCCGATCGCACAAGTCGCTCAGCAATATAAAGAACCGTGTGCTTGTGAACTAGCATTGTTCCGGGATTTACTGGATAGTGATGTAGAACGGACAGAATGCCTTGCTGAGCGGGGTCAGCGCTGTACGTACAAGATTCGTCCTCGAACAGACAAGCAGGAATAAATGGAATGAGTTCAGCGCACACCGTTGCACAGCCGTATTCCTGCATATGTTAGTTAGATGTAGGCAGACCCCTCAGGGGTCTGTCTTTTTGTGCTGCACAGGACAGGCATACCCAAAAAGTACAGGCATGGTTGTGTCAATACGAGCCCAACTTCCTTATACTGTCAATACGACATGGGCATGCGCCCGGTTGATTTCACAGCTAAGGAGGGGAGACGATGACGGAATGGAGCATCTTGTTGGCTGCTATTGCTTGGAGTGCTGTATGTATAGCTGCTATCGTTCTGATTATCCGTGGGATGCGCACATTGGGGAAGGCAGACGCTAGTTTGGATGAAGGGAAGCAATTAGCTCACCAGCTCCAAGTGTTGACGCGTCGTGCTGAGGATGTGCTGAAGGAAACAGAACAGACAGTAGGAACGGTCAAGGAGTGGACACATGAATTGCAGCGTGCCCGGGATATCATTCAACGAGGAAATGATGCATTGGAGCGAATTATATCTCATGCTAGCCAGCAAGGTACGGAATCTGCAGGGAAGCAGCGATTGACGGATATCCTCCAGCTATTCGAGCTAGGATGCTCTATATGGGCCTCCATTCAAGGGAAGCTATCTGGGCGCTCTCCTAGCTCGTCTACATTTCCTAGCTCGGAGAAATAGACCGGGAACTGAGTGATGAGGAGGAAGGAAAGATGAGCAATAAGAAGTTTTGGATAGGGGCATTAATCGGAAGTGTGATTGGATCGGTATCGGCATTGCTGTTCGCACCGAAGAGCGGTCGCGAGCTGCGCAAAGATATTGCAGAGGGTGCACAGCAGGTCAGTGAACGGACACAGGAGTGGGCAAGGCAGGTTGGAGAGCAGACAGACGAGTTGATTTCATCCGCCAAGGGCAAGGTTGCATCCTTCAAGCAAGGCTTCAGCTCATGGAAACAGCGGAATTCAGAAGAGGCGCAAATCGCGGCCATTTCAAGCTTATCTGCTGAACAAACAGCAGAACCGACTGAGGAATGGAATGAGGAAGCAGAGGCGGAAGTGAACGTGCAGGATGGGGAGAATAAGGAAGAAGTACAATAGCCGCAAGGAGACATTAGCAGCGTTTATTGTTAAAAATCCCTACCACTTTATGCGTAAGCAATGAGATGGTAGGGATCATTGTGTTTTCAAATACGTCTAATTACGTTGATTACCACTTGGATGGATCGATATCACCCGGATTCAACCCTTCCCAAATGTTGGGGATGTTCGCTTCTTCAGGATGTTCAAAAATTAAAAATGCAGTAGGCAAGTAACGTTCGCCATATTGGCTTGATGGTGAATTTTTGATGACGCCGTCCTTCTCGACAAGTACAGTAGACGAGCCTCCGTCCAAGTTAGCAGCGATGATTGCGCCATTCTCGAGCATAATTTTTTGGCAGTCGTATAAGTCGGCCCCGATACTATGAGGCTGGCGGCCATCAATAACAAGGAATAAAATTGCTCCATCCTCACGCTGCCCCATTACCGTCCGAGGTGCAATTCCCCAACCGTCCGCATGATTGCGGATTTGCCCCTTGCCGTTCACGATCATGCGAGGCTGGAAGGTAACTGCTTCTTTTACCCCCATGTCGAGCAGCTCGCTCACCGAGAAGTTGCCGGCGACCATTTTCCCATCCTTATCTATCCCTACAATTTGTGTATTTTTCTTGCCTACTCCGTTGTAATATAACTTGCCGTCGTTGATGACGACTCCGATTGGTTTGAAGCCATTGCCTTCCCAGTTCGGATCAGCGAATCCACCGCCATTGACTCCTGCAAGGGCACCAGTACGTTTTACCATGCTGGAGACCTTCTCGCCTCTTCCGGCCTTGCCGGGAACGCCAATTCGAATTTTGGATGGATCGTTCACTATCATCAGATACCCACTGAACGAAGCACCGGTAGCGCCTGTACCACTTACTTCCTTATATTCGATGAGTGGTTTTTTGGTTTGTTCAGCAATGGAAGGCTTCTTGATATCAATCGTGGCTTTCTCATCTCCCATTCGCTCGAAGTTCTTCCAATACTCTTGGACACGCTTGTCTAATTCGGCCTGACCAATAATATACTTGGCCCAATGTCGATGCTGCGTCGTGATTAGTGTATCGGCAATCAAGAACCGCATATCTGTACCGGAAGGGGTCAGGAATAACCATCCGGCGCCAAGGGAGCAAATTAGGATGAAGATAGCCGCAACCATGCGCAGAATGCGCCATACAGATCGTTTCTTCCTCGGCTTCCCTTGCTTGGGATTGCTAGTCCGCTGTTTTGCTCGAATTGCGTGGCGCGGAGGCAACGCTCGATTCTTATTGTGTTTGGAAATAGAACGCTCCGTTTGCATCTTTTTCAACCCTTTCTGATTTGTCTCCACCTATTAATGACGTTTTTTGGAAGCGAAAAGTTTCGCACCGTGTTTTGCCAGTACTAGATGACTTGAACCTTGTCCTTCTTACTGATAAGATCGAGGTACGTTTTATTTAAAGAATACATATGGTAAGTAAGGTCAGTCAATCAAGAGACGAAGGAAGCGGTGTATTCGTGCAGCAAGCTATAGCCATGCTCGATTCGGGTGTCGGTGGGTTGACAGTTGTCAAAGAAGTGATGCGTCAACTGCCGCGGGAGAAAGTCATCTATTTCGGTGATACAGCCCGTTCGCCTTATGGTCCTCGTACTGCCGAGGAAGTAAGGCTGTTCACCCGTCAAATCGTAGATTATCTTATTCAATTTCAACCTAAAATGATCGTAATTGCATGCAATACAGCGACAGCCGTAGCATTGGAATATATTCGAGCTTACGTGTCCATTCCTGTAATCGGAGTCATTCATCCAGGTGCCCGTGCGGCGCTGTCCGCTACCAATAGCGGCTATGTCGGTGTTATCGGAACAGAAGGCACAATCCGCAGTGGCGCATATGAACAAGCATTGAAGCGGCTGTCTCCTCATGTTGAAGTAGTCAGTCAAGCTTGTCCTCGTCTAGCTCCTCTTGTTGAGAGAGGGATGTTCAGAAACAGTGAATCGACCTCTGATGTTGTACGCGAGTCACTCGAACAGTTGCAGAATGTACCTATTGATACTCTCATTTTAGGTTGCACCCATTATCCATTCCTGTCCGATTCTATCCAAGATGCGATTGGGCCTAAGGTACAATTAATAAACTCAGCGGAAGAGACAGCTCGCGAGATCAGTACGATTTTGCAGGACAAAAGCCAGTTGGCGAATACGGAAGCAGTACCGGTTCATCAGTTTTTCTGCAGCGGCGATCCGGAAATATTCCAGAATATCGCCCGCCAGTGGCTTGGCGAGCAGATTCAGGCTACTCCAGTCATTTGGCAAATTCCTAAAATCATGTAATCCAAAATCATTCAATGAGATTCATGAACTTATATATGATCATGATATTTGAGGGCGTTCCTTTGAGCAGATAGTCTGCCAGATAGGAACGCCTTCTCTGTGTTACGACCTAGGGATGATCATCCTTGAAGTTATGAACCTCTATCCCGTCGCATATGCTCAACCAATAACGAATTGGGAGAGGAGCGACAATCGTGGCTGTTCCTTATCTAGTGCAAAAAGGGGATACCTATCTTCGTATATGTGCACGTTACGGCATCCAACTGCATGCGTTGATGAACGCCAACCCTCAGCTGCGCTTAGAGGGATACGCAATTCCCGGACAAGTAATTGATATTCCGGAGCTTCCGTTTAATAAGTATGTTGTGCAGGCAAAAGACACGTTCTATCATATCGCTCAGCGATTCCAAGTATCGACACAGCGACTCGCCGAAGCGAATCCAACCATTGATCCGAGGAGAATCATACAAGGGCAATTGATGCTAATTCCTTTCGAGTGGAGTAGGGAATGGGAGAGGAAGACCACTGAATACGGTTATGGCCAGTTAGTACGAGACATTCATCATTTGCAGAACAGTTATCCCTTCGTCCGCGTTGAGCAGATCGGAATGAGTGTGCTGGGGAAGCCGATTCCCGCAATTGTAATCGGCAACGGTACTGTGCCCGTACATGCGAATGGTTCTGTACATGCGAATGAATGGATTACATCGGCGCTACTGATGCAATTTGCCGAAGATTATGCAAGAGCCTACGACAGTGGCGGGGCATGGAACGGGTGGGATCCCCTTGCTGCGTATGAGCGGACGACATTGTGGATCGTACCGATGACGAATCCTGATGGGGTAGAGCTTGTGCAAGAAGGAATCTCCCCGAATCACCCGTTCTACAATTCGATTATGGAATGGAATCAAGGCTCTCGCAGATTCCATCGTTGGAAAGCCAATATTCGCGGGATTGATCTCAATGATCAGTTCCCTGCCTTTTGGGAGGAAGAACAAGCCCGAAGGGGTGTGTATTCGCCAGCACCTCTCAACTATGGTGGGACGAGACCGTTGTCTGAGCCGGAAGCAGCTGCGCTGGCGGGGTTATCCGAGCGGATTCCATTTGAACTAGCTCTGTCCTTCCATACGCAAGGACAGGAAATATATTGGAACTATCGTGATTTCGAACCAGATGAATCCTTAGCGTGGGCAGAACGATTCCAGAAGGCCAGCGGATATCGGGCAGTGAAGTTGTCAGGCAGCGATGCAGGCTATAAGGATTGGTTCATACAGCGCTACAGGAAGCCTGGTTTCACGATTGAAGTTGGCAACGGTATTAGTCCACTACCGCTCGATGACTTCGATGGAATGTATCGGGAAGTCGCCGCTATCTTGAAGGAAGCGCTGCTTCCATAGCGAAGGCAACGATAATGAAGGACACGCAAGGGCATTGCTGCTTGCTGCTGTATGATCTCTGATTCGCTACGCACACTAACAGCAGGAGGTGTGTAACCATTGGCGAATCCAACTCCACGCAGTCCACAACGGCGACCACGTCCTAAGCGGTCTTGGCAGAGGCTGTGGCTGCTTCTCAGTTCGGTGCCAAGATTACTGGCATCGAAGCGTGTTCCTTTTTGGGAGAAGGCAGTATTTGTAGGTGCAATTGTTATCTACTGGTTGATTCCGGTAGATTTGATTCCATTTATGCCTATTGATGACATTATTCTCACCTTAATTCTGCTGCCTTGGTTTTCCAAACGTGCCCTAAAGTATGAAGATCCGAACCTAAAATGACGGAATGTGACGCAAAAGGTTGCTTCTCGCCCCAGGTTCCCGTACAATGACATAGAGGTTGGCGAACGCAACAATTTCATTGCGAAAGTACAACAAGACAATGGGGTAAAGCGGAGTGAAGAACAATGGCGAACGATATTCGTATTTGTGATAAATGTCGGCATATCAAAATGAAGACTTTTTTGCCGAAAGTCAAAGGTCTAGATCCGGAAGCGGATATCAAGATTGGCTGTAAGTCATACTGTGGGCATTGTGCCAAGCGAGTGTTCATCTTTATCAACGGACGATACGTAATCGCTCCGACGGAGGATGAAGCTATCGAGAAGGCGAAGCCTTTTGTGAAATAGTAAGTTTTTAACCGCATAGAAAAAGCTGCGAAGCGATATCCTAATCGTTGGAGACAACTACTCTCTGTTGGGAACAGTCCATACTCTGGCGCAGGAGGCTCGCAGCATGTCCAAATATGACTCAAGCTTGCAATCGCAAAACCCGATTTCGCAAGCGCAGAACGCAGTCAAGACAGCGCACAACGCTGTATCTCAAGCAATGTCACATCCTTCGGACCAATCCGTCTATCAGGCGGAGCAATCTCTTCAACACGCTGAGCGTGCCGTACTACAGGCCGCAGACAGCGATAATCCACATCCGGTCCAATTAGCTGAAGAAATGCTTGCAGCGGAGCAATCCCGGTTGAATTCCATTGGTGCAGACCAACTGGATTCCTTTGAGGGATAGGTGTACGCAATTTATTGTCTTTATCGTCATGATGTTTGTTCTTGTCCCGGACTATGTCTGGGATTTTTTTGCCCTTCCATCGCCGACATCAAGTCTTAGCATCTGGGAGTGAGGTTATGGTATTTGGTATATCAGTAGTAGTTATTTTAGCGTTTGTTATTTGGGGTTTCCTGTCCCCGGAGAGCTTATCCACGCAATCTAGCGCAGCCTTGTCATTTACGACAGAGCGGTTTGGATGGTTCTACCTGATTACGGCGCTAATCATTTTAGTATTCTGTCTTTATCTTGCATTTGGCAAGTTTGGACATATTACACTAGGCAGTGATGATGATGATCCGGAGTACTCTAATATTTCTTGGTTCGCCATGCTGTTCAGTGCAGGTATGGGGATCGGGCTCGTATTCTGGGGGGTGGCCGAACCCATCAGCCATTACATAAATCCGCCAACGCTGAAAGGAATGACACCTGGTGCTGCGAATGAAGCGCTTCGCTACTCCTTCTTCCATTGGGGATTGCATCCTTGGGGCATTTATACGCTCGTCTCGCTGGGAATCGCCTATTTTACGTTCCGAAAAGGCCATAATGGCTTGATCAGTTGGACTTTTGAGCCATTGCTTGGCGATCGGGTAAAGGGGCCGATCGGTAAGACGATCGACATATTGGCGATTATTGCAACGGCCTTCGGGGTAGCAACATCGCTAGGTCTCGGTGCGATGCAAATTAATGGTGGACTTGCCCACACATTCGGTATTCCGAGCAATGCAACGGTGCAGGTCATCATTATTGCGATTGTAACGGTGTTGTTCCTTGCTTCTGCAGTGTCGGGACTGGACAAGGGAATTCGTATTCTCAGCAATACGAATTTACTTATTGCGTTAGGCTTGCTCTTGTTCACTTTGCTGCTGGGTCCAACATCCTTTATTTTTGATTCCTTTACGACGACGCTTGGCGGTTACTTGCAAAATATTATTCAGATGAGTCTGCGGCTGACGCCGTTCACAGAAGATTCCTGGGTAGCAAGCTGGACCTTGTTCTATTGGTCGTGGTGGATAGCGTGGGCGCCATTTGTTGGTTCCTTTATTGCGCGTGTCTCCAGGGGGAGAACGATTAAGGAATTCGTACTAGGAACGATGCTGTTGCCAAGTGGATTCAGCTTTATTTGGTTCTCGGTATTCGGCGCTACGGGGCTAAAGTTGGAAATGTTCGATGGACTCCCAATCGTAGAGTCGGTCAAAGCGGACATTACGTCAGCATTGTTTGTAACACTGGATGCTCTGCCGTTTGGGAGTTATATTGCCATTCTGGCGACGCTGCTGATTATTACCTTCTTCGTTACATCAGCAGATTCCGCAACCTTCGTGCTCGGCATGATGTCGACGAACGGGAATCCGAATCCAAGTGCGCTGATTAAAATTGCATGGGGTTTATTCCAGTCCCTTATCGCAGTTGTCCTGCTGCTCGGAGGCGGCTTGGAGGCATTGCAGACCGCATCCATTCTTACAGCCCTGCCATTTGCCGTCATTCTGCTCGGGATGTGTCTGTCCATCTCGAAGGCGCTTCGCAAAGAGGAGCGGGACTACCGCTTGAAGGAGAAGCGCAGACGACGCAAGGTTGATAAGCTGTTGGAGCAGGAGGATTTACTGTAAACACTGCACTACATAATGTCTGTGCACCTTGGTTCACGGTCAGCAAGAAGATATAAGAAGAGCCGCTTGCGATGATGCAGCGGCTCTTTTCGTTGTTTATTTTATTTCTTGCGTTCACGCAATTGTTTAATTGCGTTGTTCATAATGATCTGATCTGAGATGTGAAGTCGGTTCTGCGCTTCTGCCGCGAATGGCTGGCACGCAGCTACATCAGTTGGCTGGCGTGTCCCATAATCATAGCAGGTACCGTGTTCGAGCAGTCCGTCAGCTGACGGTACATAATATATATTGCCGTTTGTGAATGAGCCATTACGGAAGACGACTAAGCGATTTGCTGAGTTCAGCAGATTTTGCCCCATGAGGTGCTTATCGCTTGCATCGATTCCGAGCCAATGCAAGAGCGTCGGCTCAACATCTAGCTGACCGCTCACGGTATCATAGGTACCTGCATTTGCTCCATCAGGCAAGTGCACGATAAGTGGCACTTGGTTTTTCATTTCAAGCATATCGAAATCACTGATCTCATGTCCAAGCATGCGAGCAAGCGGTTCGCGATCTTCAATCGAATTATCATGATCCCCGTACATCATCCAAATTGTCTTATCCCATAGACCGCGCTGCTTCAAATCTTCAATCATTTCGCCCAGTGCTGCATCTACGTAATGGATAGCCTGCAAATAGTCGCCAAAGATCGTGTCCTGATATGGCTCGACATTCAGCTCCTGTTTATCTGCTGGCAGCTTGTACGGATGATGGCTGGTCAGCGTAATAAGGAAGCTATAGAATGGAGATTTGCCGTCAGCCATGTGCGCTACGGATTGGTGCAGGAATGACTTATCACCAAGTGACCACCCAAGTGGCTCGTCAATCTTATAATCGGTACGGCTCATAAAGGTGTCGTATCCCATATTGCTGTACATAATATATCGATTCCAGAACCCCGCATCATAGGCATGATATGCACCAGTGGAATATCCTGACGATTTCAGAATAGATGGCAGCGAATCATACGTTTGATCTGGATAACGGATAAAGACAGATCCGGTTGGCAATGGGTGAAGGCTTGCGTTCACTCCAAAGTCTGCATCTGATGTCCGTCCTTGTCCGGTTTGATGGGAGAAACGACTGAAGTACATGCTCTCCTTCAACAGCTTGTTCAAATTCGGTGTAATCTCTTGTCCGTTGAAGGACTTGCCGATAACAAAATTCTCAAAAGCTTCTGCCTGCACAATAATGACATTGCTGCCCTTATATTTTCCGAAAGAGGCAGGCGGGCCTTGCAGCTTCGCACGGTGATCGTCGAACCAATGCTGCGCCTTATCCAGTTCTTCTTCGCTAAGCTTATTTCCGCCGAACCATTTCAATTCCGCATAGCGGTACACATCATATCCATGAAATCCGAACAGCCCTGTTATGTTATAGATGGAAGCATTCCACCAATTGCTCGAGAAGACGCCGGATGCCCATGTTGTCGTTGCTTGATGTATCGGCACAGCCATCATTAATGCGCCTATGACAAGGCTAAGAATATAGGTGATTAAGCGACTCACCCATGCCGGTCGACGGCGCCGTTCACTGCTAAGCGAGTATCCACTCCGATGTTCCCGGCGTTCCTTGGACAGTACTCTGAAATACATGATCGTTAATGGAATAACGATGATCCAATCGATGAATAGCCAGATGTCCCCGATATGGATCAAGGATGCGATACTGTCGCCAAGCGAACTAACTTGTCCAGCTTGCAGCAGAACCGGTACTGTGATGAAGTCTTGAAAATAGCGAAAGTATACCAAGTCGGAAAAGATAAGAATTGTAAGTAGTACATTGAGCACAAGCAGTACTATTGTACGCCAGCGCTTGGACAGCCAGAACGTCCAACCGGCGATAAGGATAACCGCGCCAAGTGCAACGAAAAAGTCAGGCGTGGTCATTGTCATATAGGGAATCGATAGCGTTCGATCGAACCAAAACAGCTTCCACATCATGAAGACAATGAACCATACCATATCGAATCGTCCGAATATGGACGAGAAAGAAAGACGACGGCTTGAGTTGTGGTACGAGCCATACATTGACGAATTCATACTTCCATCCTTTCTGTACTTCTACTTATTCAAACAATCTTCATCATACCAGATTTTACGATAATGTAATAATTGAAAAAGAAGGTACCTGTTACAGTAGTGGACTTCGTTTATATATTTACCAATTATTTAAAAATGGAGGTATTTTCGTCAACGTTTCTATCCGATGGATTCGATAAAAAAAGCCGCCCTATCCTAATCGAGTGATGTACAACTCGATTGGATAGAGCGGCCTCCGATTAAATTTAAGACTGTTGCTCCGGACGCGGCTTGCGTGGTGGGAGCGGGCCCATGTATTGATAGAACTGGCATTCGATATTGCCGTTGAACAGCTTGCGGCGCTTCGTTGCTGGATCGCCGATTCGATGTTCGAACTGGCGGTTTGGACTGATGACGAACATCGACCATGTCGGAAGCGTCTTATAGACGAAGCCGAGCTGGCGGATCATGCGGTCGACTTCTTCCTGCTCACTTAATCGTTCCCCGTACGGCGGGTTCGTCAAAATGACGCCGTAATCTCCGGTAGGCTTAGCCTGTGCAACCGATGCAACACGGAACTGGATCTCACGACCGAAGCCTGCGCTCTTCGCTGCTGCTTCAGCTAGGCGAATCGCTTCCGGATCAATGTCAGAGCCCATGATCTGCAGTTCAATATCGTCCCGAACAGCATCGAATGCTTCATCTCGTGCTTCTTCCCAGTATGATTCGCCGATGACGGACCATGCTTCACTGGAGAAGGTGCGGCGAAGTCCGGGAGCTACATTCCATCCAATCATAGCTGCTTCGATGAGCAGTGTGCCGGAGCCGCAGAATGGGTCATACAGCGGCCGCTCTGGATTCCAGCGGCTAAGCTGAACAAGTGCAGCGGCCATTGTTTCTTTGAGCGGGGCTTTCCCAGTCAGCTGCTTGCGATACCCACGCTTATGGAGTCCAGGCCCTGTTGTGTCTAATGTAATGGTAGCGATATCGTTAAGCAGGGATACCTCAATCCGGTATAACGGCCCTGTTTCCTCAAACCACTCAATATGGTACTGCTGCTTTAATTTATCAACAACTGCCTTCTTCACGATGCCTTGGCAGGCAGGCACACTGGACAGCTGGGATTTGTGTGAGCGTCCATCAACCGGGAATTCGCCGTGAGCCGGAATCCAATCATGCCAGTCAATGGCCTTGGTTCCTTCAAATAGCTCATCGAAGGTGCGGGCAGGGAATTGTCCCATCTTAATAAGTATGCGATCCGCGGAGCGCAGCCATAAATTGGCGCGGCACACATCCAGCGGGCCGCCAGTGAAATTGACGCGTCCGTTCTCGGTTTGGGTTTCATATCCTAGTTGCTGCAATTCGCGTGCGACGACGGATTCCAGTCCCATCGGCGTAGTTGCGATTAACGACCAAGGTCGATTCATTGTTCTCATTCAACTCCGTTTTCTCGTCTGACTTGTACTCATATGGCATTCATCATATCATAAAAAGCAGGAGGTTGTGAAAATGTCTAATGAAGCGGTTGAAACATATTTGGAACAGCTCTATAAGAAGGATCATGAGTTAGAGAAGATTAAGGAAAATATTCGGCAACATGGCTTGCCTGATATATCCGTACACGAAGGGTACGGAAGATTGCTGACCATGCTTGTAAGTATGTCAGGGGGCAAGGATGTACTGGAGATTGGAGCCCTAGGCGGTTATAGCGGCTGCTGTCTGCTTCGCGGAATGCCGTCAGACGGCAAGCTGGTATCGCTTGAATTGCGTCAGGATTATGCGGATATTGCCAAGAACAACTTGATAGAAGCGGGATATGGAAGTCAAGTGGAATATAGAGTCGGTGAAGCGATGAACGCCTTGGCTGAGCTAGAGAAGGAGCAGGCAAGATTTGACTTCTTCTTTATTGATGCGGACAAAGGGAACTACCCGAACTACTTGGAGTATGCAATACGGCTGGCTAGACCGGGCGCCATTATTGCAGGAGATAACTTGATGCTGCGTGGACGCACCCTCGATGAATCCAAGCAAGGGCCAGCTGTACAGGCTATGCGTCTCTTCAATGAGAGAATTGCTCAGGATGAACGCCTGATCAGCACGCTGCTGCCTGCCTATGACGGCTTGGCGCTCGCGATTGTTCGATAACCGTAATTTGGTGTGTGAATTCCGCAGCCGAAGCCCTAAAATCATGCGTGAAGCCGTTCCTTCTTATGTTATAATATGTGACAGCAATTAGACAATGAAGGATGGATCATGATATGAAATCGGGAGAACAATGGACGTCCAAGCTAGGATTCATACTGGCTTCTGCCGGAGCCGCTATTGGTCTCGGGGCAATATGGAAGTTTCCAAATGTAGTCGCAACGAGCGGCGGCGGAGCCTTCTTTCTTGTATTTATTTTGTTTACATTCGGTATCGGTCTTCCGCTGCTCCTTGCCGAATTTCTTATCGGTCGTGGAACAGGCAAGGAAGCCGTGTCCGCTTATCGGGATCTGGCGCCGAACAGCCGTTGGCACTGGATCGGATATCTCGGGATGGCAACATGCTCGCTGCTGCTTTCCTTTTATAGTGTAGTAGGCGGGTGGATTGTACTTTATTTTCTTCGTTCAATGAGCGGCACATTGCTGGAGAACGGACGTGATTATGGGCAGTTATTCTCGCAAACCTCAGCAGATCCGTGGTTTGCGGTGCTGTCACAGGGCGCCTTTATGCTGTTGACGATAATCGTCGTGTCCAAAGGGGTAACGGCGGGCATCGAGCGTGCAAGCCGTATATTAATGCCAGGATTGTTCGTGTTGTTCCTGGTGCTGATTGTGCGTTCCTTGACGCTGCCTGGAATGTATGAAGGTATTGTATACTTTTTGAAGCCTGACTTCAGCAAGCTGTCCTCGGAAGCGCTGCTGAATGCACTAGGGCAGTCGTTCTTCTGCTTGAGCGTAGGCGGATCTTGTATGGTGACCTACAGCTCCTATTTGAAGAAGGGGGAATCGCTTGGCAAGCCTGCACTGTCTGTCGTTGGCCTAAATGTGATGACCTCATTCATGGCGGGAATCGCCATCTTCCCTGCATTGTTCGCGTTGGGGATGAAGCCAGTGGACGGGCCAGGGTTGCTGTTCGTGACTTTGCCAAATGTATTCGAGCAGCTTCCATACGGCAGTATATTTATAGCGGTCTTCCTCGCTTTGTTCCTGTTCGCAACACTAACATCAGCGTTCTCGCTGCTTGAGATCGTTGTCGCTGCCTTCTCGCATCAAGATGCGGTACGTAGAAAGCGAATGTGCTGGTTGTTTGGCACGATTATTTTCTTGCTCGGCGTGCCATCTGCACTGTCGTTCGGAATAGGCAGCGAGCTGACATGGTTGAACAAGAATGTATTCGAGTGGGCAGACTTCGCGGTAACGAATGTGATGCTTCCACTAGGGGTACTGCTTATTTCCTTATTTGTCGGCTTCCGATACCCTCGGGAGCGATTGAAGGAAGAATGGAGTACGATGCCATCAATGTGGCATAAGGGGCTAATGTTATATGTAGTGCTGCTGCGCTACGTTCTGCCAATTATCGTAGGTATTGTGTTTTTGCACGGAATGAATTGGCTTCCGTTCTAAGGTACAACAATCACAGATTAGGCAACAAGCAAGTTGAGATGATGACAACGAGAAAGAACGGTTGCAGGAGGAATTCATGAAGGGTAATGAGCAGTGGACTTCGAAGATTGGATTTATATTGGCCTCGGCGGGATCGGCCATTGGCCTCGGAGCGATATGGAAGTTCCCGAATGTCGTCGCCACTAGCGGTGGCGGGGCATTTTTACTTCTGTTTCTTATTTTTACATTAGGCATTGGCTTGCCGCTGCTCATTGCAGAATTTGTGATCGGTCGTGGAACAGGCAAGGAAGCAATCGGTGCATATAAAGAAATTGCGCCGGGCACGCGTTGGCATTGGACAGGATATTTAGGAATGGGAACTTGTTTCCTGCTGCTCTCCTTCTACAGTGTAGTAGGCGGCTGGATTCTACTTTATTTGGCCCGTGGTATTGTAGGGGGATTGCTCGTAGAAGGCAGAAATTATGATGAGCTGTTTGCACAGACAGTCTCCAATCCATGGACTGCAGTCATGGCGCAGCTATCCTTCATGCTGATTACGATTGTCGTCGTCGGTCAAGGGATTAAATCAGGCATTGAGCGAGCAAGCCGCATCTTGATGCCAGGGCTGTTCATCCTGTTTCTTGTCCTCATTCTTCGATCGCTGACACTTCCGGGTATGACGGAAGGGCTTGAGTACTTCCTTATGCCGGACTTCAGCAAGCTGACCGGACAAGCTATTCTGAATGCGCTGGGACAGTCCTTCTTCTGCCTCAGTGTCGGTGTATCTGTTATGGTCACATACAGCTCTTACCTGAACAAGAAGGAGTCGTTGGTGAAATCTGCGACGTCGGTCGTTAGCTTGAACGTGTTGACTTCGATTATGGCGGGAATCGCGATTTTTCCAGCGTTGTTCGCATTGGGGATGAAGCCGCAGGAAGGTCCAGGTCTGCTGTTTGGCACGCTTCCAGCACTGTTCGAGCAAATGCCTTACGGCGGAATTTTTATTACGTTATTCTTGGCGCTTTTCTTATTCGCGGCATTGACTTCCGCATTTTCGATGTTGGAAATCTTGGTGTCGGGCTTCTCGCGCGGGAATAAAATCAATCGCAAACGGCTAAGTGTGCTGTTCGGTATCTTGATCTTTTTGGCTGGTGTGCCTTCTGCGTTGTCCTTCGGCGTACTGTCCGAAGTTCAGCTATTCGGCTTGACGATCTTCGAAGCTGCTGACTACGCAGTAACGAATATTTTGATGCCGCTCGGCGTACTGCTAATCGCATTATTCGTCGGCTATCGATTCCCTAAGGATCGGTTGAAGGAGGAGTTCCGTACAGAAGCAGCATGGTGGCAGAAGGGGCTTGCCCTATATGTGATGCTGTTGCGTTATGTCATTCCGATTGTCATTCTGCTCGTATTCTTGAACCTGCTGCACATTGTATAAGAAATCATAGTAATCTAAGAACAGAACATACACCCCTCCGGCCTGCATGCCGGAGGGGTGTTCATTTATGTGCTAAATGAGACCAATCGCTTGCAGACCATTCCGAATTCCGTCTTCATTATTTGAGGATGTTACATAATTAGCATGCATCTGAATATCATCGGATGCGTTCCCCATCGCCACACCAGTGCCAACGAATTGTAGCATTTCAATATCGTTCGTGCCGTCGCCAAAAGCATAGCAATGCTCCCGAGAAAATCCGGCATGCTCGATCATCTTTTGCAGCCCAACAGCTTTTGTTGTATCGGCATGTAGAAAGTCTACTGCGTGGGTATGCCAGCGATGCTGCTGATAATCAGGGAAGTGTGCGGCGTATTCCATTCCATCCTGCTCATTGCAGAATAATAAAATTTGGTACACGGGCTTATTTGAATCACTGGCCTGACGAACAGGCAGCCGCTCGATTTGGAACTGCTTCAGCGCCTCGGTAAATGTATTCTGCTTCATGGACTTCTGCATGGCATCTGCCTGCAAGTAGACGAGAGGATGGTTGCGCTCGTCAGCCATTGTAGTTAAGCGGTCAACTTCAGCAGCTGGAATTGGATTATCATGGATAACTTGTCCTTCAAAGACGACATACTGTCCGTTCATGGACACGAAGGATTGGATATTGAGATCCTCGCATACCCACTTGAAGGATGCAGGACAGCGGCCGGTTGCAATCGCTGTATATATGCCGGACTGCTGGAGCTGTGTGATAGCCTGCTTCGTAGAAGGATCGATCCGCTTCTGTTCATTCAATAATGTTCCGTCTATGTCAAAAAATACGATGCTTCTTGTCATCATTTCTCTCTCCTTCTTCATGCTGCTCGGCTGCGAGCCGTTCTGCCGTAACGCCCTCTTCCATGAGACGAAGCAATGCTGTACGTGCTTCATCACATGCATCGGTTACGCCAGCAGATAACGGCTACAGCTATAACGTAACAGATGAAATGCATTTCATAGCAAGCTTTTTTTACTTTTTTTCAGACAACGGTTACCATGCGTTATAATAAAGAGTGCGATGGATGAATGAGGGGGATTACGTATATGGCGAATATTAAGCAGATTGCGGAGCTATCGGGGGTATCCGTCACCACGGTCTCCCGTGTATTGAACAATCATCCCTATGTGAGTCAGGAGAAGCGTGAGGCCGTCATGCAGGTGGTCGAGCAGCTTGATTACAGTCAAAATTTCAATGCGGTTCATCTAGTCAAAGGGAGAACACAGATGATTGGCATCCTGCTTCCGTGCATGGATATGCCTTTCTTCTCCAGTTTCATGACGGGATTGGCAGATGAAGCGCTGAAACATAAATATAACCTCGTATTTTTTCAAACGGATTATAACGAGGAAGAAGAGCTGCGCGCGCTTCATATGTTGAAGCGTAGACAAATTGACGGACTGATTATTGTATCGAAGGATTTATCATGGGATACGATTGAGGAGTACGCACACTATGGGCCGATTGTGTCGTTAGAGCATGCTGGCAATCGCCCGATCAGCTCGATCAGCTTCGATTACTATGGAAGCTACAGCTATGCCATGCGCTATCTAATCGATAAAGGTCATCGACATATCGGGATATCAGTCTGTAGGGAGTATAGCTACAATAGTTCAATCCGCTTGCAGGCCTATATGGATGCCCTGCGGGATGTTGGTGTAACACCTGATGAGGATTGGATGTTCTATCGAAGCAGTAATATACAGCATGGGGCTGAGGTGCTGCAGAGGTGGATTGCCATGGATAATCGTCCGACCGCTATTATTGCTTCTGGCGATGAAGTTGCGGCTGGGATTATATTGGAGGGAAGGAAGCGGGACATTTATGTACCGGAACATCTGTCCCTGATAAGCTGTGAGAACTTCCCTATGGCGGCAGTAATCGGCGTAACTTCGATTGATTATCGCAACGAAGAGGCTGGTGCTGCCATGTTCCAGGCTTGCTATACCCGCATAATGCAGCCAGAAGCGATTCCAGAGCAGCGTACTGCGCGTTTTGAGTTCGTAGAGCGAAGCTCGGTGGCGAGTCTAATATAGAACAAGACCCAGGGCATCCCTGGGTCTTGTTGGCGATATTCGTTATGTCTGAAGCCTATTGAGGTAACTGGCATGCTGCTGTGACCTATTCTTGAGCTGCTTATGAACGACTACTCAAATGGAACACGTGCTTCGCTAACACTACGGACGGACTTGTGCACGTGTACTGCCGTACAACGAGAAGCGAGTCCACACAGTATTGATAAGCAATAACGCTCCCGACATAATAAAGATTCCCTCTATTCCGATCACGCCGGAGACCAGTCCTCCGACGATTGGCCCAACCATATTGCCTAGTGCCAGTGTGCTGCTGTTGAAGCTGTAAGCTCGGCTTTCCATTCCGTCAGGCGTATATTTGCGAATAAGCGAGTTGACGGAAGGGAGAAGACCTCCCATAAATATGCCAAGCACGAATCGTACGGCAGCAAGCTGCCATACTTGATTGACGAATGCCTGAGGGATTAAGGAGCAGGCTGCACCAATAAGACAGACGGTCAAGATGCGATGCGACCCGATCCTATCACTAAGCTTCCCGAGTATTGGCGAGCATATCATATTGGATAGCCCGGTAACCGCACTGACAATGCCCGCGAGCAGCGCAAGATCTTTCTGTGACCCATGCAGCTCTTGTACATAGAGCGGAAGCAGCGACATGGGGCTGAGCATTGCAAATTGAAGTAGGAAGGTTACAGCCAATAACGACTTCAATTGCGGGATGCGAGCCAATTCCTTGAAGCCCTCGAGTACAGACTTTTCGGCTGCGTCGGTTGCCTTCTCGCGATCGAATGATTCCTTCACCATGAACATCGTCAGCAAGGTCGCGAGGAAGAGCAAGGTGCCTGTAATGTAGAAGATAGGGCGATATCCGACCCAATCGGCTAGAACGCCGCCAATCAGTGGACCCAAGATAGATCCGGCAACAACGCCGGATTGAAGCACACCCATTGCGAAGCCCATTCGTTCCTTCGGTGTCGTTGACGATACGAGGGCAACGGCGGCAGGATTGAACCCGGAAATGGTTCCGTTCAGCATGCGCAGCAGCAGGAGGTGCCAAGGTGTCTGCGCTAGCCCCATTAACGCGGTTACTGCCGCCATTCCGAATCCAGAGCGGAGCAGCATTACTTTACGACCGTACTTGTCGGCAAATTTCCCCCAGATTGGCTGGAAGATGAATGAAGTGAAGAAGTTCGCAGCAAATATAAAACCCGACCAGAGTGCGATTTGATGGGTATCGGTTAGCCCGATATCATGCTGCAAATATAAAGCGAGAAACGGTGTTACCATGGTCATTCCCGCCATGGCAAGAAATGAACCGAACCATAAAATGATGAGATTTAGTTTCCATTGCTGCATATATCCTGTTCACCACTTTCTTAGGTCACGGTCCGTCCGATGTGCCAGCAACTGGTATCAGTATACCATATTGTACTATAACAATGTTGTCATATTGAAAGGTGTCGTGCCGATCAATCTTACACCTCGTTAATTTTCGTGAAACTCACTGTGCACCGTATGTTGGATTTCGCAAATCGCTCCGGCCATTCTTCCCCTTTAAAAGCGGGGTACCCGATTTTATTGCGCACATGCATGCCTACTCCGAGGCAATCTGTCCGATTCTCCTGCAGAAAGTGAATGACTTGCTCATACTTGCGCTGAAGCTCTTTGGCAATGTTTGTTGAAGTGCCGACTTTATTGTTGCCGAGCTCGTTCAATGAAGAGGTGGTGGCTCCTTTGATGGTAAGCACGATTTCCACCTCTGGATGGGGATCTGTTCGAAGGACTCGAATTTCCCTTCTGACTTGAGCGTTCTCAATAATAAGCGGCTGGGTGGTGTTAAGATGCTTCTCAGCGATATACAGTGGGGCAGTCATCCGGTTATGACGCATAGTGAGCATAAAGTTGACATCCTCCTCAGGTATGGTTGCGACCCAATTTCCATTACGGAATAATGCCATTCCATGAATAGATACATTATTATTATCGAACCTCGCAATCGAACAGATAGGCTCAATTCCGTCATCCAGATCATCTCGGATAAAGTTGAAGAGCGAGGACAAGGTTAAATTTTTGTTTTTGTGAAGCTTCATCAGCAATTGATATAGTGGCAGATTCAGCTCTTCCTTCGGTGCTTGGAGGATAGAGTTCGCCTTGCCCCGTACCATGAGCAGGTTAGAAGTGAGCGGGAACTTCGAATCATAGACGAGATGTCGAATGGCATTCACCGTTTGTTTCCCGACCTCTTCGCCGAATAAGATGTTGCGTAATTGTCCAACCACGAGCTGAGATTGCGTCAATAAATTGAAATGATTCATTGCTCCTTGGAAGTCCGGTGCTTCCAAAATCGAGTTCCATATGATTGACTTTTTTCCATTGGCTTCTTGAGGAAAGCTGATGCCATATTCGTAGGGCTGTTTCGTTCCGGTGTCGACGGTAATCGTCTGAATGAAACCAGCCTCATTGACAATAATCTTCTGCTGGCATCCGGTTGTTGCAATCCAGGTACTCAAGATGATCCCAGTCAAGACAAGCTTTCTAGTGGGTATAATCTTCATGTGATAACCTCCAGTTCACGGCTGTGGGCAGGCGGATTCGTGCATGGACGTATCTTCGTGCTGCATGGCAGAGCGCGTCTTATCATTCCGGACTGGTAGTATCCAATACAGCATAATGAGGGTGAAAATAAGAATCCAGTCTCCGTAAGCGATGATCTCGTTAACAATGTTGAACTGTTCAACTGAAACGGGAGCAAGCAGAAGCAGCGCACACAACAGTCCTAACAGAAGGAATACTGGCCGTTTGCATTCCTGCAACTGATATTGCATGATGGCTCGCGAGGCGCTCCATATGTACATCGCGGCAGAGACAACAGCTGAGAACATCATGAAAATAAATAGCAAGTCGGTAATGTTCTCTAATGCTGTCAATCGGGAGCCGCCGTATAGTCGAAGCACCGGATATCGCATTGTACTGGATTGATGCAGCGGAAGCATGCCCTGGACTAGCAAGCAGTACATGAGATAGTAGGCAGCTACGAATCCATTGAATAGGAGCACGGATCGGAACCATTTCGTCCTGTTATCCAGCAGCGGAGCCATCATCATTAATAGCTCAAACCCGAAGAACGAACTCATGATTTCTCCGATGCCTTTTGCTGTTGGCTGGGCTTGATAAAAGATAAATGGTGTAAGTCTTGCAATCTGGAAATCGGTGAACTGCAACAGCTCCAATCCGATAGACCAGCATGTCAGCGCCAGAAAAATAATAGAAGCTTTGGACATCGTATAAGGGCCGAGCCATGCACAATATAACGCCGTCCCCAATACGATTAAGCTCAGTGTATTAATGCTCACAGAAGTATCGTTCGTATATTGAAATACAAGGGTGTAGGAGTGAATCACAATATACACGATGCTAATGAACTGGATGCCAATAAAGGTGAGAAGAGGGACAGCCACATACTTAGGCAGCTGCTCCGTTATGAGCTGAGGGATGGATCGAAATTCTTGTCTTCGCATCCCATAGTACATCACGATAATGTGAAGCAGAGACAGCAAGTAAAAAACCGGAATCATAATCCAGCTGTTCGTTCCAAATTGCTGTGCCATAAGGTTAGGCAATTGAAAAAACATAACCCCGCGCTGTGCCATATAGATGAGAATACCTACTCCCCAGGCTTTGCATGTTGGTGACAAGACTGCACCTCCGATTTCATCTCATGTTTACTTCCGTCACCCGCCACAACATCAGTTGCTGGGTGCGCCACAGATTGCGGCATTAGGGATCGGGACAAGAACATATAAAAGGGCACTCCATTTAAGTAGATATACTCCCGATTGATACTGCGCAGATGGCATAGGTGCACAATGAAGACGATGAAGAACACCATCAGCCCGAAGTAGCCAAGAAAGCCGGCTAACAGAATCGCAACAAAGCGCAGCAGGCGCAGTGAGGTCTCCATGGTATAATTCGGCACGATGAAGGAGGACAACGCACCGGCCGCAACAGAGACGATAAGTACATTCCCGGCTAGTCCAGCTTGAACAACGGCTTGTCCAATAACGAGACCGCCTACGATACCGATAGTCTGTCCAATCTTCGTCGGCAGCCGAACTCCTGCTTCTCGAAGCAGCTCGATGACAAATTCCATCAGCAGCGCCTCAATCATCGGGTCAAAGGGAACAGACGAGCGTGAACTAACAATGGTCTTCAGCAACGTAGCCGGAATGAATTGATAGTGATAGGTTGTAACCGCCACATAAAAAGCACTAAACATAATAGAAAGCATGAAGGCAGCTAAACGCAGAAAGCGGATAAAAACGCTGAAATGCCATCTCTCATATGCATCCCCTGTTGATGCGAAAAATTCCAAGAAACGTGCAGGAGCCGCCATCACGGAAGGGCTGTTATCCGTAATTAGCGCGATTTTGCCAAGCGATAGACAACTAGCAATTGCATCAGGCCGTTCTGTATCGTACCACTGTGGGAAAAATGAGTACGGCGAATTCTCCAAATGTTTAGCAACTGTATTTCCATCCATCACTTCATCCATTTGAAGGAACTGCAGTCGGCGATTGATTTCTTCAAGTGCAGACTTATCCACTTTCCCTTCCAAGTAAACCAGGTAAACGTATTGAGTACATTTGTGTCCGATGTCTATTTGCTTCACTTTGAGGTGAGTTGTGCGCAAACGCTGGCGCAAGAGAGCGATGTTGGTGCACGCATCTTCGATGAAGGCGTCGTGTGGGCCCGTGATTAAGGTTTCTCGCTCTGTAGCGCCAACGGGTCTAGTCGGGGCGCCTCCAGAGGCAACGGTATACAGTTTTGAACGGTATACCGCACCAATCTGACCTTCCAATACGGAAGTGATGAAGCAGCGTTCGCTTGCTGCTGGGCTAGGCTCATTGACGGCTTGCCATGTGGACAACATTCGCATAATGCTCACATCCGTTGGATTATCCTCGAAGAAAGAGGTCACAATTTGTTGAAATTGCCTTCCATCAAGTAGGCGATCAAAGTAATATAGCGTTACTTCTCCGTCACCATAAGAACGCACGGTTAAGTCATCGCAATCATGAAATGCGTCATTCAGCTGCTGAAGCCAGTCCATAAGTGCTGTCCCTCCTATGTGTCCCTAATCCATGAGCATATGATGTGCAACATTATAAATTTTATGAAGGTAAGGTTGTCTCGAATGTGTCCATGTTCAAATTTGAATACGCAGAATGAATGCAGAGAAGTGGTGGAATATCGGCAAAGGAGGGGCATGTATGATAAAATGTCAAAGTCTGTTCATTTCCGGACGTCGATTGTCAACAGATTGTCATAGCTTCGAGAGATGGTCTGGTTGTGGTCGTTCTGGAAAACGGGCATAATGGAAGCGTCAGGTTGTAACAATTTGCACAATACCGTTCGTTCGGAGGGTATCTATGACTTATAATGATCGTTTTATCCGCGCATGCCGCAAACAATCAGTAGATCGCTTGCCAGTATGGTATATGCGCCAGGCGGGTCGCTATGATCCGGAGTATCGCAAGATTAAGGAGAAGTACAGCTTACTTGAAATATGCCGCCAGCCTGACTTGGCTGCGGAAGTGACGATGATGCCAGTGAAGAAGCTTGGTGTCGATGCCGCTATCCTCTACTCAGACATCATGAATCCAGTCGCATCGATGGGTATTGATTTCGATATTGTAGCGCAGGTTGGTCCAGTTATTCATAATCCGATCCGCACTGCTAAGGATGTTGAGCGCTTGAAGCCAGTTGATCCAGAAGGAGATCTTGGGCATATTCTCGAGACAATTCGGATACTGGACGCGGAGCTGAACGTACCGTTGATTACATTTACGGGAGCACCGTTCACGATTGCGAGCTATCTCATTGAGGGACGGCCATCGAAGTCCTATATTCGGACGAAGACGATGATGTATGAAGCGCCGGAAGTATGGTTCGCTCTTATGGACAAGCTGGGCGATATGGTTATTCGCTATATTCGTGCTCAGATTGCGAATGGGGGCAAGGCATTCCAGTTATTTGACAGCTGGGTGGGCTCCTTGTCGCCACGTGATTACGTGAGATATGTCCTCCCTGTTATGGAACGAATATATTCTGAATTATCTGATTTGGGTGTGCCAAGCATCTACTTCCCAGGCGTTAGCTCAGGTGAGCTGCTGCCGTATTTGCATGAGCTGAAGGCTGATGTGATCGGACTGGATTGGCGTGTGTCGATTGCAGAAGGTCGCAAGCGCTTGGCTGGCAAATATGCGGTGCAAGGCAATCTTGATCCGTACCTGCTGACCGGTCCGATGGACATTATTCAACGTGAAGCGGCTCATATTATAGACGAAGGCGTGAAGGAGCCAGGTTATATATTCAACCTTGGACACGGACTATTCCCAGAGGCATCACTAGACAAGCTGAAGCAATTAACGGAATTTGTTCACTCGTACTCGGCTGAAGCCATTGCTTCTCGTAAATAGAACTTGGCAGTAAATCACGATGGAGGTGGCGCATGAGTAAGAGAAGAGTAGGCGTCCTCGTCATGTCTTACGGGACACCACGCAGCATGGAAGAAATCGAACCCTATTACACGCACATCCGGAGAGGAAATCCGCCTTCTGCCGAGCAGCTTGCTGAACTACAAGAGCGCTATGAAGCAATTGTAGGCGGTGTATTTCCACTTCGTGAGCATACGGATCGCCAAGTCGCTGG
Source organism: Paenibacillus wuxiensis (assembly GCF_040195695.1). Classification (NCBI taxonomy): domain Bacteria; kingdom Bacillati; phylum Bacillota; class Bacilli; order Caryophanales; family Paenibacillaceae; genus Paenibacillus; species Paenibacillus wuxiensis. The sequence goes on along the minus strand of NZ_JBEFZI010000011.1, from coordinate 93,178 downwards.
CTTGCAGCTTGCTTTGGATCGACTCACGGAAAATACAAATGTACAGTATATGTGCTATCAAGGGTTGAAGCATGTTCAGCCTTATATAGAAGACGGCGTAGCAGCAATGGCGCACGATGGTATTACGGAGGCCGTCAGTATTGTACTGGCTCCGCATTACTCCGTGATGAGTGTCGGCAGCTACAATAAACGTGCTCAGGAAGAGGCGGAAAAGCACGGTATCCGGATGAAATGTGTGAATAGCTATCATCTGCATCCGGAACTTATTGATGCGCTTGCGAAGCGAGTGAATGAGCAGCTGGATGCATTCGTACAGGAAGGAGTGGATCGTGAAGCGGTTGAGGTGCTGTTCAGTGCCCACAGCTTGCCGGCACGAATACTGGAGATGAACGATCCATATCCAGATGAATTGAATGCAACAGCTGCAGCTATAGCCAAGCAGTGTGGGTTGAAGGATAGCCAATGGCGCTTTACATGGCAAAGTGCAGGCCAGACTGCAACACCATGGCTTGGCCCAGATATATTAGACACGCTGTCCACTGTTGCGGACGAGGGAACCAAGTGGGTGCTGTCTGCACCGATCGGATTCGTATCCGATCATTTGGAAGTCCTGTATGATTTGGACATTGAAGCACTTCAGAATGCACAGAACTTGCAGCTTGGCTTCAAGCGCATTCGCATGTTGAACGACGATCCACAATTCATGTCGGTATTGGCCGACACGATTATGAAATTGGATCAATAGGGAGCTAGAGAAAGAAGGGGCGTAACATGAACTGTTCGCGGGATCTGGTCATCATCGGCGGGGGAATAACGGGGTTGTCCGCTGCCTACTACGCGGCAAAGAAGGCGGTAGAGAACGGACGAACTCTGAATATAACTATCATTGAGCAAGCAACACGACTTGGAGGCAAGATCGAGACGTTGCGCAAGGATGGATGTGTTATCGAGAAGGGACCGGATTCCTTTCTCGCCCGTAAGATGCCGATGATCGATTTAGCACGCGATCTCGGACTGGAGACGGAGCTTGTAGCTACGAATCCACATGCCAAGAAGACATACATTGTAAGGCGGGGGGTTATGCATCGCATGCCGCCAGGCCTTATTCTTGGAATTCCTACTGAGCTTACTCCATTCGCGAAGACAGGCCTTATTTCTGTCATGGGCAAACTCCGAGCGTTGATGGATTTGTTCAAGAAGCCGCGTATGTCGACTGAGGATGAGTCGCTAGGCTCATTCTTGGAGCGGCGATTAGGTCATGAAGTGATGGAGCACATTGCAGAGCCGCTGCTTGCCGGTATTTATGCAGGTGATATGAGCAAGTTGAGCTTGCAGCAGACGTTCCCGCAATTTGCTGAAGTGGAACGGAAGTATGGTAGTCTTATCAAGGGAATGATGGCAAGCCGGAAGGCTGGACAGAATCTCCCTGGATTGCCGGATGTGGCAAGAGGCTCCACCTTCTTAACGTTCCGCAGCGGACTAACCTCACTTGTTGAGCGCTTGGAGGATGTGCTGCGAGAATTGAAGGTGAATGTTCAATTGGGCGTGAGTGCTGACCGATTCGAGAAGATGGAAGATGGCCGCTATCGCATCCATCTCCATGATGGGAGCCAGATAGAGACGTCCTCAATCGTGGTCACAACACCATCGTACCATGCTTCGACCTTCTTAGAGGGACATGTGGATACATCTGCACTACAGGCGATTGAACATGTATCGGTTGCCAATGTTGTCAGTGTATTCGAACGCAGTGTGGTGAAGAAGCCGATGGATGGAACTGGCTTCCTCATCTCACGCAAAGAGAAGCGAGCCATAACGGCTTGCACGTGGACATCGATCAAGTGGCCCCATACTTCAAGAGGGGATAAGCTTATCGTTCGCTGCTACATTGGGCGAGCGGGAGATGAGGAGCGTGTCGACTGGCCGGATGAAGCGCTGAAGCGCACGGTTCGCAATGAATTGCGAGACCTTATGGGAATTACATCCGAGCCGGAGTTCGTAGAGGTTACGAGACTGAAGCACTCGATGCCGCAATATCCGGTAGGACATGTGCAGGCGATTCAGAAGCTGCGCGCGTCCGTTGGAACTCAATTGCCAGGTGTATTTCTTGCGGGTCAACCCTATGAAGGGGTTGGCATGCCAGACTGTATTCACAGCGGGCGAATGGCGGGTGAACAGTCCGTTGCAATCTTAGCTGAGACTGCTTCAGAGAACGGCATGCCGACAGCATGTGCGAGCAGCATGGCCTGAACGCTTGCAGAAGCTTGCAGTTCCTGACATACTGGCATGATAAAATGAGTGCGATATCGTACGTATATAAATAGTTCGTGATAATTAGGAGGTCGTGTATGAACACGGCCTCTTTTTTTGTATTGTTCATGCAGTGCAAATTGGTGCAAAAAGATAGATGTTTGTCCATGAGACTGACTAACATCTGCTGGAACTAGAACTAGAACTAGAACTAGAACTAGAACTAGAACTAGAACTAGAACTAGAACTAGAACTAGAACTAGAACTGGAACTGGAACTGGAACTGGAACTGGAACTGGTTGGACTTAGAATGTAGTTCATTCGTTCCTCGTTTGGGTATAGGCAGAGTAGAGGGAGTTGAAAATGCTTCTTTGCCGAGGCTATCGTACCCTTGTTATAATAGAATTAGCATGTATTGGATCTAACCATACAAAAAAATGAACATACGAAGGAGGGCTTATGGAGCTATCAAGAACGGAACGTCACAAGCAGCAGCGAGAGCAGCGTCAGAACAGGAAGCGGAAAGCTGTATGGGGATACAGTGTTCTAGGTATTATCATCATTGCAGCGGCGCTGTTTGCATGGCAGGGGAAGTTGTTCGATTTGGGTGGAACGGAAGCACAGGATGGAATAACAGCTCCTGTCGGAGATAAGTCAGGGACAGGCGGACAAGATCAGACCGCAGAAGGTGCGGATGACTCGAAGGATTCTAAGGACGCCAATGCGGATGATGCAACAGCAGTGCCGGATGATAAGAAGGAGCCGACAGTTCGTCTAGCCTTCGTAGGTGACATGATGATGTCAGGTCGCGTTGAGGATGTTGTGAAGGATAAAGGGTATGACTTCCCTTATTATTATGCGAAGTCACTGCTGCAGGATGCGGATCTTGCGATTGGAAATTTGGAGACGCCGCTCACGACTGGTGGTTCTCCAGCAGACAACAAACTGTTTGTATACAAATCGTCTCCGAAGATGGCACAGGCAATGGCTGAGGCGGGAATCGATATTGTCAATTTGGCCAATAATCATTCGATGGATCAAGGTGAAGAAGGGCTGCTTGATACATTTAAAGCATTAAAATCTGCTAACATTGCTTACATAGGAGCTGGAAGCAATTCCAAAGAAGCCTATACGCCGCATATTGTAGAGCGCAATGGCATTACATTGGCATTCTTGGGACTTAGTCGAGTCATTCCGGACGACACCTGGTATGCGTGGAAGAACAAGCCTGGAGTAGCGACAACCTATGAAGGGACGAAGGAGCGGGCGGCAGAAGCAATCAAGTCCGCCAAGAAGGAAGCGGATATTGTTGTCGTGATTGCACATTGGGGAGAAGAACGGACGGACGAGCCGAATGCGAAGCAGAAGGAGCTGGCGAAGCTGTTCGTGGATTCCGGAGCAGACCTCATCGTTGGCGGCCATCCCCATGTCGTGCAGGGCTTCGAGCAGCAAAAAAACAGCTGGATTGCATACTCAATGGGCAACTTTATTTTTACGCAAGCAGAAAACCCAAAAACCTGGGAAACGATGGCGCTTCAAGCGGAATGCAAGAAGGATGGGAAGTGCGAGCTTAAGATGACCCCGTTCTTTACAAACGTAGGGCAAGCTATTCCACTCGAAGGTGAACGAGGGCAGAAGCTAATGAAGCGGGTGCAGGAAATATCCCCGGGCGTCCAGATCGATCAGGGCGGGAACATACGCAAAAAGCAATAATTCATAATTATTCAAATTTAAATTAATACGGACAGGAAAACACCGAACATTTATGGGGGAGAAAAGCATGAATCCGAATTTAAGTACGCAAAGCTTTGACAAAAGTAATTATTCATTCATTCGAAATGTATATTGCATAGGCCGCAATTACCGCCTTCACGCTGCCGAGCTTGGCAATGAGGTTCCTCAGGAGCCTATGGTATTCATGAAGCCCTCTCACGCGGTTACGGATATTTCAGAGATGATCGATCTGCCGCTGCCGCTACATCTTGGAGCCGTACATCATGAGCTCGAGCTGGTACTTCGAATCGGGAAGCCTGTACAGAAGGGAATGAATGCCGACGAGGTAGTTGATGCCTACGCACTTGGAATCGATTTTACGCTGCGCGATGTTCAGGATGCGCTCAAGCGCAAGGGGCATCCGTGGATGGCCGCAAAAGGAGTCTTGAACTCCGCGCCGATTACGTCTTTCCGTCCTTATCCGGGAACAGAGGCATTGTTGCATTCCCCATTTAGCCTGCGTAACAATGGTAAGGAAGTGCAATCAGGTTCGGCGGGTGATATGATCTTCTCGTTTGATGCCCTTATTTCCTATATTGCCGATCATTATGGGCTGGGGGTAGGAGATCTGGTGTTTACTGGAACGCCTGCAGGTGTGGGATCTGTACAGGCTAATGACGAGCTTTCGCTCATTATGGATGGTGAAATGCTTGGCAGATGCCGCATATGCGCTATGGATCAGGCCATTTAAACGATTTGGATGTTAACTCGATTTGTTGAAAATAGCATGGATAAAAACCATAAATAGTTTCATTTTTTAAAGCCCGTTTTCGGGCTTTTTATTATGTTTGGGAGAACAAAATGATACTTTTATACAATCAAAAGCAGGAATTGACAATATCTTGGATAATATGTATTTGAACTTAAGAAAAATAGGGAAAGGAGGAGATTGCATGAATGTCTATAAGATTGAAGAGCATTGACTACATAAAGATGTAGTTACATTTACTACGTCTCGAGTAATTTTCAGCACCGACTCCGCAGAATGATATCAACAAACTTCAAATGAACTCTCCTACAAACTAGACATCATGCGTGTTGAGTTACCGATTTCGCAGTAGAACGTTTTATTCTGTGTCTTTCATTTTGATACAGATACTGTCATGATTCATATTGTTGTGAGGGGACTAAAAATGAAATGGTATGCATTAAGTGTTGAAACGGGTTGTGAAGAGATTGTTCGAGCAATTATACGTCGTGATTTTGATCCGTCCATATTACATGCGATTGTTCCTAAGAGAAGATTATGTGAAAAAAAACAAGGCCATATTCATTATGTTGTCAAAACGATGTTTCCCGGTTATCTTCTCATACGAACTGCAATGAATACAAAAACATACTACAAGCTTCGAGAGGTGCCGAAGGTTTACAGTATTCTAAATAATTCTCAAATACAACGTAAGATATATTGTAGCGATGATATTGTTTCTATTTCCAATATTCCTGAAGAAGAAGTCTCTATTTTATTTCAATTGCTTGATAGAAATCATATTATTAATTTATCGGGCGCAATTGTCATAAATTCACGAGTTCAAGTAAAATGTGGTCCGCTAAAGGGGATGGAAGGTATTATTCGGAAAGTGGACAAACGGAAAAATCGAGCTAAAATCTCATTAAGCTTTCTTGGAAGTGAAAGGCTTATCGATGTAGGACTAGAAATACTTCAACAATAGGCAGAGTTTTAAGCTAAGGGCATGTCGCTTCTGTACTTCTAGAAAAAAATGATATGTTTAATATCGTAAGTTTATAGACATTGTCGAAATTTGCAAAATGTCATTCCTCTTTTAATTGGGGAATGACATTTTATAGTGCTGAAGAACAATAAGGTAATGGTAGATTTTACATAAGAAAAATGTTCCATTTTCAAAAAAGCTGTGATATACTGTTGTATAAGATGGTATTTTGTATATATTTGTCAATGTGTGTAAAAAATTTGCTGAAAATCAACCGTTGTTTCGGCACGTTGATAGGTAGGCAAATAATATAAGGAACCTCAAAATCTTGTTTAATGGTGGCTGATGCTATGAGCTATGCATCATTTGGACAACGGATTGATTTACGCAGAGACATGGTTAAGTTAAATGCTGCGTTAAGTGTTGTCCACATTGGAAACAGTGAGAGTGGGGTTGAACTAGCAAAACGTGTCCTTCACCCAAATGAAAGCGCTTACCTAGAGGAGCTGCGCTTTGATCGCCGTAAAAAAAGCTACATAGCGGGGAGATATAGCGCAAAGCGGGCCGTAACAGAGCTGATGCCTACCTTAAGATATCAAAGTATTTTTGTCGAATCGGGTGTATTTGGGCAGCCTTTTCTAGTGTTGGAGCAAGCGTCTAATTTGCAAGTAAGCATCACGCATAGCGGATGTGTTGGAGCGGCAATTGCTTTTCCAGAATCTCACCCAATGGGGATCGATCTAGAGTTTATGAATGACGACAAGCTCGGAATCATGGAAAGGCATATGACGGCACAAGAGAGAGGATTCATTAACAGGGTAAACTGCTCATATCCATTACTGGTTACTATGCTTTGGACGTCGAAGGAAGCATTGTCCAAAGTGTTGAGGACAGGCCTGACTGTGTCTATGGGACTGTTAGAGATACAAGAGATCAAGGAATGTAACGGAGTTATTCGGTGTACCTATTCCCAATTTCCACAATATGCTTCAAGTTCTTATGTGTTAGGGCATTATGTATGTACGATTGTGTCGCCGAGAAATACAAAATTTGATGTGAATTTGGCTTCGTTGCAGGGAATTGACTCTATTTTATCCTGCTCCTGCCATACAGAGGGAATGAATACATAGTGGGGAATCGATATCAGGTTTATCAGTTTAAGGTTCGCAGGTATCCGTTCATCAATTATTGCTATTTGGTAGTTGATGTGGCAACGAAGCAATGCTTGCTAATTGATCCTGCTTGGGAGCCTGTAACGATTGAACAGGCTATTGCAAATTTGGGTGTCGATTTGGTCTATGTTCTGCTTACTCATTCCCATAAGGATCATGTCGATTTGGCTGAATGGTTTGCAGTTGGCCATCATGCGGAAGTGTGCATGCTTCATGAAGAGATTTCCTATTATCGGTTTTCTTGCACGAACTTAAAATCATTGCAAGACGGAGAGCGATTGTGGTTGGGAGAGACGGAAATTAGAACACTCCATACCCCTGGTCACACAATAGGAAGCGCATGCTATCTGCTAGAAGATTGCCTATTTACTGGCGATACGATTTTTATTGAAGGCTGCGGTACTTGTGATACGGATGGAGGAGATGCATCCGCTATGTACGACAGCATACAACGCATCAAACGAGAAGTCCCGCCACGGGCGCGCATTTACCCAGGGCATTCCTATGGGAAGGAACCCGGTTATCCTCTCAGTTATTTATTGCAGAACAATATCTATTTTCAAATTTCAAACAAAGAGCAGCTTGTGAAATTCAGGATGAGAAGAAATCAAGATCATTTGTTACATTTCAAATAAGCTCTATATTTCTAAAAGTCTGAAATGTCGAAAATCGATTTGAGGGTGATATCCGGTGGCTTCAAAAAAAGTAGTGTTTATGTTTTCAGGGCAGGGTTCCCAATATTACCAGATGGGGAAGCAACTGTATCATGAATACGGGGTGTTTCGAAGATGGCTCGACCACTTTAATGAATCTGCAATTAAATTTAGCGGAATTTCAATTTTGGCAGAGTGGTTTGCAACTGACAAAAAGATAAGCGATTCATTTGACCGGACGATTTATACGCATCCGGCCATTTTTATGTTTCAGCTTGCTTTATCAAAATTGCTGCAATCTTTCACAATTCATCCAGATGAAGTTATTGGAAGCAGCCTGGGAGAGTTCGTAGCTGCAGCCACCGCGGGGACGTGCGACGAGGATATGGCATTCGAAATGGTGCTTAGACAAGCGCATTGCCTGGAATCCAATTGTGCACAAGGTGGAATGATGGCGGTGATCTCAAATGAACAGGACGCTTTTGATCCTGTTATTCGGTACAATTCCGAGCTTGTTTCCCTGAACGGAAATCATTTTGTTATCTCCGGCGATAGAAGGGGGCTAGCGGAAATTGAATGGAAGTTGAAACAGCGAAATATTTCATGTCAGATGCTTCCCGTTAGCTATGGCTTTCACTCGAAGCATGTAGATGAAGCGGCATCCGATTATCTAGCCTATCTGAGGACATTGGACTTTATCTTCCCAAGAGTTGATTTTATTTCTGGTTGTGAAGGGGGAAGAAAAAAGCGATTCGAACATGATTACTTTTGGAGAGTAGTCCGTGATCCCATTTTATTTCCAGATGCCATTCGTAACTTGGAACGAGAAGGAGAGCATCTTTATTTAGATCTAAGTCCCTCGGGATCGCTCGTTAATGTCGTGAAGCAGTGCCTATCAAGTTTATCCCGATCGGAATGTATAGCAGTGTGGACGCCTTATCGTCAGATTGAATCGTTTCCAGAACAATTGGACTCGCTCTCTTTCAAGCTGTCTCAATTTAAATGATTATTGAAAAGGTGGGGTATAATGGCGGTTTATTTATTTCCAGGTCAAGGTTCCCAACATATCGGGATGGGTAAAGATCTTTTTGACCAGTTTCCTGACATTACTTCCTGCACAGACGATATATTGGGTTATTCCATTCGAACGTTATGCTTGGAGGATCCTGACCGGCAATTAGGACAAACACAATATACGCAGCCAGCTTTATATACAGTAAACGCATTAAGCTATCTCCGTCGGTTGCAAGAGTCGGAACAAGAACCGCGCTATTTGGCAGGACATAGTTTAGGGGAATACAACGCACTTTTTGCTTCTGGGGCTATCGATTTTGCTACAGGTCTTCGTCTAGTTAAGAAAAGAGGCGAGCTTATGAGTCAGGTTTCCGGTGGAGGCATGCTTGCCGTAATCGGGCTCAATGCTGATCAAGTCGAAGCGGTAATCAAGGAGAACCGCCTGTATTCCATTGAAATATCGAATTATAATGCTGATTCCCAAATCGTCGTAGGAGGACCGCAGGGCGAGATAGAGCGTGCGCTCCCGCTATTTGAAGCGCGTGCCAAAATGTGCATTCGGTTAAAGGTTAGTGGAGCATTCCACACCAGCTATATGAATGGAGCAAAAGAGCAATTCAAGCGCTATATGGAATCTTTTGAGTTTGGCCAGATACGAATACCCGTCATATCCAATCTGACGGCAAAACCGTACGGACAGGATGAAATCAAAGCGAATCTAGCCGAGCAAATTACGGCTTCGGTAAGATGGAATGACAGTATTCGATATCTTATGAGGCTTGGAGAAACTGAATTTTCGGAAGTTGGGCCGGGAAATGTGCTCACGAAGTTAATCGGAAAAATTCGTGAGGAAGAAAAGACTGCAAATACAGCGGAGGGGGTCGGGAGATCATTCTCAGCAGAAACTGTTACCGTTCAGCCGATCGAATGGGAGCGAGGATCCAAGCCTTCTTATGCTGCGTTGCCACAAACTCACCGAATAACGGCAGAAATGTTAGGGAGCAGCGAATTCAAGCAAGACTATAAATTGAAATATGCGTATTTGTCCGGAGCCATGTATAAAGGGATCGCATCTCCTGAAATGGTCATAAAAATGGGCAAGTCCGGAATGATGGGTTTTCTCGGTACAGGCGGGCTGACGCTAACGGAAATCGAGGCCGCAATCCGGAAAATCCAGAGCGAATTGACGGAAGGGCAATCATACGGGGTAAATTTGCTACATAATCCGGCAAACCCGAATGCAGAGGAAGAGGCATGCCGGATATACATGAATTGCGGCGTAAAGACGATTGATGCATCAGCTTTTATGAGCATTACGCCGGCTTTGGTATTATTCAAAGCACGAGGATTTCATTATGCCCCAACGGGAGAACTTGTCAGCAGCAACAAAATAATAGCCAAAATATCTAGGCCAGAGGTTGCCGAAGCGTTCCTTAGTCCGGCTCCTGAGCGTATCGTCAAAAAGCTGCTTCAAGAAGGTAAAATTAGTCTGGAGCAAGCAGAGAAAGTAAGCATGATGCCGATGGCGGATGATATATGCGTGGAAGCGGATTCCGGTGGACATACCGATCAAGGAGTCGCCTATGCGCTTATGCCTGCAATTATCAAACTTAGAGACCGGATGATGGAAAAGTATCAATACCGAAAAAAAGTCAGGGTTGGTGCAGCAGGAGGAATCGGTACACCGGAAGCCGCAGCCGCAGCTTTTATCTTAGGTGCGGACTTCATCATGACGGGTTCCATTAATCAATGCACGGTAGAGGCTAAGACCAGTTCTTCTGTTAAGGAACTGTTGAGCAGTATTAACGTTCAGGATACGGATTATGCTCCAGCCGGGGACATGTTCGAGATAGGCGCGAAGGTGCAAGTGCTGAAGCGGGGGGTGCTTTTTCCAGCCCGAGCGAATAAGTTGTACGACTTGTATCAAAAGTATTCATCTTTGGATGATATTGACGATAAAACAAGGAATCAAATTCAAGAAAAGTATTTCAAAAGGTCTTTTGATCAAGTTTATAACGATTGCAAGCAGTATTATCCTCCACAAGAGATTGAAAGGGCAGAGCGAAATCCTAAGTATAAAATGGCCATGGTTTTTAAGTGGTACTTTGCATATTCCACACGATTGGCACTGCAAGGGATAGAGGAGATGAAGGTTGATTACCAGGTACATTGCGGCCCTGCGCTAGGTTCCTTCAACCAATGGGTCAAGGGAACTTCGTTAGAGAATTGGCGGAATCGCCATGTTGATGAGATCGGCCATATGATGATGAAGGAGACAGCGCAGTTGCTGCAGTCTCGATTCAATCAATTAACAAATGTTCTGTAACGATGGAATGAGGAGGGGTTATAGTTGACACGAGAGTCGATATTTCAAATCATTGTGGAGCATATCCGCGAAGTGTTGCCTGAATTAGCCGGGGAACAAATTACTCAGGAAGACTCGCTGCGGGAACTAGGGGCGAATTCCGTGGACCGAATGGAAATCCTGGTGTCTGTCATGCAAACCTTGGGTGTTAAAATCCCTATGATTAAATTCGGAAAAGCATCGAATATTGGCGATTTGGTGCATATCTTCCAGGAAGGCAATTAAATCTAATGACGCAGATCGTAATAACCGGGATGGGGGTTGTAAGCTCTATCGGTCATCAAGTGGACGACTTTAGAGCTGGGTTATCTGAAGGTAAATGCGGTATTGATTTTTTGGATGAGATGGATTCTGCCAGTATCGGAGCTATGATTCGAAATTTCGATTTTCATGCTCTTTTCGATAAGTATCAATCTTGTTTGCCGGAAGATATGATTCAACGGGTTCAACTTGCGGTGAGAAGAACATCACTTGCCATGCAGACGGTCATTCTCAGCTCTATAGAAGCATGGTATGGCGCGCAGCTTCATGAATCACAGATTGATCCTCATCGTAGAGGCCTGATTGTAGCAGGAAGTAATCTTACTCAGCAAATTTCTTATTCGTTGTATGACCTGTTTCAAAGAGAACCCGAATATATATCACCGTCGTATGCATTACGTTTCATGGATACGAATTATGTTGGTGTATTGAGCGAAATATTCCAAATCTACGGTGAGGGATTTTCATTAGGAGCAGCTTCCGCGAGCGGTAATGCTGCGATTATTAAAGGCTGCCAACTCGTTAAATCGGGAGAAGTGGATGCATGCCTAATCGTGGCCCCGGTCGCGGATCTATCTCCGATGGAAATGAGAGCCTTTTTCAATATTGGAGCGTTAGGAGGAAGGACTTTTCAAAGTACGCCGAATCTTGCTTGCCGCCCCTTCGACTCCGAGCATGAGGGATTTATTTACGGCCAAGCTTCGGCGGCACTTATCGTGGAGAGCTTGGAGTCTGCTTTATCACGCAATGCCCCTATCCTTGGCTATATTTTGGGAGGGGCTTTTCATTTGGATGGAAATCGTCTGTCAAACCCTAGCGTCGAAGGGGAAGCACAGGTCATGGAACAGGCAATTAAGCGAGCAGGTGTTTCGCTGGACGACATTGGTTACATTAATACGCACGGAACATCGTCCCCGCTTGGAGATGTAACGGAACTGTTGGCGATACGAACTACCTTTGGGGATCGTGTATCTGACATATGGCTTAACGCTACCAAATCGCTAACAGGTCATTGTTTATTCAGTTCTGGCGTTGTGGAGGCAATCGCGTCTGTAATTCAAATGAACGAAGACTTTGTTCATCCGACATTGAACTTGAGCAGCCCAATAGAATCCGGCTTTCGGTTCTGCGTTGGAGCTTCTGCATCAGCTCGGCTGGATACCGTTATGAGTAATTCGTTCGGGTTTGGTGGAATCAACACGAGTATTATCTTTGGAAAGAGGCGGGGGCAATGAAAGTCGGAATTGAGGCAATCAACTTTTTTGGAGGGTCAGCCTGCATAGATGTCCGCTCTATTTTTGAAAAGAGGGGACTGGATTCGGGGCGTTACGACAATCTGATGTTAGATGCGAAGTCTGTTGCAATCCCCTGCGAAGATCCCGTTACGTATGCAGTGAATGCCGCCAAACCATTAGTGGATCGGCTGTCAGATAAAGAAAAGAAAATGATCGATTTATTAATTACTACTACCGAATCCGGAATCGATTTTGGCAAATCCATAAGTACATATGTACACGACTATTTAACTTTAAGCAATAATTGTCGGGTATTTGAACTCAAGCAAGCCTGTTATGGCGGAACAGCCGCACTGCAAATGGCAGCCAGCTATATTGTGGCTAGCTGTTTCCCAGGAAGAAAAGCGTTAGTCATTGCGACGGATATGGCGAAGCTGTCCGAAGATATGGATTATTTCGAAGCGTCCCAAGGTGTTGGAGCAGTAGCGATGCTTATTAGCGATCGGCCGGACATCATGGAATTGGATTTAGGAGCTTCAGGATACTATAGCTTTGAGGTCATGGATACGTGCAGACCGCTACCGGATATGGAAACCGGAGATTCAGATCTTTCGCTCCTTTCTTACCTGGACTGCTTTGAACAATGTTTTCGAGATTATGAAGATAAAGTAGAGAAGGTTGATTTTATGACCACCTTCGATAGCTTGGCATTTCATACGCCATTTGGAGGGATGGTTAAAGGAGCTCATCGGAAACTGATGAGAGAACTGTACCGTGCGACTTCTGAGGAAATCGAGAGTGATTTCCAAACACGTGTTATGCCTTCCCTAACTTATTGCTCAAAGGTTGGCAATGTCTATTCGGCAAGCTTGTATTTGTCATTATGCGGCTTAATCGAATACACGGCAATCCATGAAGAGAAGCGGATAGGGTTGTTCTCTTACGGTTCGGGCTGCTCGTCCGAATTTTTCAGCGGTCTTGTAGGACCAGGTTCCAAGCAAGAGTTGATGGAGATGAATATCGAGCAGCTTTTATCGAAAAGGCATAAATTATCAATAGACGAGTATGAGCGTTTATTGCTTCTAAATAAGGAGATTCCATTTGGAACGAGAAACCATCGCGTCGCTTTTGATGATTTTAATACAATTTACAGTCATTTTTATAAGGGAAGCGGATTTTTGGTTCTTCACGAGATCAATGAATACCACAGAGAGTATAGATGGAGCTGATCATGGAAAAAGGAAAATCCTACACCACTATCTCTTTACGTTCGTTGGCAGGTTGGCTTAGGGTAACTTTGGATCGGCCCTTGCAAAGGAATAGTCTGAATGCAACAGTGCTTCATGAAATGCATTCAATGTTGGATGATGCAGAGCAAGATCCCAGTTGCCGGATTATCCTCATCGAAGGACGTGAAGGGTTTTTTTGTACCGGAATGGATTTAAAATCGATCGTAGAAGAATCGGAAGCGGACACGGATGCGGGAAAAGAGTTCTGCGAGTTGTTCATGCATTTACTAAAACGGATCTCTACCAGTCCCAAAATCGTGGTAGCGTTTACTGATGGTGCGGTTATGGCGGGCGGCGTTGGCGTTGCTGCAGCATGCGACTTCGTGCTGGCTACTTCGCGCGCCAAGTTTAATTTGTCCGAATTATTATGGGGGCTTTTGCCGTCCATGGTTATCCCTTATTTGATAAGGCGAATCGGCTACCAGCGCGCATATACAATGACCTTGTCTACGCTGCCAGTCAGTGCCGAACAAGCATGCGGCTGGGGCTTGGTGGATGAAGTTACGGATCGTCCTGAGGAATACATCCATAAATTGTTCCAAAGAGTTGTAAAAATGGAAGAAGGATCGATTAAGAACGCAAAAGAATACTTTAGAAAAATGTGGTTGATATCCGACTCGATGGAACAAACAGCCATTGCTGCTACTAGCGGCTTATTGCAGCAGGGCAACGTAATGCAGGCGCTTTACAATTATGTACGGCATGATCGATTTCCGTGGGAAAAGCACGATCATTAATATAAAGGGTGATAAGATGAAAACAGTATCCTCCGTTAAGCATGCGCAGCAAGCAAAACGGCAAATTGCTGTAATTGGAATGTCATGCAGGTTCCCTTCGGCTCGCAACAAGGATGAATATTGGAGCAATTTGGTTCGCGGTGTGAACAGTATACAAGAGGTTCCGTCTGATCGCTGGAATATCCACGATGTTTATTCGACTGACATCGACGTTCCCAACAAGACCGTGAGCAAATGGTGCGGTGTTGTGGACGGTATATTCGACTTCGATAATTCGTTTTTTAATATTTCTCCCCGTGAAGCCCGCAACATGGATCCACAGCAAAGGCTTCTGCTTGAAGAAGTATGGCGATGCATAGAAGACTCAGGAATTCCTCTTCACGAACTTCAACAGAAGAAGACGGGCGTATATGTCGGGGTAATGACGACCGACTATCGCCAGGAAACATTTCAACGAACTGATGGGATTGAGCCTTACGCCTGCTTAGGCAATTTTGAAGCTATCGCGGCGAATCGATTATCGTACGCGTTCGATTTGAACGGTCCAAGCCACACAATAAATGTGGCATGTGCCTCTTCTCTTGTCGCTATTCATGAAGCGAAGCGGTCTTTGCTATCGGGGGATTGCGATTATGCGATTGCCGGCGGCGTAAACGCAAATCTTCATCCAGCAAAATATATTGCTTTCTCTCAATCCAGAATGTTGAGCCCTGACGGGCAGTGCAAGACATTCGACCTCGACGCCGACGGTTATGTTCCCGGGGATGGAGTGGGAGTCATTCTGCTTCAACGTTTGGATCGAGCCATACAATGCGATAGTCATATATATGGTGTTATCAAGGGATCGAGCGTCAATCACGGAGGGACAGCTTTATCGATGACGGCGCCGCAAGTTCGGGCACAAAGAGAAGTTATAGAATCAGCTTTACGTGAAGCTAATGTAGATCCGTCAACTGTTACATACATAGAAGCACATGGAACGGGCACGTCACTCGGCGATCCGATCGAAATGGAGGCATTGACACAGGCTTTCCGATCATGGACAGATAGGAAAGAATTTTGTGGGGTAGCTTCGGTTAAGACCAATATAGGACATCTTGAAGCAGCTGCAGGAATTGCCGGTATTATCAAAATTTTAATGATGATGCAGCACCGACAAATTCCGCCCCATATCAATTTAAAAACAATAAATCCTTTAATTCGCCTGAGCGGCTCTCCCTTTTTCATTCCGGAGCGAACTATGGATTGGACAGCAGGCGGGGCGTCTCTACCGTTAAGAGCTGGAATTAGTTCATTTGGTTTTGGTGGAGTGAACTCTCATGTTATTGTCGAATCGTATGAAGAAAAAAAGAGAGAGTCAAATAGCAATGAATGGTCAGGTCTGTTTACTATCTCCGCAAAATCGAAACAAAGCTTAGAGGGCTTGATCAAAAAGTGGAAGGCTTTTGTTCAGACGGATTCATTCAACCTTATGCATGTGCGCGACATTTGCTTAACACTTCTTGGTGGGCGATCATCGCTACCGTTCCGATGCGGAGTCCGGGTTAGATCACGCAGTGACATAGAGGCCTACTTATCTTCACCTACCATCATCGAAGCATCAAGTCAGCATAATTCGATTGGACTATACGCTGGTACAGTAACTATTCAAGGTTACAGTGAATTTGCTCCTTTTGCGGAGTTGTGTCCGTCGGCAAAAGAAAAGGTAATGAAGGTATTGGCGGAGGCGGAGAGAGTATTAGGACAGTCCAGAATAAAATCGGGATTTCTCCAAACAAAGTGGCCGGTGAAGCACCTAAGATTATACCAATTTGCCGTGGGATATGTATTGGCAGCGACCCTTAACGATTTAGACTGCACAATTAGTATAACTGCCGGTGAAAGAGAAGGAGTATGGGTAGCACTTGCACTGTCGGGGATTGTATCATTAACCGATGTTGTAAGCATGTTGTACGGCAAAATAGCGGTTAGTGACATTCAACTGAAGCGTCCCGAACTCCCATTCTATGACCATGCAGCAAAAAAAATAAGGAAACCATTTACGATAGATGAAGAATATATGAAGTTGCTGATGAATCTGGAATATCCTGATCCTGTAATATTGCAATATTATGCGCAGCAGGCGGAATTGCTGCTTAATAAACAGTTTACTTTTAAAAAAGTGTGGCGCGAGTGGGGCCAGGTAATCGAGGATGCCGTCGGATTAGACATAACGACGATTCTTCACGACTATGTTAGAATCGGCACAGAGGAACGCGACGTGACGAACGACAGCCTTTTATTTGTAGTTTTGCTGGATTGCTTCCGCCATCTTAACCGTAAATGGGATTTGACGGAACGGGAATTGATTCGTCAATCTGCGTATAGTGAGACTAGGGAGCTGCTTGCGGATGGTATTTTTGACAAGCAACAGGTCGTTTATCTAATCTGTGCCCCGGAATCCAAAGAGAAAGAGTTGCTTGACGCATTGCTGCGGGCAAAGGTTGAAACCCTAACAACAGGAAACTACGATCTACTGAAGAACTGTGGAAATCCGTTCTTGGACATTGCCGACTCTCAGGAGTGGTTAACCAAGCTAACAGGGGTGCAGCAATCGTTTGATTTAGAAGGACACGATATGATCTTGCTGGGGAGCTCGGAATCCTTGTCTTCTGGCTCATTCCGCCATATATTGCAGACTGTCGACTTGCAGCAGGATTTCACTGATCTGCTGCTTACTTTATGGCTGGAAGGCAAGTCCATTGATTGGCGAATGATTGCCGCAGAAGGGCAATACAATAAACTGCCGCTGCCGACCACTGTTTATGAGCGTACCAGATTCAGAATTGATGAATGTGCTGCGGGAAATCAGAGTCAAATATCCAAAGGGCCGGAGTCTATGAACGTATTGAATACAGACAAGAGCCTTCGTCAGGTTCGAAATTCGAATGATGAGGAGTATAACATGGGAATGTCTGACAAGACCGTTTCGTTGCAGAAAGTCGATACCCATATTGCACTGATTGCGATGCAGGACAGATTACATAGGAATATGTTCTCCGAAGAGCTTTTAACAGGCTTAGCGGAAGCTTTTGACGCCGTTCGGGAAGATAAAGAAATTAAGGTTGTGATTTTGACCGGTTATGAAAATGTATTCTCGATGGGGGGCACACAGGGGCAACTGACTGATATTGCTAATCGTGTGAATGAATTCACAAAACTATCAGTCGTATACAAAAGCGCGTTGTCTTGTCCAGTTCCTGTTATTTCAGCTATTCAGGGACACGCGATCGGTGGCGGACTAACGCTTGGCCTCTACGGAGATTTGATTATTATGGCTAATGAAGGAGTCTATACAGCGAACTATGTGAACTATGGATTTACACCAGGTCTTGGTTCTACCTATATTCTTCGGGAGAAATTGGGTCCGGTGTTGGCGACCGAGATGATGCTAACAGCAGGTGAATATCGCGGCGAGGAGTTGAAGCAGCGCGGCTGCTCCATAATTTTCAAGGATCAGCGGGAAGTGCTCCCGGAAGCCGTTAGACTGGCGCGGACTATAGCTTCAAAACCTATACAGGCAGTTCGCACCTTGAAAGAAGAACTAGCGAGGCGCTCGTTAAACGAACTGTTGCCGATTATCGATCGCGAAGTGAAGATGCATGGAGTTGTATTTAATCATCCAGAAGTCCAAGATGTCAAAGATCGCATTCAATATTATTTCAGCAAATCGGATAATCATCGTGCAGAATCTCGACCGAATCATTCTGCTTCGTCAGACTCGAGTAAACCGATAGGCACTCCTCAAGAGCTGCTGCGGGAGGAACGGGAACATGTTGCCCGCACCGTTATGAGCACGATATGCAGAACATTACATTTACCTGCAGATGAGGTTACTCCAGAGGATTCTTTTAAAGAATTGGGCGTGGATTCTATTGCAAGCGTCGAGATCATCAGGGATATCAATAAAGCGCTCAACATTCGATTAGAGGCAGTCACCATTTATGATCATCCACTGGTCGGATCGTTAATCAATTGTGTAGAGCGCGAATGCCTCAAAGAGCTGGGATCCATCCAGCCACATAATAGGCTTGAATCCGAGAGAAGAGGGAATGCAGGGAAGGAAGAGTTGCTCGAAGAAAGAGTTCGTCTCAAGATTCAATTGCGCAGTCCGATAAAAAACAATGCGGATAGCTGCTCGCCGATTATCAATTCCACTCAGAAAGAGTGCATTGGCACGGATGAAAATTCCGACGGGCTTAATCAGATAAAGAATAACCTAGTACATCTATTGAGCCGCATTTTGATGATGCCTTCTGCCGATATTCGGCTGGATCAGGATTTACGTTCAATGGGGGTCGATTCGATCGGTGGCGTTGAATTCATTCGGGACATTAATAAACATTATGAATTGAATCTTGAAACAGTTTCCATATATGATTTTACGACAATTAACGAATTGGCGGCATTGATAATGTCACAGCTTCAAATCGGCGTTAATAACGTCAAAAAGCAATTTTTACGGGAACAAGAACCTGTCCGTGTCGCTTCACCGACACAGTTCGAATCTCCGCCAGTGAAAGCTGAAGATGCAATGTATTTGCTGCAGCAATTAAGTAAAGGACATATAGATGTGGATGAAATATTGAAGCTGACGGGGGATTGAATATGGACGCTCGGCACAATAAAAAGGTTATTCTGGAGAAGATCAGGACGGGACAAATCACACCTGAGGAAGGATACCAGCTTCTATACTCATATTTCGAAGCTGCTGCTGTCGAAAATGCAAAAGAAAAAAAACATCAGCTTTCAGAAATCCGTTCGACGGATATAGCGGTAATCGGTATAAGTGGGCGATTTGCCGGGGCAGAAAATATCTTTCAATTGTGGGGTAACCTTGCAGCAGGCACTGACAGCATAACGGAAATTCCAAATTACCGATGGAATATGGAAAAGTATTATCATCCGTCTTCCGCTCCGAATAAGTCATATTCTAATTGGGCCGGATTATTATCAGATATCGAGCATTTTGATCCTTTATTTTTCAAGATCGCTCCGAAGGAAGCTGAAATGATGGATCCACAGCATAAATTGTTTCTCGAAGAATCCTGGAGGGCACTGGAAGATGCGGGTTATCCTCCTTCTACGCTATCAAGTAAGCGATTTGGCGTATTTGTGGGAGTATTGCCGAACGGATATGAACTCAATTTGAAGGCTAGCGGTAAGGAACTTGATTCTAACATGCTGACTGGCATGGGATGCGCTTATTTGCCTGGGAGAGTCTCTTATTGCCTCAATTTGACCGGTCCGTGCATGGCTATTGATACGGCCTGCTCCTCCTCGCTAGTTGCCGTGCATCAAGCTTGCCAAAGCCTTCGCAGCGGGGAGAGCGAAATGGCTTTAGCGGGAGGAGTCAACATTCTCGTATCCCCTGAAATTCATATTATGACCAGCCAAGGCGGAATGCTGGCCAAAGACGGGAAGTGTAAAACGTTCGACGATTCTGCAGATGGGTTCGTTCCGGGTGAGGCAGTATGCGCAGTTGTCCTGAAGCCGATGGAAAAGGCTGTCCATGATGGCGATTATATATACGGCGTAATTAAAGGTTCTGGCATTAATCAGGATGGTAAAACGAACGGGCTAACTGCGCCAAGCAGGCAGGCTCAATGTAATTTGGAAACGTACGTATATGATATGTACGGCATCGATCCGGCTGTCATTACATATGTAGAGGCTCATGGCACAGGGACAAAACTGGGAGATCCAATCGAGGTATCGGCTTTAACAGAAGCATTTAGAAAATATACGGTTAAGCGGCAATATTGTGCTATAGGCTCGGTAAAAACGAATATTGGGCACACGCTGGCAGCAGCAGGAATTGCCGGATTGATTAAAGTATTGCTGTGTATGAAGTACAAGACGCTCGTGCCATCATTGCATTTTAATCGAGAGAATGAACATCTAAATCTTAAAGAAAGCCCTTTCTTCGTAAATACAGAGAAAAGGCAATGGAACACTGCGGGAGAAGAACGGAGAACTGCAGCCTTGAGCTCCTTCGGTTTAAGCGGAACAAATTGTCATATGGTGATACAGGAGTGGTGCAACGAATAAACAGCAGGTAGGAGATTTTGCGAATTTATGTAGGGAGGCATCAGTCATGGCGCAGGAGAAGGAATTATATCTTATTCCTCTTTCGGCACGAACGAAAGACGCGTTAAACCGGAGACTTTCAGATTTGCTAGATTGGCTGGGCAGAAATGAAGAACAGGCGAGCATCGGGGATATCGCCTATACGTTGGCGATTGGAAGAGAGCACTTTGCTGAGCGCTGTATATTGGCTGCAAGCGATACCGAGGATTTAAAGACTAAGCTTCAACAAATGGTTAGCACAGGACAGGCGTCGGGACACATCGTTCCAGGGACGCAAGAAGGTGCAGGTGAGTTTCCTCTTATGAAGCTTGGGCGGCTGTATATCGAAGGCCGTGATCTGGATTGGCCGCGCTTGTATGCTAACGCCGGATTCCGCAAAATTCCACTCCCGGTTTATTCTTTTGCCAGAGAGAGAGTTCCTGTCGCAACTCCGGTACAGGTTCAGCTTCGCCAGCATGAATCGGAGGTATCAGCTAATTCGAAAGCAGCTTTATTTTATGTTCCTAATTGGGTCCCTGCGGATTTGAAATCGTATGAAGGGCAGAAACCGACCGAAGGAAATACCGTGATTGTTTTCCATGTCGGCACTCCTTTGGCAACAGAGTTGGCGAACTTGCTGGGCAACGGGAATAGATGTATTCTTGTCAAGGCTGGCGACGGCTTTCAATGTATAGGGGATGAAGAATATAAGCTGGTTCCCGGCAATTTCGATCATTGCCGTCAACTGCTGCTTATGCTTTATGATAAAGGCATATTTCCCAATCAAGCGGTCTTTATTGAATCGGCGCATGATGATATGGAGGATGGTAAGCCACGAATTGCGTGGGGAGGCAGTTCCGTTTTTGCGTTCAGTAAGGTTTTGATGCAGCAGGGACAGAGACACGGTATTCGTTTGTTGTATGTATATATGAATAACAAAAACAATTCTCCCCTGCATGCGGCAGTGGGAGCTTTTTGTAGGACAATACATCAAGAGAACCCTCATTATCGTTATAGTTCGATTGAAATTGATCCGACATTCACGGCAGCAGAGGCTTCTAGACTAATTCGCAATGAGTTGGTGGGAGTTTACGCTGAGTTGGAGATTAAGTTTGCCTTACAGCAGAGATTTGTGAAGCGTTATCGAGAAATAGATGTGTCCAATACTGGGCTTCCATACAGAGAACGTGGGGTCTATTTGATCAGCGGCGGTCTTGGTGGCCTAGGCATTATTATATCACGTTTTTTGGCGGAAAAGTTTCGGGCGAAGCTCATCCTTATCGGGCGCTCAGAGCTTGATGACAAGCGGATGAATGTCATTCGGGCACTTGAAGAAGCGGGTTCAGAAGTTTTCTACCTCCGTGCGGATATGTCCGATTATAAACAGGTTAATGAGGGAGTAAAAGATGCTAAACGCCGCTTCGGTCGAATCGACGGTGTTTTTCATGCGGCTGGAATTTACCGAAACGGGTTTATTTTACACAAATCGGAAGAGGATTTCTTGGATGTGCTGTCACCTAAATTAAATGGCGCTATTCACTTGGATCGCGTGCTTATTGACGAGCCTTTGCAATTTTTTGCACTGTTTTCCTCTACCGCATCCGTATTCGGAAAGGTAGGACAATCCGATTATGCTTATGCCAACAGCTTTTTGGATCATTTTGCTATTAGTCGGCAAAAAATGGTTCAGGAAGGGGAACGCTTCGGCAATACCGTCTCAGTAAACTGGCCATTATGGGAAGACGGCGGCATGCAGATATCTGCTCTGGAAAGGACAAGTCTTATCGAGCAAGGTGGCATTTATCCTTTGCCAAGTGATAAAGGAATTGAGGCACTGTCCGCTGGTCTGCTGCAAAATAAGGGTCAACTGATGGTGCTGTACGGTACCAAGACCCAGACGAGTGTTTATGTGGAAAGGAAAATAACCCCTGACGGAAGGGGCGATGAGTATTCTAGCAAAAATAGTGATGTAAATTGCGAGATACATGAGCCGCCTAAATCGGTAAAGGAAACCTGCATTGAATCCCGGGAAGATTTGCTGCATAAAGTGGAGCAATGGTTGGCCGCCATTATTGCTGAAGAAATTGGACTTTCCCCTGAAAGGGTCGAAGCTCAGATTCCCTTTGAAAATTACGGCATAGATTCAATCATCATCAATCGCTTTAATGCAGTAATGGAGGAGAAATTTCTTGCGCTGCCCAAAACGCTTCTCTTCGAATATCGCAATATTCGTGAGGTAGCCAATTATTTGTTAGCCTCTTATCATGAACAATTGCTGGAAGTATTGAATATAGCTGGCATGGATCAAGCTCGGCAGCACTGGCAAGGGGAATACTCTCAAGAAATGAAAATGCCAAGCATACCTCGGGATGTCGACATCCCGCAGACTGTCTCCATGAATCCTTCCGATTCTGAAGACCAGATTGCCATTATCGGGGTTGTTGGCCGTTATCCTCAAGCGAAAAACTTGGATGAATTCTGGAGGAACCTGAAGGAAGGGAGGGACTGCATTACTGAAATACCTCCCGGGCGGTGGGATTGTTCTGATATATACGATCCGAATCCTGAAATGGCAAGATTAGGTAAAATATATTGCAAATGGGGAGGGTTTATCGATGACATTGATCGATTCGATCCTCTATTTTTTAATATTTCCCCGAAGGAAGCTGAAACCATGGATCCTCAGGAACGAATGTTTCTGGAGACCGTGTGGGCATTGTTTGAAGATGCCGGTTATACAAAAGAGCGGCTAATGGAATATATTCGTCATGAGAGTAGTCCGGATATTGGCGTTTTTGTAGGTACGACTACAAGCTCTTACAATATGCTGGGTCAAGCAGTGAATGAGGATGGAGAAATGGTCATCCCGAATGCAATGCCATGGTCGATAGCCAATCGTGTCTCCTATGTATTCAACTTCTGCGGGCCTAGCATGCCGGTGGATACAGCTTGCTCTTCATCGCTGACGGCAGTTCATTTGGCCTGTGAAAGCTTAAAGAAAAGGGAATGCCGAATGGCGGTAGCAGGTGGAGTCAATATCTATTTGCATCCCTCTAAATATGCAACCATGTGTCAGCTTCGCATGTTGAGCAAAGACGGAAAATGCCGCAGCTTCGGACTCGGAGGGAATGGATTTGTCCCCGGCGAAGGGGTAGGGGCGATTCTGCTTAAACCGTTAAGCCAAGCGATTAGGGACGGAGATCATATTTATGCGGTTATTAAATCCAGCTCGATAAACCATGGCGGTCGAACGAACGGATATACAGTTCCGAATCCGAACGCTCAAGCTGCTTTAGTCACAGATGCGATCAGGAAGGCCGGTATTGATCCTAGAACGCTCGGTTACATTGAGGCCCACGGAACAGGGACGGCGTTAGGTGATCCGATTGAAATCTCTGGATTAACAAAAGCGTTTCGATCATTTACTGATGAAAGGCAATTCTGTTCCATTGGTTCTGTTAAATCGAACATTGGCCATTTGGAATCGGCGGCGGGCATTGCCGGAATAACAAAGATATTGCTGCAAATGAAGCATCGGTATCTAGTTCCTTCGCTGCATGTGCAGCAAGAAAATCCGAATATTGAATTTGAAGATACGCCATTTTATGTTCAAAAAGAAGCAGCAGAGTGGAAACCGAGTATTTTTGCAAATGAGGAGAAAAATTCTATACCTAGAAGAGCGTCCGTCAGCTCGTTTGGAGCAGGGGGCGTTAACGTACATATCATTTTGGAGGAGTACTCGGCGAATACAGCTATGTCAACGAATGCTGCGGATGATAGGAAGCAGTTACTCGTTTTTTCTGCACGAAATCAGGATCGGTTACAGCAATATGCTGGCATATGGATGCGCTATTTAAATTCTGTTTTAGAGGAAGAGGAATCCGATTCGAAAACAGCAATAGACGATGCAGAACCGTCGCAATGGTTGAGAGCCTTATTCAACAAAATCAAGGACGTTCCATCTGGTGCACGTGGCCTTTCTGCCACAGCAATGAAGCATTTCGTAGAAGGACGTGCTGAGCTTATCGCCGAAGTTAGGCTTCATTTACTGTGCCAACTTCAATTGAAGGGCCTGTTTACAGTGGAAGGTGAGCAGGCGAACACAGATCGAGTATATAACGTACTAGGTGCTTTGCCCGGGTACCGCAAGCTGATTGTCAGTATGCTTGAACTTTTGACGCAAGGAGGATTCCTACAGAAGGAACAGCAGTTATTTACGGCTACTAATGCAGTTACAGATTGGAACATTCGTTCATTTCGGGATAATGGATACTATCCCCACTTGTCGAGTTTTTGCAGCCGGTACCCGGAGCTGGAGGCATGGGCTCATTTGGCGCATGATTGCATAAGTGCTCTTCCTAAGGTTATTTCGGGAAAGGAAAAGTATACGGATATTCTATTCCCGAATAGCTCTATGGAGAAGGTTGAACCTGTTTATCGAGGAAACGAGATTACGGATTATTACAATAGGCTGGTAGCCATATGTGTGCTCCAACATGTGGAGGAAATGCTCCGCAAATGCCCGGATACTAAAATCCGGATATTAGAAATCGGTGCCGGTACTGGGGGAACCAGCAGGCATGTAATGGAATCGCTTGTTCGGGTTAAGGAGCATGTCCATTATTTTTACACGGATGTTTCAGCGGGTTTTACCCAATATGGAAAGAGAACCCATCATTCCTTGGGGCTCCCTTATATAGATTATCAAGTATTAAACATTGAGAAATCACCTGAACATCAAGGTTTCGACTTGAACAGTATGGACATTGTTTTTGCAACCAATGCACTTCATGCAACTAGAAATATGAGGAGGACGCTTAAGCATGCTAAGTCATTGCTGAAGCCGAGCGGCTTGTTCATTGTAAATGAAGTGACTAGAAGATTGGAT
Organism: Paenibacillus wuxiensis; assembly: GCF_040195695.1. Taxonomy (NCBI): domain Bacteria; kingdom Bacillati; phylum Bacillota; class Bacilli; order Caryophanales; family Paenibacillaceae; genus Paenibacillus; species Paenibacillus wuxiensis. Next base: position 67,760 of record NZ_JBEFZI010000011.1, on the reverse strand, counting down.
TATGCCACATTATCTTTCGGCCTTACAGACGGTTGGTGGCTGTACGAAGAAGAGGAGGGTAGAATTGATCATTCTCCTTTGCTAACTGTCACACGGTGGAAGGATTTATTGATGGATGTTGGGTTTGGCGCGGCTCATGCCTTCGGCTTGCCAGAACCTTATTTGCACGAATCTGATCAGCATGTGATTGTGTCTGGAGCTGTTCTTCGTACACAGAATGATGATGCTCTTGCTGTTCCTTGTTTACGGGATATTGCATTTACGCTGCAGACTGGTCGGGAGGCAATGGAGGAACGTCTAGCCGTAGTTGGTTCTGACATAAGACATTTGCGGGACAAGCTGCAGGCATTTATTGTGGGGAAGCGCGAAGAAGAAGACATTTATGTGGGAAATGCAAGGCGGTCACGAGAACTGGCAGACCCTTTCTTTAAAGGAAAAGAGGGAGAGGGATTTATTCACACTGCTATCCAAGACAATCGGTTGGACACATTAGCGCGCCTATGGGTGATGGGAGCGGAAGTGGACTGGACTCTATTGTGGAACGGAGAGGCAAAACGCATTTCACTGCCTACCTATCCTTTCGAACGCGGGCAATATTGGATTCCCCAATCCAATCCGGGTACGATTCCATCCGAAGTAGTGCGCGAAGACAGTTGTATTTCCCTAAAGTCGCCTATGAATTCCGCAAATCAATCGGGAAAGAACGAGACCCTGTTCTATTACTGGGATTGGATCAAAGACGGGGAATCTTCAGAGAATACAGTTGCAGGGCTGCAAGAAGATTTACTTGTTTTTTGCAATCAGCTGGAGGATGGTTTGAAAGTCCGCCATATGGTCGATGCAGGATCCGGGAACGCAAGAGTGTTTATCGTGATTCGGCATAACGATTTTAATCGGATTGACGACAAACATTATGAAATGAATATCGAACGGGAGCATGATTTTACACGATTGTTCGAACAATTGAGTCTTAGCGGTTTCCGTCCCGGGCATGTACTGCACTTATTATCTTTTGGCAGCAGCATACGTTGCAGCGATGGATACCAAGCAGACTTGGAAACCGGATTTTATTCAGTGGTTTCCCTTTGCCGACAATGGTACACATCATTTCCTGAGCATAGCCTGAACATGGCCTACGCTTATCCGGGGGATTTGATGACGTCTCACCCTGAATTTTCAGCTATTGCTGGATTTGCAAGAAGCCTAACTATGGAACAACATCGATTTTCCTGTGTGATAGCTGGGTTTACGTCTCAAAATGTTGATCTTGCTGCACGTTGTCTATTAAGTGAACTTGGACGAAGCTTACCAGATGTGAGGGAACTTTTGTATGCGCAAGGAGTGCGCTATACAAGAAAAAGACTTGAATATGCGCTTCTAGATGTAGAGACCTCTACAACATGCTCTATAAAATCAGACGGGATATATTTAATCACCGGAGGCGCGGGCGGTTTAGGGCTCATGATGGCACGTTACTTTGCCCAGCAAGGGGTACGCCAGCTCCTATTGACGGGGCGTTCGAAGTTGCAGCAGGAGCAGCGGGAGCAGATTCAAGAGATTGCCAAGTTGGGGTGCAGAGTAGAGTATTGGATGGCGGATATTGGATGCAGGTCAGAAGTCGAACGCCTAATTACGAATATGAAGGAACGCTTCGGAGCTATCAATGGAATCATTCATGCAGCCGGTGTTGTACGGGATTGCGCGTTGATCAACAAAGACAGAAAGCAGGCGGAGCAAGTCATCCATCCAAAAGTCTATGGAACGATTTTTCTCGATGAGGTGACAAGAAACGAGACGCTGGATTTCTTCGTCATGTTTTCATCATTAGCCTCCGTTCTCGGAAATTCCGGTCAGACAGACTACGCTTTCGCTAATTCGTTCATGGATTTTTATGCGGAATACCGTCATACAATGGAACGGAAGGGAGAACGAAGTGGCAAAACTTTAGCCATACAATGGCCGTACTGGCAGCATGGAGGCATGAGGATGAATCCCCAGGCAGAGCAATGGTTTACAAATGCGATGGGATTTCGTCCCATGCCGTCCGAGTGCGGGTGGCAGTCGTTTCTGCTCGGATTGCAGGCACCTTGCTCACAATTGGCGGTCATGCACGGGGATGCGCAAGCGATAAGACAAAGAATCGAGCTGCCCCAACAAACGGCATCGTTCATAACGGGAAGCGTCGACGTGAATGGTATGTCAGAATATGTGCATCAAACCATTACCGACATGACAGGGAAAATTGTGAAAATCCGTTCGGATTCTCTCGATCCTGATGCGGAGTTCGGGCATTACGGCTTTGATTCCAATTCACTCATGCAGCTAATCAATTCGTTGAATGCTGAGTTCGAACTGCAACTAATGCCATCTTTCTTGTACGAGTACACAACGATTCGTCGCGTCAGCGATTACATTGTCACCCACTATGGGGAAAATGTTCAGCAGTCAATGAACAAATTAACGGATTATCAGCAGCTTCTAGTGCCATTTCCGCATATTCAGAAAGACTGCGAGTCTGAATCAGCGAAAAAAACTAGTGACCCGAACGATACGAACGATGCTAGTAAGAAAGAAGGATTAAAGCCGATTGCCATCATCGGAGTAAGTGGCGTATTTCCTCATGCGGAAAATACGGAAGTTTTTTGGAACAACTTGATCAATGGAATTGATTGCATTGGAGAAGTACCGAACCATAGATGGGATTGGAAAGCTTATTATGGCGATCCTTTATCGGAAACCAATAAAACGAATATCAAATGGGGCGGATTTATCGAGGATGAGGATAAATTCGATTCTTTATTTTTTCGCATTTCACCGCGCGAAGCAGCATGGATGGATCCACAGCAGCGTCTGTTTTTAGAAACGGTGTGGAAGACCATTGAGGATGCTGGTTATCGGGCCGATCGATTATCAGGCTCGCGAACAGGGCTGTTTGTTGGCGTTTCCGGAAGCGACTATCATGATTTGATCAAAAAATCGGGAATCGAGACAGTTTCCCATTCTGCTACTGGGACTGCACATTCGATTTTGGCGAATCGCATATCCTATCTTCTGGATTGGCGAGGACCCAGCGAACCGATCGATACGGCCTGCTCCAGTTCGCTGGTGGCGATAAAGCGGGCAGTCGATGCGATCCGCCACGATGAGTGCGACATGGCGATCGCTGGAGGAGTAAATTTGCTGCTTGATCCGGAATTATATGTTTCTTTGAGCAAAGCGGGGATGCTCTCTGGAACGGGGAGATGCAGAACCTTCGACGAAGGAGCAAACGGATATGCACGCAGTGAGGGTGCAGCGGCGATCCTCTTGAAACCATTGGAACGGGCGGTGGCGGACGGGGATCAGATCTATGCTGTTATTAGAGGAATCGACGTCAATCATGGGGGAAGCGCCCACTCCTTGACAGCGCCCAATCCTGCAGCGCAAGCGGAGGTTATTGAGAGAGCTTGGATACAATCGGGCATTGATCCAAGCACAGTGTCCTATATCGAAACTCATGGCACGGGAACCAAGCTTGGCGATCCTGTTGAGATTGAAGGGTTGAAACTGGCGTTCAAGCATCTTTATGAACGTTGGGGGATAGTTTACCCAGGGAACACCGCATGTGGATTGGGTTCAGTAAAAACAAGCATAGGACATTTGGAACCGGCAGCCGGAATTGCCAGTGTTGTAAAGGTAATGATGGCGATGAAGCATGGCAAGCTTCCAGGGAATATTCACTTTCAAAAATTGAACCCTTATATTGAGCTTGGTGGTTCTCCGTTCTATATCGTAGCGAAGAACAAGGATTGGATATCCGCAACAGACCATAATGGAAACCATATGCTACGCCGAGCAGGCATCAGTTCTTTCGGATTTGGCGGCGTTAATGCTCATTTAGTATTGGAGGAGCATGTTAAATCTTCGGTCGTTCATATGCAATCGGATGCTCAAGAGCAGATTGTCGTGCTGTCAGCAAAAGATGAAAAGCGGCTCAAGTGCTATGCAGAGCAACTGCTAATACATCTTAACAGCTTCTTCAGTCAGTTATCAGACAAATGCATAGTGATGGAACGTATTCAGGAGGAACTGTTGACGATGTGCGCCACGACGCTTGACATGGACAGAGCTTACATCGGGGCAGACGAGGGGATTGATCATCTGGGAGCTGAGCCTATTCATTTGTTACGACTTATGGAAAAAATTAATGAGAAGTATCAACTGAATTTGAATCATATGCAGTTAGATGGTTACCCTTCTGTTGCCCAATTGTCTAAGCGAATAGTTGAGCAGAATACATCCAGTGGTTCCCTTTCTCGTGAATTCTCCACAGAGGAGCGGGAAAAAGAGAAAAATGCGATTCCATCCCTTGCTTCTCTTGCGTACACACTGCAGGTTGGCAGGGTTCCAATGGAGGAGAGGGTCGCGTTCGTTGTTTCCTCCGTAGAGGATCTGTGTCATAAATTGCAGCAATTCATAACTGGAGGAGCGGTAACGGGCATATACAGAGGGAAGCAAAGCAAGGCAGGGCATGCTTCAGCAGCTTCAGCAACCCGGAATCACTTCTCCCAACTTGAAACTGAGGATCCTCGTCTTTTGGCAGAACAATGGGCAGCGGGGGCAGAGATAGATTGGGAGAATTTTAATGGTGAGATCAGCCCAGCCAAAGTATCGTTGCCAACGTATCCCTTTATGCGACAGTCCCATTGGATTTTACCCCGGAAATCATCTGCATGTCAGCAAGCGCCGAGTTCCGCTGCGGAGAAGAGTGATCGGCTCTTATTAAGCAAGGTGTGGAAAAGATGCCGGGTAGAGAGTATCGAAGAAAGTCCTCTGCTGTCACCAATTCTGATCATAGCCAACAAAGATACCGAAAAACTGGCAGAATGGATAGCGAAAAGGACAGAAGTTGTTCTGGTGACGGATGGAAATATTTACAGTGAGATTGGCAAGGATCGGTTCTCAGCTGACCTGCAGGAAGAAAGTCATGCCTTACTAATTATGGAGAAATTGGAGGCTGCAGGACATGTCTTTTCTGCATTTGTAGATATATCCGATCTTCACCGCGATGAGCTTCACGTTTCAGCGATTAACTGGGGGAAAATCTCCTTGTTGCAATGGTTTGTTAAACGATCAATGAGTGTAGGAGCTCAAGTGCTACATTTTACTCAAGATTTGCAGGCATTTGCTTCGACTCGACATACGTTAGCTGGAGCTAACTTTGCTGGAATTGTTAAGATGTTAAGCTCGGAATATCGAAAAGTAGCAAGTAAAACGATCGACCTCGATCGTTTCCCGATCAACGAGAATGCAATGCTGGAACTTATTCGGCGCGAGTTGAAAGTGGAGGACAACGTAAGTGAGATTTGCTATCGAGACGGAGAACGATATTACCCAGAAATGATGGAAGTGGGTAAAGCGGACACAGGAGAAAAGTTGGAATTCTCTTCCGATCAGGTTTATGTCATTACGGGTGGAACTAGAGGCATCGGAGCTGAGTTGGCGCGACATTTTGTCAAATTAGGTGCAACTAAGCTCGTTATCATGGGAAAGAGTTATCTTCCAGATCGAAGCAAGTGGGAAATGCTAATGCAGCAATCCGATAATGTCGGAATCCGAGAACGCGAGTCCATCAGACTGATCTTAGAGTTGGAGGGTATGGGGGCCTCAATCCGTTACTATTGCGGATCGCTTACAGACAAAACCGGATTGCGTTCGTTTTTTGATGGGATTCGGAGCAGCTTCGGGGAGATTGCCGGCGTGGTTCATTGTGCCGGAGCACGCGATGATACGAATGTAGCTTTCATTCATAAACAGGCGGGCGACATGCAGAAGGTGTTCGAACCGAAAATTGACGGCTTGCAGCTTCTTCATGAAATATTGAGTTCATGTTCCTTGCAATTTTTCGTATTATTCTCCTCGGTTGCCGGGACGGTTCCTACCTTAGCAGCGGCATCCAGCGATTATGCCAATGCGAATGCCTTTATGGACTATTTTGCTGAATACCAGCATAAGCGGGGAAATACCTATTATCTTTCGCTGGCATGGCCTAGTTGGAAGGAAACGGGGATGGGGGAAGTACGTACACCTGCTTATACACAGATGGGGTTCAATTCCCTTTCTACTGCAGAAGGACTTCGCTTGTTTGAATGGGCGCTGAGAAATAGAGAAGCTTATTCGCTGCTCTTGCCGTGTACGGTACAGCGACAATTCGATCAAGCGTCCTTGTTACGGATTTCTACGTTTTTGACAAATACGACGGCTAGCAATGCTGTACATGATAGCTCAACGCAAGAGAAACGAAATGAGCGGAGCAATTGCATTGGTAGGAACGAGCCGGAATCGGACATAAAAGGGAAACTTAAACGACTGTTCGCAGCAGAATTGAATTTGGAAGAAGAGCAGATTGATGATGATGTTCATTTCAGCGAATATGGAGTAGATTCAATTTTGTTGTCCGAATTGGTTAAGAAAGCGGAGATGCTCGTCGGCGGAAAGCTTGAACCATCGATAATATTGGAATATCCAACGATTGCAGCGCTAAGCGAGCAGCTTGCCGTACAGAATGCGAGGAACGGTTTTGCCAGACGAAACGAGTTAGTACAAGAGGGAAAAGCACCACTTAAGCTGTCAATGGAAAAGAGCAATGAAAGCCAAAAGGAAGACAGCATTGGACGCAAAATTGCAGTGATTGGCATGGCGTGTCAGTTTCCCCAATCACCTGACCTGGAAACATTTTGGCAGCGACTAATTGAGGGTGCCGACTGTATAACCGAGGTTCCGAAGGAACGATGGGATACGGAAAAATTGTACTCCAAGGATGCGCGTAGCGGTAAGAGTATCAGCAAATGGGGAGGATTTTTGCAGGATATTGAGAGCTTCGATCCTCGCTATTTTAAAATTCGCGAGGAGCTTGCAGCCCAAATCGATCCTGGAATCAGGAAGTTTTTAGAGGTTTGCGATCAAGCGCTCAGAGATGCAGGCTATCTGCAGCAAGAACTATCCGGCCGCAACGTCGGTGTATATGCGGGGGCCAGAATGAGTTCATATTGCGGAAGGATTAAGGAGCCGCTAGCCGATACAGTCACAGGTAGCGGTCAAAACTTTATTGCTGGTCATGTGTCTCACTTTTTTAATTTCAAGGGTCCGAACGTTGTTGTGGATTCGGCCTGTTCCTCTTCACTAGTTAGTCTTCATTTGGCATGTCAAAGCTTGTTGGCCGGGGAATCGGAGATGGCTTTGGCCGGGGGAGTCGATATATTGTTGGACGAGCAACCTTATCTCATGTTGAGTCAAGGCAGGGCGCTGTCTCCGGATGGAAGATGCCGCACTTTTGATGAGGGAGCGAACGGATTTGTGCCTGGGGAGGGCTGCGGTGCAGTTTTGTTGAAGCCACTCCGGCAAGCCGTATCAGACGGCGACAGAATCTATGCCGTTATTGAAGCTACGGCAGTTAATAATGACGGACATACAATGGGAATAACGACACCTAATCCGGAAGCGCAAATGGAAGTTATCGAAAAGGCTCTTGATGTGGCTGGAGTATCACCGGAATCCATTACTTATATAGAAACACACGGCACAGGAACGATGATTGGCGATCCAATTGAGCTGCGTGCTTTAACCAATACCTTTCGTAAATATACAAATGCCTTGCAATATTGCGGTGTTGGCAGCGTCAAAACCAATATCGGCCATTTATTGAGCGCCGCAGGAATTGCTAGCTTCATCAAAACGGCTTTGGCGATTCATAACGGGCATCTTCCGCCAACGCTTCATTGCTCTACGCCGAATCCAAGGTTCCAATTCAGTAGTTCTCCATTCTATCCTGTTACCGAAGCGAAGGAGTGGATGCCACCGCATGGTGTCCGAATGGCTGGAATTAGTTCCTTTGGATTCGGGGGTACTAATGCCCATGTCATACTAAGTTCATGGAATAACGAGGGCATTTGCGTACGCTCCCCGCTTCCGAAAGCGAGTTTCAATAAGGGACGCTACTGGATCGAGGCTGAAATACAGACAGACGAGCATTTCAGATCGAGCGAAGCGAAAGAGAATACATGCGAGCTGCCTTTATTTTTGCAAATCATCGATGAGTCTGGTGAAAACTCCGATACAGAACGGCTGGAAGAAAAAAGTGTTGTCATCTAGCCGGCAGTTAGAAAGGAGCGGCGAAATTGAACGTTTATAAATGCAGCCTGATCGTTAGAAACGACGATTTCATAGTCAAGGATCATCGGGTTCATCAAATTCCCATCATGCCAGGCGTCACGTTTTTGGACATACTGTACCGTTTTCTCATATCCAAAGGCTATAGTCCCGAGCAGTTGGAAGTTCGCAACATTTTGTTTATGGAGCCGGTTGCGACGAGTGATCATTTCGATAAAAAGATAGAAATAACGTTGGAACCGCAGGGAGATTATTGGAAAGTGGTTGCTAAGAGCAAAAGGGTGGTCGGCGACAAGGTTATTGATTCGGAGGTATCTGATAACTTGCAGTGCGAAATTCATCTGCGGACTGACCCAGTTGAAGCGCAAGGAGCGGCATCGCTTGACATAGATGCTCTGAAGCATCGAGCCGAGTCGGTGAGAGACTTGGAAAGCGTCTATGAAGTGATTCGGAATTCGGATATTCACCATGATGACTTTATGAAGCTGCGCGGACAAGTATATGAATCGAAGGCTTATATTTTGGCTGAAGTGGAATTGGGGGATACGGCTCGACCGTATCTCCATTTTTTTCATTTTCATCCTGCTTATTTGGATGGAGCTACATGTATGCTTGGCGTTCTTATGTCCTCTTACATGAATGAAACTCCAGACGGCGCAAAGCCGTTTATTCCTTTGCATATGGCATCATTTAAGACGCAAGGCCAAATGGGAGAGAAGGGATACTTTCTTGTCCGCAAGGACTCATTTACGATTTCAGCCACTGGTGATATTACATACGTTGATATCGAAGTGCTTAATAAGGAAGGCTTGCCAATAGCTTTCTATAACAGGCTGGGTACAAAAAGGGTTCGTTCCGACAACTTGCTGCAGAGCTTGCTTCGGACGACAGCTGCCAAGCCGGAAGAATTGTCATGGAATTCATCAAAGGACTCTTTTCTACAGATCACTCAAAATGAACTGGCTACTGCCGCCGGAGAAAAGCAAACTACGCCTACTGAACGGAGGCTTCGGACAATCGTGGCTCAGTTCCTGCAGCAGCCGGAATCATCAATCGACCTGAACCGGGGCTTCTATGATCAAGGACTAAACTCAAGAGATCTCTTGGATATTGTAGCTCTGCTTGAGCAGAGGTTTGATTGTTCTCTTTACCCTACGCTTTTGTTTGAATATGCGAATATAAAAGATTTGGCACAGTACATGGATCATAACCACGGCGATTTGATGGAACGGGTCGAGTGCTGTGAATTGGAAAGTGGAATGATGGAAATCGAGGATAGTGGGGAACATTCTGAATCCGAAACAGTTTTTTATAGACCGGTATGGAAGGCGGAAGAAACCCCTGCAAATAGAGAACGAAACATTCGTCGAATATTGGTATTCGATATTGATAATGTCCATGCAGATGCGCTCGTAAAGGAACAGTACGATGTAGTCTTGGTTAAGCAGGGAGATGTGTTCGAACAAGTGTACAGCGATAGGTTTACGATTTCTCCTAGGAATGCTGCTGATTATTTCGCTTTGATTGAGAATTTGAAACATGCAGGCTGGTATCCCGAAGCAGTTCTTCATTTCTGGTCTCGGATAGGGATCGACAAACATGTTAAGGGAAATCCTTCTGAAATAAAACTTTGCGCTTATTCCGTGTTGCAGCTCACTTTAGCTTTGTCATACTTGAGACTCGAACAGCCAACTTCTTTTATTTGCGGGTTGAACGCGGTAACGGATTGGACAGAGCCGCAACTGCTGGCAGTAAGCGGCATGACTCGAGTGCTGCAGAAGGAACATCCGAAGCTGCGGTTCACCATAGCGCATATTTCTGAATCAGCCAAGACTGGAGCTTGGATTAGACTTCTATCTAAAGAATGGACGGCAATCAAGGAGAGGCATGAAGAAGTACTTTTTATGGATAATCGAAGGCATCTAAAAGTCTTGCAAAGAGTCGATATGTCCAAAAGGGAATCAACGGATCCGTTTGTAAAGAACGGGGTTTATTTAATTACTGGAGGAATGGGTGGTCTCGGCTATTTATTTGCTCGAAAATTAGCGGCGAAATATCAGGCGAAACTTATTTTAACGGGCAGAAGCGCTTTATCTGAGGAAAGAATGGAGCAACTGCAGCAATTAGAGGAGATGGGAGCGGAAGCTTGCTACATCCAGAGCGATGTCTCTGTGCGGAGTGCTGTGGCTCAACTGGTACGCACGGCTAAGGCGCGTTTTGGTCATATTGACGGCGTTCTTCATGCGGCCGGGGTGCTCAAGGATGGGATTTCCGCGGATAAGCATATCGATGAATTCGAGGAGGTATGTGCTCCAAAAATCCTTGGCAGCGTGTATTTGGATGAAGAACTGCAGGAAGAGCATTTGCATTTTTTTGCTGTATTTTCTTCAGTCACATCGCTGATCGGCAATATTGGACAGGTTGATTATGCGTATGCCAATCATTTCATGGATCATTATGTCGGAATACGTGAACGCTTGCGGCTACAAAAGAAAAGGCATGGCAGAAGTTTAGCTGTTAGTTGGCCGCTATGGGAGCAGGGCAGCATGCAAACGACTTTGCGCAACAAGAAGGTGATGGCCGACAAGGGGATGGCGGTTCTTGGCATTGATGCCGGGTTTTCCGCTTTTCAGAAGGCTCTACAAATGTCGGAGACTCATATATTGGCGCTTGAGGGTGATAAGCACCGATTCGAGCAGCATCTCGATTATTGGATCGCGCCCGAAGAAGAGGAAGGTATTCAATTGGATACCAGTCCAATTACGATTGACTTTGAAAGGAAGACAGATCAGGATATAGCAATTATCGGTCTCGCGGGAAGATATCCAATGGCGGATGACATTTCGGAATTTTGGGCTCATTTGGCTAATGGACAGGATTGCATCACAGAAATTCCTGAGGAGCGCTGGAACTACACGAAACATTACCACCCAGATCGAAACCATGCGGGAACGAGTTATGGCAAATGGGGCGGATTTATAAGCGATGTTGATAAATTTGACGCTCTCTTTTTTAATATCAGCCCCAAAGAAGCTGAACTTATGGATCCCCAAGAACGAATTTTTATGGAGACGGCCTGGCATGCCCTGGAAGATGCGGGGTACACGAGAAAGCGGATCGATGGAAAGCGGGTGGGCGTATTCGTTGGAGCAATGTGGGGACAGTACCAGCATTACGAGGGGATGGATCGTGGCGCTGCTACGTATCCGACGTCGGTGTTTGCTTCGATTGCGAACCGGGTATCGTATTTTTTAAATCTTACCGGTCCTAGCATGGCAGTTGATACAATGTGTTCTTCATCGCTCACGGCAATTCACTTAGCCTGCGTTAGTTTGCTGCATGGAGAGAGCGAGCTGGCTATTGCAGGGGGAGTAAATCTCACTTTACACCCGAGAAAATACAAGGTACTTAGCCAAGGGCAGTTTTTGTCAAGCGATGGACGATGTCGGAGCTTTGGAGAAGGCGGTGATGGGTATGTTCCCGGTGAGGGAGTAGGTGCGATTCTGCTAAAGCCTTTGAACAAGGCAATTGCTGATAACGATCTTATTTATGGAATTATTAAGGGAACTTCGTTAAATCATACAGGAAAAAGCAGTGGTTATCATGTACCCAGTCCCCAATCCCAATGCAGCGTAATTTCTGACGCAATCCGTAAGGCCCAAATTCACCCGGAAACGATAAGCTATATTGAAGCGCATGGTACGGGGACGTCACTAGGGGATCCGATTGAGCTCGCAGGGTTGGTTAAAGCATTTCAGCAATATACTGATAAGCGTCAATTTTGTGCAATAGGGTCAGTTAAGTCCAATATTGGACATTTGGAATCGGCCGCGGGAATTGCCGGAATAACGAAAATACTGCTCCAGCTAAAGCATAATAAGTTGGCTCCTTCCCTCCTTCATTCAGATGCAGAAAATGCGAAAATTAATTTTGCTGATTCTCCTTTTTATGTACAGAAGGAACTTGCTGATTGGCATCAATCCAAGATGTCTGAGGGAACGAATGCGCGAAGAGCCGGTATCAGCTCATTTGGTGCCGGAGGAGCGAACGCACATGTCCTTATCGAACAGTTTACCGCCGGAGCTCTGCCACGGAAAAACAAAAGTCCTAGAACATTTTTGTTCGTGCTGTCAGCCAAAAATAGAGATCGGTTAGTAGCCTATGCGGAAAAAGTAAGAAAATTTCTGCTAGCAGAGTCGCTAACCGATGAGCAAATTTCGGATATTGCTTATACATTCCAAACCGGCCGGGAGGAAATGCCGGAACGATTGGCCATCGTAGCATCGGACAAAGAAGGAATCATCAAAAGACTGCTGCGTTATGAACAGGGCTGCAGCGAAGGAGAAAATCTCTTTAGCGGCAATATCATGGATAGTCCCGACTTGAGTGATGATGGGGCTTTAATGATGGACGACCCTTCCCGAAAAAGCGAGCAGCTATTGGAATGGGCCAAAGTGTGGATTCATGGCTATGAGCTGCCTTGGGAAAAATTATACACCGACGATATTCCCAAACGAGTGTCGGTACCCGGTTATCCGTTTGCAAGAGAGCGTTATTGGGTTGAGTCAAGAGGAAGGGATGAAGGCAATGACCATGTGTTGGTTATTCATCCTTTTGTTCACTACAATGTGGCCACATTGAAGGAACATAAATACCTTTCAATCTTTAACGGCTCCGAATTTTATTTTGATCAGCACCGGGTAGGGGGCAAAATGATTCTACCGGGCATGGCATTTATTGAAATGGCGCGCGCCGCTGGAGAAGCTGCTTCGGAGCAGACTATCGTGACGATGAAAAACATCATCTGGGAAAATAAGCTCGAGATCGAAAATTACCCAAAACGGGTTGAAACGGTTATTTATCCGAAAGTGGACGGCGTTCGATTTGAAATCCGTGCCGAGAGAGACGGAAGTGATGAAGGAGATTGTATCTTTGCCTCGGGGGGAATGTATACGGATGAAGGCTCGCGAGCTCCTGCACGTAACTTTGACATACGAAGCATCATGGAGCGCTGTCCATTCACGTTTACACGGACTGAAATTTATCCGTATTTCACGGAAATCGGCATCGACTATGGCGAGAAGTTTAACGCGATTGACAGTATGCACATTGGTAACGGTGAAGTCGTTTCGCGTTTAATCATCGAACCGGATGGAGGAGACAAATATATGCTGCATCCATCCTTGCTTGACGGAGCGATGCAATCTGTGGCTGGACTTATCGGAATTAAGGGCGGAAAAAAAGGACGACCATTGCTGCCGTATGGGGTGGGGCTAATAGAGATTTATAAGCCTCTGCCCTCTCTTTGCTATACGTTGGTTCAGCAGCGGGAGGATTATAATCAGCAGGCGTCCGGTCTGATGAAATGTAATATCACAGTGCTTAATAAGGACGGAGAAACGCTAATCGCCATGAAGGACGTATCCTTCAGGAATGATCTTCGATATCTCACGCAACCTGAAGAACAATCTAGTTCTGATTTCAAGGACGAAGCGTTGCGAGAATTGCTTATGAAACTCGAAAATAAAGAATATACGCCAGATGAAGTCGATCGATTAATGGAGGAGTTGTATGGATCGCCTAAATAGAAGAGAGATTCTCTCGTTGTTGGCATCAGGGCGCATCAATTCGGAGGAAGCGTATCAGCGGCTGCGAACGACGGAGCTTTTTGCGCCGCAAGAGACGGAATCTTTACCCGCAACTGATGAGGATCATTCAGTCTCCCTGCTACAGCATATCGAGCGTTTTCTAATTCGCATATTTGCCGAGGAAATCAAGCTTGATGACAAGCGAATCGATGTAAGGGTACCGTTTGAACAATACGGAATCGATTCTCTGATGGTGACACGGTTAAATAAAATGCTGGAAAATCAGTTTGGCGAACTTCCCAAAACTTTATTTTTTGAATATTCGAATATAAGCAGGTTAGCGGAATACCTCGTCAACAATCATGGATCTGCCTGCTCTCAATGGTTTTATTCTTGCGAAGAATGCATACCGAATACTTCCTCGACGCTATCTGTTTCCGATTCTGCGCAGTCTCTTGAGGATATGCAGACGGAAAGGGAAACGGCCCATCATGTTTCTGCAAAATTGGTAGAACGATCGGGTGAGATTGCGATTGTCGGGGTGGACGGAAGATACCCTATGGCAGACAATTTGCTTGAATTTTGGGATAACCTTACTAACGGGAGAAATTGCGTGGAAGAGGTTCCGCCAGAACGGTGGGAAATCGAAAGATACTTTGATCCAAATAAAGAAACCAAAGGTAAGAGCTATATTAGGCATGGCGGCTTTATTCGTGAACCTGAAAGCTTTGATTCCATATTTTTTAATATTTCTTCGAGAGAAGCAGATCTCATGGATCCTCAGGAACGGATTTTTTTGGAGACTGCTTGGAATACGCTAGAGGATGCAGGCTATACGAAGCAAAGTCTACAGAAGGATATAGTTGGAGTCTTTGTTGGAGTTATGTATGGGCAATATCAGCTGTATGGCATGGAACAGGCCGAACGCGGATTCCAGCTCCCGAATTCCGTATTTGCATCAATTGCTAATCGCGTTTCCTATTTTTTTGATTTTCACGGTCCCAGCATGGCAATAGATACGATGTGTTCTTCTTCTTTGACTGCTCTCCATTTAGCCTGTGACAGCATACGGAAAGGGGAATGCACGGTAGCCCTTGCAGGGGGCGTCAACTTGACGCTTCACCCGAATAAATACATTCTATTGAGCCAAGGCAGGTTCGCTTCCTCAGAGGGGAAATGCCGCAGTTTTGGTGAGCAGGGAGACGGATTCGTTCCAGGCGAGGGTGTTGGTGCAGTTCTTTTGAAGCCACTGGAGCAAGCGGTAGCAGATGGAGATCAAATTTATGCTGTAATCAAGACAACAGTTATCAACCATGGAGGTAGGACGAACGGATATTCTGTTCCAAGTCTCAACGCTCAAGCGGAATTAATCAAACACGCCATACAAAAAGCAGACATACCGGTGGATAGCATTAGTTACATCGAGGCTCACGGTACGGGAACGTCCTTGGGTGACCCTATCGAAATCGCGGCTCTGCGCAAGGCTTTTCAAGAAACTGGAGGCGGTACAGCGTGCCGTATAGGCTCGGTAAAATCAAACATCGGGCATGCGGAATCGGCGGCAGGTATTGCGGGAGTTACCAAAGTGCTGCTGCAAATGAAATATAAAAAAATGATTCCCTCCCTTCATGCGGAAGTAGTGAATCCGAATATCGATTTTCATGGATCCGGCTTGCAGGTGCAGACCAAGTTTGAAAATTGGAACCGGGGCGACTATCCGCGTCGGGCTGGAATCAGTGCTTTTGGAGCGGGCGGTTCAAATGCACATGTCATCTTGGAAGAGTATTCTCCACCGCATAGCCCGGAGCAGTACAAGAACGAAGGAGAAGCGCAGCTCTTTGTGATCTCAGCCAAGAGCGAGAAGGCTTTGCGTGCCTACATTAAAATATTCATTTCGTTTTTACAACGTCAGGACTGTCCGTCACTGCATCGCCTTGCCTATGTGCTGCAAACCGGAAGGCAGGCAATGGAGCACCGTGCCGCTTTTATTGCATCGGGGAAGGACATGCTAGTTTCACAAATGCAATCATTTGTGACTGGCGAGCAAGTTAAAGACGTATATGCAGGCAGCGTAACGACTTATGCTGCTGATTCTCGGGAAGCGGATACGAAGGCTGCGTTGGCTCAACAACGAGTCGTGCAGGCTATCGAGCAAAGAAATTACAGCCTTATCGCTTCTGCTTGGATAGAAGGCAAGGAAATTCCGTGGGGAAAATTGTACGAGGACAGTGGGCGAATTGTAAAAGTTTCTTTGCCCACCTATCCTTTTGAGAGAAAGAGACACTGGATAAAACGGGGGAAAGGAACTGAGCAGCTCATTGAAAAGGCTTCCGAAGCTGAGTCTGTGCCTGCGTTAGCGCCAATCTATTGCGTGCCTAAATGGGAGCTTATCTATCTGAATGAAGCGTTCGACAGAGAAGCTAGAGGGAAAACAATCCTTTGTATATTCCCTTCCGGACAGGAAAATTGGGCAGAGGCAATAGCTCAGCAATACCTTCGGCATAATGAAGTTTTGCGAATTCGTCTCGGGTTGCTGGATGCTCGAGTAAGCCAAAGGGAGTGGGAAATTTCACTTGCATCTACAGACTCCTTTAAGGAAGTGCTGAAATCAATAAAGCGTCCCGATATTGTATTTCATTTCGGTGGAGTGAGCGGCGAAGACGACGCTGTGCTGGACAATGCCCGTCTTGCAGAGGCTCAACAGCTAGGGCTTTTGTCCGTTTTCCGATTCGTTCAGTCAGCCAGCGAGCTTCGATGGAGCAATGCTCCGCTTCAGTTGTGCATCGTCACGGCAGGAGCCCAGTCGCTGCGCCCAGAAGACCCGATATATCCAGTACATGCAGGGCTGTTCGGATTTTCGAGATCATTAGCTAAAGAATTCGGGCAATGGACCATAAGGGCTGTGGATCTTCCATTTCAGGCTTTGTCTGATAGCGAGCTTGCCAAAGTGAGTCATTGGGTAGAGCTAGTTGCGGGGTTGTCTAATCATGCCGACTGCGGGGAAATCGCGGTTCGCGGAGGCAGGTGTTACGCAAAGAAATTAACACCAGCGCCTGACCAGATGAGCAATCAACAACATGCGCCGATGTTCCGACAAAACGGGGTGTACCTCATAGTTGGCGGAGCAGGGGGCATTGGATTTGAATTAAGCAAGCATTTAGCCAGAGAATATCGAGCCAATATCGCTTGGATAGGGCGGAGTCCGCTGGATGCACGGATAACGCGGCAAATTGAAGCTATCAGGGATCAGGGGGGACAAGCTCTGTATTTCCAAGCCGATATTTCCAACTATTCCGAAATGAACAGAGCCCTGCACGCAACCAAGGAGCGGTTTGGTCGTATCAATGGTGCGATTCATTCGGCAATTGTGCTGAAGGATCGGCTGATTGAGTTTATGGATGAAACCGAAATGCAGGCGGTTTTGGCGCCTAAAATGTCTGGAGCAGTTACGTTGTATCATGTGCTTCGAAATGAAGATCTGGATCTAGTGCTGTTTTTTTCGTCGGCGCAATCATTTTCGGGGAATGCTGGCCAAAGCAACTATGCCGCTGCCTGCACGTTTAAAGACGCCTTTGCCCATTATTGGCGCCAACGCGGATCTACTCCAGTCAAAATTATCAATTGGGGTTATTGGGGAAGCGTGGGGATTGTAGCGACTCCAGATTACAATAGGAAGCTAGCAGAAGCTGGACTATATTCGCTTTCTCCTAGAGAAGGGATGGAAGCGATTACCTATATTTGCGGCAACAACAGGGCGGATCAGATGATGGTAATCAAAGCCGAGTCGAGTTTGCTGCAAGAAATGGGTGTTCGCATTGATGACAAACTGCCTTCCTTAGACCTGGAATATACGCGCCATATTCGCAAAGGGACTGATCAGCTTAATCGGTTGAGCGCATTCGTACTTGCTGAAGCGTTTCAAACCATGTGCGTTTTTTCTGGCGGCAAAGGCCAGTATACGAAAAAGCAGCTAAAGGACAAGCTCTGTATCGTTCCCGGCTATGATCGATTGTTCGACGAACTAATCGACATTTTGTTGGAGCATGATATCATCCACGGTAATGGTTATATGTACGATTGGAACGAGTCCGCACTTGTCAGTAATGAATTAAGAAATCTGGATCGATCAATCCTTCAATTTATTGAAAATTATCCGGAGCTTGAAGATTATATCCGACTAGTGTCTGTATGCGCGAAGCACTATGCCGGCATACTCTCCGGGAAAACGCCAGCAACGGATATTTTGTTTCCAGGCGGGTCACTCGATCGAATCAAAGGCATCTATCGCGGGAATCAGGCAGCCGATTATTTCAATGATTTGGTATTGAATAGAGTGATTGCTTGGATTGAAGCCAGAAAAGGCAGTTTGCCTCCTGGTAAACAGTTGAAAATCTTGGAGATCGGAGCTGGTACGGGGGGCACGAGTGCATCTATTCTCAAAGGATTGTCTTTATATAAAGAGATGATCCGATACACCTATACGGATATTTCTATTGCGTTTGTCAATCACGGAAAAAAGGAATTTGGCGCCGATTATCCATTTGTGAATTTCAAAATTCTCAATATAGAGGAAGATCCGGTGAAGCAAGGTTATCATCTGGAAGATTACGATTTGATTTTGGCGACTAACGTGCTTCACGCGACGAAAAACATGACGGTTACGTTAAGACATGTGCAGCAGCTGTTGTCCGAGCAGGGGGTGCTTATTGTCAATGAAGGAACGGAGCGGCAAAATTTCTTAACGCTTACGTTCGGGTTGCTTGATGGCTGGTGGCTTTATGAAGATGAAAACATTCGCCTGAAGAGCTCTCCTCTGCTTTCGGCTGATATGTGGTGCTCGCTGCTTAATCATTTGGAATTTGCCGATGTTGCAGTGCTGGGGACTAACAATTCGGAGCAGCGTGGTACTGGACAGCATGTCATCGTAGCCAAGTCTTTTTTACGTAAACATCAAGAGCCGATTATTGAGAGCCCTGTCACTCAGAATCTCGACATGCAGCCGGAATCGCTAAAGCACGCAAAAGATGAAATAAATCTTGTATCCGGAGCAGAGTGCATGGAGGCGGCCATTATGGACAGCCTGTCCGAAGTGCTTGAAGTCGAGAGGGAACGCTTTGATATCGATGCTCCATTTACTGATTTCGGGGTAGATTCGATTTTAGCGGTGGAAATCATTGAACTAATTAATGCAAGACTCCAAATGTCGCTGAGGTCGACGGACTTGTTTAATTATGCAACGATTCGCCAGCTAACCGAGTACCTTTGCAAGCAGTGTGAGGATTACCGGTTGTTCGAAGATGTAGCCAACGGCCGACCTTCTCCGCCAGAGGCAATGTTAATTGAGGATGTTGCGCAAGCTGGGAAGAGAATGGACATTGCAGTTATAGGCATGTCCGCACAAATGCCCGGGGCTCGAAATATAAGGGAATTTTGGAGAAATATTAGCAGCGGAATGTCCAGTGTGAAGGAAATCGATCGATGGTCAATGGATTCGTTTTATGACCCCGACCCGGAAGCTGTAGGCAAAAGTTACAGCAAACATGCGGGGCTTATGGAAGATGCGGATAAATTCGATCCAGCGTTTTTTAATATTTCTCCAGCTGAGGCGGAATTCATGGATCCACGGCAGCGCCTATTTTTACAAGAAGCATGGAAAGCAGTAGAAGATGCCGGATACAGCATGAAGAAAATGGAGGGAACAAAGTGCGGCGTTTATGTCGGTGCTGGTTCCGGTGATTACCATAAATTAATGGAGGGTTATCCCGAATGCCAGGATAGTCATGCGTTTATGGGGAACAGCGATGCTATTCTTGCCTCAAGAATTTCATATTATTTGAATTTAAGAGGGCCCAGCATGGCAATTGATACAGCTTGCTCTTCCTCATTGTCGGCCGTTCATCTAGCCTGCGAAAGTATTCGAAACGGGTCGTGCGAGATGGCGATTGCTGGAGGCGTTGAAGTGTTGGCTACACCTCAATTTCATGTGCTGGCTAGCAAAACGGGCATGATTTCTGCCGATGGGTCGTGCATGACATTCGATCGACGTGCCAACGGATTTGTACCGGGTGAAGGAGTAGGCGCAATGCTGTTAAAGCCTCTTGCTGCTGCGCTGGAGGATGGAGATCATGTATATGCAGTAATAGCCGGTTCAGCCATGAACCAAGACGGAAAAACCAATGGCATTACAGCGCCGAGTGCTCCTTCTCAAGCAGCATTGGTATGCGAAGTATACGATACTTACGGAATCGATCCTGAGAGCATCGGCTATGTGGAGGCGCACGGAACGGGGACGAGGCTGGGGGATCCGATTGAAATCGATGCTTTATCGGATGCTTATAACCGATATACATCGAAGACATCGTTCTGCGCAATCGGCTCTGTAAAGACGAACATAGGCCACACACTGGCAGCGGCTGGTATCGCAGGGCTGATTAAAATAATACTTTGTATTGAGCAGAAGCATCTTGTGCCATCGCTTAATTATAAAGAAGCCAACGAATTTATTCATTTTGAGGACAGTGCCTTTTATGTCAATACGGAGCTGTGCCCATGGAAAGTCTCAGAGGGGAGTCCAAGGAGAGCGGCAGTCAGTGCATTTGGTTTCAGCGGCACGAATGTGCATATGGTTGTGGAAGAGCCTCCTCGGATAGCAAAAAGGCCACAGAAGCCGGTAGGCCCTCAGTTGATATTCATGTCTGCGAAAACGGATGCCGCATTGCGGCAAAAAGCGGCGGATTTGCAGGTGTGGATGGAGCGGGAAGGACATCATTATGATTTGGATGATATCGGCTTTACCTTAAACACAGGAAGAGATCATTTCCCGATTCGCTGCTGTATGCTGATACAAGATAGGGCCGGTTTAATTGACAATTTAGAAAAAGTAATCCGCGGTGAGAATTCGCAACACATTTATCGCCTTAATCCGGCTGAACGGAAGGTTAAAATGGAGCCCTCCACGATTCGGGAAGGGGAGCGCTTTTTAAAGGTTTTGACCCGGTCAACGGATCCGTCTAGTCGATACGAGATACTTAGTACCTTAGCTGAAATGTATGTTCACGGTTGCGATTTGCATTGGGAGGAGCTGTATCCGGGAGAGCGGCCTTTAAAAATTTCGCTTCCTGCATATCCTTTTGCCAAAGAACGCTATTGGTTTGATCCTAATGCGCATCATGCTGCACCTTCTATGAAGTCGGCGGAGAGTCTGCATCCTTTAATCGATAGGAACATGTCCTCTTTGTACGAACATAAGTATGAGAAGACATTCACTGGCCACGAATTCTATTTAGCTGATCATGTTGTATTTGGGCATAACATACTGCCAGGTGTGGCGTACTTGGAAATGATGAGAGCCGCAGCCGAATTGGCATCTGACCAGAGGATATTGCAGTTGAAAAGTGCGGTTTGGGCTAGTCCCATTCAAATAGCACTATCCGAAGCTCGCAGTGTTTATGTCGGATTGCGTGAGGGAGATGTGGGCTTATTGGATTGCGAGGTATACTCCGTACGAAAAGACGGCAGCAGGGACATGCATTTTCAGGGAAAATCGAGTATCGACAAGAGAGGAAGCGTGGTGCAAAGGGAGCTATCGATTGATTTAGGGGCAATACGCCAGCGCTGTACGATGAATTATTTTACTGGCAGAGAGTTGTACTCCATGATAAGCGCCAAGGGATTAATGCTTGGTTCCCGCTTCCACGCCATTCAACAAGTGTGGGGCAGCCCAGTGGAAGCTCTTGCGAAGCTACAATTGCCTGATGAACTGCTCCAGCAGTTTGACCAATATGTCCTTCATCCGATCCTGATGGATGCTGCGTTGCTATCCATTGCCGGGATTAAGACCGAAGAGGGAAGTAATCAGCTATATATTCCATTTTCACTAGGGACGCTCGAAATTATCAGGCCAATGTCTACCTCCTGTTATGTTCATGTCTCGTTAGCGGATAGGAGCTCGGAAATCGATTTTCATGCTACCAAGTTCAATATTGTCATTGCAGATGAACAGGGACGAGTAGCTATCCAGTTTCGTGATTTTCTTGGCAGGATTGTGGACAAGCAGAGGATGCAGCTGCAAACCGAGGATATGCGTGATAAAGAACTGTTGAATGTATTCCACAAAATATACAGCGGAGAACTTGATGTTCATGCAGTTGAGTCTATTACGGGAGTGAGCAAGGTATGAGCAGACAATACGAGTTAAGCGCCATTGCTGACATGCTGAAAAGCCGGAAAATTACTCCTGAACAAGGCTTGGCGCTCTATAAAAAGCTTGACTTGACTAATTCGGAAGCAAATGGGGGGATCAGGAAAGAACCTTCCATTCTTCTTTATCGGCAGCATTGGGCGGAAAGTCGACTAGATGTGGAAGTGGAGACAGCGTCTCCGCTTCTGCTCATTGGTCACGATTCGCAACGATTGCGTCGTATCAATGCCTCAATTGAACATGTAGAAGGTATGATTGATAAGGTTGTTTCCGTTTGTTTCGGAGAAAGATTCGAGGAGCTTGACGGACAAGGCTTCGTTATTGCCCGAAACAATGAAGCTGATCTTCATTCGCTGTTTTCCATTTTGGAAAACCGTTTAGAAATATTACCTTCGCGGATCGTATATATCGCGCCCCAATGGGACGGAGAATTAGCAGAAGCTGCAGCTGCTTCTTGGGCCTATGAAATGATGCCGCTTTTTTCATTCGTGAAAACGGCTATACGCCGACAGCCTTCGCGACAAATACAATTTCTATATGTATTTTCAGATACGCAACAGGGAGCAGCGTTTCATCAGGGGATGAACGGGTTCCTGAAATCAGTGCAGGCCGAGCATCATTCATTTTTAGGTCGTACGATTTCTTTTGCAGCTTCCGATGATACGATGCTGGCTAGTATTATTATGGGTGAGCTGGCGTGTTCAGATCGAAATCAAACAGAAATTTGTTATATAGAAGGCACTAGGTGGATTAAAGAGCTGCGCGAAGTCACTGGACAGCCGATGGAGGTAACAACTACGGCCTGTCCTAAGCTACGAGAGAATGGTGTATATGTTATAACTGGCGGTGCAAAAGGTATTGGTTACCTTGTTGCTCGGCATTTAGCAAAAAAGTATAGGGCCAAGCTCGTATTGGCTGGCAGATCTCGCATCATGGAAGTAGAGGGAAGCATAGCAGAACTTCAATCCTATGGCTCGGAGGTTATTTACGTCGAGGCGGATGTAGCAACAAGGGAAGACGCTTATCGACTCATTGCCACAGCCCAAAGCAAGTTTGGGGCATTGCATGGCATCATTCATAGCGCGGGCTCGAATAATGATTCGCTTTTGATTAATAAGAAAATAGAGGAGAGCCTAAACATTTTTGGCCCTAAAATACGGGGGACTATTTATTTGGATGAAGCGTCAAAGGACGAATCTCTCGACTTTTTTATGTTGTTTTCTTCACTTGCATCCATATTTGGAAACCGCGGGCAGAGCGATTATGCATTTGCTAACGGATTTATGGATGAATATGCGCGCTGGCGTGATAGCCTGCAGCGCGCAGGGAAGACAGTATCAGTTAATTGGCCTTTCTGGGAAAATGGCGGAATGAAGCTCGAACAGGACACAAAAGATTATTTAACGAATGTGCTCGGTTTGCATTCATTGAGCGATCAGGACGGAATGTTGATTTTTGAATGGCTGCTGACGCAATCTGATTGTCAAGCGGTTGTATTGACAGGCAATCGAGACAAAATCACAACACAAATTAAAGGCGGGAAAGAGCAGCAGCATACAAGGGGTAATGTTGCGGAAGTGTTACGCCAAAAGGATGACTTCTCACCTTCCGATAAAGAACTGCAGGGAAAAGTCAATCGAGATCTGACTAATTGTGTTCATGAACTGTTAAAAACGGACTTGAAGCGCATTGATCCTGATTCGGAGCTCAGTTCCTTCGGATTCGATTCTATCACATTGACAAGGTTCAGCAACCGTTTGAACGGACTGTACCGCTTGGATATTATGCCTTCGATATTTTTCGAGTTTCCTACTCTGCGTGCGCTTTCTGGATATTTCATATCTGAACATAAGGAACATTTGTGCAGATATTATGGTCTGTCTTCCTTCCCTCCTGAGATGGAAGCGCATGCATCTGTTGCCGAGGCGCCGCCAGTAAATCGAATCGAATCAGAACAAGTAGAATCGTTAATCCCGGATACGGAAGAGAAGGACGTGAACACATTCGAACCGATTGCCATCATCGGAATGAGCGGCATGATGCCGCAATCGGACAATCTGGACGAGTTTTGGGAACATTTGCGCGACGGACACGATCTGATTACGGAGATCCCTCCCGATCGTTGGGATTGGCACGAATACTACGGAGATCCAAAAGAGGAAGGCAACCAAACTTATGCTAAGCATGGTGGATTCATGAGAGAAGTCGATAAGTTCGATCCGCTATTCTTCGGCATTTCGCCGAAAGAGGCGGAACTCATGGATCCGCAGCAAAGACTCTTTATGAACGCAGTTTGGCACGCTATCGAAGATGCGGGATATCGGGCTTCTGAGCTGGCTGGATCCAGAACTTCGCTTTTTGTGGGCGCAGCTACGCAGGATTATAATGAAATATTAAAAATGAGTGTACCAAACTTGGAGCCCCAATCCCTGACCGGCATGACGCATTCAGTCCTGGCCAACCGTATTTCGTATCTACTTAATTTGCGCGGGCCGAGCCAACCTGTAGATACAGCTTGCTCCAGCTCCCTGATCGCGATCCATCAAGCGGTGGAATCGATTCAACATGGAGGCTGCGTGATGGCGATAGCGGGTGGAGTAAATGTGATGCTTACTCCAACGCTTCATATTTCTGAAAGCAAAGCGGGGATGCTGAGTCCTGATGGCAGGTGCAAAACATTTGATGAACGAGCCGATGGCTACGTGCGAGGTGAAGGGGTTGCAGTTGTATTGCTAAAACCTTTGCGTAATGCAGTGAGCGATGGCGATCATATCTATGCCGTCATTAGAGGCAGCGCTGTAAATCATGGAGGACGCGGGAATTCCTTAACAGCCCCAAATCCAAACGCACAGGCTGAATTGCTCGTAGAGGCTTACGAGAAGGCAGGCTTCGCTCCAAATACCGTCAGTTACATAGAAGCGCATGGGACTGGAACGAGTCTTGGTGATCCAGTTGAAATAAACGGGCTTAAGAAGGCATTTGCGATACTGCAGAAAAAACATGGGCAGATGTCAGTAACTAAACAGCATTGCTGGATCGGTTCTGTGAAAACGAATATCGGGCATCTGGAAACCGCGGCTGGGATTGCGGGAGTAGTTAAGGTTCTGCTTGCCATGAAGCATGCAACGATTCCAGCCAGTCTTCATATGAACAAGTTGAACCCATATATTCGATTGGACGATGGTCCCCTCAAGATCGCTACCCAAACGATACCATGGGATCCGATAAAAGATGATCGTGAACGGGCTATACCAAGGAGAGCTGGTGTCAGCTCATTCGGATTTGGCGGCGCCAATGCCCATATCGTTCTGGAGGAATATGTTTCGGCCAAGAAGCGCGTGCATGATAATATCGATGGGCATGCTCAAATTATTTTACTATCGGCTAAAAATGCAAACAGACTGCGCGCGTACGCCCACAGCTTGAGGGTGTACGTAGATCGGTTGCTGGAAGCCCGCGCAGCCGCATGTAGTGATTTCACAGAGCCGTTGCTGGCCTATATGGCCGAAGCTACTGCCCAAATTTTAGGTATTCGTCAGCAAGATATTTCTTCCAATGAACAATTTACGGATTTGGGACTCGATCCCGTGCATATAAGTCGCTTGGCTGACATGATTAGCGAACGATTCGAATTGGAGATGCATGCATCCATATTGGCGAATTGTGCAACATTGCATGAGTCAGCTGTTTATTTGCAGCATCAATATGGACGGAGCCTACAAAAACATTTTACAGGGGCTGGTCGGCCTATTCGATTTGATGAACCCTCTATCAGAGATATTGCATATACACTTCAAGTTGGAAGAGAAGCTATGGAAGAGCGCTTGGCATTTGTTGCATCCGATCTTTCCCAATTGAGAGAGGCGCTTTTTGCCTATGCATCAGCCGAAGCTTGTCATGATACTGTTTATGTGGGGAACTCGAAAAAAGGAAATCTCCTTTGTGATCTTCTACTGGAGGGCATTGAAGGCGAACAATATTTACACAGGTTAATCAAGGATAAAAAATATGCGAAGCTTGCACAACTTTGGGTGGCGGGTGTGTCTATCGATTGGAAAATGATTCATATGGGAAGGGAGTCCCGAAGGGTTTCACTTCCTGTGTATCCTTTTGCCGCAGAAAGATATTGGATTCCGCAAGTGAAGCACAAAGAGAAACCGACTGTGGTAACAAAATTGCACCCGATGGTTGGGGAAAATATATCGACGTTGGATGAGTTTAAGTTCTCTACCAAGTTTAGCAGTTCGGATTTCTTTATTCGAGATCATATTGTAAATGGTGTCCCAATGTTTCCTGGTGTAGCATATTTGGAGTTGGCCAGAGCAGCAGGAGACTTGGCTTCCGGGCGTACTGTATATGGATTGCGAAATGTTGTTTGGGCCAAGCCTATCATCATGGAAGGTAGAGATTGCCCGGTTCATATACGGCTAAGCATAAAATTGCCACAGTCGGGTTCAGTGGAATTTGCGATATCCACGGAGAATGAAATACATGCTCAGGGCAAGCTGGTATTCGAGCCCGTTGCACAAAGCGACGAGATTATAGATATCGAATCCATTAATCGTCGCTGCACGGCTTCTATTACTGGCAGAGAGTGCTATGAAGCTTTTTCCTTGATCGGATTTCGCTATGGAAATGCAATGCGGTCGATTCAGCGTATTTCAGGAAACGAAACAGAGGCATTTGCGGTTCTATCGCTGCCTAAAGAACTGCGCGGAAGCTTTCGGGATTATGTGCTGCATCCGGCATTAATGGACGGAGCGCTGCAAACCGTGGAAGGATTGATGAACGAAGGTTCTGAGTCGAACGTATCAACGTATTTGCCGTTTTCTGTGGGTGCTGTCGATATACTGAATTCCTTAACTGAGACATGCTATGTGCACGTTCGGATGAAGCAAGCATCTTCGGCTAGCGGCACTAAGAAGTTTACTATCATTATCGCGAATGAATCGGGACACGTGGCAGTAAAAATAGATGATTTCGCGGTGCGGGCCGTGCGCGACGACGTGCGATCGCCCTCGGTTGTTTATTTCAAACGACAGTGGGAAAAAAGCGATAGATGTGATTCAGAAACAGCTATGAACCGACTTAACGAAGATGTTCTCGTATTGGCGCCAAATCGGGAATTCATTGAGGCTTCTAAATGGACGAACTATGCTAAGAGGGTTGTCTATTTGCTGCCTGGCCAATCTTTCAGACATATTGGAAAGAGCATATATGAAGTTAATCCGGGCTCTGAAGCGGACTATGAACAATTATTTCAAGTCCTGCGGGATGAGGGGATTACTCCCCGCAAAATCATACATCTGTGGATGCTGAATAGAGACGGCGATGAACGTGCAGACCTCCTGATGGAGCTGAAGAAAAGCTTCTACTCCGTATTGTATGTGTATCGCTGTTTGTTCAGAAAAAGGCAGCCAATCAGTTCGGAGATGATTTATGTTACAGGCAATGATCATGCCCCGGGTACTACGTTTCCTGTTGGAGCAGCGACTTATGGATTGCTGAAAACGCTTTCCATTGAGAGTTCAAAGCTTTCCTTTAAATCAATAGAAATAGGAGCATCTGAGTTGCAGGGCGACGTACTATCTATAGCGATGCGGGAACTTCTATACAGTGAAGATGCAGGTATGGCTATCCGATATACGGACAGTGGAAGGTATGTCCAAAAATTGCAGCCGGAGAAAGAACAGTCGTTAGTTCCTCGTAATGTCGTCATTAAGCATCATGGAGTATACGTCATTACAGGAGGTGCCGGAGGCATTGGTCAACACATTTCTGAATACTTAGCCGAACAATATCAAGCGAAGCTAGTACTGGTAGGCAGATCCGATCTTAGCGCCGATCAAAGAAGGAAGATTGATCGCATAGCGCGACAATATGGCACCATAGTTGAGTACAGGAAGGCAGATCTTGCGCAATCTGCTGAAGTTCGCAAGTTGATTCATGAAATAAAATCGGGATTTGGTCAAATTAATGGCGTGATTCATGGGGCTGGAGTAATACAAGACAGCCTTGCGTTGATGAAATCGCCTGAGCAGATCGACAGCGTGCTTGCTCCAAAAGTATACGGCACGATGAATTTGGATAAGTCCTTGGCTGACGAGCCATTGGACTTTTTTGCCCTGTTCTCTTCGGTATCGGCCGTGACTGGAAACCGTGGACAATGCGATTATGCTTTTGGAAATGCATTTATGGATCATTTCATGCTACGGCGCGAGCAGTTGAGACAGCTCGGCCAAAGGCAAGGCCGAACGGTCACTATTAATTGGCCACTATGGGAAAGCGGCGGCATGCGTGTTGAGGAACATCTGTTGCGCATTATGGAAGAAGAAGCGGGACTTGTGCCCTTACCGACTAAAGAAGGAATCGCCGTATTGGAAGAAGCGCTCGCCTCAGACAGAACGCAGACGATTGCATTGTTCGGACATAGGAGGAAGATTGTAGCAGCATTATCTCGCAGCGTATCGCCTCGGTCTAACGAAAGTGAGAATTTCGTTGCATCACCAGTGCATTCGGAGAAAGACTTCGAACGGGATATCACTCAAATATGCGCAGAAGCCCTGAAATTAAACATTGCAGATTTTCAGCCTGAAGACGATTTAAGCGAATACGGTGTGGATTCGGTGACGATGATGGCGCTTTTGAATCGGTTAGAGCAACATTATGGGGAAACGATCGATCCGAGCGTGATTGCCGAACATCGATCAATCCGTGGAATTGCCCGTTACTTAACGGAAGAATCGAAAAATTGGAATGTAATGCGGAATCATGAAACAGTATCAAACGTTGTCATGCCTGAGTCTGTACTTGGTGTGTGGGAATCGGCTGTTACGGTTCCTCGTGGTAATGAAGGGGAAGAACGTCGGAAGGCCCATCAGGAGGACGGTCGTAAGCACGGAAGCTCTGGTGTACAGGATCGCAGGATCGCCGTTATCGGGATGGCGTGCCGCTTCCCTGGATCGGACAATCCCGAGCAGTACTGGGATAATCTTCGCCAAGGGAAAGATTTGGTGACCGAGGTTCCCGGTGAACGCTGGGATGCCGAGCTCTATTATGACAAGAACAAAGCCGAACCGGGGAAGTCGTACTCGAAGTGGGGAGGCTTTATCCGCCATGTGTTCGACTTTGATGCCGAGCATTTCGGGATTGAATCGAATGATGCTTTGATTATGGATCCACAGCATCGGATCATACTCGAGCTGGCTGAAGAGTTGTGGGCTAGAGCGGGCTACCAGAGGGATGAAGCCGCCAACACGAGTACCGGGGTGTTTTTAGGTGGCGGAGCCAGCTCATATGTGAAAATTTCAGATTCGGGGCTTGCTGACGAGTATTATAAGCGCTTAGTGGTCAATTCCATTCCTAATATGATGGCTGCTCGTATTTCCGACTATTTTAACCTGAAGGGAATATCTCAAGTTATAGATACGGCATGTTCCTCATCGTTGGTCGCTATTCACCAGGCTTGCCAATCTATTGCTAACGGAGAAATAGACATGGCTATCGCTGGAGGTATTGAACTGTTGCTTGATCCTTCTGTCTTTATTGCTTACAGCAAAGCGGGAGTGCTTTCTGACGACGGGAAATGTTACGTCTTTGATGAACAGGCAAAAGGATTCGTTCTGGGAGAAGGTGCCGGACTTATTCTGCTGAAACATTATGAAAAAGCATTGGAGGATGGCGATCCTATTATTGGGGTTATCGCCGGTTCGGCTGTAAATAATGACGGGAAAACGATGGGGCTTACCGTACCTAACATGGAAGGGCAGAAGCAAGTAATTCAGATGGCGTTGGATAATAGTGGAGTCCGACCAAATGAGATCGGGTACTTGGAGGCGCACGGCACTGGTACGCTCTTGGGTGATCCTATTGAGATTCGGGCAGCCACGCAGGTTTTCCGTTCTTATACGAATGAGACCCAGTTCTGCGCGGTCGGTTCAGTTAAGTCGAATATCGGACACTTGGCAAGGGCTGCGGGAGCCGCTAGTATAATTAAGGTTTTATTGGCTCTTCAACATAAAGAACTACCTCCAACAATCCATTGCCATAGTCCGCATCCGAGGTTCAAGTTCGAAGAATCACCGTTCTACCCGAACCGTTCCCTACAAAAGTGGGGCGAGAATAGCTGCACTAGAACAGCGGCAATTTCTTCGTTTGGATTCGGGGGAACCAATTGTCACATTATTGTTCAGGAGGCTCCGGACAGGGAGAGACAAGCTGAGAGGTCTCCGCTTGCCGTGCACTCGTTCAACCGGAAAACTTACCGATTGAAGACTTCTCCATCTCGAAACTATCTTATGGATGAAGTCCCTATCAATCAATCGATTGAACCGAATACCGATCTAAACGCGATAGCTATAGTACTGGATGAATTGGAAAAAGGGAAGCTTGATATTGAACGGGCGACACAAATTATTGAGAGCCGTCAAATGAACCGGGGGTGAGTTGGTGAGGTTGGACGTGAAAACGGTTTTGGAACGTTTCAAACATAAAGCATTCACGAAAGAAGAGGCCCAATTGCGGATTTCTTCATTGGATAAGGGAGAATTCTGGTTAACTTTTGAATACGGTGAGCCCTATCTGCAAGACCATACTGTCTTTGGAGAGCAAGTTCTTCTTGGCGTTACCCATTGCTCTTTGGCAATAGAGGCAGTTAATCATGTTCAGCACACTTTTCCGCTTCAATTTAGCCGACTATTGTTCCAAACACCAGCGACGGTTAAATCAGGAGAATCAATTGATATCAGATCCAGATTGACGATGGGTGACGACCAGAAACAAAAATTTACAAGTTTGTACAAAAGATCGTCCGAAAATACTTGGACGGAAGCGGCTGTCGCAGAGATCGAGAGGATGGAAAAGATTGAGCCGATTCAAAAAAATATCGCAGATGTACTGGACGAACCGGATCGGATTATGCAAGGTCAGGAAATTTACGAGAAGTTATCGAAGTCGCCCGTCTGTCATGGGGAGTCGCTCAGAACCGTTGAGCATGTTTATATTCGCGATCATGTCGTGCTCGGGAGATTATGCCTTTCGGAAGAATTCACAAGCTCGGAAGGAAATTATATTGCACATCCCGCCCTTCTGGACGGAGCAATCGTCAGCAGCATGTGCGGTATCCGTGAAGCACGGGACGGGGCGTTTATACCGCTGTTCATCAAACGAGTTACCGCATTTGCGCCTCTATTGCAGCGGTGCTTTTCATGGTCGGAAGTCATAAAAATGAATTCCGAATTAATTGAAACCAATATTTATGTGTGTGACGAAGAAGGGAATTGCCTGTTAATGCTGGAGGGTGTAACCTGCAAGCGGGCAGAGTCCTCCGCGCTTTTGGATAGTTCGGAAAAGGAAGCTCATGTAGCTGGAATTCAACGCATGATCAATAAAACGGAGTCTACAATCGTCAGGTCGAATGCTAGTGCTGAGGGGGATTATCACGATCCTCTCAGAAGCAACATTGAGAAGTATTTGACAGAACGGGTTTCGTGCTTGCTCACGGAAGGAAAAACAATTGGCGATAAGAGCAAAAATTTTATGGATATGGGGATTGACTCTACGAGATTGATCGAATTGGCTCGTGAGCTCGAGGTCGAGTTGGGTATAGAATTATACCCAACTTTGTTTTTTGAATATCAAAATATTCTCGATTTATCGACTTATTTCGCTAAGCAATATCCTGAGGTTATGCGATCAAAATTGCATGTTCCGGAATCGGCAGCCAGTCAGATACCGGAGGTGGGGCAAAAGGATCGGGCAGCAGAACTGCCGTTCTCAGAACCGATGTTGTCTACGGGTTCCCAAACTAGTAGCGACGACTCTGAGAGAATGTATGGAGCAAAGGAGCTTCAGAAGCAGAGCAGTGAACGGGATATAGCAGTAATCGGCATGTCAGGCATGTTCGCTGGTTCTCCGGATCTACACTCATTCTGGAACAACATTCGCGAGGGCGTAGATTTAATGCAAGAAATTCCGCACGAACATTTTGATTATCGGCCATGGTACGACCCGACACCGTATGCAACCGACAAAATGTATTGCAAGTGGGGGAGCTTCATTGATGATGTGGATAAATTCGATGCGGAATTTTTTAATATCTCTCCACGTGAGGCGCAAATGATGGATCCGCAACTTAGACTGCTCTTGCAGGTGCTTTATGGAACGATGGAGGATGCCGGATATGCGGGACGCATAAGAGGAACGCATACGGGGATGTATGTTGGAGCCTGCTTCCAGGATTATAAAGATAGGCTTCCGCAAACGGTTGATCCGCACTCTGGGACAGGGAATGCGTCTACCATGCTGGCTAATCGCCCCTCTTTTTATTTTAATTTATTGGGCCCGAGTGTGTTTATCGATACTGCTTGCTCCTCTTCTTTGGTTGCCTTGCATTTAGCGTGCCGAGCATTGCGTAATCAGGAATGCGAAATGGCATTTGTCGCGGGAACCAATTTATTGTTAAGTTCGCATCATTACCGCTATTTCTGTAGCATTGGAGCATTATCCGCTACGGGAAGATGCCATACATTCGATGCCGCGGCAGACGGATATGTTCCAGGAGAGGGAGTAGGCGCAGTTTTATTGAAGCCGTTGCAGCAAGCTTTGCGGGATGGGGATCGCGTTCATGCGGTTATAAAAGGGACAGCGATTAATCATGGTGGATACACTCCATCGATTACGGCTCCAAGCATGTTGCAGGAGGCCAAGGTCATCATGGACGCATGGAAAGATGCCGAAATTAATCCGACATCGATCGGTTATATCGAAGCTCATGGGACAGGAACGAAATTGGGTGATCCTGTAGAAATAAATGCGTTAAAGGAGGCGTTCAAGCCGTACGCCGGGCAAGGCGAAGCATTTTGCGCTGTAGGTTCCGCGAAGGCGCATATCGGACATGCAGAGGGTGCTGCAGGCATAACGGGCTTGCTTAAGGCGATTTTGTCTTTGCAGCATAAGGAAATTCCCGCAATGCCTCGGTTTCATGAGTTGAATCCGTATATTAAGCTGGAAAGCTCGCCGTTATACATTAATCGTGAAGTCATTCCATGGGAATCGGTCAATGGAGAGCCAAGAAGAGCTGGCGTGAGCTCATTCGGATTCGGTGGCGCTTACGCGCATGTCGTCGTGGAAGAGTATGTCTCCCCCTCTGTTGACGAGAGCCAGTTGCATACGCTGGCGCCGCACGTAATTGTAATGTCTGCCCTAAATCGGGACAGATTGACAGAGCAAGCGGCACGATTGATTGCTTATGTCGAGAAGTATAATGCAAGTCTGTGCATAGACGATATTGCCTTTACTTTGCAAACCGGGCGGCAGCATATGGAAGAAAGGCTCGCTTTCGTTGCAGCTGATCTTACATCCCTAGTAAGGCGATTACAGGCCTTTATCAATGGTGCCGGCGTTGAGCAAGGGATCCATTCCGGCAATGTGAAACAAATTGGATCCTCGTTGGAGCTTATGTTAGGCGGTGCTTCAGGAAAAGACTTCATTCGCTCTATCCAATCTCATGACGAAACATATAAGCTTGCCCAATTGTGGGTATGGGGAGCACAGATCGACTGGTATTCCCTTTGGCCTGAGCGAGTAGGCAAAGTCGTATCATTGCCTACTTACCCATTCGCCAAGAAGCGGCATTGGGCTGCAGAGGATCAGCCGCAGCCGCACTCTTCTGGAAGTCTTCTATCGATTGGGAACCTACATGTCGAACGTTCTATGAAAGAGTCCGGTCTCGTGTTCGAAACCGTCGTCGCTCCGGAAGACTCAATTATGTCAGACCATTTAGTTCACGGTTTGCCGACGATGCCAGCCGCAGTATTTTTGGATATGGCGTCTCAAGCGGCAGCGTTGATTGCTAAAGGAAAAGAGTTTCATCTGATGGATGTAGTGCTTGCACGAGCATTGACGGCAGATACCGTGCCCAAAAAAATTGAATTTGTAATGAAAACATCAAATGCTGGAACACAGTTCGAAGTGCGCAGTCCAGGCAAACATTCAGAAATACATGTTCAGGGTCTTATTGGAATGCAGCCCTCGTTAAAATTGCGGAATTCCGTAAATCTGCAGGAGCGAATGGAGATTGCCGATAGCACGATTGAAGCAGAACAATTATATGATGCGTTCCGCAATCTGGGCATTCAGTATGGCCCCTTCTTCGAATCTGCGCGGAAAATATGGATTAAGGGCGATCAAGCGCTCTGTTATCTCGAAGCACCAGAAGGCGGCGCAGGCAGTTTTCATCAAATCCATCCGTCGCTCTTGGACGGAGCATTGCAGGGCATCATTGGCATTTTCGCTGCAAAAGGCATAATAGAGCCATATCTGCCATTCAGTATCGATGAGTTGATATGGTCACACTCAATACAAGGAAGTGCATATGCGTTAATAACGACTGCAGGGAAAGACAAATTCGATATTGAGCTGACGGATGCCCAAGGAAAAGTGGGCGTTCATATAAGCGGCTTGCGCATCAGAAAAGCTAGGGATCCGCTTGCGTCCCTACTGTATGTTCCAAAATGGGAGCAGGATCCAAATGAAATCCGTGAACATGCTGCGACTTCTAGTGGGAAACGGATATTGATTGCCGCCGCTCCGGGGTGGGAAAGGTTCTCTGAGGCTCTAGGCCGATATCATATGGACGATAGTGTGGTCGTATTTTCATTGACTCATGAATCTCTATCGGAACAGCAGGCAGGTGCACATCCTTTTTTCTCGGGAGAGGATGCACCAGAAATTATTTATTTTTTGGTGGGCTTCAGCGATATACAGGAACGTGTAGATGCAATCGGCCTGGAGCAAAGCCAAGAATATGGAATTATCGCGCTTTATCGCCTGTTCCGTGCATGGAGCAAAATCGGTTATTTGCATCAATCCGTTCAATTAAAGGTAGTTACAAATCGTGCCTTTGCTGTTGAGGGAGATGAAGCAAGTCCCTTTACCGGAGGCATCTTCGGGTTTGTCAAATCGATTGCTCGAGAATATTTGAACTGGAATATTCATTGCTTGGATGTTAGCTTCGATTTGCAGAATGAGAACGAGGGAGAAATACGAAGCGCTGCTGAAGCGATTGTTAGGGAAAACGAGAAATTCCACGGAGAAATTGCATTTAGGAGTGGGAAACGGTATAAGCGCATGCTATATCCGATTGTACTTCCACCGGCCGAGAAGTCTGCCTTCAAACAAGAAGGGGTGTATTTTATCGCTGGCGGAGCTGGAGGAATCGGTATAGAGTTATGCCGCTTTTTATCGCGCCATTACAGGGCGAAACTCGTCTTGATTGGGCGCCGCTCTATTAAAGAATTGACTGCTAGCACACAGTCAATGATTAATGAATTTGGTGCTGATTTGCTGTATTTGACAGCGGATTTAGCGAATCAGGAGGAAATGGAAGAGGCTGCAGCCACAGCTAAACGGCGTTTCGGAAAAATAGACGGGGTCATTCATTCTGCTTTGGTGCTGAAGGACTGCTCGTTAGAAGCGCTCGAGGAGGAAACGCTGCTCGAAGTTATGCGACCGAAGGCCGCGGGCAGCATTGAGCTCTATGAAGTATTTAAAAACGAGCCGCTTGATTTCATGCTCTTTTTCTCATCAGTGCAGTCGTTTTCCGGCAATGCGGGTCAAAGTAATTATGCTGCCGCCTGTTCCTTTAAAGACGCGATTGCAAATTACATTCGTGAAAAGGTCAGTTACCCGGTTCATATCGTGAACTGGGGCTATTGGGGGAGTGTTGGTGTAGTAGCGAATGACAGCTACCAAAAGCGGCTAGCCGCACAAGGATTATATTCCATCGATCCGATGGTAGGGATGGAGGCAATCGTTCGTACTCTCGCTTGGAACATCCCGCAATTAATTGCTATAAATGCGGATGTCAACGTTATTAAGGGAATCGGTGGGAAGCTTGATGCGACCGTTGTCGTTCCGGCAGAACAGTCTGCTTCTATTCCGCATGCAAGACTAAATATCTCGGAACGCCCTAAAATGGGTACGAAGCATGTTAGAAAGTCCCTACATGCACGGGGCATTATCAACGAATTCGGGCAGCAGATGCTGATGAATGCTTTCCAACGCATGGGCGTTTTTTTACCAGATGGAGAGGCTGTCAGAGCAGATGAGTTGCAGAAAAAGCTAGGTATTATTCCGCAATACTCCAGGTTGTTGGAAGGATTGTTGCAAATTGCAGCAGCAGCGGGACACATAGAGGATCAAGGAACGTATTTGTCTGGCACTAGCACTGCTACCTCGCTGGATGAGCTTGCCGAACGCAAGAAGCAGTGGTGTAACTTGAATCCAGACATTAGGCCGCAGCTGGAACTAATATGGGAGTGCGTGCGCCACTATCCAGAAATCTTGACTGGGCAAGTGCCGGCGGAGAACATATTGTTCCCGGAAGGTTCAATGGAACTGGTTGGATCCGTCTATCAAGGAAACGCCGATTCCGATTATTACAATGGCGTAGCAGCTTGGGCACTGCAGCGCTATGTCGAATTAAGACTGCCCGATTTGAAGCAAGGCAGCATCATTAAAATATTGGAAATTGGTGCGGGAACCGGAGGAACGAGCTCTCGAATCTTGCCAGCGCTTCAAAAACACAGAGACAACTTATCTTATACGTATTCAGATATTTCAAAAGCTTTTCTCAAATACGGTCAGGAAACGTTCGGAAAGGGATTTCCTTTTGTAGAATTCAAACTGCTTAATATTGAAAAAGAAGTATTGCAGCAGGGATTCGCAACTGGAGAATATGATGTTGTAATTGCTGCCAATGTACTTCATGCTACGCAAAATATTGAGCGCACATTAAGGCATGTTAAAACATTGTTGAAACCGAATGGGTGGCTCGTCATCAATGAAGTGACGTCGAGAATGGATTTCTTGACGATGACATTCGGATTGCTCGAAGGCTGGTGGCTGTTCAAGGATGACTTGCGAATTCCGCACTCGCCACTGTTGTCGCCGGCGTGTTGGAAAAAGCAATTGTCGGTGCAAGGCTTCCGCGGTGTTACGTTATTGGCGGATGCTGAGGAGGAAATGGAGCATAGTCAGCAAGTCATAATAGGTGAGAGTGATGGTCTCTATGTTGTGAATAATCCGGAGGCCATAGAAATATCGGCAACTGGCGCCGCACTCGAAAATGTAGCACCGTCTACTTCTAGGATTGAGCCCCCTTTCCATACGCCCGGTCTAATTGAGCGTTTGGAACAGCCTACGCAGGATACAGGCAGATTGTCGCAGGCGGAATTACAGCGTTATGTAGCCAATAGGCTGGTTTTATTTTTGCGGATGACGTTAAAGCTTACAGACGACGATATAAAGTCGGAAAAGCAATTTACTGATTATGGTGTTGATTCCATAATGGGGCTGGAATTTGTGAAGCACATAAATGAGGAATTCGGCATTACAATGCGGACTACCGCATTGTTTGATTATGGAAATGTTCGTGATTTATCCGCATATCTCTGCAAGGAATATGGCAAGCTCATTGCTCCGCACTCGAAGGAGGGCAGGCATGAAGGTCCTCCGAAGTCGACCAATCCGCTCGAGAAAGAAGTGGGGGAGAGGACGCAATTCGAATTGCTTCAAAATCTGGCGGATGGGAAGATGAGTGGTACCGAAGTGTTAAAGCTACTGGGAGGTATCTGATGGACAACGTTGAAAAAGTGAAGCAGATAATTTCCATGATTGAAAGCCATCAAATGACGCCTGAGGAGGGATATCGGCACATCCAACAGATCAGGCAAGGCATCGACACCTTCTTTGATAAAGGCTCAGAATGGTACAAGGTATACTTGACGAAGCCGGGAGCCATTGAAGACATTGTCTTGGATGCTGTTCAACCCAGCGATCCGTCCAATAGCGAAGTGCAAGTGCTGGTTAAAGCATTTTCGATAAATTTTGGTGATATTTTATGTATTAAGGGGCTTTATCCAACCCAACCGGATTATCCATTTACACCAGGATTTGAATTTTCCGGCATTGTGATGAATACGGGGAGCAGTGTTACACGAGTAAAAATCGGGGATGAGGTCATCGGGCTGACAGGTGCACGCATGGGGGCGCATAGCTGCGTTGTCAACACGGATGAGCATTTCCTCGTTAAGAAACCGAAGCATATTACATTTGAACAAGGCTGTAGTTTTCCCGTCGTTGCCTTGACGATGCAATCCGTATTTGACAAAGCCAACCTTCGGCCGGGGGAGAAAATATTGATTCAAACCGCGGCGGGAGGAACAGGTCTAGTCGCTGTGCAGATGGCGCAGAAAATAGGTGCTGAAATATTTGCAACCGCCGGATCAAAGGAGAAGCTGGAATATTTAAAGCAGTTAGGCGTGCCACACCTGATTCATTATAAAGAAGAGGATTTTGCAGATAAGATCATGCAGTGGACGAATAACTACGGAGTTGACGTTGTCATCAATACGCTGTCTGGAGAGGCAGTGCAAAAAGGCTTGAACTTGTTGGCCTCCGGTGGCAGATACATTGAAATTGCCGTCGCTGGCTTAAAGGCCTCCGGTGCAATAAGCTTGTCCCATCTTATTGACAATCAAAGCTTTCACAGTATAAATATCCGCAAATTACTGACGGGGAGTCCTGACAAGTTATCGCTTTATTTGAAACGAATGGCCAATATGCTGGAAACAGGTGAGGTACAACCTAGTGTGGGCCGCGTTTTTACTTTTACTGAGATTAAAGAAGCATATAAGTATTTGGAAAGCGGTAGCAATATTGGAAAAGTAGTCGTATCTACGGAAGCTTCCTTACCGACAGCATTCTCTACCAGTTGGATGAAGCCGAAGCAGACAGACTTGTCAGAAGAGGTTCGACCGTTACGAAATTGTTCGGATATAGCTATTATTGGCGCTGCCGGTAAGTTTCCTGGAGCCAAAAATTTGGATGAGTTCTGGGACAATTTGAAGAACGGGCGCTGCACAATCGGTGAAATCCCTAAAGAACGCTGGGATACCGAGCAATATTATGATCCGGATCCGAAGAAGCTTGACAAGACGTATTGCAAATGGGGCGGCATACTCGAAGATATCGATCAATTCGATGCGGTGTTCTTCAACATGTCAGGGAAGGAAGCTGAGGTCACCGATCCACAGCAGCGTATTTTTTTGGAAGTATGCTGGAATGCCTTGGAGGATGCTGGATATGCGATCGAGTCCATGGATAAAAAGAAGTGCGGTGTATTCGTCGGCGCCAGCGGAGGCGACTATCTCGCCAAAATGCAAGAGGACGGGGTACCGATGGAACCCCAGTCGTTCTGGGGCAATTCCGCTTCGGTTCTTGCTGCCAGAATATCGTACTTTCTGAATTTGAAGGGTCCAAGCCTCACTATCGATACGGCTTGCTCATCATCACTTGTGGCGATTCATTTGGGATGCCGCAGCATACTTGCAGGAGAAAGTGAGATGGCTATTGCGGGGGGCGTTTTTATTTCCTTGACACCCGCCTTCATTATTTTATCCAGTAATGCAGGAATGCTGTCTCCCGTTGGTCGATGCAAAGCATTCGACGATGGAGCAGACGGCTTCGTACCTGGTGAAGGGGCAGGCGCCGTTGTACTCAAGTCGCTAGATGCAGCCCTGCGAGACGGAGATCATATTTACGGCGTTATTAAAGGTTCGGCTATCAATCAGGATGGAAAAACGAATGGCATGACGGCTCCTAGCACACTATCCCAGACGGAGGTCGAGCTCACCGTTTATCGCGAGGCCAATATTCATCCTCGCACCATTCAGTTGGTGGAAGCTCACGGAACTGGAACGAAGCTCGGTGATCCGATTGAAGTGGAAGCATTGACAAATGCATTTCGCCAGTATACGCACGATACCCAATTTTGCAAAATTGGTTCAGTCAAAACTAATATCGGGCATGCCGCTGCTGCTGCCGGAGTCGCCAGCGTCATTAAAGTGTTATTAGCCTTTAAGTATAAGCAGATTCCTCCGAATATACATTTCAGGCTGCAAAATCGGCATATTCAATTTGAAGAGACGCCGTTTCAGGTCGCAGCCGAATTAGAACAATGGACGGCTTCCGACGTTCCTAGGAGGGCTGCCGTCAGTTCTTTCGGCTTTAGCGGCACGAATGCTCACATGGTAATTGAGGAAGCGCCGCGAGCAGATGCATGTTTATCTCCGGAGCTTCCGTATTATTTAATACCGATCTCGGCTAAAAACAAACAAGCCTATGATAGTGCATTGAGGAATATGCTGAAGTGGCTGGAAATAGAAGCAGTTGATTATTCAATTTCAGATATTTCCTATTCATTGCAGATTTCACGTATGCATTTCTCATACCGTTCGATGCTCATTGTTCAAACTAAACAAGAATTAATCGAAAAGCTTAAACGATACTTGAACGGTGAACAGATTGAAAACTTCTTCCTCTGCAATCTGAAGGATCACAGAAGTATTGAGACAAAGGTATTTCCGGAGGAATCACAAGAAGTCTTATTTGAGGCCGCGATGCTCTCGACGGATTATGGCAACAAAGTTAAGACAGCGATCGAAATGTATTGCCAAGGTAATGAAGTTCCTTGGCATGAGTTGTGGCCGCTTGGAACGGTTCGTAAAATACCGCTCCCGACTTACTCGTTTAACCGGCAACGGTATTGGTATAGACAAGGGAGAAGGCAAAGCGTAAATAAGGCTTCGAGACGATCAGGGGTAAAGCTGCATCCTCTTGTGGAACAAAATGTGTCGACAATCGAAGAAACTAAATTTTCGTTAACCTTAACGGGTGATGAATTTTATATTCAGGATCATGTCGTGGGCGCAGCTCCGTTAATGCCGGGTGCTGCTTATATTGAAATGGCTGTCGCTTCGGCGGAGCTTGCTTTTCAAGCGCAGATTTCTAGTCTGAGGAATGTCATATGGGCAAGCCCGTTGTCAGTAGAGAATGAGCCTTGCCGTCTTGAAATTCGGTACCGGAAGGAAAAAGCGGGAGCATCTTATGAAATTTATTCAATCCAGCCGGGAAGTGGGGAAATCATCCATTCCAGAGGAAACATCGGGACAG
This sequence comes from Paenibacillus wuxiensis, assembly GCF_040195695.1. Classification (NCBI taxonomy): domain Bacteria; kingdom Bacillati; phylum Bacillota; class Bacilli; order Caryophanales; family Paenibacillaceae; genus Paenibacillus; species Paenibacillus wuxiensis. Next base: position 26,810 of record NZ_JBEFZI010000011.1, on the reverse strand, counting down.
TGGCGGTTGATAAGCCTGCAAGTAAATTGGATATTCAAGAAATTGTAAACAGGAGCAGCTCTTCTTACTCTAAAGAGCATTGTTACAACATGTTCCGAACGGCGGGATTTCAATACGGTTCGACCTTTCAATCCATTCAGCATTTATGGGTGAATCGTCAGGAGGCGATAGCGCGCCTAGAACTCGCTGCCGAATGTGATGAGAATGACTCCATTTTCAATCTGCATCCAGCTATGTTGGACGGTGCGCTGCAGACGGTCATGGGAAATTTATTGTTCGGCGATGCATCTGTAGATGAGCGGTATCTTCCCTTCTCAGTAGGATCGATAGAAATCTATGATCGCATACCGAGAAGCGGTTATGCATATGTTCGGGATAGGACGGATTCCCAGCGGATCGCGGACATGAAATGCTTTGATGTGTATGTTACTGACGACGAGGGACGCCTGATTGTTCATTTAAAGGAGTTCTTGAGTCGTGCAGTGCCTGCAGTGTCTGCAGCGCCATTGTTGCAAGGCAAGCAAAATCATACCGCGAGTCCAGAATGGCTGCGCTTCAGACCTATTTGGAAGCCAGAGGAGCGTGTGTCGATTCCTGAGAATCGGCTCGAGGGCTCCGTTCTTGTATGGAGCCATTCAGAGGAATTTTTCAGAAAAATAAGGGGACAATGCGTTAATCCCGAGCGGGCTGTATGGGTTAAGCCGGGGAACTGCTTCCTTACAACGGATTCCGGCCATTATACCGTTGCGCTGGAGAGTGAGGAAGATATGCGCCTTCTCATCCGTGCGACAGAGCAAAATGAAGTGGAACCAAGCCATATCATCGTTCATTCGCAATCTGCGGAAAAAACGCCTGATTTGCTGCAGGTGGACGAGCAATTGGAGCAAGTCCTTTATCCAGTATTCATGCTGATTAGAGAGCTTGTGGCAGCCAAGTCCAAGCGCCAATTGAATGTGCTCTATGCTTTCCAGAATGGTGGAGGCCAGCCGTTTCCTTATGCCGCGGCCATTGCGTCCTTTTTGAAGTCAGTTTCCTTAGAACATCCGAATGTACAAACCAAGAGCGTGGAATGGGGAATGCCCGTCGAGGATGATTCTGACTTAATGGTAGAAACGTTGATAACCGAATTGGTTCGTATATTGCCATCAGAGAGGGAGATTCGCTACCTCAACGGTAAAAGGGAAGTTGCGGCGATAGAGGAAATCCATTCGCCAAGTGAGTATTCGGCGTATTCTTTGAAAGATAAAGGCATTTATGCGATAACAGGCGGGATGGGAGGAATCGGTTTTGGAATTGCGGAGCATCTTGCCCGAACGCATCAAGCCGGTCTTGCTCTATTGGGAAGAAGCCCGCTTAATCCGTGTATTGAGGAGAAAATAGCCAAGCTTCGCGCTTACGGTTCCGAAGTGATTTATCTCGAAGCTGACTTGGCAATTTATTCAGACACCGAACGAGCTGTAGAACGTATATGCAGCCACTTTGGTCGACTGCATGGCATTTTCCACTGTGCCGGCTTAACTCGCGACTCCTTATTAGTTGAGAAAACGCTTACAGATTTGAAGGATGTTCTGGCTGCGAAAGTGTGGGGAACGGTTCATTTAGATTGCGCGTCGCAGCGCTATGTTCCTAATCTTGATTTTTTGATGTTGTTTTCATCGGTGTCTGGAATGCATGGAAATGTGGGACAAACCGATTATGCGTATGCCAACCGCTTTATGGATCGTTATGCGGAATACAGGAGTGTTCGTGAAGGCGGAGGAAGAACCATTTCTATCAGTTGGCCTTTATGGAAGGAAGGCGGCATGAAAATCGATCCACATACGGAGCGCTTATTCATGACGGCGGTAGGAATGTCGGGCATCTCGACTGAGACTGGACTTGCAATTATTAAGGAAGGGTTGCTTTTGAACCATGCCCATATAGCTGTCATCGCCGGAAACGGAGAGAAAATCAGAAAATGGGCAGGCGTGACTGTGACGGAAAACAACCCAGGAAGAATTAAGCAAGGTCACATACGCGAGAAGGATATATCAATTTCGTCCGAAAGCGATGAAACCAGGTGGCATGAACAATATCGTTCAGAGGTTGTACAGATCATTTCGTCCGTTCTTCGCATCGATCGCGAGGCAATTGATTATTACGGGGAGCTTGCCGAATATGGGTTCGACTCACTGACATTGACTGAGTTTGCGGCGCAATTGGGAGGGGCTTATCAACTGGAGCTCACTCCGGCTTCTTTTTTCGGACACTCCACGATTGAAGGAATAGCAGAAGCGATTTTCGAAGAATTCAAGGATAATATTTTCATTGCACACCGTGAAAAAGAGAATTCAGTTCATCCTGAAAAACGTGCAAGCTTGGCGAATGAAAAGGAGCCTCCCGCTGACTCAAGCGAGGATTCGGATCATATGATTCACTCTTCTAAGGTGGATAATGAACTTGGCGCAGCGCAGGATGGAACGGCGGCTTCTGATGAAGTACGATCTTACGAGCCCGTCGCTATTATCGGGATGAGTGGAAAAATGCCAAGTTCGGACGATTTGGACGAGTTTTGGAGGAACCTGGAGCAGGGAAGGAACATGATTTCCATTATTCCGCAAAATCGCTGGGACTGGACGGAATATTACGGGGATCCGAATTCAGAGATAAATAAAACCGATATCAAGTGGGGCGGTTTTATGAAGGAAGTAGACAAGTTTGATCCGCTTTTCTTTGGAATATCTCCCCGCGAGGCGGAACTAATGGATCCGCAGCAACGAATTTTTCTAGAAAGCGTGTGGTCGGCCATCGAGGATGCAGGCTACAGGGCTTCGGATTTATCCGGTTCTGACACCGGACTGTTCGTTGGCGTGGCAAGTAGTGACTATAATGAGATTTTGCAGCATACAACGGCAGAAGTGGAGGCACAGACGTCAACCGGTATGTCGCATGCCGTGCTTCCAAATCGAATTTCGTATTTGCTCAATCTACACGGACCTAGTGAACCGGTAAACACTGCATGCTCCAGCTCGTTGGTGGCGATTCATCGGGCTGTAGAGGCTATCCAGAACGGGCACTGCGAAATGGCGATTGCGGGAGGCGTTAACGTGATACTTACTCCGACTCTTCACATTTCGTTTAGCAAAGCGGGCATGCTGGCTCGGGACGGAAATTGCAAAACCTTTGACAGCAGTGCAGACGGGTACGTGCGGGGAGAAGGCACAGGCGCTGTCATTCTAAAGTCATTGAAGAAAGCAGTTGAGGACGGAGATCATATTTATGCGGTAATCAAGGGCTCTGCCGTAAATCATGGGGGTAAAACGAATTCATTGACCGCCCCGAATCCTTATGCACAAGCGAATCTTATCGTAAAAGCATTCGGAAAAGCACATATTGATCCTGCGACCGTAACCCTTATTGAAGCGCATGGTACAGGCACTCATTTGGGGGATCCCGTTGAAATAAACGGATTGAAAGCAGCATTTGCGCAACTTTATCAAAAATGGGGAAAGTCCACTCCGATCGTTCCTCATTGCGGCGTCGGTTCGGTTAAGACGAGCATAGGGCATTTGGAGGCAGCGGCAGGAATCGCAGGTATTTTCAAGATTGCCTTGTCCATGAAGCATGGAACTATTCCTGGGAATTTACACTTTGAAAGGATGAATCCGTATATACAGCTTGACGGTTCGCCGTTTTACATCGTTAATAAGACGATTCCGTGGGCTAGGCTGACAGATAGCGAGGGGAGGGAGCTTCCGAGAAGGGCAGGCATTAGCTCCTTTGGTTTCGGAGGGGCCAATTGCCATATCGTATTGGAGGAATTCTGCGATGTGAGGCCAGTTGACTCATGCATTGATCCGCAAATTATCGTGATATCGGCCAAGAAGAAGAGCGCGTTGAAAGAATATTGTAATAAGCTTTATCAATTTCTAACTATTGGCCAAACTGGGGAGCCAACTGGCTATGAGCAGAGTCTTTCGCCTACGGCTCATGAGAGTATCCTAAGTGAGCTTATTCGATATAGTTCAGAAATGTTGAACGTGGGCAGAGAAGAGATTGATCCGTGGGAACATTTGCTGCACTTGGGCTTCACACAAGTTGAATTGGTATCCTTGGCCGAACAAATTTCGAAAGCCTATCAAATCGACTTTCCTGCTTCTCTATTAGCCATATACTCTACACTGGAAGCAGTAACGGGATATTTGCTGGAGAGCATACCATACTGCGGTGGATCCGGTAAGTCTGCCGGAATTAATTTGCAGCGGCTTGCCTGTACTTTGCAATCAGGACGAGAAGAATTTGGTTGGAGGCTTGCGATCATTGCAGCCGACGAAGCCGATTTGTCCAATAAATTAATGGAGCTTCTGAAGGCAGAGGATATGAAATTGCCGTCTGTCTTCTACGGCAAAGTAGAACGTAAAATTCGAGGGAAAACGGATAAGGAATTCGATGAAGCTTCTGATGAGATTATTGAGGCAATAAGACAACGTGATCTAACAGCTTTAGCCCAATTATGGGTCAACGGAAGCCAGATTCCATGGGAGCAGGTGCATCGAGGCCGTAAGCAGCTTCGCATGCCATTACCGTCTTATCCGTTTGCCCGGGAAAGATACTGGATACCTGAAGCACAGGCCCCGAGCGTGGAGATCGAGGATGAACAGCTCTTGCAGCTGCTTCGCCAATTGGAGAATGGGACATCGTCGATCGAACGTGTGCGGCAGGCCATGGGAGTGATGGAATGAAAAAGCAGAAGATGCTGGATAAAGTGCTTGAACTGGTAAAATCTAATCAGCTCAGTGCTGAACAAGGCATGGAAATGATTAAGACTTTGCGCAAGCAGAAGCAGGGCGATGCAATAGAGAGGACTCCGGATACGGAGCTCCTCTTTTTTGATGATGAATGGGTAGCATCGGATTTGCCAAATACAACTGCGACCAATAACACTGTTCTTCTATTTGACAACAATCAGGATTTGAGTACCGTTCTGAAGGAGTACTGGAAGCAACAGGAGATCGAGATTGTTCGAGTCGTACGAGGAATGAAGGCTGAAAGGCGGGGTGATGGGCATTATGCAATGAATCCCGAGAATGATGGTGACTATGAATGGCTGCTGAATGATTTACATCAGTGTGGCAGACATCCGGATATTATCATTCATGCGTGGTCAGATAGCCTGTTCCAGCTGAATATTCATAACCTTTCCGAGCAGTTGGCAAGCAGCTTCTACTCCTTGTTTACTTTGTGCAAATCCATGATGGTACGGAAACTAACGCATCCGGTGAAACTGCTTTACGTATTCGAATCGAATGGCAGCATTCAACCACAGTATGCTGCGATGAGTGGTTTTCTGAAATCGGTGCGTCAGGAAAATCCAGTGCTGGACGTGTGTTGTCTTGAGTTATGCGATGCAAGCATGAACGAATCAGCACAGATCATTGCGAAGGAAGCACTCAATCAAGATGGAGAAGCAGATGTCCAGATTCTAAGAGGAGAAAGGCGTGTAAAACGCCAAATTGTCTGTCCGCTCGAAACAGATTCAGTCCCGTCAGTTCCGTTGAGACAGCGTGGAGTGTACATCATTACCGGTGGATTGGGAGGAGTAGGATATCTTTTTGCCCGCTATTTAGCCGCTACAGTGCAGGCGCGGCTCGTATTATGCGGAAGATCAGCTCTTACTTCTGTGTTGGAGAACAAAATAACGGAATTGGAATCGCTAGGTGCGGAAGTGCTTTACATTCAAGGGGACGTATCTGTACCGGATGATACAGAACGTACGATCACCGAGGCCAAACGTCGATTTTCGTGTATTAATGGGGTCATTCATAGTGCCGGTGCCATTTTCGACTCTTTTCTCATCAATAAAGAAAGAGAACACATGGAAGCGGTCGTCAAGCCAAAACTGTTTGGGACATTATTGATGGATGAGGCTACTCGTAATGAGAAGCTAGACTGGTTTGTCGTCTTCTCCTCCTTGAGCTCGGTATGGGGGAATCCCGGACAATGCGATTATGCATTTGCGAATCTGTTCTTAAGTCATTTCTGCTCTGCGCGCGGTAAGCTGAGGGAAGAGGGGAGCAGGGAAGGGCTTTCATTGGCTATAAATTGGCCGTTCTGGAAGGAGGGCGGTATGAAGTTCGCTGAAGCCTTGCAATCAGAAGATATACCGCTCCTGTCTTTGCCAACGGATGAAGGAATCAAATCATGGGAGTTAGCCCTAGCTAGCGGGAAACACCAAATATCTGTTCTTTATGGGAAAAAAGGAAGGCTGGCGGAATGGCTTCAGCGCATGGAGGAGAGGTCACGAAGAATTGGATATCGGAGCCCAACTAGTTCGCAGAAGAGCGAGGTGCCTATTCAAGCACTGTATCAGTATATTAAGACTTCAATGGGTAACGTGCTAAAGCTGTCTCCAGATAGAATAGACAATTCGACGCCTTTTCAAGAGTATGGGCTCGATTCGATTGCGATCAAGCTGTTCAATTCAAAAATGGAATCCGATTTCGGTGAAATGTCCAAAACGCTGCTCTATGAATACCAAACAGTTGACGAACTGGTTGACTTTTTCGCAGTGCATTATGCAGATCGGCTTGGAAATGTGCTTGGCCCGGAGAAGGTAAGCACACCGGTGCATCGATCGGAAAGCATTCAAGAATCGAAACGGAGCGTGCATGAGACAAGTTGTCCTCAAGCAGCTGTTCCTGAGCGTGGAGCCGTTGCGATTGTGGGTATCGGGGGGCAATATCCTGGTGCGCGTACAATCGAAGATTTCTGGGATGTTCTGAAATCAGGAACATCGTGCTTTACAGAAATACCGCAGACCCGTTGGAAACATGGGAATTATGGAAATGATATCTCGCTGCCGCTTGCAGAAGGGGACATTTATTGCAAATATGGGGCCTTTCTTGATGGCGTGGATGAATTTGACCCCATGCTATTTAAGATGAATCCTCTTGAGGCAAAAATGATAAACCCGGAAGAACGCAAATTTTTAGAAACGGTATGGTCTGCCTTAGAAGACGCCGGATATGCCAAAGAAGCTTGGAGCGGAAAAAAGGTAGGGGTATTCGTGGGTGTGACTTCCATGACATACCCATTGTTGGGAGCCAATCAATGGAATTCTTCCGATCGGACGCCTATCCATTCTACATATTTCAGCTTGCCAAACCGGATATCGTATTTTTTTAATTTTACTGGCCCAAGCTTGGCATTAGATACAGCTTGCTCTTCGTCATTAGCAGCGATTCATTTGGCATGCCGGAGTATTCTGAATGGCGAAAGCGAGGCTGCAATCGCAGGCGGTGTCAATCTATACTTGCATCCTTCGAGATATCTGGGCATGTGCCAGAGCAAAATGCTCTCCACGAAAGAACAAACCAGTATGTTCGATGCCGATGGAAACGGCTTTATACCAGGAGAAGGCGTCGGAGCAGTTTTGATGAAATCGTTGGAACGAGCTATTGAAGATGGCGATTATGTTTACGGAATCATTCGCGGATCTGGGATCAGTCACAAGGGATATTCTTCGGGATTCTTTTTACCCGATCCGCAGTCACAGACGGGATTGATTGAAGAAGTCATGAACAGCAGCGGCGTTCATCCAGAAACGATAGGGTACGTTGAACTTCAAGCTTTGGGCAGCGATACGACGGATACGATTGAATGGACTGGGATTCGGCGCGCTTACGAGGCGAGAACATCGGTGCGCCAATATTGTGCAGTTGGCTCCGTAAAGCCGATAATCGGACATTTGGAGGCGGCAGCTGGCATTTCACAGCTCACAAAAGTGCTGCTGCAGATGAAATATAAAGCTTTCGTTCCTAATAAAGTGGCCGATTCAATAAACCCGTCGATCCGCTTGGAAGCATCGCCATTCTATATTCCGACGGAACTGACACACTGGCCTGCAATGACTATACATGACGGAGATTCGTACAAAGAGCTTCCACGTCGCTCTGCCATCAGCTCTTTTGGAGCAGGCGGCTTAGAAGCGCATCTAATTGTAGAAGAATACAAATCAATTGAGTTGCCGCCGTCTGCCGAGACGCTTATACCGGGCGAATGCATCGTTCCACTATCCGCTCGCTCCTCAGCACAATTGCGGCGCTATGCCGAGCGATTGCTGCAGCATTTGGAGCGACATGACTATCCTACGGCAAAAATGCTGGACATTGCGTACACTTTGCAGTTCGGAAGAGAAGCCTTTGCGGAGAGGACGGCCTTCGTTTGCCGAACCCCAGAGGAGCTGAAGGAGCAAATTGGTCGATATTTAGCTGTTTCGGCAATGGGAGATAGAGCGGACTGGAAGATCGAATATTCTTCTTTACTCGCTTCTCAGATCGAGAATGAACAAATCGTAAAGCTGCTGGAGCGGTGGATGGCTGGCGAACAAATGGATTGGCCGCTTGTGAATGATATCCAACGGAGGAGGGTACCTTTGCCTACTTATCCTTTTGAACAAAGGAAATGCTGGTTGTACAGTGCGAATGATGAATCGATCCAGAATTACGATGGCAGATCGAAACCGGCGTTGAATGACCAGGATGCCGTAGTAGCCGACTACTATGATGCATCAGTTCAATTATATGAGGAAAGCACCGAACAGGAAGGTTATTTGACGTTCGCCCCGTTTTCGGAGAAGATAACAGGATTTTCATGGCTGAACGTATTTTCCGAGCCTCAGCAATATTCGGCTATGGCCCAATTCGCCTTGGCTAAACAAAAAGAAATGAGAGATATGTTGTATCGGCATGTAGATTTTAGCAAAGTAAATCATTTGTTGGATATCGGCTGCGGTTTTTCAACTGATTTGCTTCATCTCGCAAGAGCCCATGAGCATATACATTGCGATGGATATACCATATCAGCCAATCAGGCCGAATTTGGACAACGGCGAGTTGGCCGAGAAGGTTTGGAGGATCGGATTACTATTCATTGCAAAGACAGTGCAAAAGAGGATTTCCCCGGCATGTATGATCTTATCATTGGACTGGAAGTGACAGTGCATATCGCGGATAAACACGGGGTATTCGGGAACATCGCTAGGCATTTAAAGCGGAAGGGAACTGTTGTATTGGCGGATTGCCTCGCTAACACAGTGAATGAAGTACATTTGCCCCATGTCGGACAGTATACGAATACACAGGGGCAGTACAGCCGAATTCTTGCAGAGAATCGTCTGCGAGTAATTGATTGCATCGATTGCAGTCAAGAGATATCCAACTTTTTGCATGATCCGGAATTTGAGCAGAACTTGTCCATACTGAAGGAGAAATATCCCCACTTAGCTGACATGGAAACGGAACACCGTGCTTGGAACAATTTCGGCAAGGCATTGTCTTTGAACCTCTTTCGCTATGTGCTGCTAACCTTGGAAAAAGCAGACGATCTGCTGACTCAAGAACAATTGTTGATGATGAACGAATCGGCTTTTAAGCATGCAGCGAGCTATACGGATGCAGTCGGAAAGTGGCTTGGAAACAGTCTTCATTATAAAGAAGACGTTGTATACAAACGGGCTGAGGAAGCCGCTTTGCCGCATCATGTCGGCGGGATAAATGGGGATACGATTAGAAAGATGGAGGATAAGCTGGCGCAATGGTTCGCGGACACTCTCGAAATGAAGCCGACTGAAATCGATCGTCGCGCAAGTTTTTCCGATTACGGAATCGATTCGCTGATAGGTCTCAAAATATTGGATGACTTGAACCGGAAGCTGGAATTGAATCTGCAAGTTCAAACGATGTTCGATCATTCAAATCTTCGGGATTTAACTCAATATTTGGCGCAAACCCATCCAGAGGTTATCGAGCGCATTATCGGCGTACAAAAGCCTATGGATTGCTCCTTAAAGCGCGATGATCAAAAATCGGCCGTTCTGGAACGATTTGCGAAGAGGGAGCAGGAAAATAAGAATGAATGTCTTACACCAACAGAAACCGCAATTAAAAAGGAACGCACGGGACTATCCGGTGCATCTTCGGATGTAGCTGTAATCGGCATATCGGGACGTTTTCCAGGAGCGGAAAATGTTCGCGAGCTTTGGGGAAATCTCCGGCAAGGAGTCGATTCAGTTCACGAAGTTCAGGCTGATAGATGGAACCCGAATATGTTTTATGATCCCGATCCGCTAGCTCCCAACAAAACGTATGGAAAATGGGGGGGATTCGTAGCGGACATGGATAAGTTCGATCCGGCCTTCTTCCAAATATCCCCTGCCGAGGTGGAAATGATGGATCCACAGCAGCGGTTATTTCTTCAAGAAAGCTACCGTGCGCTGGAGGATGCCGGTTACGCACCTGAAAAACTGAATCGCGTCAAATGCGGGGTCATCGTAGGGGTATTCGGCAACGAGTATAGTGCAATCGCGGAGGGAACAGCCGCGGGTTATAATGCGCAGCTGATGCTCGGCAACACGAACTCGATATTGGCCTCACGCATCTCTTATTTTCTGAACTTAAAAGGGCCTGCCATCAGCGTGGACACAGCTTGTTCAAGTTCTTTGGTAGCCGTTCATTTAGCATGTAAGAGCTTGTTGAACGGGGAAACGGATATGATGCTCGCCGGAGGGGTTACATTGTATTTAACCGAAAAGCCCTTCATTTCCATGAGTAAAGCAGGCATGCTTTCCAAAGACGGAAAATGCAAAACATTTGCGGACGATGCCGATGGAATTGTTCCTGCGGAAGCTGCCGCAGCCGTTGTATTGAAGCGCTTGGATCGAGCTGTTGCTGACGGGGATTATATTTACGGCGTGATTAAAGGATCGGAAATCAATCAGGATGGACGCACCAACGGAATTACTGCACCGAGTGCCAAGTCGCAAACGGAGATAGAGTTGGAAGTTTACCGAAAGTACGGTATTCATCCTGAAACAATCACTTATTTGGAGGCGCACGGTACGGGAACCAAATTGGGCGACCCGATTGAAATAGCGGCATTGACCCAAGCTTTTGCCACATACACCGACAGGAAACAATTCTGTGCGATTGGCTCGGCAAAGAGCAATTTAGGACATACATCTGCTGCATCAGGGGTAGTGGGACTAATCAAAATATTGCTATCTATGAAATATAAACTACTTCCTCCCACGCTGCACGCCGCGAAGGAAAATGAGCACATCGACTTCAAGGCTACTCCGTTCTTTGTGAACCGAGAATTGCAGGAATGGGCATCGGACGGAGCACCGCGGCGAGCGGCAATTAATTCTTTCGGCTTTAGTGGAACAAATTGTCACATGATCGTCGAAGAAGCGCCGCAATCATTAGATGTCGAACCATTACATGCAGTGGAATCGAATGCGGCTGATTTGTATATCTTTCCTCTTTCGGCAAAAAACAAAGAGCGCTTGCAGGATTATGCCCTGCAAATTGTACGCTTTATAAGCGGAAATGACGGCAGGGAACAACCTAACATTGCGAATCTATGCTATACCTTCCAAATCGGCAGGAGAATGCTGGAGGAGAGAGTTGGGTTTGTTATCGGTTCCATATCGGAATTACAGGAGAAGCTTTTGGCTTACGGCAAGGGCGAGCGCAATATCGAAGGTATGTTTACCGGAACGAGCAAACAGACGGATGAAAAATATGGCTTATTGCTCGAAGGTGAAGAAGGGCGGCAGTTCGTAGAGGCAATAATACGAAACCGGAAGTTGCATAAGCTGGCACAGATATGGGTATCCGGAGTTGATTTGAACTGGGAGTTCCTTTATGGATGCCAGGCTCCACATCGGATCCCAGCTCCCACGTATCCGTTTGCCAAAGAACGATATTGGCCAGAGGATCGGGCAAAGATCAGTGCAGCACTGCCTCAGCGGATGAAATCCTTGTTCCAGACCGGTTCCAAAGAGGTTGCGGACGGAGAGGAAGACTCCAGAGGCACGGACTATACTTACGTACCAAGATGGAAGCAGGCGCCCACACCATCGGCAGAGGGGCAAAAATCCCAAATTGGCAGTAAACAGGTGCTTATTATGACTTCCGATAGTTCCGACCCGCTTGTGGCTGCAATTCGTTCCCTGCATTCGGCGGATGAAGTCTCAGTAACAGTTCTGGGAAGAGATGCAGCAGAGATTTATCCATCCCAAACAATTATTGACGCTAGTAATCCTTTAGCGATTCATCAGCATATTAGTCAATATTCGAGACTGAATACGGTATACTTTTTGGCGAATTTTAGATGCAGCGCTGGAGAACAGATAAGCATGCTTGAGGATAGTCAAGAACAGGGGACGCTATCTTTATTTCGCTTGGTAAAAGCATTGATGGCTGCTCAGCTTGATCTTGGCTTGGAATTGAGAATCGTAACTTATAATCATTACAACGTACTGCCGGATGATATCGTGACTCCATTTGGGGCAGGGGTGCATGGACTGGCACGTACATTGGCAAAGGAGCTTCCGCAACTGCGCTTGACTCAACTAGACTTGAGTTGGAGCGACGTAGTGCAGAATTCAAATAGGAACGCAATAATGAGCCTTGCCAAAGCTATTGCGTACGAGCCTGCTCAGGCGCGTGGAGAAACAATAGCCATTCGTGGATTCCAAAAATTCAAACGAATTCTGGTTCCCGAAAAGATAACCGTTTCAACTACGCCAACGCGTTTTAGACATCATGGCGCTTACGTTATTGTCGGCGGTTTGGGAACGGTTGGCTATATATTTGCTGAGTATATGGCGAAAACGTCAAATGCTTCTCTCGCTTTAATCGGAAGAAGTGAAATGAATACTGATATGCAGAAGAAGATAGAGCATTTGGAATCACTCGGGGGTAAAGTAATTTACTTGCAAGCGAATGTTGCTGATTATGATGCGATGAGAATAGCAATAGAACGGACAAAGTCGCAATTCGGAACGATTCACGGCATTATTCATTCAGCTTTAGATGTTCAACCCCAAGCGGTGCAAGACATGTCAGAAACGGATTTGCGAACAGCCTTGGAGTCGAAGGCAAAAGGAAGCGTGGTGCTGTATACTCTGGTTCAGCATGAACCACTGGACTTTTTCCTCTTCTTTTCCTCGGCTCAGTCATTTATCGGAACGGCTGGATGGGCCCATTATGCGGCAAGCTGTGAGTTTAAAGATGCTTACGTTTCTTATCTTCAAACAGAATCCCACTTCCCTGTGTATATGGTTAACTGGGGGTATTGGGCCAAGCGCCGCGGGGAGTCTAATGAAGAATTAACTCGATACATTGAGCGACAAGGGGCTTATCCGTTAAGCGAAACCGAAGGCTTACAGTTGATCGAAAGTCTGTTGGGCACTAATATCCGCCAAGTTGCAGCCATTAAGGCTCAACCATACGTATTGGAGTTAATGAATGTAGATCACAGTCATTCCGTTACATTTGAGTTTGAAAAAGATAACATGTCACCAGGACATGATGTCTCTATGAAGATTGCGGGCAAAGGAGCGGGAATAGAAGAGGTTATGGAACTGATTACCCGCAGTGTGGCAGAAGTGCTGCATATGGATTCAGCAAGTATCAATTTTGAATTATCTTTTATGGAGCTTGGCGTGGATTCGATTTTGGCATTATCAATTGTAAAAATAGTAAATGATGCCTTGCAGACTGATTTGACGCCAAAGGATATATTCGATCATGCAACAATTGGACGATTAGCTGATTATATTGTGGGTGTAGATTCCGAAGAGGATGAAGATGAAAGGCTTTTCCAGCTTTTTAAAAGCTTGGAACGCAAAGAACTGGATGTGGATGCGGCAGGCCATCTGCTGAGGGGAGCATCGTCATGATTGACATTGACGCGTACAAGAAGCAAATTCTTCAAATGGTGCGAAATCAAGAACTAACGGCAGAAGCCGGATTGAAGCTCTATAAAATTTTGCAAGCAGATGAATTCTTGACGCAATCGCGTATAAGCGATGAAGGTATTGCCGTGATCGGTATTTCTGGAAGATTTCCAGAAGCTGATAACGTTCATGAATATTGGACGAATCTTGCGTCAGGAAGGGATTCGGTAAAAGAAATAACACGCTGGGATGTGAATGGTTTTTACGATGCAGATCGGAAGTCAAAAGACAAGAGCTACTGTAAAGACGGCGGTTTTATGTCGAATATAGACAAGTTCGATCCGCTGTTTTTCAATATTTCTCCTAGACAAGCCGAATTGATGGATCCCAGACAGCGCTTATTTCTGCAAGAAGCGTGGAAGGTTCTTGAAGACGCAGGCTATTCCAACCGAGATGTGGCGGGCAAGAAGATAGGAGTCTATGTCGGCTGTGAAGGCGATACCGATTATTTTGCATCATGCGAAACAGGAAGCGAGATTGGTTCTGAATTATTTCTGGGAAACTCCAATTCAATTTTGGCTTCGCGCATTTCCTATTTTTTAGATTTAAAGGGACCCAGCATAACGCTCGATACAGCATGTTCATCGTCATTAGTTGCTATTCATTTGGCTTCGGAAAGCATCCGTTCCGGAGAGTGTGAGATGGCGATTTGCGGTGGAATTGCGCTATATACAACCTCTCAAGGTTATGTGCTGGCCAGTCGTATGGGAATGCTGTCTCCGGATGGTAGATGCAAAGCTTTTGATGATCGGGCCAACGGTTTCGTACCTGGCGAAGCAGTCGGAGCTGTACTGCTTAAGTCCGCAGCGAAGGCGATTCGTGATCGAGATCATATATATGGCATTATCCGAGCCTCTGGAATAAATCAGGATGGCAAAACGAACGGCATAACAGCTCCGAGTTCAATGTCACAAACGGCACTGGAAACGGAAATTTATCGGAGATTTGGAATCGATCCCGCTACGATTACTTATGTGGAAGCTCATGGGACAGGGACGAAATTGGGAGATCCGATAGAATTCCATGCGTTGCAGGAATCGTTCAAATTGTTTACTTCCGACAAGCAATTTTGCGGACTGGGATCTGTCAAAACGAATATTGGGCATACAGGGGCGGCTTCCGGATTAGCCGGTTTCATCAAAATTTTACTGGCGATGAAGCATCGTCAGCTTCCGCCTACCTTGCATTTTGAAAAAGAAAATAGCCAGATCTGTTTGCGGGAAAGTCCATTCTATATGGTTACTGAGCTGACCTCGTGGTCAGCAGACCCGGGGAACCCGCGCAGGGCCGCCATCAGTTCATTTGGACATAGCGGAACGAACTGTCATATGGTGCTTGAAGAGTATGATATACAAGTCGAGGAGCCGGATGAATATCCGGCTTCAATGCAGCTTTTCCCGATTTCGGCTAAATCCAAGGACAGCCTTCGCCAAAAAATTTCTGATCTTCTTGCTTGGTGCCAAGAGAACGGGCGCTCGACATCCGTCAAGGAAATTGCTTATAGCTTGCAAACAGGCCGCAGTCACTTCGATTATCGCATTGCTTTGCTCGCCAATAGTATGGAAGATTTTGTTGAACGATTGAATGATGCTGCGGCAGGGAACAGTCATCAGCATATTTTCTGTGGTATGGACAAATCAGCAAGAAATAAAGAGGATATCCCTTCAGATGAAAAAAAAGAATCAATGCGGCTCGTGCAGGCTTTGCGACAATCCGATCCTGTCGGTTCTGAGAGAGAGAACCTGCTGCAGCGATTAGGACAATTATATTGCGACCGAGTATATATTGACTGGAACGGCGCTTATGGCGATGCAGAAGTACGAAAAGTTCCTTTGCCGTCATATCCGTTTGCTATGAAGAAGTATTGGCTTAGTGAAACTGCTGCAGTCAAATCAGAGGCGGTAAATCTCGGGCATTTGCACCCGCTGCTTGATTCCAATGAATCCGTATTCGGTTTGCAAAGATACAAAAAAACATTTCATCTATCCGAGTCAATCATCAAGGATCATGTCATTGGAGGAAACGTAGTGGTGCCGGGCGCTGTTTATTTGGAGATGGCAAGGGCCGCGGGTCAATTGTCCTATCCCGAAAAAAAAGTAACCGCGATTTCAAATATATTTTGGTTAAAGCCACTGCAAGTTTCAACTCCAACGGAAGCGTGGCTGCGATTGGAGCCGACGGGAGAACAGACGGCCGAATTCCAAATTGCAGCAGGTGCCGATGATAGAGAGCATATTCACGCACGCGGCAAAGTACGCTACGCGTCGAAGGGAGAAAATGAACCCGACTTGGGTGAACTCCCAGTGGATGCTATTCGTGCTAGGAGCGCGGAAAGGTTGAGTGGACTCGATTGTTATGGAATATTCCGCAGCATGGGATTCCATTATGGAGTTTCCTTTCAAACGATAGAAAGTGTAAGTGCGAGTGAGCATGAGGTTCTTTCCCGGTATTGTCTTCCCGATCATTTAAAAAACTCATCGAAGTCTTATCTACTGCATCCGGTGCTACTCGACGGTGCCTTTCAATCATTGATCGGTTTTGGCGGAGCAGAGGAAGATGGAGAAGAGATGTTCTTGCCGTTTTCAATCGGTGAAGTGAAGTGGAGCGGAAGCGTATGCGATGTCGGCTATGTCTATGTGCAATATCGAGATGTCCAACTTCCAGGTGGGGAACAAGCGAAGCGATATCGTTTATGTATAACAGATATAGAGGGTAAAGTTCGGGTATTAGTAACGGATTACTTGGTTCGCAAGGTACCGGTGTCGAAAAAGAGTGCTGCCATGAGCGATGCGGAACTGCTGGAAATGTTGAATAGTGTGAAAAAGGGAACCGCCAGTTCTTTGGAAATTGTTCAACTACTGGGAGGGAACAGAATATGACGAAGTTCTCGTCTTTGCAGGAAGTTATCGAGGGCATTAAATCAGGCATTGTAAGCCCGGAAGAAGGGCTGATTTATGTAAAACGTTTCAAAGAGAAGCAGCTTGCAAGCTATCGTTCGGATAATCTTCCACTTGAGACAGAAGAACTGATTTATTACAGCAGTAAATGGGAGCCGAGACCGATTGGCGACTTTGAGAAAACACAAAACAAGCGAAACATTGTTATTTTCGATCGCACTCCGCAACTATATCGCAATTTTTTGGCGATTCTGAGAGAGGAATACAGCGAGTCGCAATTATACTGGGTCAAGGATGGAGACATGTTTGACCAAATAGATAGTCAGGAATTTGGATTGAATGTAAGGAATCCGGAGCATATGGATCGACTGCTGGAGCTAATGTCAAATGAGCGGCATACCGAGTGGGTGTGGATAGTCAATTGGGACTGGCAGGATTGGGAAACGGAAATGTATGAGAAGGAGAACAGGCTGGATGAATATATCCTGAATTTATTTCATCTAACAAAAGCCTGGATGAGAAGCGGGAAGCCTCAGACTCTTCGGATTATGTGCATGTATGAAAGTGAGAGCGATGTCCCAAATCCTTTTTTTACGGCAGTCGGTGGTTATGCGAGATCGGTTCGTAAGGAATTTCCGAGCATTATCATTCAAACCTGCCACATTCAAGATTCGAAGCGGCGCGGCTGGGAGCATAGGATCAAACTATTCCAGCAAATCCTGCGAGAGTTTGATGGTGAAGCAGATGAAGTAGAAATAGCATGCTCGATTCATGGACGACAGGTACTAACCTTGCATGAAGTGAAGGATTCTCCATCTGCCGTAATCAATACAGTCCCTCCACAGAAGAACGGCGCTGTCATTATAACGGGAGGAGTCGGAGGCATCGGATTTATTGTCGCACAATTTTTGGCGAGAACGCGGAAGACTAGCCTCGTCCTCGCTGGTCGATCTGAGGAGGATGTACGGATTGCTGATAAACTTAGTCACCTTCGCTCGCTTGGATCAGAGGTGCTTTACGTTCAGACTGATGTAACCTCACCGGATGAAGTAGATAGGTTGATTGAACGAACCAAGAATAATTTTGGATTCGTTCAAGGAGTTATTCATGGTGCCGGCATCGCAGAGGACAGCGTAATCATAAATAAGACAAGCGCTCAGTTCTGCAGAGTGCTGGCAGCAAAAGTTGCCGGAACGGTGCTGCTGGATCGGGCGACTTGGAATGAACCACTGCAATATTTCGTGTTGTTCTCTTCAATTACGGGGAAGCTGGGCAATGTGGGACAAGCCGATTATGCTTATGCTAACCGCTTTTTAGATGGTTATGCTCAGTATCGTAATCAAGTTGGTCGCTCTGGACACAGCATATCCATCAATTGGCCTCTCTGGACAGAGGGAGGAATGTCTGTAGATTCGCAGATGGAAGAATACATTTATAAAACTTCCGGAATACGAGCAATCAGTGCCGATACCGGGTGCCGAATTTTTGAAAATGCTCTCTATTTGAGTCAGGTGGAAATTATGACGCTCGCAGGTAATCATTCAAAAATAAAAAGTTGGCTGGCGGCCAAAAAAGAAGAGGAGCAACCGGAGAGAATGCCGGTGCAGCAAATTGCCTCCTATTTGTCATCAACCCAGCCTGTCGGCAATAAAACGGATATAAACGCGCAGACAACCGATGCATCGCTTAATCTTGACCAATTGAGGAATGAACTCTCTATTTTCGCAGCTGCGATCATTAAAATCGACCGCAATGAATTAGATGATGAGACGAGCCTGGCGGAGTATGGATTCGATTCGATTACGTTCGTGGAACTGGCCAATCAGATTAATGATCGTTTCGGAATTGAAATGAGTCCCACTGTGTTTTATGGGTCACCTACGATTCATACGATTGCCCAAAATATAACTGAAGAGCACGGAGACACAGTTCAACGCAATTATTATTCGGCTGGTGAGAGCCGTAGTTCATCGGAGTTTGTTCAGGAACTACAGTCTGGTGAGGGGAATATATCCTGTACAGTTCCCCACGAACAATCGGATTTATTAAATGGTGCTTTATTGGATGCTTTAGAGAAAGACGTTAAGACGATTATTTCCGAAATCATTCGATTGGAATTCAGTGAAATTGAGATGGATATCAGCTTAAGTGAGTTTGGGTTTGATTCCATTACTTTTGTCGAGCTGGCTAACCGAATAAACGAAAAATATACGATAGAATTGACACCAACCGTATTCTATGGAAGTCCTACTGCATATTCTATCGTTCAATATTTGTCTGATCATCACCGGGGGGAAATCAGAAATGTTTATTCTTGTATGGCGGAGGAGCGATACCAGTTGCATTCCGATAACTTGAGCCCTTCGGAGGAAACGGAACAACCTTACATGTCACCGATGGAGAATGACGTATCAAGGGAAACTGAAATACCAGCGATGATTAGCGAATATGAACAACAGTCCACACAAGCAGTTGATGGAGCCACCATCCCTGTTGCCATCATTGGAGCAAGTGGGGCATTTCCTCAATCCGCAAATGTGGATGAGCTGTGGGGAAATCTTGTTGCTGGCCGGAATTTGATCAGTGAAATTCCAGAGGATCGTTGGGATTGGAAAGCTTATTTCGGAGATCCGCGGGTTGAACATAATAAAACGAATATTAAGTGGGGCGGATTCATGCATGAGATCGATAAATTTGATCCCCACTTTTTTGGGATATCCGGCAGAGATGCCGAGATGATGGATCCGCAAGAACGCCTCGTTTTAGAGCATGTATGGAAAGCGATAGAAGATGCAGGTTATCGGGCCAAGCAATTGTCAGGAACGAGTACGGGCGTATTTTTAGGAGTCTGTACCGCGGATTATAAGGAGTTGCAGCTTCAGGCAGGGATTCCTGCAGCGATGTGTCAATGGGGGCTCACCAATCGGATTTCTTATATGTTTAATTTCAGTGGTCCGAGTGAACCTATCGATACTGCGTGCTCCAGTTCCTTGGTAGCTATACATCGTGCAGTTGAGGCGATTCGTTCAGGCCAATGCGATATGGTTCTGGCGGGAGGCGTGAACGTGATTGCGAGTCCGAACCCTTATTTGATGCAGAGTAAAGCAGGAATGTTGAGCGAGGATGGCAGCTGTAAAACCTTTGATGAGAGAGCAGACGGTTATGTCCGTGGAGAAGGTGTGGGTATCCTGCTGTTGAAGCGATTAGATCAAGCTAAAGCGGACGGGGATCACGTTTATGCCGTAATTAGGAGTTCTGCTGTTAATCATGGAGGACGGGCCAGCTCATTCACAGCTCCCAACCCGAACGCTCAAGCGGAGGTACTTGTGAAAGCTTACGAACGCGCGGGAATCGATCCGCAGACGGTATCGTATATTGAGACGCATGGCACCGGAACCAAGTTGGGAGATCCGATTGAAATTGACGCTCTGAAGAAAGCGTTCAAAACGTTATATAAAAAATGGAATAGGCCTGTGCCCGAAATACCTAATTGTAGGCTGGGTTCTCTTAAAACGAATCTTGGACATCTTGAGGCGGCCGCAGGAGTTGCTGGCGTAATAAAAGTTATGTTGGCGATGAAGCATTGCAAGCTACCCGGCCTTGTCCATTTTAATAGTCTTAATCCATATATTCAGTTGACTGGATCGCCTTTTGTGTTGGGAAGGGATGTATCGGACTGGTGCTCTGAGGTTGGAAATGGTGGGAATCCGCGAAGAGCTGGGGTCAGTTCATTTGGCATAGGTGGAGTGAACGCCCATGTCGTACTAGAAGAGTATACTGAGGAAGCCTATTTTCAAGAGCAGGGAGAGAATGCATACATCGTTGTCCTTTCGGCAAAGGAAGAGGATAGGCTGTGCGAATATGCGAGACTCCTTGCAAATTATGTATCGAGTTGTGAAAGAAATTGCAACAGTTCCGTTCTTAAGCGACTTGCCTATACGATGCAGTTGGGCAGGGAGGCTTTTGATCACAGAGTGGCTTTTATTGTGTCTGATCTAATGGAATTACACGGTAAGCTTACTTTATTCGCTGACGGAAACACAGAACTTGATAGCGTTTACAAGGGGTGCTCAAAGAGTGGTGGCGTCAATCTTACGCAATTGATTGCCGGATCGGAAGGAAGCGAATTTATACGTTTGTTAATTCAAAATCGTAATTTAAAAAAGCTCTCTCAACTGTGGGTATCGGGTGTGGATTTGGACTGGGGACTATTCTATGATCGGCAGCGGCCGAAACGATTGTCATTGCCTACCTACCCATTTGCTAAAGAGAGATATTGGATACCAAAAGAAGCGGACATTGTGCTTCACGCGACGAATAACGAAGACGAGATTCTGAGAAAAGCCGACAGTCCGAGTACCGAGGAAAGCCCGCTTCTTCTAGAGAAAGAAATTGTTCATATGATGGCAGATACATTGAAGGAACCGATATCGAGAATTCGTCTTGATGCCGAAGTGGCCGAGTTGGGATTCGATTCAATCTCACTCACGGAATTGACGGCACGAATCAATCGAAAATACGGGCTGGAGCTGAAAATAGATCTGTTTTTTAAATATACGCCCATTTCCCGCTTCATTTCCTATTTGTTAGAAGAGTTCGGGGGGCAGATTACCCAACATAACCAAGTGATCACCTCCAGCCTGAAGAGTAATGACATTGATAAGGATGAAACGTCAGCAGGAAATGAAAGCAATGGAAATGCTGAGGGTGGCATACCTAAGCTCCCTGGAAATTTGGAAATTTTGGAGATGGGTCCTTATTCGGACAAATCATTTCTTTTGAAATGGTACCAGATGAGAGAACGGGGCGGCATCCAATTGCAAAGCTTTAATTTTATTGAGGAGTATATGCAGCCTAGTCGGAAGCGGAGCCCGAAAATGCTGCATATGTTGGCGAAGGATTCCATTGAAGAGCAGACGGAAGTCATTGTGATTGGTAAAGGCAAACCGTTGCTGCTCATAACCGGATTTGCGCTTACAGCTCCACAATTCATTTATCAAATTAACGAGTGGTCATCCCAGTATCAGTTGATCATTATTCATCTTCCGGGATGCGGCTTGTCAACCGGACGCCACGATTTATCCGTCGGGGGACTCAGCAGGAGATTTGTTCGAGTGTTGGAACGACTTGGTATACAGGAACCAGTCCATATTATTACTACCTCATGGGGTGGTTTAGTTGGACAGAAGCTAGCACAGGAGAATTTTCAATTGGTGGCCTCTCTTGTATTGACTGGAGGATTCTTTCACGTAAAGCAAGATTTAGACATAAAAGAAAAGCTGCAGATGGATTTTGAAAGAGTTGGTCATGGACAAGCTTTTGAGATTATCGAAAAAAGCCATCAGATCAATCCCTCCATTTCCAAATACTTTGATTTCTTCAATGAAGAAGCCTCTACGGAAGAGGTGCTGTCAGATGTTCTCGTACCTGCGCTGATCGTTAGCGGTGATATGGATTCGATCGTATCCCCAGAGCATGCCATTGCATTGAGGAAGAGACTTCCACACGCTGAATATCAAGAAATAAAAGGGGCCGGACATGCTCCATTTATTACGCATTACAAAGAGTTTAATCGTTGTATCAGCGACTTTATTGCTCGTGTTCAAATAGAAGGAGAGAAAAAGGATGGCACGCAGAACATTTGATGATTTGAAATCTACCTATTACGAAGCGTATGATCGAACCTTGACTCTTTGGAATACTCCATTCACTTCGGTCGAACTGGAAACACATTTTGGAAGAACTCACGTGATTGCAAGCGGCAGTGAGGATGCCCCGCCGATTGTGTTGCTTCACGCTCATGAATTCAGCTCAACGATGTGGTACCGCAATAGCTTGGAGTTATCAAAGCACTTTCGAATATACGCGGTAGACATTATCGGCGATAAGAATAAAACCTTGGTGACGCGTTTTCCGAATAGTCGGGAAGAGTATGCACAATGGCTCTGTGAAGTATTGGACGCATTACATATTGAACGAGCGGATATTGTTGGATTCTCTTTTGGAGCATTACTGGCATTAAATCTCGCAATTCATTTCCCTGAACGCGTTGGCCGAGCGATAATAATGAGCCCTTCATCAGGACTAGTGGGCTTAAGTGGAAAATTCATTGCCAAAATCATCTGTAATTCCCTTATATCCACCCGGAGACAATTCGTATCGAAGCTGTTTCGCTGGAACCAGCATGAATCCCATACCCATTTCTTCGAACAGGTCGTTGCCGGAGCATTGTGGAGGAAGCCTCATCCGAATGTAAAGGCAGGAAAAAGAGTATGGCCGCATGTTTTTAAAAACGAAGAACTGAACACTATTACATGTCCGCTTTTGATCATGTTGGGAGAACAGGATATTACCCAGAATCCGCAAGCTGCGATGGCTAAAGCGAGATCGTGCTTACCTAGCGCCGTCATGGAAATGTTGCCGGGGGTGGGACATTTTTTTAATCTCCAAGTTCCTGAAATTGTAAATGAAAGAGTTATATCCTTTATGAAGGATGATAACCCTGCGTCAAAGGGGGATGTAAGACATTGAAAAAAATCGTACTGGCCAGTGAAGGTTCGAACGGAGACCTGTTTCCGATGCTTGCCCTCGCAAACGAATTAATGCGATTAGGTCATGACGTTGTCGTATGCGCTCCGCCCAACAATGATTCTTTCGTGCGCAAATGCGGTTTTCAGTTTATTCCTATAGGCGTCGACTTTCAAGCCCTGCTTCAAGAGCATGCTGATAAAGTCATGGGGAAAAACCCGATGCGAATCATGAAACTCACGGTAAAGTTATTAAGGGAGCAGGTGCAAAGACATATTAGCCAGTTAAAAGAGGCTGCTATTGATGCGGATATCATGATCGCATCAGGTGTTATGTATGCGGCGAGGTCTGTAGCAGAATATTACCGGATCCCATTTCGATTATCCGTGGCTATCCCGCAAGTTTTGCCTTCTCGGAGTTATCCGCCATTGCTTATCAACGCTCTTGACTGCCCACAGTGGGTCAATCGCTTTTTGTGGTGGGGAGACAGCAAATTTCAAAATCGAATGATATTGAAAACGTTAAATGAGGAAAGGGGTAAGCTGGGATTACCCCCGGTTCGCGATATTCAACACTATTTGTTAAACGATATTATCATTCCGGCCGATCCGGTACTGGAGCCTGTACGGGCCAATCCTGCATTTCGCTTTACTCAAACTGCATATTGGCATTTTGAAGACGGGGCTGATCTTGATCCAAGCATATCCCAATTTATCGAGGAAGGGGATCCTCCCGTCTTCATTGGATTTGGCAGCAGCACGGATCCAGATCCTTTGCGTACAAGAAATATACTAAATGAAGTAATTGAGACAAGCGGGCAGCGATTTATCATCCTAAAAGGCTGGGCTGAATTGGGAACAGGCTTGAATCATGCCAATGTTCGTACGATAGATTTTGCCCCTTACTTGAAGCTGTTTCCTAAGATGGGAGCCATTATCCATCATGGCGGTTCGGGAACGACGCATTGCGCAGCGCGTTCAGGGGTTCCGCAAATTATTATTCCGCATGCGATGGATCAATATCGATGGGGGAGTACGATCGCAGCGAAAAAGCTGGGGCCCGATCCGATCAATCGTTCTAAGTTAACTGCCGACAAGCTGTTGCACGCCATTAAAGAGGCCGTGACCAACCCCGAATTCAAGAAACAGGCTAGCCAGGTGGGACACTTAATGCGACAAAAGAATGGGGTCGAGGAGTTCATTCGTCAATTCCCATTGTAGCAAGAACGATCCCGAAACACCAAAAACCGAGCACATAATCGTCCCCAAAAACGGGGGGAGGTCATTGGATGAGAGTATTAATTACCGGAGCGCACGGCCAACTAAGCAGCGAATTAATTCGAAAATTGAGCAGCGAACATGACGTATTTGCCTATTCAAGCAAGGACTTAGATATTACTTCATGGTCCAATACCAGTTCTGTTGTGAGGGATGTATCTCCGGATGTGGTAATTCACTCTGCCGCAATCACAAATATCGACAAAGCGGAAGGCGACCCAAAGAATGCTTACTTGGTAAATAGCTACGGAACCCGCAATGTGGCGGTTGCTGCTGAGCAGTGTGGTTCCTCGCTGCTCTACTTAAGCTCGGCTTATGTGTTTGACGGTACCAAAGCTGAGCACGGTGAGTATGATAATCCTCGGCCTTTAAATGTTTATGGCGAGTCGAAATTAGGAGGGGAGTTGTTCGTGCGCTCTTTCCATACTAAATACTGGATCGTACGCACCTCTTGGCTTTATGGGGAGAATTTCATTCGATCGATTATAGATGTGTTGAATCGTCAGCAGTCCTTGAAGGTAAGTCCGAAACAAATCGGATCTCCGACTTCCGTTATTGATTTGGCAGCCTTCATACAAGGACTGATCCGAACCGAATCCTATGGAATTTATCATGTTACAAATAGTGGGAGATGCAATAAATTCGAATATTACAGAGAAATTCTCCGACTGTTGAATGTCCAAAACATAGATAAACGCTTGATCGCATCGGAGTCCTTGTCGAGCGTTCCTCGTCCTCCGTCGTGCTCATTGGGTCAGTTGTCAATTATGTTCCAAGGCTTCGAGATGCTGCGACCATGGGATGAGGCGTTAGAGAATTTTATGAGCACTAGGCAATTTGTTGACTTGAATGTGATATGAGTTATGCAGTGTTTCGGATGTTCGATGACCGCCCCATTCTTTAAAAGGAGATGAAAATCGTGAATCAATTGAAAGACGCAGGATCATTAATCCATTCTGGGAACTCCACGCGATATCCATTCGTGGCACAGGATAGAGTAAATTCATTATTTGGGCATCAAATTCATTGTGTTCTTCGCTTAGTTGGTTTTGTAGATATGGAACTCCTTGTTCAGGCCTATCGCGTGACGTTGGATATCGAGCCTGTACTAGGCTGTCGGTTAGCGGAAGAAAATCAAGAATGGTTTTGGGAAAGAAGAGCCGATTTGGACATGTTAAATGGCGTCTCTATCCATGAAACGGATGATGTGGAGACTCAGCTTAAAGCTTTCATTTGTGCACCTAGTGATGCGCGAGTTGATCCCTTAATAAGCATTCGTGTATTCAGATCTACTTATGATTTAATATGCGTCAAATGCAATCATGCTTGCTGCGATGCTGGAGGAGTGAAGGATTATATTTCATTGTTGTCATCCACGTACAATCATTTAAGTTCGAGTCCGAACAGCCCACCAACAGTCCCAAATAAGGGAAGACGTGATCAAGGGATCGTGTTCGATCAGCTCGGATATCATAATCTTTTAGAGGCATGGGATGCGTCAGAGGCACAGCCTATTGCCAAGTGGGCATTTCCTTTTGATCCGAGCACAGAGCAGAAGCTTTGGACGTCTACATATCGTTTTCAACCGGAATGTTACCGTTCATTTCAAACATTTAACCATCTACACGGAGTATCGTTTAATGATTTGCTTTTGACAGCTTATTATAGGGCTTTATTCAGCATCACCCGTTCGTATGGCGCGGGACCTATGCCTTTACCTGTTACTATGGACTTGCGGCAGCACTTACCGAACGGCAAGGCTAAAGCCATATGCAATTTGTCGAGCTCGATGAATATCGAAATAGAAGTACTTGAGCATGAACCGTTTCTCGATACCTTAATGAAAGTAAACAGGCAGACAAAGAAAGCGAAAAATCCAAGGCTTGGTGTCAATGGGATGGTTACGTTAGAAACACTTGCAGCACTTAACTACGAGGAGTTGAAGAAAACATTTCACATGTCAATGGAAGAAGGGATAAAATCGAAAAAGTCGAACCCGATTTTATCGAATGTCGGCATAATTAGCGACCAGCCCATTTTCTTCAGTGATGTGGAAGTGATTGATGCCTATATTGCAGGTCCGATTATGATGCCGCCAGGTTTCCTTTTGTTAATTAGCAGCTACAACCAGAACCTTACATTATCGACAGGATACGATGCTTCTTCGGTAAAAGAGGAACATGTAGAATTGTTGTTGCGGACAATGTCTTCAGAGCTAATCCTTGCAGTGAGTTGATCGCGCTAGTGAAAGGGGCTGTCCCATAAGTAGGTTTTTACTACCTGTGAGACGACTCTAGATTTGAAAAAGGTCGAGCTATGGGTTAC
>NZ_JBEFZI010000010.1:0-310340 GCF_040195695.1 Paenibacillus wuxiensis | reverse complement strand
CACGCCGCCAGCGTTCGTCCTGAGCCAGGATCAAACTCTCCGTTAAAGTTAAGTTTGAACTGCTCATATCTTTTGACGAGGTATTGCTACCTCATTCACAAACGTTGCTCGTTGTTCAGTTTTCAAAGAACAATCTTCATTTCTTGCTGCTCCGACATTTTTCAACATCTTTCGCAACAGGAACTTCATCTTATCACAGGAGCTAATTTGTTGTCAACACTTTTTTAAAAATCTTTTTTAGAAGATTCGTTTGAAGCGTTGAAGCTCTACTGCGCCGCCGCATCTCGCGACTGGATTTATAATATATCATGGCCTGTCCCATCTTGACAACAGGAAATATCAACCATGATCATTCTGCTTAATGCAGTCTCTCTCATAGTTGATACTCCAGCTTCCTTTGGACTATCCGTTGATCCACGGAATGCTTCTCGAGTTCACGTTAGAACGCTTCTGCGCCGTTTTCTTTTTTTCCGTGCTCTTCTTTTTTGTCGTCCGGGAAGGCGCCCCTTTAATCCTCGCCTGTTGTTCCTTTTTTGTACCTACACTGGATACATGCCCTTCTTTGTCCGTTGTGGATGCCGATTCTCTGTTGAACTCCACTTCATGTTCTGCACGTTTGCCATGACCACCCGCTCCGATTGAAGCGTTACTCCCCAAAGACGAATTGGCGAATCCCGGAATGGATCCGTATAAGTTTGGATTGTAGAAGTGCATACCGTCCGAACCATACCCTGTTGGCTGCTCATAAGAATCGTTTCCTTGTGCACCTGCTGGGGCGGCGTTCATTAATGACTGATTCGCATATGGATGCTTGCCATGCTCTTCTCCACAACCACAAGCATACACAAATGGTTGAGCAATCGGCCCCCATACTGCTGTTGGTACTGCAGCCGGAATTGCAGAAGGAATATATCCCGGAACCGTCGATACTGCACCACCATACACAGGAGGATATGGCGGATAGATAGCAGTTGGTACAGGCGGAAAGCCAGGATTGCAGAAGACTGGTGTCGGTGGGCAGTAACACTCATAAGGAGAAAAAGGTTGATTCGACTCTGTGATCGGCGATACATTCGGCTGTATATTCGATTGTACGTAAGGCTCGATATTCGGTTGAATGTTTGGTTGTACATTTGGATAGATGTTCGGTTGGATGTTCGGTTGTACGTAAGGTTCAATATTCGGTTGGATGTTCGGCTGTACATTTGGATAAATGTTCGGCTGGATGTCCGATTGTACGTAAGGTTCGATATTCGGTTGGATGTTCGGTTGTACATTTGGATAAATGTTCGGTTGGATATCCGATTGTACGTAAGGTTCGATATTCGGTTGGATGTTGGTAGGGTACCAATTACTAGCTATATGATTACAACCACAAGGCTCATACTGTACAGGGGACACATATTGCGGCATAACTGGGACAGGAATTTCGTAGCTTGGCGGGAATGATGGAACTGGGGCGGCATAAGGTTGTTGCATGTTTGGCTGGTTTAGAAAAGATTGATTCCCCATAGATGGGTCAAAGTTTGACGGGTAGTTCATAGGCTGATTGTACCCTACCCATGGATGCGCATGTTGGGTACTTCCATAGTCCACCTTTTCCATTTCATATACAAATTGAGTTGCATGGTGTGGTTTCTTGACCTCTTTCTTGGGCTGTACAATCTCTTGGATAGGTTTTAGCTCATTCACTTGCTTGTTCTCTTCGTTCGGTTGAGGAACTTTGGTTTGCGGCATAACTTCTTTTTTCGGCTCTACAATTTCTACTTTTGGCTTCGTGATTTCAACCTTTGGCTTTTCCACTTCTTCCTTCGGCTTCACGACCTCTTCCTTCGGTTTCGCTACTTCTTCCTTCGGCTTCACGACCTCTTCTTTCGGTTTCATAACTTCTTCTTTCGGCTTCACGACCTCTTCTTTCGGTTTCGTTACTTCTTCTTTCGGCTTCACGACCTCTTCTTTCGGTTTCGTTACTTCAGACTTGGGCTTCGTCATTTCTTCCTTAGAGGATGGCGGCTTATTAACATTAGGGGCCGGAACATTGCCATCTGACTGCATTTTAGGGATGTTTACAACTTGACCGATCACCAGCACATTCGGATTTTTGAGCTGCGGATTCGCATCGATTAAAGTTTGAAGAGGTATTCCCCACGCTTTAGACAATTTCCATAGGGTGTCCCCTTCCTTTACAACGTGCTTGTGAACGATCTCATGTCCACTTGAGGGAACCGGAGTCGACGGGACTTTAATTTTCATGCCAACATCCAGTTCGTTCGGGTTAGCAAGCTGACTGTTCATAGCAATAAGTTCTTCTAAAGTAATTCCGTATTTTTTCGCCAGCGCATATAGCGTGTCGCCTTTCTTGACAATGTGTATTTTCACTTCATGCAACCTCCCACACGTTCGTCATCCTACTCTTACCGGACATAAGCCCGAAATCACCTACTTTATCCTATGCAGCAAATAGGCGTTTGACATCCATGTGTGCAATAAAAACAAAAAAATCCTCCCTTGCTAGGGAGGACAACGATCCGTAATACACGCACAGCACTACAAACCTACTTATATCATTGCAGCTTGCAGCGCTGTGATTTGTCTTTAATATATCTTTTCCCTCAGCCATTTGAATCCGCTAATGAAAACTCATACGAATAGCTTGGATAGGAACCAAGAATGCGCACTTGACAGCCGATCGCTTCAATTTCTTCGATGGCGGCAGGGAGCAGAACGGTATCTAACGCCATTTCTACATCAATGTAAAAGTAATAACTGCCTAATTTCCTCTTGGTTGGACGGGACTCAATGCGAGATAAGTTAATCCGTCTCCAAGCAAATGCAGACAAAACCTGATGAAGCGCCCCCGGGAAATCCTCAGGCAAGGTAACCAAAATGGTCGTCTTATGTGCAGTTGAAGGAGGTAATTCTAACGGCTTCCTACCAATGAGCACAAATCGAGTAAAGTTGTTATTATGATCCGTCACTGTTGGCGCCAATATATCCAATCCATGCGTATGCGCACCTACTGTCGTTCCAATAGCTGCCCAGCCGCGGCCCGGATTCTGTTTCACAATATTGATCGCCTCAGCTGTACTGCTCACATGTTCGAGTTCCGCATGTGGCAAGTACTTGCGAATGTACTGCATGCACTGTGCCATCGCTACAGGATGTGACATTACTTTTTGAATATTGCCCCAATCTCCCTGCAGTTCCTCACGGCGTCCAATCAGGTTCTGAATAGACGGAAAGACCCATTCTGCTTGAAACGGCAAATCCACCTCATGAACAATCCAGTCCATATGTAGGTTGACCGAACCTTCAATTGTATTCTCAATGGGGATGACACTATATTCTGAATCGCCACGCGCAGTCGAAAGAAACACATCCGAAATCAGCTTAAAGTGTACAAATTGATGATCATGTCCTGCTAAATGCAATGCCGCTTCATGCGAAACGGAGCCCTCCGGCAATAATGCAATTCGTGCCATGTACGCTAACTCCTTCGTAGACTATTCAAGCATGCGCGCAGATAAGATTGATTCCATATCGCTCCATGTACCAATACATACTGCACCTTCATGACTCGGCTCCAATTCTTTCACAACAGCATCGATTAGATGCTCGCTAAATGTATCTCGCATAAACGAAATGAGTTCTTGGGTGTCACTGCGCTTGTCAATAAACGCAAGCAGAGTTGGGCCCGCGCCACTGAGCGCGACACCAAGCGCACCGTTCTGCACAGCATGCTCCAAAATATGAGTCATACCTGGAATCATCGGGGCACGGTATGGCTGATGGAGACAATCCTTCATCGCTTCAGACAATAAGTCGTATCTCCCACTGCTCAAAGCAGCTACAAGAAGCGAAGACCGACTGATATTAAATACGGCTTTGGCCATGTCTACTTGGCTGGGCAGCACACCTCGAGCTTGCTTTGTTTCAAGCTGGAACTGAGGGATAGCGACCACAGTGGATAGGTAACTATCCGGCTCAACACGAACATAAGTCGTATGTTCTCCATCCCATGCAGCTGCTACAATCCCTCCTATGAGGGAGGCTCCAACATTGTCAGGATGGCGTTCAATAGCCGTCGCCATGTCGTAGAGACGATCCGCATCGAGCGGCTCACCGATCAGCTGATTCGCCGCTACCAAACCGCCAATAATGGCTGAGGCACTGCTTCCGAGTCCTCTTGTCAACGGGATTTCACTATATACATCCATCTCAATCGGACGACGCTCAATTCCCGCTTCATCAAATACTGATTGTGCAATTCGATAGATAAGATTGCTCTCATCCGTCGGTACCCCCTCAAGATCAGAACCGTGCAATCGAATGATAGCTTGATCCGCCGGTTTCATCGCAACCCACAGATGAAGTTGAAGCGCCATGCCCAATGTATCGAATCCCGGCCCTAAATTCGCAGTGCTCGCCGGTACACGCACGAGCACCCCTTCTTCCCGCCACATTATTGTTCACGCTCCAGCTTCGCAATTGCTTCCATAACAGCTTCTTCTGTATCTTGAACGACGAGCGGTTCCTTCGCTACTGTCTTAATTGCGATATTCGGATCCTTCAGACCGTGTCCAGTAAGCACGCTCACCACAGTCTCTCCGCCCTTGAAGTATCCTTCCTTATGAAGCTTCAGCACACCAGCAAGTGAAGCAGCAGAGCCCGGCTCAGCAAATACCCCTTCCCTCGCAGCCATTAATTGATAAGCTTCAAGGATTTTTTCGTCGGTTACGTAATTAATTTGGCCAGCCGATTGTTCAGCAGCTTCTACTGCCGTCTTCCAACTTGCCGGATTGCCGATTCGGATAGCAGTAGCCACCGTCTCCGGATCCGAAATCGGTTCACCCTTTACAATCGCCATTGCACCTTCTGCTTCAAACCCTACCATTCTCGGCAGGGAGTCTGTCTTGCCGGCAGCATGATATTCCTTGAACCCTTTCCAATAAGCCGAAATATTGCCAGCGTTGCCAACCGGAATTGCAAGCACATCGGGCGCTTTCCCCAATTGATCACACACTTCGAAAGCCGCCGTCTTCTGACCCTCGATTCGATATGGATTTACCGAATTCACGAGTGTAATCGGATGCTTGGCTGTAATCTCTCTCACGATCTCCAACGCACGGTCGAAGTTGCCCTGAATCGCAATAATTTTGGCACCATAGATCATTGCTTGAGCAAGCTTGCCGAGCGCAATATTATTGTTCGGTATGAGAACGATACAATTCAAGCCAGCACGAGCTGCATAAGCTGCAGCCGCAGCAGATGTATTGCCTGTAGAAGCACACATGATTGTACGGCTCCCCTCCTCTACTGCCTTCGCTACTGCCATAACCATGCCGCGATCCTTGAACGATCCAGTAGGGTTCAATCCCTCATATTTGAAATACAAATTCAATCCAAGCTCTTCGGATAGACGATCCGCGCGAATGAGCGGTGTATTCCCCTCATGCAGTGTCAGCTTTGGCGTATTGTCGTTGATAGGCAAATATGATTTGTATGTTTCTAGTAGTCCCATGTATCTCATCGAAATAACCCCTTTTCTGCTGCCTGATTGGTGGATTAGCCTTCTACCCGATATGCACTCTTGATGGATTTAATAACATCCAAGTTTTCAAAATGCTTAAACACTTTCTTCATGTTCGCTTGGCTGGCTTGATGTGTGATAATGATAATTTCAGCATCTGGATGATGCGAATTCGGCTGTTGGACGACGGAATCAAGGCTCACATCGTACTCCGCGAATACTTGCGTAATCTGTGCCAATACCCCCGCCTTATCTTCCACATGAAGAAGAATAAAGTTCTTATATGAAATTTGATCGTCTGTTTTCAATTTCTTTTCCTTATATGGAGTCAGCGCCCGCAATCCGTTCACGCCGAGCTTCATATTTTTGATGACAGCCGCCAAGTCTGCGACAACAGAAGTGGCTGTAGGCATCTCACCAGCACCAGGGCCATAGAACATCGTCTCGCCAACGGCTTCGCCATACACATATACAGCGTTGAAGACGCCATTGACCGAAGCAAGCGGATGAGCATTGCTGACCATCGTAGGCTGCACAACAACACTAATCTGATCATCCTGACGTTCTGCGATACCGAGCAGCTTCATCTCATAACCGAGACGCTTCGCGAACATAATGTCTTCTTTTTTGATTTGTGAAATTCCGCGAACTTCAACATCCTCCAACGCCACGTCCGCGTGGAAGCCAAGTGTTGCTAAGATGGCCATCTTGCGTGCAGCATCAAGCCCTTCTACATCCGAAGTAGGGTCAGCTTCTGCATATCCAAGCTGCTGCGCCTCCCTCAGCACTTCCTCATAGCCCGCGCCTTCCTTGCTCATCTTCGTCAAAATGAAGTTCGTCGTTCCGTTCACAATCCCCATAATCTTCTTAATCCGGTCAGATGAGAAGCTCTCCATCAAGGTGCGGATAATCGGAATGCCTCCAGCTACACTTGCCTCGTACAATACATCGCAATGATTCGCTTTCGCTTTGGCCATAATCTCACGCCCGTGCAGCGCCATTAAGTCTTTGTTCGCCGTAACCACATGTTTGCCGCGCTCCAGCGCATCCATGATATATTGCTTCGTTGGCTCAAGACCACCCATGACTTCAATCACAATATCAATATCCGGGTTGTTAATAATATCTTCTGCATGTTCTGTTAGCTTATGTTCAGGAATGCTAATGCTGCGCTCCTTATGAATGTCATTCACGAGTACCTTCTCAATTACAATCGGCGAGCCCACTTGGCTGGACAAATCCTCTTGATGCCCCTCCACAATACGTACAACACCAGTTCCTACCGTCCCCAATCCTAGCAATCCAACTTTAATCGGCTTCATAAATCAGTTCCTCCCCTTCTCCCAGCAGCTGTCTGTATCTAATGTAGTTATAGAGTAATACCGATGTAATTAAGCAAGTACACTTACCCTTGTCCGATGATCGTCACACGCTTTACCCCAGGGATATCCCGAAGCGCATCCAGCATATTGCCGAATGGCTCTGCGATAAGTGACGTTTCAACCGAGATTACAACATTCGCAATTCCTTGCAGGGGTATCGTCTGATTGATTGTCAATACGTTTCCCTCATAGGAAGCGACAGAACCAAGCACTTTAGATAAAATGCCTGAACGGTGATCCAAATCCATTGAGATCGTTACAATCCGTTCGCGCTCCAATTGATTGAGCGGAAAGATACCGTCTTTATATTTGTAAAAAGCACTGCGGCTCAAATCAACTCGTTCTGCAGCTTCATGAACCGTCTTCACTTCACCTGTCGCGAGCAATTGCTTCGCTCTTACCGTCTTCACTAC
This sequence comes from Paenibacillus wuxiensis, assembly GCF_040195695.1. Taxonomy (NCBI): domain Bacteria; kingdom Bacillati; phylum Bacillota; class Bacilli; order Caryophanales; family Paenibacillaceae; genus Paenibacillus; species Paenibacillus wuxiensis. The sequence continues at coordinate 303,015 of NZ_JBEFZI010000010.1, read as the reverse complement.
CGCCTCTGGCAATATGTCTTCTCTCACCAAGTAATATCGCTCTGCCATGATTGAGTCCTCCGTATAAAGACTTTTGTTTATTTATAGAGGACATTATAGCGGATATGTGCGCAAGTTGGCAATAGGCCAATCTATAAATATTTTCTCTAATCCATTTTACAGGCATAAAAAGTTTAATCTATTATACACGATTATCCCTATCGTCTTCCTTGTTTTTATTTAAAAATAATGAAAACCGTTCTGACGAAAAAAAACGAAACCTTCTCTTCCCTTCACAGTAACAGTATAAAATGATTAAATTTGAAACTGCTTCATTTTTCCATAGAGGAGGTAAAGTTATTCATGATGCACACACTGCTTGGTACTACTCAAATACAGGTGTCAAAGCTCGGCCTAGGATGCGCTCCACTATCTGTAGCTGGCAGACCTGACCGAGGGCAAGCGATCGCGACCATCCAAGCTGCCTTCGAAAGCGGAATCACGTTATTTGACACTGCCGATACGTACTGCCTTGATGATCACGATCTCGGCCACAATGAACAATTGCTGCAAGAAGCACTATCTGCCTACTCCACGGAAGAGTACCTAATTATTACAAAAGGGGGGCTAGCTCGTCCGAATGGGTCCTGGATATGCGACGGCCGACCCGATTCTCTTCGCTCTGCATGCGAGCTCAGCTTACATACTCTAAAGCGGGAATGCCATCCTCTATACATTTTGCACGCTCCCGATCCTTCTGTTCCTATTGAAGAATCTGTTGGAGCGTTAAGCCGACTTCAGGAAGAAGGCAAAATTCTCCATATAGGCCTATCTAATGTTACTGTGAGCGAGTGTCAGCGTGTCCAGCAAATCGCACCCATCATTTGTATTCAGAACCGTCTCCATCTTTATGACAGACACTCGAATGACGTGCTTCGATACTGTGATGAGCATAGGATCAGCTTCATTGCGTATAGCCCATTCGGTGGGCCGAGCAATTCCATCCATTTGCAGAACCATCCTGTATTGTCAGAACTGGCACAGAAGTATTCGGCAAGCCCTTATCAGATTGTGATTGCGTGGCTGCTTGCACTATCCCCTAATCTCATTCCCATACCGGCAGCCACCAAGCCTTCTTCTATTCAAGACAGTGTACGGGGAATGGATATTCTGCTGGATGAAGCTGACCTGTTTTGTCTTACGAATATTGATCAGGCCAATACTCCCACTTGATCGAAGCGCCACTTCCATTGACTCAATAAACAAAAAAAGAACGCCCGACCCAAAAGGGTCAGGCGTTCTAATCATTTTCTTATGAACTTCAATAGTAGCTGCTGCCTTCTACGAACTCAAATTCAAAATCAGCAATGCGGACAATCGTCCCATCAACTGCACCACGCTTGCGCAGCGCTTCATCAATTCCCATGTGGCGCAGTGTCCGCGCAAAGCGCAAGATCGCATCATGAGAGTTCATTTGCATGCGCTTCAGCATATTCTCAACAGCTTCGCTCTCAACTACGAACGTATCGTTCTCGCGGCGAATTGTAAATTCTGAATCATGTCTTGTCTTCTCGAAGCGATAGATTTTACGCTCATCAACCTCTGCCACTGCTTCGACTTCAGGAGCATCAGGCAACTGCTCAAGCAACTCCATCGCTCGATAGAGCAGCTCTTGAATACCTTGCCGTGTCAGCGAGGAGATTGGCATAATCTCAATATCGCTTCCCGTCATCTCGCGAACCTTCTCACGGAATACCGCCAAATTCTCTTCTGCCTCAGGCATATCCATCTTATTAGCAGCGATAATTTGCGGCCGCTCGGACAACTTCTCATTGTATAACTTCAATTCCTCGTTAATCTTCACCCAATCATCGAATGGATCTCTACCTTCCATGCCCGCCATATCCACAACATGAACAATGATGCGGGTACGTTCAACGTGACGAAGGAATTCATGACCCAATCCAATACCCGTATGAGCTCCTTCAATCAACCCAGGAAGATCGGCCATAACGAAGCTGCGTCCTTCTCCGACATCCACCATGCCTAAGTTCGGTGTAATCGTCGTAAAATGATAAGCACCAATCTTCGGCTGCGCCGCAGATACAACAGACAGGAGAGTTGACTTGCCGACACTCGGGAATCCGACCAAGCCGACATCAGCCATGACCTTCAATTCAAGGATAACCCAGCGCTCCTGACCTTCTTCTCCATGTTCTGCAAGTTCCGGTGCAGGATTGTTCGCTGTTGCGAAGCGGATGTTCCCTCGTCCTCCACGGCCGCCCTTGGCAATAACAACCTCTTGGCCTTGACGGGTAAGGTCAGCAATAACTTCCTTCGTATCATCATCGATGACTACCGTACCAGGGGGAACGCGGACAATCATATCCTCCGCATTCGCTCCATGCCGGCTCTTATTCCGGCCCTTCTCCCCGCGATCTGCCTTAAAGTGCTTCTGGTAGCGGAAATCGACAAGCGTACGCAATCCTTCATCTACACGGAAAATAACGTCGCCGCCATGTCCTCCGTCACCGCCAGCGGGACCACCCATTGGCACATACTTCTCTCTGCGGTACGAGACGATTCCGTCGCCTCCGTCGCCGCCTTTAACATAAATCCTCGTCTTATCTACAAACATGCTGTCACCTCATTATGCACTGCATGGCACGACTATTTGGTAGGCGTCCTGCCCATCATGATGATTCGCCGACAACTGCTCCAGCCGCACGCCGCGTTCCATCGCAATTCGTCTCAGCTTCTCGGCCACTTCGCCCGGCCGAAGCAGTTTACCCTCTAATTGATATTGAATGTTAAGCTGGCTCGATTCACACCATATCGCAAGCTGCAGCGGGCAATAAGCGTCCCCCTGCTCCTTGGATGCGAAGCGGAATGTGTTAACCGTCTCGATAATCATATTCGTCAAGCGGACAGTGTCCACTTCCAGGTTCAATCGGTCGAGTTCAAGAGGCTCTGGTATCATTACCTTGAGCGGCATCGTACCGCCAGAGGTACGGTGCTGCATCAAAAACATAACGAGTTCCGGAAAACCAAGTTTGGCAATTCGGCTTTCCTCCGCCATTCTTTCTTTTATTGTTTCCACGCAGTCCGGTAATTTATCGTACTTTTTCAAACGAACATATCCATACAGAAGCTGCAAGTCGTTCATCCAATCATGCCGCTGATGATTCATTAAGTGAATTGCCGCTAATTGGGTTTCTTGAAGCATTCGTTCTCTTTGTCGTTGTTGTTGTCGCGAGAATAGCAAAAATGCTCCGCCAATACTGGCAGCCACAACGAATGCGAGTCCAATACGCCACCCGATGTGCATATTCCAACCAATGATAGCTGCTGTCCCAGCTGCAGCGACAGCCCAGCAACAGCCGATCCATAAGCTTGTCCTATTCATCACTTCGCTCCCCGATACTCACACATTTCCAGTTATGTACAAACTCCCCGAATTTCAGTATATCACGCGCCTGAAACCTCGTCCAAACAAAATCATACTAAGAAATAAAGGATTTGCACAAATCATTCCAGTAACAACAGAATTAGAAACAATGTGGACCGCGCTGATGGCGGCATTATGCGGGAAATAATGAGCAGACAAAAAGGAATTGATGTGGCATAGCCCCTTCGAAGCATTTCCTCAGATGAGCGACTATGTTATCTCTCGAACGAACAACAACTTCGGCTTTGCACAGGCTTGGTACAAGCTTGGCATAAGCTCTACATAAGCTGTGCACAGGCTCGACATATCTTGCACTTTGCCAGACAACGCATTGTCGTCTCTTATTCATTAAAAAAACCCCCGGCTCAAGCCGAGGGTTCTTCAGTCGTCTTAGTTCTCCACAGCTGCTGCAACAGGTGCAACTTCAACCGGGTAGACGCTCGCTTTTTTGCGATCGCGGCCCCAACGTTCGAACTTAACAACGCCATCCACTTTCGCGAACAGAGTGTCGTCCTTACCGATGCCCACGTTGTTACCTGGGTGGATTTTCGTACCACGTTGACGCACCAAAATGCTGCCAGCAGAAACTACTTGACCGTCGGAGCGCTTCACACCAAGACGGCGACCGATACTATCACGGCCGTTCTTTGTGGAACCTACCCCTTTTTTGGATGCGAACAACTGAAGGTTCAGTTTCAACATTATAGTCTACCTCCTTGCTCACTTAATTGTCTTCTATTTGAAGATACGAATCGTATGAAGTTTCGATCGTGTGTAAACTGACGATCATCGACTCCAACAGCAATTGAACCTTAGCTTCGATATCCGGCTGATTAATGCGCGGAACACGTCCACTCAAAAATCCATCCTTCATCTTGCATTCCAGCTCAATGCCCGTCAATGCTTCAATGGCGTTCACCGTACCCACCGATACCGAAGAGACTCCCGCACATACGATATCCTCTCCGTGGCGAGCATAATTCGCATGTCCTTCAATGGAGAAGCTCTCAATTGAATGATCCGGCTTGCGCCGTATTGTAATGCGAATCATATGGCACCTTCTTACGCCTGAATGTTCTCAATCGTCACTTTTGTATACGGTTGACGATGACCTTGCTTACGACGGTAGTTCTTTTTCGCTTTGTACTTGTACACGACAATTTTCGCGCCTTTTCCATGCTTTTCAACTTTCGCCGTAACAGTAGCACCGGATACTACCGGAGTACCTGTGACCAAGCCGTTGTCATTGGATACTGCCAATACACGGTCAAATGTCACGCTTTCGCCTTCAGCAGCGTTCAGCTTCTCGATGTACAATACATCACCAGCTTGAACTTTGTACTGCTTGCCACCTGTTTCGATAATTGCGTACATTGTGTTGCACCTCCTCATGTCTCAGACTCGCCTAAATCAGGTGGTGAAGCATCGCTTCACACTTCATACCTGTCTGGAGCGGTTACAGCATGTGCAGCACTAGACTTAACACATACCCGTAGATCTTAGCACACTCTGCAATAAAAATCAACGTATAATTTCCGGTTCCCGTTGAGAAAGCGAGGACAAAACAACTCCGCTTCCCTCGCACTCGGCACAGGGTTGGAACAGTTGATGCATGACCTGCTCACGAACCTTCTTGCGTGTCAGTTCCATTAGACCAAGCTTCGTCCAACCGACAACCAAGCACTTCGTACGATCCTTCCGCATCATCGTTTCCAATCGCTCCACAATACGCACTCGATGTTCTTCCGTATCCATATCGATGAAATCAACAATGATAATGCCGCCGATATCGCGAAGACGAATAAGACGCGCAATCTCTTCGGCCGCCTCCAGATTCGTTAAGAATACGGTCTCCTCCAGATCGCTTGTCCCCGTATATTTTCCCGTGTTCACATCAACAACCGTCAGTGCTTCCGTCTGATCCCATACTAGATATCCTCCGCTCTGCAGCCATGTCTTACGCTGGAAAGCCTTATCTAGCTGATCTTTCACCCGATAACGGGTAAATAGCGGCTCACTGTCTTTGTATACATGAATCCGATTTTCCAATTCAGGGTCAAACGAACGAACAAACGACTGCACCTTTTTCAATTGGCGAACATCATCAATGAGCAGCTGGTCAATCTCGCGTGAGAACGCATCCCGAACAAGCCGCTCCACCATGCTTAGATCACGGTGCAGCAACGCGGGAGCCTGAGCTTCCTTGGCACGATAACCAATCGTCTCCCACAACTCGCGGAGTGACTCAATATCACCCTCAAGCGTCTCCGTCAATTCACCTTGAGCAACGGTTCGAATGATCAGCCCCTCTTCGCCCTGGCGAAGCTGTTCAGCAAGCTGCTTCAATCGATTGCGTTCCGATTCCTGCTCAATCTTCTTAGATACACCGATATAATCGGCATATGGCATAAACACCGAATATCTGCCAGGTAGAGAATAATGCGTGGTTACACGCGCCCCCTTGCCTCCTAGCTGATCTTTCATCACTTGCACGATAAGTTCCTGTCCAACTCGAAGCAGACTCGTTATCGGCGGTTTCTGCTTAGGCTGCTTCTCCAAATGAGGATGTAAACAATCATCGACATATAAAAATGCATTTTTCTTCTGCCCGATGTCCACGAACGCAGCCTGCATTCCAGGAAGCACATTCACTACCCGCCCCTTAAATAAGCTGCCGACCAGCGTTGTGCCAGTTGCACGTTCGACTGCAAATTCGACGAGCCGACCATGTTCAAGCAACGCCATCTGCGTCACTTGTTCCTCACAGTGAACAATCATCTGATTCATGGTATCACCTCTACTACAGCGCGTCATCTTCCATTGTAACATGAAGCAGGATAAGGTGAACATGCCGGTTTATGGAACAGGCTAGAAAAAATGATAACCGTTTCTTTTCACCTCCAAAATTGTGACCGAACTTACCTAGATGGCGCTCATGATTTCATACGATTCTGAGGCGGAGGCTCATCGAAGAAGGCATCAATTAATTGCTGTTCCGGAACGATCCGTTGGATTCGCCCTTCATCACCCATTACATAAATGAAGTGGTAATCATCTCTGCGGAACAGACGAACGATTCGAGACAACGAACGCCCCCCTTCTGTTACAATTGGGCGTCCTAGTGCGACCGAACTCTCCCACTCGCGCAACCTCGTTGGACGATTCATCAAAAATCGTATGAAACGAAAAGGAACATTCCGATGTTCCACCCAGTTGGTCCACAGTAAAAAGAGAGCTAGCATCAAGAGATTAATATTCAGCTTGCCTCCCACAACTACCGGGCACACACTGTACAGCAGCATAATGGCACTGCATCCAAGGCTGACCCTCGCACCAACAAGCAAGGTTCGATGATAGCTCATCCATAACGAACATGCTGCTTGCATCATCCGTCCGCCGTCAAGCGGAAGAATCGGCAGCAAATTGAACAATCCAATGAACGCATTGGCCTGAATAAACCCTTTCGCCCATTCTGGACTACACCAACCCATCGCTTCCGCATACCATGCAATTAATATCATGAGACCATTTTGTAATGGCCCCGCTACCGCTACAATCCACTCTTGCCAAGCAGGCGATAGTGCTCCATCATCCGTCTCCGCCATCCCTCCGAAGGGCAGCAGCTTCACTTCCGTGATGGTCCATCCAAACGCCTTAGCACAAGCTACATGTCCCAGTTCATGAATCAGCACGATCGTAAATAACGTAAGCAATTCAAATATATAGCCTGTAGCTGCAGCTGCAGCCATAAGGATCACAAATAGCGGATGAAGTGAGTAGGTGGTCTCCCCCCATTTAATCAATTCGTATCACATCCGCCGGGTCAATATAAACGCCGCGCTGCTGCATCGCAAATGTAAGTACAGGCTCAGCACCTACCCCCGACTGGTTCTCCTGACTCTGTATCGTACCAATTGTTGCTCCGGGCTCAAGCCAGTCATCCTGTTGCACGGAAGTCGCTGTAAGCCCACTATACACCGTCACAAGACCATCGGCATGTTGGACAGTTACTGTAATTCCTGACTTCTCGTCTGAAGTTACCCGTTCAATTTTTCCCGTAGCAATATTCTGAACCTCAATCGCCGCACCACTCGCATGATCGGGAGCAATCGCGACAGACTTCAGATTCATAGCAAACGGCTGCACAATCTGCCCCTTAATCGGGGATGGATAGGTATGTGTGGACTGTACAGCCTTCGTTGATTCCTTATCTCGTGGAAACAAAGGGATGAACACAGGTGTTCCGGAGAAAGTTCGCTCATACCACGCCGCAATCGGCCGCATGTCCATCTCATCATGAAGGGACAATTGAATCCAAGCGCGCATAGGTGCATTCCATTCCGCCGGGAAGGATGTGATTCCATAAGCTGCAGCGAACAACAAGATGGATACAAGAAGTCTGGAGCGCAAGGAGCGCCATACATTGCCTCTTCCTGTAGGAGGCTCTTCCCAGCCGTAGCGTTCATTCCACTTCGAACGGCTTATCTTCCACTGCTGCTCAGGATCATACGTATACTCTTGATTGAATTCGTAGTCCTCACGCTGCTCTCCGTTATTATAGACAGCCGTTGCAGAGGGAACATTCAACACGACATCTGGTTGAACAGGTGAATGGGAAGACAGATTACCTTCCACAGCTTCCTTCGCATGCGACTTACGTTTCATCTCTTCAGCCATTAAAATGTCACGGATTCGTTCTTCTCTTCGGCGCCGAATATCTTCTTTCATGCTCGTCTCATCCCTTCTTAACCCATTTCAACAATATGCATCAGCTGAATGATGTGCTTATCACATGTGTATGACAAGCCTACAGCAGATATGAGCAGTGAGCCTGAGAACAGGCAGATGTACGCAAAAAAGCGGCACTACATCCGTTATGGACGTATTGCCGCCTTAGCGCTAATTTCGTAAATGATGAGACCAAGACCCTAATCTTCGACTCCATTAAGGCTCAATCTGATATTTCTCTTGATAAATGTGTATGCTCATCACCAGTCCAATACAAATCATATTCAAGAGAAGTGATGTACCGCCATAACTGATGAATGGCAGCGTAATCCCGGTAATCGGCATAAGGCCGATCATCATTCCGATGTTCTCGAATATTTGGAACACGAACATCGATACAATGCCGATTATCATGTACGACCCTCGCAAGTCATAGCACTGGAAGGAAATGAGAATCATCCTGTATATCATCAGGAAGTACAGCAGCAGCAGCAGGGCCGAGCCCTGGAACCCGAACTCCTCACCGATTACCACGAAGATGGCATCCGAATACGTATACGGTATGAAGCTGCGCTGCTTCAATTCGCCCTTCATGTAGCCATCACCGCTGAGTCCGCCTGAACCGATCGCAATCATCGCATAGTTGGATTGATGCTTCGCATCGTTGGTTGCTTCCTCTGGGTTGATAAATGTGTTTATCCGCTCATACCAATGCTTCTTCTCGATCTTATTCACGAAGAAATCCTTGACTTCTTTATTGAAGGTCGTGAACGATACGTAGACCGCTCCCCCTATGACCGCAACACAGAGGAGCGCCACAAGGACATGCCGGTATTTCACCGCTCCGATCCATAGCATACCAATCAGTATTACAATATAAATAATGGCGTTACCAAGGTCAGGCTGAATCACTACTAGTCCAAATGGAAGGATCGTTACCAATCCAATTGGCAGCAAGTCCTTCGTAAGTGAGAGTGGATCACCATTCCGTCTTCCTAGCAATTGCGCTAACGCAAATATGAGGGTAATCTTCGCGAGCTCTGCAGGCTGGAAGGTCTGCCCTCCGGGAAGCTTATACCAGCCAACAGCCCCGTTAAGATCCGCCCCTAGGAAAAACACGCCAACAAGAAGCAGGATTGTGATCCCCATTGAAATCGGCCAGCTCTTCAATAGCAATCGATAATCGAACAGCGCTACGGCAAACATAAGGATAAATCCGAGAATATAGAATATAATCGTCTTCATCATCATGGATGTATCGCTGAACATTGCATCCCCATGCGTTGCACTTAGGATGACCAGTGGGCTGAACACCGAGAACACGAGCAAAATACCGACTATAATCCAATCAATTCGTTTCAGCTTGTTAAACACTGATTAATCATCCCATTCCAAAAAACTTCTTCACACGGTCTAGCACGCCTTTCTTCTGTTCAAGCGGCATCAGTGGTACTGTATCCCCCAGGATGCGGCGCGCGATATTCCGATAAGCCACAGCAGCAGGAGCATCTGGATTCATGACCGTAGGTTCACCAGAGTTAGCCGCTTTAATAACCATTTCATCATCAGGAACAACGCCTAGCAAGTCTATATTGAGCACTTGCAAAATATCATCCAGTTCAAGCATGCCGCCATCCTTCTTCATCATATTGGCGCGAACACGGTTCACAATCAGCTTCGGTGAGGAGACTTCCGAATTCTCCAGCAGTCCAATGATCCGATCAGCGTCACGAACCGCAGCATTCTCAGGCGTCGTAACAACGATGGCATGGTCTGCTCCTGCGATCGCGTTTTTGAATCCTTGTTCAATGCCTGCTGGACAGTCAATAATAACGTATTCGAATTCCTTCTTCAGTTCCAGAACGATATCCTTGATCTGTTCTGGAGACACTGCCAACTTATCCTTCGTCTGAGCGGCAGGCAGCATATACAACTCATCAAAGCGCTTGTCCTTCACAAGCGCTTGATTCAATCGGCAACGGCCATCCGCAACATCGCAGATATCATAGATGATACGATTTTCAAGCCCCATCACGACGTCTAAGTTGCGAAGACCGATATCTGTATCGATCATGCACACTTTTTTGCCGAGCAAAGCAAGCGCGGTACCAATATTCGCGGATGTCGTCGTCTTGCCGACGCCGCCTTTGCCCGAAGTGACGACGATTGCCTCTCCCATCCTTCTACACTCCTTTGAACATATTGATGTCCTTGCGAACGCGATGTAGCTGCGAGATTTTATCAATTTGCATGACACCTTCATGCACATAAGCAAATTCCATATGCGATTGGGTTACACCCCATTCATCTGGCGGTCTGCTAATAATTTCCCCGATGCGTAGTTGCGTCGGTGCAAATAACGAGGCCCCAATAACGGCAGATAGCTCTCCTTCTGCCCCTGCATGAACCATTCCACGCAGCGCTCCTAGGACCATTACATCGCCAGTGCATATAATCATTCCGCTAGGATTGACATCTCCCAAAAACAATAAATTTCCTTCGTGGCGCAGCACCTGTCCAGAACGTACCATACCGGTTCTCGTCTCAATACGATACCCCTTCTGCTCCGCCTTCTTGTCCTCAAAAGATTCAATCGAACGTACGAGTAAATTCCCCCGCTGACGCAGTACATCCAGCACTTCAGTCTTCTGCTCGTCTGTTGCAGCGCGGGCTCCTAACTTGACATCGACATATACAATCGGTCCGTCGAAAAAATGCGGTGTATGTTCAAGCTTGTCGCGCAATTCGCCCAACAAGACTGCAAATTCACACTTATCGTCAAGCAGGAACACTAGGCCGTCCTTCATGCCTTTAATCGTTACCAGTGACTTGGCCGTCATGAAAGGTCCCTCCCCAATTTTATCTTTTTCGAGATGGAAGAGGAAAGTTCCTGCAACACCGGGTTGAAAAAGAAATTATCGATAACAAAAAGGCATAAGCCGTCTGGAAACATATTCCAAGACGGCTATTACCCCTGTTCATCTTCGGCAGACTTCTTCCCAGACAAATGGTCGAACCATCTTCGCATCGGAACATATATGGCCAGCGAGAAGACAAGCTGTACAATCAAGCTTGGAATCATAAAATCGAATATCGCATATTCGAATGTCATTCCATGCAAGCCAAACAGTCGGTAAGCTGCATACAGCATCGTCTGATAGGCAAAGCTGCCGAATACAGAAATGATTATCATCGTAATCATGGATGTGTTGCGAGACGCAAAAAGTAATCCAGTCAAATATCCGAGCAGCCCCATGCTAAATGTGTGTGGGCCCAGCATATGGCCATAATATACAATATCCTGCAGAAACCCGAATCCCAATCCCATCATCAACGCAGCATGCCGATGATGATATACGGCATGATACAGTATTACGATGAATACCAGTTGCGGGACAATCCGTCCTTGCCACGCATCTGGAATAAATACAGGCAGCAGCGAACCTTCCAGCAGGAAGAGAATGAACATAAATACGATCATCCAGTTTCGATTCATTGCTGTGCCTCTTTCCCCGTCTCCTTCATGTCCGGTGTGATAACGATGAACAACTCACGCCAGTCACGATAGGTTGCAGCAGGCTTAACCGTAGCAGAATGCGTCAATCCGATGTCCCCTACTTGCCGCGATACAACTTGGCCGAGAACGAGACCTTTCGGGAATGAACCGCCAAGGCCGGACGATACAATGGTATCTCCTTCTTCCAGCTCATCATCCTCTTGAATACGTGTCATTAAGAATGTACCACTGCTGTGGTCATAAGACTCAATCACGCCGAAAGACTTGTTTTCTTTGCCAAGTACAGTAGCTGATATTGCTGGTGAGTTCGGATCCTTCTCATCCATATTCGTCAACAACTGGACTGTGGAGGAGAATTCAAATACGCGGCTGACAATCCCGACTACGCCTTCCGTCGATATAACCGGCATTCCTTGACGAACTCCATTTTTCGAGCCAAGGTTCAAGTTCAACGTCTGGTTAAATGGATCGGCCACATTGATCGACGTCACTTGTGCAATTCGGTATTTATAAGGCATATTCATCTGCTTCTGACGCTCCGTAAATTCCAGATCGTCTAGAAGTCTCTTATTCTCTGCCGCAACCGAATTGTAGTAGGCCTTATCCCTTGTATATTGCGCGAGCATCGTCTTCAATTGCTCATTTTCTTCGTGCAGTTCCTTCAGACTGGAGACATCCTTCACGAAATTCGATACATACGATGCCGGTCTGTAGAATATTTGCTGCACAAAGGTTACCGTATCATGCACAAATTTCTCTGGCCAAGTAAGGTTTAGGCGTCCGCCTAGTGTAAACCCCATTAACGCAATAAACAAAATAAGGCCAAACAACATCAAAAATAAACGTTTGTTCCCCAGAAGCTTAAACAGTATTAACACCTTCTCATCGTAAAGAGGTACTCGTTCCCTCAGAAAAGAGGTCGCTCACGATGTCCACTTGCCATCATGAAGTCGTTCCCGCAAGCTTATGCCCAAGCATTAGGCTTGGCAGCAACCTTCAGTGATAACAATGCCCGCGTCGTTGGAACGAATCGACGCGGGTATCAGACTCCCTCATGGGCGTATTCTTATCGTTTGGAACGAAGCGCAGAGCTGCTGCGTCCCTTGAACAAATGAATATTATCAAGCGCGCGTCCAGTACCAATCGCTACGCAATCAAGCGGGTTCTCTGCCACGATGACCGGCATGCCAGTCTCACGAGCAAGCAGCTTATCCAAATTGCGAAGCAAAGCGCCGCCACCTGTCAATACAATACCCCGATCCATAATATCAGCTGCAAGCTCAGGAGGACATTTCTCCAATGTTACCTTAACAGCTTCAACAATAGAACTCACTGTATCAGCCAAAGCATCTGTAATTTCGTTCGAGGAGATCGTGAGCGGCTTCGGAAGACCTGTCAGCAAGTCGCGACCGCGAATCTCCATCTGCTCTTCTTCATCAAGCCCCATAGCCGAGCCGATATCCATCTTCAGCTGTTCAGCTGTGCGCTCACCAATCATCAAGTTGTATTGGCGCTTAATGAATTGAATAATTGCTTCGTCCATTTCGTCGCCTGCAACGCGAACGGAACGGCATGTCACGATACCTCCAAGGGAGATCACCGCTACTTCAGTTGTACCGCCACCAATATCAACGACCATACTTCCTGTTGGTTCCCATACAGGCAAGTCAGCACCAATTGCTGCCGCGAACGGCTCTTCAATCGTATAAGCTTCTCTAGCACCTGCTTGCTTCGTTGCATCTTCAACTGCACGCTGTTCAACAGCAGTAATACCAGAAGGCACACATACCATTACGTTCGGATGACGCGGAAACAGCGAACGCTGCTTCTGAGCTTGCCGAATAAAATATTTTATCATAGTAGCAGTTGTGTCGAAGTCAGCGATGACGCCGTCCTTCATTGGACGGATTGCACGGATATTCCCCGGCGTACGTCCAATCATATTTTTCGCTGATTCTCCTACCGCTTCAATCGTCTTCGAATCTGTGCGGATTGCTACCACAGACGGTTCGCGCACGACGACACCTTTACCGCGTACATAGACCAATGTATTAGCAGTTCCCAAGTCAATACCTAAATCTTTCGTAAAGCCACCCAACATGATGTTAATCTCCTTTTTATAACCTTCAATCTCAATCATTATATTACATGAGCCCGCGTTCCTTCAAACTCACATATTGGTTATCGCCAATAACCAAGTGATCCAGCAGTTCGATACCAACAATTTCTCCAGCTTCCATGAGCCGCCTAGTAAGCGCTACATCCTCTGGACTCGGTGTTGGATCTCCGCTTGGGTGATTGTGAGCACAAATGATGGAAGCTGCACCACACTTCAGGGCAGCCTTGAAAACTTCGCGGGGATGTACCAAAGATGCATCCAGGATTCCGATCGTAACCGTCTCCTGTGCCATAATTCGATTCTTCGTATTCAGAAACAAACAAATAAAATGTTCCTTGTCATAGTATCGCATCGACTCCATAAGCAGATCGGCTGCATCTTGCGGCCGTCGTACCTGCAGAGCATCCTCAAGACGAGAACGCGACATACGGCGTCCAAGCTCTAATCCTGCTTTTAGCTGCAGTGCCTTAGCGTCGCCAATACCACGAATCGCTGTCAACTCTGTCACAGACATATCGTGCAAATGCCGAAGCTGTCCTACGTGATTCAATATTCGCTGCGCTAATGTAATGGCCGATTCATTTCTCGTGCCTGTACGCAGTAATATTGCAAGTAATTCAGCATGACTTAATGACTCTGCCCCATATTGCATCATGCGTTCTCTCGGACGTTCTTCATGGGGAAGATCGCGTAGAAGTGGACTATGTCCCATCTTACAACCCCCTGTAGTCGATTGTCCGGTCGCCATCATGCACCGACGAAGCACCATTGGTCGGCATCCGCTGTTCCTAGGACCGTCTTGCATTCAACATTTCATACTCATCTTATCTCATTTACAGTTACTGCTCCACCGTGCTGCTCCATACTGGCAGCGCCCATTACGGGATGATAATGCCATACGAAGCCAGCATATCGCTAACAAGCGACAACGGCAATCCAACTACGTTGAAATAACAGCCTTCAATTTGCGTGACAAGTGTTGAGCCAATTCCTTGAATCCCATAGGCCCCTGCCTTGTCCATTGGTTCACCAGTTGCAACATAGCGATGTATCTGTTCATCTGTCCATGGCTTCATATGGACTGTGGTTACACCATGCGCAACTTCTGTATGTTCGTCCGCTGAATCAATCATCGCCACGCCGGTATACACCTTGTGCGATCTTCCCTGCAGCCTAGTCAACATACGAACCGCATCCTCTTCATTCACTGGCTTGCCCAGCACTTCGCCATCCAAGACGACAATGGTGTCTGAACCGATGACAATACCGTGCTCACCAGCCGCCTTGCGGACATCTGCTACCGCCTGTGCCTTGCGCAGTGCCAGCGTCTCAACAATACAGTCAGGATCCAGATTGGGATCCACTGTCTCGTCTGCATCGCTAGGATGTACGACATAAGGAAGACCGAGTGAACGGACAAGCTCTTGTCTCCGTGGTGAGGAGGAAGCCATTACGATCGTTGGTCGCTCGAATTTGGATATACTCATTTTCGTAGTCGCTCCTCGCCATTTTTTGACACTGTTCTATTATACGCGTAACTGGCTGTCGAAACAAACATTCAAATGATGATCTTTGCAAGATTTAGATGAACAATTTATGGTAATCTATGCAACGATCCCAAATTCATGCAGTTTTCTATCCTTCCCCTCACAACAATGCGAATGCAAGTTCTTATATACAAAACAGAGCCCCTTCAAAGAGCTACGCTCCTATCAAAAGACTCTGTTCCCAACAATATAATTGGCATGTGATCTATTCCGCTCTCAGCTACACCTTCATCGTACCCAACCAAACCGCCTCTGCATTCCGATAATGCATAACCGCCTGCTGGATACTCCATAAATGCGAGGACGAAGGCTGCTTATTATACTCATTCACTGCACTGATTGCTGTGTTCATGCTCTGAACCAGCTCCGTCCAAGCTTTCTTGGACTGGTCGGGAATCCCTTTTTGCACGTTGCTCATTTGCTGTGTCCACTTCTGATGCTCCTTCCGAAGCTGTTCCGTGATCTCTTGAGTGAATGCTTCGGTATTGATTTTTTCTAAATACGCAATCGATTGAGACATTAACCATTCATTCACCACGTCACTTTGGCCTAAAAATTGCTCCACGGAGGCTGAGTCACCTTGGAATGCCAACTTTGTAATCGCCGGACGGTTCAAGGTTCTCACATACAAGTCCACCTGCTTGTTCTTCAGCAACGCACTCAACCCCATCGCATCCTCCTTCGAAGGTGCGATCGCGGCATACACGCGATGCTGCTCTGACTTCTCCTCCATCGCAGCCAGCCCGAGTTCTCTCAGCTCCGTCGCTGCCTTCTGAGCCCCTTCTTCCTGAGCGAACACACCATATTGCAGCATGTAAAACACTTTCTCTGGAATATTCACATCCGTCACATACAGACCTGCTGCGGCTGCAGCCGAATTCCCTCCATTGCTAGTAGATGAGGACTTGCTTCCTGAATCCCCTGCCTTCAACGTCCCCTGTTCGTTCAATGCTGTGTCCTTAGATGCTGGCTCTCCACCTTTTCCTTGCTTATCATTCGCGAATACTGGAATAGCATCACTTGGATTAGGCATCGATACTTCGCCCTTGAATAGAGACAGAGCGAGAAATCCGAACAAGGCACCCGTTGCGAGCGCGCCCGCAACGGAAGCAACGACTCTCCACACCGGGGGCTTGCGAGAACGTGTATGAATACCATGCCATAACAACTCGCCTTGATCACTAAGTGAACTAGAGGCAGGATCTTCAATAGAGGTTGGGATCGCATAACCGTTCTTCGGAATGTCATATTCAGGCTGACGATCCGACTCCCGAATCCAGCGCTCCACTCGTTCATCTTCGCTCTCTACCTTTTCTTGTTCCCGGTCATTGTTCGGAGCATCTATTTCGACCTTTTCTATATGATGCCGATTCTCTATAGGAGTTGATTCACTATACTCTTCAAGTTCTGATACGCTCGCCTGCTCAACTGAAGCCCCATTCACAATCGTACCATCAGACATCTCCTCCCAATCTGTAAGCCGCTCTTTCTTCTTGCTCGCCTCTATGCCCTGAATCTCATGTTTATCCTTCACAGGCTGGGAATCATCGAATCGAAACGTCATCTTCGTTCGCATGTTGGTCATATCCGAACACCTACCTTGTCCTATTGGTTACTAGTAGATTTATGCTAGATTCGAATCCAATAGAACCTACCTTACAAATTATTGGCTAGAAAGTGCGTCCGTCCTCCTATATGCGTCCTATCAAATCTTGCAACGCTAGCATATGATATATAATCCCGCAGCAAAGGAGGGAATAGAATGAACAGCAAGAAAAGCAAGAAAAGTAACTTGCGTTTGACCCCAGCTGAGGTACGTCGATTCGTTAGACGAAATATCGGCCGTCGCGTGATTGTCGTTCTGTTTACTGGAGAAGTACTGGTTGGCAGAATCTTATCCTCGGGGCTTATCTCCTTCCGATTACGTGTACAGCGCCGGGGCTTTTTCTTTATTCGTCGTATTCTATTTGCAGCTGTAGTTGCTATTAGACTTGTGTAATCCACTCAGACAAAGACAATAAGTCAACAGAAAAAAAGATCGAGCGAAGGGCCAAAATCCTGACCCCCAGCTCGATCTTTTCTTGCTATTCTAGTTGTTTACAGACTTACATCCCATTGTGGGGAACATTGCTGACTCACTGCCAGAGATACTACGATTTCAGTGCCTCGGTTAAGTCACGCGCTGTCTTCCAAATATCACCTGCACCCATTGTGATTACCAAATCTCCGGACTTCACAATTGATTTCAGATGCTCTAATGCATCATTCTTATCCGCAATGTACTGTGCGTTGCTGTTGCTGTTTTCGCGAATCCGGTCAACCAGTTTCGAAGAGTGTACCCCTTCAATCGGCTTCTCCCCAGCTGGAGAGTAGATATCTGTCAGAATCAGTTCATCTGCACCCTCAAATGCCCGGCTGAACTGATCGAACAGGAAATAAGTCCGCGAATAACGCTGCGGCTGGAATACGGCAACAATACGACGGTTTGTTGCTTTGGCAGCAGTAAGTGTTGCCTCAATCTCCGTCGGATGGTGAGCATAGTCATCTACAACAAGTACGCCCTGCTCTTCCCCAATTACTTGGAAACGGCGCTTAGCGCCAATAAAGTCCACGATGGCAGCAGATGCCTGTTCAAACGGAATGCCTGCACGCATAGCAACAATAATGGTCGCCATTGCATTCAACACATTATGCGTACCTGGAATAGACAATTGTACTGTGCCAAGCGCCTTGCCTTGATGATTCATCGTAAAGGTCATGCCGCGATCTTCCGCGATAATCTCTGTAGCTGTATAATCAGCCGCTTGCTCAATGCCGTATGTCACAACACCTGCGCCCAAGTTTGGAAGCATAGAGCCAACAATTGGATCATCCGCACACACTACAGAGCATCCTTCCGGATTTACTTGTGACAGGAACTGTACATAAGCTTCCTTCAATCGCTCGAAATCCCCGCCATAATTCTCTAAATGATCTGCCTCTATGTTAAGTACAACCGCTATATGAGGGTGATAATTCAAGAAGGAGCCATCACTCTCATCCGCCTCAGCTACTACATATTCACTATTTCCTGCTTGGGCGTTCGTTCCTAGGTTCGTCACTTCGCCGCCAATAATATAAGTCGGATCTACGCCACAGCGTTCCATGACAAAAGCAATCATGGAAGATGTCGTCGTCTTCCCGTGAGCACCAGCTACAGCGATGCCTTTCTTAGCATTCAGCAAGCGCGCCAGCATCTGTGAGCGGTGAATGACTGGAATCCCTTGCTGTTCAGCTGCAACTCGCTCTACATTATCTTTCGGACAAGCCGTAGAGTATACTACTGTGTCTGCGTTCTGAACATAGGCAGGGTCATGCCCGATATGTACAGTCGCTCCCTTTTTGCGTAACTTTTCCGTCAAATCCTGTTCGGCCACATCGGACCCCGTGACGGTGTACCCCATTTCCAGCATGACACGAGCGATGGCGCTCATCCCATAGCCCCCGATGCCGATAAAATGAATATGTTCCGTCGTATTCAAAACGAACTCACCAACCCTTTTCAGATTCGGTCCGATGCAGAACGAAAGAACGCACGTCTGCAATCAGATATAATGTCCCCGTAACTACTGCTAAATCTCCTGGCTCTGTCATCGCTTGTAGCTGTTCCAAAGCCTTATGCCAATCCGGCTCTACAAGAATGGTTGGACATTGTATATCGCCCTCGCCCTCCATCACTTGCTCGGCAATATGTTTCAAGCTCTCCGCATCCATCTTCTTGCGGAAATCTGGTTCTGTAAAAATAACGGTATCTGCTAAAGGTAGTATATGTCGTAGAACATCGGGATGATGCTTTGTCGACAGCATACCCATCATAATATGAAGCCGTTCATACCGGTACGTATCGCGCAGCGCTTGTGCAAGCGTCGCTGCCCCCTCCGGATTATGCGCTCCATCGAGCAGCATGCGAGGCTTCTCGCATACCATCTCTAAGCGCCCTGGCCATGCTGCACGCTTCAGTCCTTCTTGCGTGGTAGCATCCTCTAACATGAAAGCCATATATTGTCGCAGCACTTCAAGCGCCATTAATGAGGCGGCCGCATTCTTCAACTGATGTGCCCCGTTCATCGTGAGCGACATTCCTTCCATCGAACGGAATGGGCCGAAGAATGTGAAGTTCTGTTCATTTTCAATCGCATGGAGCAGTTCCACCCGGAACTGTTCGTTCATGACATACAGCGTAGATTGGTTTTTCTCAGCAGCCTGCTTAATCACTTCAAGCGCCTCTGGCTGCTCCACCGTCGTCACCGCTGGCACCCCTGGTTTAATAATTCCTGCTTTCTCAGCAGCAATCTTCTCAATCGTATCCCCAAGTATGTCCATGTGATCATGGCCGATATTCGTAATAATCGATACGATCGGTGTCACGATGTTCGTTACATCAAGCCGTCCGCCAAGTCCTGTTTCCCATACGACGACATCCGGGAACGTCACTGTCGCATAGTACATAATGGCGAGCGCAGTTGATACTTCAAACGTCGTCGGCGAACCGAGCGGCGTTTGTGCGATTTCATCCACCAACGGCTTCAGCTTGTTCACAAGTTGAAGCAGCGTATCTTCAGGAATGTCCTCGTTGTTGTACTTTAAACGATTCGTATACTTTTCAATATAAGGAGAAGTAAATGTGCCGACATCATATCCGTTAGCAAGCAAGACACTTGTTAACATCGCACAGGTCGAGCCTTTACCATTTGTGCCCGCAACATGAATGAACTTCAAGCGACGGTGCGGAGAACCTAACCGCTCCATCAACAGTTCGATCCGATCCAATCCAGGACGGATTCCAAAAGGAATTAAAGAATTAATCCAATCAATTGCGTCTTCTACCCGAACAAAAGGAAAATCGGTTGCTTCCGTCTCGCTTGTCGTAGGCATAGTTCCTCATCCTTTATCAGATGTCATTAAACGACCGAACCGGCATGAGACAGCCCTCACGTCCGGATCGGTCGTACATATCGCACAGGTTGTTTACGCTTCTTTCAATTCGGTAATACGCGCCAATACTTTGTCTCTCTTCTCACTGTAATCACGCTGCTTGGCACGCTCTTCATCAATGACCGAAGCAGGCGCCTTCGCGATGAAACCTTGATTAGCAAGCTTCTTATCGACGCGCTCCACTTCTTTGTTCAAGTGCTCGACTTCTTTTTGAAGACGTGCAATCTCCTGATCAATGTCAAGAAGGCCAGCGAGCGGCAAGTACAACTCGGCTCCTGTCACAATAGCGGTCATCGCTTTGTTCGGAGCAGCAGCTTCTATGCTTACCTCCAGCTTCGAAGTACCGCAGAAGCGTTCCACGAACTCAAGGTTGTTCGTAATGTTCGCTTCTACCATTCGATCAGTCGGCTTCACAATCAATTCTACCTTCTTGCTCATCGGAACGTTCACTTCAGCACGAATATTGCGTACTGCGCGAATCATATCCATAAGAAGTGTCATCTCGCGAACCGCCTCAGGCGCTTCGAATTCAGCACGGTATACTGGCCATTCCGCAAGTGTTACCGTCTCGCCGGAGTGCGGCAGATGCTGCCAAATTTCCTCTGAGATGTACGGCATGAACGGATGGATCATGCGCATTGTATGGTCAAGCACGTAAGCCAAAACGGATTGCGTCTTCTTCTTCGCTTGCTCATTCGAGCCATACAAGCTAAGCTTCGCAAATTCAATATACCAATCGCACAGATCATCCCAGATGAAGTTATTGAGTACACGGCCTGTTTCTCCAAACTCATAAGCATCCATCAAGCGTGTAATTTCTCGGGCAGTCTCGTTCATACGGTGGAGAATCCAGCGGTCAGCTGTGCCCAATTCGCCTGTGATGTCGATATCCGCATAAGTGAACCCTTCCAAGTTCATCAGAGCAAAACGGGATGCATTCCAAATCTTATTGGCAAAATTGCGAGCCTGTTCTACACGTTCCCAGCGGAAGCGCAAGTCTTGGCCTGGTGTACTGCTCGTCGAAATCATGAAGCGCATTGCATCAGCACCGTACTTCTCGATAACTTCAAGCGGATCGACACCATTCCCAAGCGATTTGGACATTTTCTTACCATCAGCATCACGCACCAAGCCGTGCATCAGCACATCCTTGAACGGAATTTCGTCTGTAAATTCCAACGCCGTAAAGATCATGCGGGATACCCAGAAGTAAATGATGTCATAGCCTGTAACGAGTACATTCGTTGGATAGTAGCGCTTCAGATCTTCTGTCTGTTCCGGCCATCCAAGTGTGGAGAACGGCCACAATGCAGAGCTGAACCATGTATCGAGTACATCTTCATCCTGCTTCAAGTGGTTGCTTCCGCATGACGTACATGCAGTCGCGTCTTCTTCTGCAACATGAATGTGTCCGCAATCCTCACAGTACCATGCAGGGATGCGATGTCCCCACCATAGCTGGCGAGAAATACACCAGTCGCGTACATTCTCAATCCAATGCAAATATGTCTTCTCGAAGCGATCAGGCACAAAATTAACACCTTTGCCAGACTTCTGTGCTTCGATTGCACGCTCCGCGAGCGGCTTCATCTTCACGAACCATTGCGTAGACAAATACGGCTCTACAACTGCGCCGCTGCGCTCGCTGTGACCAACTTGATGCACATGATCTTCAATCTTGATCAGCACGCCTTGTTCTTGCAAATCCTTCACGATCTGCTTGCGGCAATCTGCACGATCAAGCCCTTGATATTGACCAGCCAGTTCGTTCATTTTACCGGACTCATCCATTACCGTAATTTGCGGCAGTTGATGGCGGAGTCCCATTTCGAAGTCATTCGGATCATGGGCTGGCGTAATCTTAACCGCACCACTTCCGAAGTCTTTATCTACATAATCATCAGCAATGACCGGAATCTCTCTGCCAACAATCGGCAGTACCAGCATTTTGCCAATCATATGCTTATAGCGCTCATCCTTAGGGTGTACAGCTACTGCTGTATCGCCAAGCATCGTCTCTGGACGTGTTGTCGCCACAGTGATTGTGCCGCTGCCATCCTTCAGAGGATATTGCAGGTGATAGAGATGCCCCTGCACTTCCTTATATTCAACTTCGATATCAGACAATGCCGTACGTGCTGCCGGATCCCAGTTGATAATATACTTACCGCGGTAGATGAGACCTTTCTCATAGAGCTTCACGAATACTTGGCGAACCGCACGAGACAGACCCTCGTCCAGCGTAAAGCGCTCACGGGAGAAGTCCAATGACAGTCCCATCTTCGCCCATTGCTCACGAATCGTATTCGCATACTTCTCTTTCCAATCCCATACACGCTCCAAGAATGCTTCACGCCCAAGATCATAGCGTGTGATTCCTTCTTCGCGCAGCTTCTGCTCTACCTTCGTCTGCGTTGCAATACCTGCATGGTCAGAACCTGGAAGCCACAAAGCATCATATCCTTGCATCCGCTTGAAACGAATCAAAATATCCTGCAATGTAAAGTCAAGTGCATGACCAATATGCAGCATACCCGTAACGTTCGGAGGCGGGATTACGATTGTGAACGGTTCAGCATCCTTGCGTTCACCTGCTTTAAAATACTCGCCTTTCATCCAGAAATCATACCATTTCTGCTCCGCTGCCTTCGGATCATACGTCGTAGGCATAGACAGTTGCTCTTGATTCTCTGTCAAGCAAATCCCTCCGTTACATAATCATGAGTATCTAATCGACAATGTTCAGCCTATATAATCGAAGCAAATCATACTGCTCGATCCATGCATGCTTCTCTAAGCGTATAGCTCGGTATTTGCAAGGACAATTCGCTTACGTAGGCAAATAAAAAAACCTTACGCCGCAAAGGACGAAAGGTTTAGCTTCCGTGGTACCACCTTTATTCCGCTCCCAGTAAAGATCCTTACATCTTACAGATCGTGTGAGCGGCACTTCAGTTGCAAATAACGGCTGCGGCCGGCCTATTCTAGCGTATCCGGAACATGATGAACATCGTGTTCATACATTACCGTGACACGTTCAAAAGGGCAACTCCCAGGTGACTTCAGCGCGGGACAATCCTGCAGGCGTTGCACCGTGTCGCTCTGCTCTCTGTAAGGGGCCAATCGCTTACTAATCCTGTTCATAGTCTTTCAATCAGATCTTTATAAAAATAAACAATAACATTTACGATATATTGTACCTTCGCATACCGAGCGAGTCAATAGACGAAGCACAAAAGGATACTAACAAATGCTTTCCCTATTAGTCATATCCTGTTTTTCATTTTTCATAACATGTACTATAGGAGGTGTTTTACATGGAACGGTGGTGGTGTCGTGTTCGAGGTTCCATTAAAGGGGTTCTTTTCCCCATCATTTGCTTGCAATTTGTTCGCACGTTGCTTCTGCCAACAGCATTTGACGTATTTTTGCTATTTGTATTATTCCTCATCTTCATTGGATTTTTGTGGGATGTATATTGAAGCTTGTACTCTTGTACAACTGCATGCAGACACAAAGAAACCCGTCGCTCATTGAGCCATACGGGTTTTTTGCCTATCTAATAGGAAATGGAGATATCGTTACGAGGTAGGAATATACAGAACTTGCCCTTCGGATATATCCGATTCCGCTAAGCGGTTGTAGAGCGCAATTTCTCTCGAGTTCATGCAATAGCGGTCAGCAATTGTATCGAGTGTTTCAGAACGCTGCACAATACACAAGCGCACCTTCTTGAAAGCCCGCTCATCATCAATACGCTGCAGGAATAGCGACTGCCACTTTACTTCCTCACCAGTTGTCTCCTCATTCATTGCTGCTAGCTGCGCTGCCTCTTCTTCCTTCTGGATACGTTCCAGTTCTTGAGACTCCCGCTTCTTCTGCAGCAACGAACTGAATCCAACTGGTTCCGCTGCTTCCGGCTCACTCGCTTTCGACTTGCCGATTGCAACCTTCATCTCCTGCTTGGCAGTTGCTGGAACATCCTCCGGCTCATTCAATGGAGCAGCTGCTTCAATATCGTCCCGCTCCACTTCCTGATTCGAGGCGAGCGATTCACCTTCACCCTCTGATTGAACAGCTGCATCTACTTCGATGGATTGCACACTTTCCTTTCTCGCAACAGGCTCATTCGTATTTGCTTCATTCGAGAGGGTCGGTGAATGAGACTCCAACTGAGTCATTTTCGCTTCTGGCTCGTGTTCTGCGCTATCCGTGGCAGCACTTGCTCTGCCCGGCGCTCGCCCTGCTTCGCCTTGCCCCTCGGCACTCTGAACCTCTAACCGCTCCTCCTCATCTCGCGTCTCTCTGGCCCACTGAGAACCACTCCATGTGAGCGGAATACGTTCAGATTGGGGAGAATCTCCATCAAATGCATCATGATTGGTCTGTGCAGGCAGCAGCCTCTCCCCTTCGAATTCGCGAACCTCCACGTCTTCAGCAGCTCGATCGAAGTTCTCTTCCAACTCTTCTTCTGCCTGATCCTCCATCTGTTCCTCTGCCTGTTCTTCTGTTTGTTCTTCTTGCTCCTGTTCCTCTGAAGCCCTAACAGGACTGAAATCTCTATAATCAGCTTCTGTTTCTACTTTCGATTCAGTCGCAACTTCCGATTCAGTTGCAACTTCTTCAGTCACATGCTCTGCTGATTTCGTGAACGCCGGTGTATATGTACCGTAGTCACGCAGCCACGCTGGCTCTTCCCCATCGTGCTCGAGCTCCGTTTGATGTACAACTGTAAATTGCTCCGGCTCCCAAGCCGCTGGCTCTATACTTTCCATTGAGATGCCGCGCAGCGATAAAATTCCTGTAATATTTAATGTACGTGTTGATAAAAGGTCTACATCGAAGTGCTCAATATCGACCGAAATATCATCCAAGCTGCGCACCCGATTTAAGGGGAGTGTGATTTCAACAGGGATCCAATGCTCAAGCGAATGACTGCTACGCAGTTCATCAGCACCTACATATGCCCCAGCCAGCAGCAAGCTGCCACGCACTGTCACCTGGTCACCAGCAGGAATGACCTGAATGTGCGGTGTCAACTCCACTTCTTCCAATTGATCAATGCCGACCACTTCGTCGGACAAGTGCACACGTTCATAAATATCAAAGCGCAATCCATATGATTCTTCGTTCACAGACCGCTCCTCCTCCCGCAGTTCATATGCCATCTTCCCTTGTGACCAGCGTACATGCGATATGGCAACGATGTTAAGCTACAGTCGCAAAGTCAGACTCGTATCACTACTTCATCTATATGGGAGGAAAGAGAGGAGCATGACTATATTTTTTGCCGCAAGCGCAACATGTCCTCAGGCCACGGGGCTTCTACAACAATCTGTTCTCCTGACAGCGGATGGATGAAGCGCAAACTCTCCCCATGAAGCGCTTGTCTGCTAATGAGCTTGCCATCGCCCCCATATTGCGTATCTCCCGCAAGCGGATGCCCCTTCGCACTCATATGCACCCGAATTTGATGTGTCCGCCCCGTCTCCAGCGTTAGGCGCACGAGGGACAGTTCTGAGCCGGGCTGCAGTGTTTCATAGTGGGTAATCGCAGGAGCTCCGCTATCGCTTACCCGATATTTGCCGCGATGATGACGATCCTTCCCTATTGGCGCATCTACCGTTCCAGAAGCCGGCGTCAGCGTTCCCTGAACAATCGCATGATAGATGCGCTCAATCTTCTTCTCGCGCATCATCTCATCCAGAATCACTTGTGTACACGGCTGCTTCGCGTACAGCACCGGCCCGGTTGTATCAACATCTAAGCGATGTATATGCAGCACCTTGGAAGCCTGCCCCGTCCATACATAGTGGCATGCCACAGCATGGGCAAGACTATCCCGCCTCTTATCCTGCTCCGGTGTCGTTGGATGAACCGCCATACCTGCAGGCTTATATACTACCAAGCAAGCATCATCTTCATACAGCACCTCGGCAGGTGCGTCAGCGGGCTCATAAGCATCCGATTCAGCAACAAACCATTTCACACGCAGCCTATCTCCTGCAGTGCGAATATCTCCCGCATGATTCATTCTATGAACGAATTTTTTTGGCAAACGCAGCTCGCTGATCAGCCATGCCAGTGTAGATTGTTCATCTTGAAGCGAAGCTTTGCCGGGCATGAATTCTATCCATTCTCCTTGGCGTCTCCAATATCGTGTCACGACGCATCTCCTCCGTTCCTATCCATTTCAAAGCCCGGCGCTCCACTTCTAACGCGGAATCGCCGGGCTCGTATTCGTCCTATTTATGTGTATAGATTGACCATACCATCCTATATTCAAGCCTGCATATACTTAGATTGATTTCTTTAGTGCAGCATAGTTGGCTTGGATTGTAAATTCAATGTCCTCATCGGTATGAGCCGCCGACACAAACATCCCCTCGAATTGCGAAGGCGCTACATTAACCCCTTCATCGAGTAGATGCTTAAAGTACGTACGGAACAGCTCTTGATTGGATGTGCGAGCCGTATCAAAATTCGTTACCGGCTCATTCGTAAAGAACGGGCATACCATCGAGCCAACACGGTTGATTGTACACGGCACTCCCAGTTCTTGCGCATTGCGGATAAAGCCTGCCTCAAGCTTGGCACCCTTACGATCCAATTCCGCATACACCTCCGGCGTAAGTAAAGACAATGTCGTATAACCGGCAGCCATCGCCAGTGGGTTGCCGCTAAGCGTACCTGCTTGATAGATCGGGCCACTCGGTGCAATTTGCTCCATGTACTCGCGTTTGCCTCCGTATGCACCTACTGGCAGTCCACCCCCGATAACCTTGCCGAAGCAAGTCAAGTCCGGTGTGACGCCAAACAACCCTTGCGCACAGCTGTAGCCCACACGGAATCCTGTCATAACCTCATCGAAAATAAGCAGACTTCCATATTGCTCCGTCAAATGCCGCAGGCCTTCCAAGAACCCTTCCTGAGGCGGTACAACCCCCATATTGCCTGCAACCGGCTCTACAATGACACAGGCAATATCTTCGCCATATCGATCAAAGGCCAGCTTCACTGCTTCCAGATCATTATACGGAACCGCAATCGTATTGCTGGCAACCCCTTCAGGCACCCCCGGGCTGTCTGGTAGTCCCAATGTCGCTACACCCGAACCAGCCTTGATGAGCAGGCTGTCTCCATGACCATGGTAGGAGCCCTCGAATTTCACAATCTTACTCCGCTTTGTAATACCGCGCGCCAATCGGATTGCACTCATCGTCGCTTCCGTTCCGGAATTCACCATACGAACGATGTCTACGGAAGGTACACGCTCACATACCAGTTTCGCCATAGCCGTCTCAATCTCCGTAGGCGCACCGAAGCTTGTCCCCTTCGCTGCCGTCTCTTGGATCGCACGCACAACTTCGGGATGCGCATGACCCATAATTAGCGGTCCCCATGAGCATACATAATCTACGAATACATTGCCATCGATATCATACAGCCGGGATCCTTCCGCCCGTTCAATATAAGCGGGTGTCAGACCGACGGATTTGAATGCGCGTACAGGGCTGTTCACACCGCCAGGTATGTATTTCTTCGCTTCTGCAAATGCTGCCTGCGAACGTGTGTCTACACGGCCAGATTTTTTTTCAGACATGTTGGTTGCTCCTTCTTATTTATTCCTCTGTTCTATGTTACACTAATAAAAAATCGGCTTGGCAAAGAGGGGAAAGTCATGATTGAATTGCTCAAACGCGTCCCACTGTTCTCTGATTTGACTGATGAACAGCTGGAAATCGTATCGTCCATCACATCCCGCCGGGAGTATGCCCCACATACGATCTTGTTCCAGCAGGGAGATCCAGGGCACACATTCTGCATCGTATTTCGCGGTGCCGTCAAAGTATACACATCCAACAAGAAAGGCCAGCAGAAGATCCTCTCTGTCTTTCAGAGCGGCGACAACTTCGGCGAGCTTGCGCTTATTGATGGCAAGCCGCGTTCTGCAACAGCAGAGACATTGGAGGATACGGTTCTCTTTACCGTCACATCCGAGAGCTTCCACTTACTGCTGCGCGCCCACTACGATATTGCGAAGCAGGTTATGATTCAACTATGCGGTCGACTGCGCTCGACGAACGGATATGTCTATGACTTAACGTTCTTAGATGCACCAAGCCGCATCGTAAAGAACATCGTTCGCATCGCTCAGCAGCAAGGCGAGCGCCGCGGAGATAAAATCTACATCCGTGCCGCCTTCGACGCTGATGCCATGTCAGGTCTTGCTGGCGTACATCGGAACGTATTAGAACAAGTGATTCGTGATCTCGAGCATCAGCGTATCCTGACGCTGCAGCCGACCGAATACACGCTGGACGTATCCCGACTGTTCCAGAGTCCTTACGTTAGCTAGCTCCATACATCGGGTAGACAAGCTCCCCGTCGGCACATTCAACGAACTTTGCCACGGGGAGTTTGCTATTTATACAGAAGTCGCTTCTTTTAAATCAAGCCCCACTGCAACAATTGTTACGCTCGCTCAGACAGCCAACGTGCAGCATCCTTCGCATGATACGTAATAATCATATCTGTTCCCGCGCGCTTCAGACCAAGCAGCAGTTCGCTCACAATAGCGCGTTCATCAACCCATCCAAGCTTGCTCGCTGCCTTCACCATAGAATACTCGCCGCTCACATTGTAAGCCACTAGCGGCAAATCGAATTGATCCTTCATCACACGGATAACATCCATGTATGCCATGGCTGGCTTCACCATAAGCATGTCCGCGCCTTCCAGAACGTCCTCTTCTGCTTCACGAATTGCTTCGCGCACATTGGCAGGATCCATCTGATAAGTCTTGCGATCACCGAATTGAGGCGCGGAATGAGCCGCATCTCGGAATGGACCATAGAATGCCGATGCATACTTCACCGAATAGGACATGATCGGCACATCATGATAACCTGCCTCATCAAGACCTGCACGAATCGCATGCACGAATCCATCCATCATATTGGATGGCGCTATAATATCAGCCCCCGCTTCTGCTTGAGACACCGCCGTACGCACTAAGTACTCGAGCGACTCGTCATTATCAATCTCGCCTACCTCGCATCCATTCACTTCATGCACATGAACCATTCCACAATGCCCATGATCGGTATATTGGCATAGACATGTATCCGCAATAATAAGCAGGTTAGGGTGAGCCGCCTTAATTCGTCTTGTCGCTTGTTGGACGATTCCATCCGCGTCGAATGCAGAGCTTCCGACAGCATCCTTCGAAGCTGGGACACCAAACAGCACAATAGCTGGTATACCCAATTGAACAATTTCGTCTATTTCTTCTTCCATACGGTCAAGGGAGAAATGATAAACTCCCGGCATGGAGCTAATCTCTTCCTTAATCTCCGTACCATGCGTCACAAATATAGGCATAATCAAGTCATTGACTGTCAATTCAGTCTCGCGAACCATATTGCGGAGAGCTGCCGTCTTCCGTAGGCGGCGTAATCTTGTAGTTGGAAATACCATGTTAGCAACCTCCTTGAATGTGTATATGCGCCTTGTCAGCACTGCTAAGTCTGCACATCTCGTCCACCATACTGTTAATGGTAGATCGTTCTGCGACTGCAGCAACCTGCAAGCCTGCATCACGCGCCGTGCGCGCTGTAATCTCCCCGATGCACACCACTTGAGCGCCACCAAGCTTCGCTACAGGGTCAGGAACCCCCATGCGTTCGAGTGCGGCGATCAGGTTCGTAACCGTCGAGGAACTTGTAAACGTAATCAGATGAATCGCGTTCTCTTCCAGCAATTCCACTAAATAAGGATCATCGTACTCCGGCAGCACGGTCTCGTACAAATCCACCTCATCCACAAGAAGGCCATGCTGCTGCAGCATCTCCTTCAGCCAAGGGCGCGCCAGATCACCCCTCGCAAGTAGCACGCGCTCTTCTGGCGAGATTAATGGACGAAGGGCATCCCATACCCCTTCTTGGCTATACTGAGCAGCAGATACATCTGGCTGCACTCCATATTCGCGAAGCGCTTCAGCAGTCTTGGGGCCTACCGTTACGATTCGTACATTCGCCCATTGGCGAATATCCTGCCCTTGCTCCTGCAAGTGTTGGAACCAATACTTGACGCCATTCACACTCGTCAGAACTAGCCATTGATATTGCTGTGCATGGATAAAAGCCTGATGAATCGCTTGCTGTTTCCCAAGAGAGACGGGTGCCCGCATCTCAATGACGGGATATTCATACGTCTCCCCTCCAAGCTGTTCAATGGGCTTAACAAGCTCGCTAGCCTGCGAACGGCTCCTCGTGACAAGTACTCTCTTACCGAACAGCGGGAGCTCCTCTGCCCAAGCTAGCTGTTCTCGCAGCTTCACAACATCCCCTACGACAATGACTGCCGGCGACTCGAAGCGAGCACGCTCTGCCTCATCCGCAATCGTCGCTAGAGTCCCTACGAGCGTGCGCTGCTCAGCCCTTGTTCCCCAGCGCACTAATGCAACAGGCGTATCCGCTGCCCGCCCATGACTCATCAATCGTTCGGCAATTACACGCAGCTTGCCGATACCCATAAGGAACAGCAAAGTTCCAGCACTTTGGGTCATCTGCTCCCACTCGATGAACTCATCCAACTTGTCCGGGTTCTCATGGCCTGTCACTACACAAAAGGAAGACGCATAATCCCTGTGAGTCACAGGGATGCCTGCATATGCAGGAACCGCAACAGCAGAGGTGACCCCTGGAACGATCTCATACGGAACTCCATGCTGCTTCAGTACAGCTGCTTCTTCTCCCACTCTTCCGAACACACAAGGATCGCCCCCCTTTAAGCGAACGACCTTGTTTCCTTCCTGTGCTAGATCAGCAAGCAATTGGTTAATATCCGCCTGCTTCATCGCATGTCGATCAGGCAGCTTGCCCACATAGATCCTACGAGCTCCCTGCTTCATATATCTGAGCAATTGAGGGCTAGAGAGACGATCATAGACAACAACATCCGCTTCCTGCAGACAATTCAAGCCTTTGACCGTTATCAACCCTACGTCACCTGGCCCAGCGCCTACCAGATAGACAATACCTATTTCAGAGGAATGCCGTTCCATTCATATCAGCCCCTTAATTGGGATAGCATTTGTTCCGCTCCTCGGTTCAGCAGCCGCTCAGCAACTGCAATGCCAAGTTCCTCTGGTTGTCCACCTTCCATTGTGTCACTCAAAATCATATTCTCTTCCGCAGATCCAACAAGACCTGTTAAGCGTATCGTGTCATCTGCCTTATGAAGCTCTGCATACGCTCCAATTGGCACTTGGCACCCGCCATTCAAGCGGCCTAAAAAAGCCCGCTCCGCCTGAACGGTACGAGCAGTATCTACATCGTGATAACGCGCAAGCAGCGACAATACTTCCTCATCATCTGCACGGCATTCAATCCCCAATGCCCCTTGCCCTACCGCTGGGAGACACAGTTCTGTCGGCAAATAGGATGTGATACGATCCTGCCATCCCATCCGATGAAGTCCTGCTGCAGCAAGAACGATTGCATCGAATCCTTCCGTCTCTAGCTTCTTCAACCGTGTATCAATATTGCCGCGCAATGGCTCGATCTGCAAATCCGGTCTATGCGCCTGCAATTGACAAGCTCTGCGCAGACTGCTCGTTCCTACCTTCGCACCTATAGGCAAATCCTCAATCGAGGTGCCAGACTTCATAATCAAGCAATCTCTTGGATCTTCCCGCTTGGGCACAGCGCCAACCGTCAGTCCATCCTGAAGTTCCCAAGGCATGTCCTTCATGCTGTGAACCGCGATATCCACTTCCTTATCAATTAACGCTTGTTCAATCTCCTTCACGAACAACCCTTTGCCTCCAACCTTGGACAAGGTGACGTCCAGGATGCGATCTCCTTTCGTTACGATCTTCTTAATTTCGAATCGGAACGGAAGGTTGTTCTCTTTGCAAATGGTCTCCAACGCCGCAATCACATGCCCGGTCTGCGTCAATGCCAAGGCGCTCTGCCTTGTCCCAACAATGATAGTACGCATCTAGTTGCCCCTCCTGCTTGCCTAAATTATTCATTCATTTATTGATATTGGGCGAGCCACGCCATGACCCAGTCCTCCCATTTGGGAAGTGTGACATTACATTCATAGGCCCGCCAGCATTCTTCTGCATAGTGCCGCATTGCTCGCTGGCGATCTACCGTGTCTGGCAGCACATCATGCGAAGCCTTGCGTGCGTGCAGCAGCATCTCTGCTACTTGCGCCAACTCATCATCCATTAACTTGGACAGCTTGGCTAATATGCTTCTCGTCAAGGTTGGACTAGCGCCGCCAGTCGATACAGCGAGATGGACATCTCCGTGCTGCACCGTCCCAGGATTGGCGAAGTCACTCTGTTCCGGACTATGAGCAATATTGATGAGCGCCCCATAGCGCCTTGCTTCCTCAGCTACTCGCTCATTCACTTCACAATGATCTGTCGCAGCAAATACAAGCAGCGCTCCAATGGCGTCCCCCTCTTCATACTCTCTTGCGATATGAACAATGCTGCCTTCATGGACAAAGTGCCAAAGCTCTGCAGTCAATACGGGACTGACCACTTTCACTTCAGCACCACTCGCCAGCAAGTGACGAACCTTGCGCGCAGCTACCTTGCCACCGCCAATCACCGTACATGGCTTGCCAACAAGCTTCAGCATAATCGGATACAGAGGGGAATCTCCCATTCGCTACACTCCAATCCAGCGATGAAATGTCGACAATGAATTCAATGCGAAATTGAGCATCATTACCGCATAACATCCTAAATTCAACAAAGAAAGTCGAAATCCTGTTGAATCATTACGCGAGCGTTTCACAATATAAGAGCCATAGAATAAAAGCGCTAATAACGTAAACCATATCTTAAAATCAATCAGCAATTCCGTACGATTGTCGAGCAGAATAGCCCCAACTGCTACGGCAAGCGACAGTAAAATCATCGGAATGCCAATTACGACAGCTAGAAACGAAAAGCGTTCAATTCGTTCAAGACTAGGCAAGCGCCGCACCGCGTCAGACCATTGCTTAGCCTTCAACTTATGATGGAGAAATACATACATGCCCGCGAATACGGCACTAATCGTTAAGGCCGCGAAACCAAAGGCTACAAGCGAGATATGGAAAGAGAGCAAATTACGCATCATCTCCCATTCCTTCATCGATGCAGGCATTGTCGGGTCGTTAAGCATGTTCACGAGCAATAAGGCAAACCCAATAAGATTGACGAAAAAAACGATAAATTCGATATGAAAGAACCTGCTAATGACAATGGATACGGTCACGAGGAACCATGAAAACAAAAACATAAATTCAAAACTACTAAAAACGGGCACATCCTGATGCCTCACCATTCTTACAATCAAGAAGATCGTCTGAAGTACCCATACAAAAGTAAGAAGCCCTGCGCCCATCCGCTTCGCTTTCCGATTGACTCCTACCACATCGGAAAAATAAAACAGAAGGCTCAGGGCGTATGTGTAGATAATCGCATCGTAAATCCAACTATTCGTAACCATCGATGCCTGCCGCCTCCTGTTCTTCCTCTACCATGTGACGGCTGCCCAAGACAGCACAGACTTCCCCCGCTCGGGTTCCGTATTTCGATTCACGGTGACTTGGGATGAGGGCTGTTCCTTGCCTCGCTCCTCCTTGCCACCCGCTTCTGGCTGCTCCAGTGCGAAAATTTGCGAAAATAACCGCAATGCCTCGTCCCCATTTTTCTCAGCGGCGAGCTCTTTAATTTGATTAATTGGGTCGTGCATCATTTGGTTCAACATGCTCTTCGTCAGACGGCGTATCAATTTTTCTTCCCGTTCAGACAGCTCGGGAAGCTTATTGAATAAGCTTTGCAGCGTATCCTGGTGGATACGTTCTGCTTTGGACTGTAAAGACCGAATCATCGGAGTTACACCCAGCATTTTGAGCCAATGACGATGCTCCTCGAGTTCATCTGCGATGAAAGCTTCGATCTTCGCCGCTTCCTTGCGGCGACGTGCCAGATTGCTCTCCACAATACCTTGAAGATCATCGATATCATATAAGAATACATTCGACACGTCACTAATCGCCGGATCCAAGTCACGCGGCACGGCAATGTCAATGAAGAACAGTGACCGAGATTTGCGCCTGCTCATCGCCCGCTTCACATCATCCGCTGTCAGTACATATTCCTTCGAACCCGTTGAGCTAATCACAATATCAGCCTCAACCAGCATCTGTTCGGCCGCATCAAGCGTACCTGCCCGGCCGTTAAACTGTTTCGCCAGCTCTTCCGCGCGAGATAGGGTACGGTTTGCTACCATTACCTCCGCAGCCCCGTTGGCATATAAGTGCTTCACAGTCAGCTCGCTCATTTTGCCTGCGCCTAGAATGAGTACCTTCTTTCCTTGGAACGATCCGAATATTCGCTTGCCAAGCTCCACTGCGGCATAGCTGACCGATACCGCATTTTCGTTAATGCTTGTTTCGGCATGTGCTCTCTTCGCGAGTGTTATCGCCTGCTTAAATACGGTATTCAGCCACGTCCCGGTTACCCCTTCATTTTGCGCGAACAAGAAGGCATTACGGATTTGGCCTAAAATTTGCGTTTCGCCGATGACCATGGAATCCAAGCCGCAGCTGACCCGGAACAAATGCTCGACAGCCTGATCATCTTCATATATATAGAGGTACGGTGTAAATTGCTGTCTGGAAATGCCGAACCACGTCTCCATAAAGCTGCGGATGAAGTGACCGCACATGTGCAATCTGTCGACAACCACATACAGTTCTGTGCGATTGCATGTCGACACCATCACGCATTCGAGCACGCTCTTCGTCTGTCTCAATTGTCTCAGCGCCTCTTGCCAATCACTTTCGGGCACCGCAAACTTCTCCCGAATTTCTACGGGCGCCGTACGATAGTTCATGCCGACGACGATGATGTGCATTCATTTCACCTGCTTTTCAAAATTTAGTACATTCTCAGATGATAATCATTATAACATAGATCAACAAGAACATTCGTTCGTAATTTGAAAATATTATGAAATGCATGTCAAATTTTAGTTTGTACGGGCTAACTGCACCTTATACTATCATTGCAACGCCCCAATGTCATTCTTTTTTTATGTACTTTTTGCCAGTTCACTTCGGTGTAAAATTAGATTCCAGCACTTCCTTCAAATCTTTGTCTGCGCTAACCAGTTCTTCACGCTTGGATGCGACCCATCCCCCGCTGCTGTTATAGGCGAGCGCATAGCTGTCATAGAGTCGGTTCATTGCCTCAGCGCTCATGCTGATCATCTCTTTTTCACTGTCCGTTAATGGGCGATCGCCATTTAACTGCATCAATGTGATGGTTTCTACAACCTTATTCAGACTTGGCAGCTCTGGCAGCTGCTTCTTCCCTGCCGCACGAACCAGTCTTTCATGTGCAAATGCTGCTGAATAAGCAACAAGCTTCAATTTTTGAAGTGGTTCTGTCGAGTCATATCGCGCCGCTTCCTGCAATGATCCTTTTAACAGGTTCGTTTGAAATTGAGCTACTTCGTACAGCATTTTAAGCGGATCGGACGCTTCTGCCTTCGGAGAGAATAAGTTGTACACTTGAATGGAAGGCCATATTAACAGCATGAACAACACAACCATCCATACGATACCGCCTCGAAATCGTCTAGGTCTCATCAGCATTCTCCTACTATATATGATTATGTATATAGCTTATGGAGCAACAAGTGGACAAATAACCGAGCTATGAGGTTGACTCTCTATAAGAATAAAAAAAGCCCGCTCCACCCTGTGCCAAGCACGAGGATGAGCGGGACTTTATTGTCGTTTATACCAATTCGGATACTTTCATATCCGGAGTAACCACTTGCAATTCGCCTAATCCGCGAATAAGTTTCTTCGCGTACGTTTTCTCCGGTTTCAACACAGAGACCAGGTAATCAATGGCTAGCTGCGGGTCTACTGTTTCTCCGCAAGTGTAACAATCGATTGCTGCAAATCCACGTTCAGGATAAGTGTGGATTGAAAGATGACTTTCTGACAACATAACTAGAACTGTTGCCCCTTGTGGGTCAAACTGTTTAGATTGAACAGACAAGACCGTTGCACCACACGCTTCAGCGGCTTCTACCAGTTGTGCTTCAAGCAATTGAGCATTGTTCAGCAAATCGAAGTCGACTCCCCACGTGTCAACAGCAACATGTCTTCCGAAAGTTGAGTATTCCATCTTTCGGTTCCCCCTTCCTAGGAATAAAATGTTTGAAAAAATAATTTCATCCGCTAGGACCTACGTCATTCACTTCCCGAGGGAAAAATCTCTCGCAACATGCAATGTCCTGAGTGAATCCTGGTTCCTATATTGTTTTCAACGAGATTAAAAATAACATCTTACTCACATAAATGCAACACTTTTTTATCCACTTATCCCCTGACTATTCCATTTTCCCTGTCTACTATATGGCGAAAGCCTCTAATAGGTGTCTAGTACGCCCGCCCAATATTCGCTGCAGAACAAAAAAAGAACTTAAGGCATACGCCTTAAGTTCTTTCATATTCAAGTGCCGCTCAGGCTTCCAAGATGAACAATTGCTTTGCCAGTGCTGTTAGCTGCTGATCTACAGCTTGAACCTCATCTGCTGACAGGCTTCGATTGCGCTTATCGAGCAAACTGTTGATGCGCTCCTTAATACTCGCAATTCGTATTTCTACATGTTCGTTACGGTACATGTTATGCAAGTCCTGCACCGTATCCTTATGTTCGAAAATAACGCGAGGCTCTTCCTTCTGCTCTACAATCTTGCGAACAGCCCCATCTGCGTAATAATAAGTGATTGTAAATCCCGCAAAAATCCGATTGACTACCGCTTCGCCACGGAATGTCGCCACAAGCTTATGCATCACTTGTGTCAATTTCGGATGAACCAAGCGGCAAGACGTTACACAGACATACCGATTGCCTTGTTTCTCGAACAGGAATATGATCTCATCACCCTGGCCGTCCTCAAGAACCACCTCTTGATTACCGTTTTCTAATACTTTCACCCGCCCCACAATAGATTGCTTCGCGAGCGATTGCACAAATCGGGTCAATTGAGCTTCCGTTAACTGTAAACTGGCTTTCACATACTCTGTGGCTAACCGCCGAGCCATAAAAACTCTCCTTACCTGTATTCAACATATAATATTTATACATGTTTATTATACTACAGGGAGAATATGAATTCCTGTTCATGAGCCGCCATTTTATGGTGCATTTCGCAAAAAAACGGACTGAGGCCGGAACTACCCCGCTTTTTATCCAACATGCTTACGAATTAACGCTTGCATGCTGATTAATAATGTCCCATAACTCTTCACGGCCTTGTCCTGTCTCCGCGGAGAACATGACAAACGGAGCATCCGATGACAACCCAAGGGTGGTACGAACTTGCTTCACATGCTTCGGAAGATGGTTTCTCGATATTTTATCTGCCTTCGTCGCAACCACACATACCGGGACGCCGTAATGCGTAAGCCAGTCATGCATCATGCAATCGTCTGCTGTAGGCGCATGGCGCAAATCAACAACCAGCAGCACAAGGCGAAGTGTCTCACGCTCTTGGAAGTACGCTTCAATCATGCGTCCCCACGCAGCGCGCTGCGTCTTCGATACCTTTGCATACCCGTATCCCGGTACGTCCACGAAATACATATTGTCATTAATGCGATAGTAGTTCAACTGCTGTGTCTTACCCGGCTGCGAGCTTGTACGCGCCAAGTTCTTGCGCATAATCATACGATTGATTAACGATGACTTCCCTACATTCGATCGGCCTGCCAGACCAATCTCCGGGAACCCGTCATCTGGATACTGTGCAGATCCAACAGCACTAATAATAAATTCAGCATTTGTTATTTTCATACGCGATTATCCTCACCTTACATTCTGTTCTGTCTATTGTACAATTGTACACGATTCCCGTCATTTCACAAAAAAAAGAAAAACGGATGCGCTGCACGCGCATCCGTCTTGTTGCTATGCCATTATGATGAAGTCGCCTCCAGCAACGCATGCTGCAGCACTTCATCCATATGAGCTACTGGTATAAAGGTCAGCTCCCGCCGTACTGTATCTGGGATATCCGCTAGATCGCGTTCATTGTCATGTGGGAACAGAACCGTCTTGATTCCTGCACGAAGCGCGGCCAGCGACTTCTCTTTCAATCCACCAATCGGGAGTACTCTCCCGCGCAATGTAATCTCACCGGTCATTGCAACATCCTTGGATACATATCGATTAGTGAACGCCGATACAAGTGCCGTCGCAATTGTGATTCCGGCGGAAGGGCCATCCTTCGGAATCGCTCCTTCAGGGACATGGACATGAATATCCAGCTTCTCATGGAAGTCGGGCTCCAATCCCCACTGCGCCGCCTTCGAGCGGATGTAGCTAAATGCAGCCTGTGCAGACTCCTTCATGACATCGCCTAGCTTGCCTGTCAATTGCAGCTTGCCGGAACCAGGAACAACGGTAACCTCAATATTAAGCGTATCCCCTCCCGCTTCGGTCCACGCAAGACCTGTCACCGTTCCTATCTGATCATCTTGTTCTGCCAGACCATAGCGATATCGAGCTACACCTAAATATTCGGATAATTGCTGGGCGTGAATCTGTATGTCTTCCACCTGTTCAGATACAATTCGCTTTGCAGCCTTGCGGCATAGCGCAGCCAATTGCTGTTCCAGTTGGCGAACTCCTGCTTCACGTGTATATTCACGAATCACTTTCAGAAGGCAGTCCTCTTGAACCGTCAGCTGATTCGCCTGCAATCCATGGGCTTCCTTCTGCTTCGGAAGCAGATGCCTGTTCGCGATTTCCAGCTTCTCAAGCTCCGTATATCCAGACAAGGACAGCAGTTCCATCCGATCCAGCAGCGGACGCGGTATATTGTGAACCGCATTGGCAGTTGTCACGAACAGAACCTTGGACAGATCGACCGGGAGCTCAACGAAATGATCACTGAATGCATTATTCTGTTCTGGATCCAATACCTCCAGCAGTGCAGACGCCGGATCCCCACGGAAGTCAGATGCCATCTTGTCGATTTCATCAAGCAGCATTACTGGGTTCATCGTGCCCGCATTTTTAAGCGCCTGAACAATTCGTCCTGGCATTGCACCTACATAGGTACGACGATGACCGCGAATCTCCGCCTCGTCACGCACCCCACCTAACGAGATACGAACAAATTTCCGTTCAAGCGATTTCGCAATTGACCTTGCAAGCGACGTTTTCCCGACACCCGGAGGGCCAACAAGGCATAGAATCGGCCCTTTCATTTCTTTGACTAGCTGCTGTACAGCCAAATATTCAAGGACACGTTCCTTCGGCTTCTCAAGTCCATAATGATCGGCCTCCAGAATGGATTCTGCCTTGCTCAGATCCAGATCATCCTCCGAGAGCTGAGCCCACGGAATCTGAAGCAGCCAATCGATATAGTTTCGAATCACTGAACCTTCTGCGGAAGAAGCCGGCATTTTCTCCAATCGATCGATTTCTTTGCCGATTTTCTCACGAACTTTATCCGGAGCCTCGAGCTCCTTCAATTGGGCACGCAGCTCCTCGGCCTCGCCCGTGCGGCCTTCTTTATCTCCCAATTCCTTCTGGATCGCCTTCATTTGCTCACGCAAATAGTATTCCTTCTGTGTCTTCTCCATCTGCTTCTTCACGCGCTGGCCAATCTTCTTCTCCATCTCCAGCACTTCGCTCTCATTATTGAGCAGCTCAAGCAGCTTATGCAGACGAGCTTTGCTATCCACCGTCTCCAGAAGCGCCTGTTTATCTTTGAGCTTGATGGACAAGTGGCTGGCGATTACATCCGCCATCCGACCCGGTTCTTCGATGTCCGTTACGGAAGCTAGTGTCTCTGGCGACACCTTCTTCGACATTTGCACATAGTTCTCGAACTGGGTCAATGCCATGCGCATGAGCGCTTCTGTCTCTGAAGGATCACCCGACGTCTCTTCATGCAATACATGCACCTGAACCTCATAGAACTCCTCATTAGGCACATATTCAACGATCTCAGCGCGCTCAACACCCTCAACAAGCACACGTATTGTGTTATTAGGCAGACGTAACATTTGACGAACCTTCGCTATCGTGCCTATACGGAAAATATCATCCTGAGAAGGCTCCTCGATGCTGACCTCTGACTGCGTGCACAACAGCAGCAATTGATCTTCCAGCATCGCATGTTCAAGTGCCCGTACCGACTTATCGCGCCCCACATCCAAGTTCAACACCATGCTCGGGTACACGAGCAAGCCTCGTAGCGGGAGCAGAGGCAGGCGGCGGTCTTTGTTCGATTTAAGCCCCATCGTTCGGCACCCCCATGGCTATCATGATCTATCTAGTACATTGCATCCAACATTTTATCAAATGTTCAAGTAAAACACCAATTTTCCACAGGCCGATCAGCTATAGCTGCTCCCATCAGAAGAACTGCTATTCTTCTCCGATCCTTCTGCATGCAGCAACGGCAGCGAGGTGCCCGCGGCACGTTCGAACGGTTGCGGCTTATGCTGTGCATCTCCCTTCCATTCACTGCCGAATGCATGTTGGAAGCCTTCCTCAATGTGTTCGACGGGTATGACTTGCACTCCATCCAAGCC
Organism: Paenibacillus wuxiensis; assembly: GCF_040195695.1. Classification (NCBI taxonomy): domain Bacteria; kingdom Bacillati; phylum Bacillota; class Bacilli; order Caryophanales; family Paenibacillaceae; genus Paenibacillus; species Paenibacillus wuxiensis. Next base: position 262,057 of record NZ_JBEFZI010000010.1, on the reverse strand, counting down.
TGCGAAGATATCCTGCCAATTCTCCTTCGGAATAAGCACGCGAGTTGCTCCTGCTTGAAAAGCCGCTTCCACCTTGGCAAGTACGCCGCCGACCGGCTTAATGCGCCCATGAAGACTGATTTCACCTGTCATCGCAAGCTTATTGTCCACAGGCCATCCATTCAATGCTGATGCGATGGCTATCGCCATTGCCATGCCCGCGGATGGACCATCTACTGGCGATCCGCCTGGGAAGTTAATGTGCAAATCGAAGTTGGATGTCTCATGTCCCAGGCTGCGAAGCACGGTCAATACGTTCTCAATAGACCCCTTCGCCATACTCTTGCGGCGCAGCGTTCGGCTTCCACCGCCCAGCTCTTCTTCCTCGACAACACCCGTAATTGTATACTTGCCGTGCCCACTCTTCACGCGGATCGCACTCACTTCAATTTCCAGCAGAGCTCCCATGCTAGGACCGTACACAGCCAAGCCATTCACGAGACCAACCTGTGGTTCTGCGGGAACTTTGCGATCAGGACGCGGAGCAATCTGGCTGCTGTTGGCAACCCATTCTACATCAGCCGCATCAATCGATGTCCGCCCTTCTGACATCACCAGTCCAGCCGACAGTTGGACAATATTCACCGCCTCACGCCCATTGGTCGCATACTTTTTCACCATATCTACCGCTTCTGGCGAGTGCGGGAAGCCAATTTTCTTCAGCCCATTTTCTGCAATAGCTCCGATTTCATCAGGAAGCAGCGGCCTGAAGTAGATTTCCATACAACGTGAACGAAGCGCTGGCGGGAGTTCTTGGGAAGAACGGGTCGTCGCTCCCACAAGCCTGAAGTCCGCAGGCAATCCATTTTGAAAAATATCGTGAATATACGAAGGTACATTCGAGTCTTCCGAATTGTAATAAGCGCTCTCCAAAAATACTTTACGATCTTCAAGTACCTTCAACAGTTTATTCATCTGTATCGGATGAAGCTCACCAATCTCATCAATAAACAGCATGCCCCCATGTGCCTTCGTCACCGCTCCCGGCTTCGGCTGTGGAATCCCAGCGACTCCCATCGCACCAGCACCTTGATAAATTGGATCATGAACCGAGCCTATTAATGGGTCGGCGATGCCACGTTCATCAAATCTTGCTGTCGTCGCATCGATTTCAGTGAACTTGGATTCCATTGTAAATGGCGAGCTTGCATTCTTCTTCGCTTCCTCCAGCACTACTCTCGCAGCAGCCGTCTTACCTACGCCTGGTGGGCCATAGATGATCACATGCTGCGGGTTCGAACTGCACAAAGCAGCTTTGAGCGCCTTCAATCCATCTTTCTGCCCAACAATATCACTCATGATCGCAGGTCTTGTCTTCTCTGCTAGCGGCTTCGTCAGGGAAATAGACCTTAGCTTGCGCAGCTTATCCATCTCCTTGCGCGATTCTCGATCAACAGCTGTGCGATTTCCTTTCTGACTGCGCAGCAGATTCCAGAAGTATATGCCAATAACTACGGCAAAGAACGCATTGATCAGCATCAATATTACGCTTAAATTCATCGTTTCATCCTCCCATAACGCCCTCGCAAGGACAAAAAAATCCGGCAAAGTTTACTACTTGGTAGTATTACCCTTTGCCGGATGCATTATAAGCGTATGTGATTATGAGTTATTATTTCTTTCCCAACATTCTGCATGCTTCAGTCCTGGAACAGAATCTGCATAGAAGACTGGCTCCTCGCCACGCTTACGCTGACCCATATAATCTTTCAAAGCCGCAAATGCCACTTTACCAAGCAGCATAATGGAAATGAGATTAATAAACGCCATGAAGCCCATGAACAAGTCTGCCAAATTCCATACTAGGGTCATCTTCGCAACAGAACCGAAGAGAACCATCGCTATGACACCTAGTCGATAGGCAAGCATCCAACCCTTTTTCTTCGTAATGAATTCGATGTTGCTTTGACCGTAATAGTAGTTTCCAATCAGCGAAGTAAATGCGAATAAAAAGACAGCTAAGCCAATAAAAATGTGCGCCCAATCTCCAACCTGAGCCGCAAGCGCATGTTGAGTCAATCGAATGCCGTTCTGCTCGCCCGTCGTTGAAATCCCGGAGAACAGGATAATGAACGCTGTTGACGAACAAACAAGCAATGTATCGACGAATACCCCAAACGACTGGATCAAACCTTGCTTGACTGGATGACTAACATGGGCTGTCGCCGCCGCATTGGGAGCACTACCCATTCCGGCCTCGTTCGAGAACAGACCGCGTTTAATCCCGTTCATCACCGCTGCGCCTACGCCGCCAGCCAGCGCCTCTCCAAATCCAAAGGCATTTTGAATAATAGAAGCAAACACGCCCGGAATTTCTCTAAAATTCACGAACATGACGAACAAGGCAATCGCTATATAGGCTAGCGCCATGATCGGAACTACAGTCGCAGAAACCTTAGCAACCCGCTGAACCCCACCGAATATCGTCGGGATGACAAGAACTGCCAAGATAACCCCCATCCAAATCGGATCCAAGTTAAATATATCCTGGAATGCAGCACTTGCTGTGTTGGCCTGTACAGAATTAAAAACGAATCCGAAACTGAAAATAATGAGGACTGCAAAAATAATGCCTAGCCAGCGTGCGTTCAACGCCCGTTCCATATAGTAAGCTGGGCCGCCTCTGAAATCCTTGCCATCGCGCACTTTATACACTTGTGCCAATGTGGATTCGACGAACCCCGAAGCCGCGCCAATAATGGCAATCATCCACATCCAGAATACAGCGCCAGGGCCACCTAACGAAATGGCAATAGCGACTCCGGCCAAATTCCCCGTACCAACACGCGAGGCCGTACTCATTGCGAATGCCTGGAAGGAGGAAACGCCTTGTTTCTCACCGGAAGACTTTCCTTTATCCCGCCCCAACATAAGACGGAATGTTTCTTTAATCGCGGAAAGCTGCACGAAGCCTGTTCGGAATGAAAAATATAATCCTGCTGTTATCAGGACAAATATAAGCATCAAATACCACAAATCATTAAACTTTCCGATCCAATCCTGAATTTGATCGATCAATATATCGCACCTCTCTTATTGTCTAGTCCTGTTGCACGCTATATGTTAACTTTGCTAACACGTACTATCTGATTGTAGCCTAAATCGCAGGCAATGGCAAAATGTTTTTTATCATTTTTCAATTTGTGATAAAATTTACCTTTTCGTTATTCGACACAAACCGATTTTTATGTCGAATCGTTGCATTATCTACTTACTTTTCACCGAAAATCATGTACAATAGGAATGTTATGTAAACGTTTCTAGCTTATTTTACCTTTGTGTCGTTAAGGAGGAATCCTTGAATTATGACGAAATCAAACGATCGCCACTGGACGTGGATGCTCATGCGAGGACCAAATCGGCCAGTTATTCAATACAGTATTCCAACTGTTGTGGTTAAACTTGTCATGTTTATTGTCATTGGCGGGATTAGCGCATTACTTTTATCGTTAGTCATTCAACGATTTACCATGCATGATATTGTTGCTCGTCATGAACAATTACAGCTTGAACTGCAGGAGAAGAATCAACTGTTAGCAGAGATGGACAAGCAATTATCCATTATTACCGCTTCTTCCAACGATATGAAACAGAAAATGGACAGAATCTCACAATGGGAACAGCAATTGCAATCCTATTTACAAGTCCCATCTGGCGCTAACCCTCCAAAGAATAGCAAGCTATCACCTGGCACGGGTAAGCCCAATTCTATGTCAACCAAGCGCGACACGGCATCCTTGCCTTTGCCGCTAGGTGGTGAGTATATTATGCTTCCTGCATCTAAGTTGTCGACGCTTCGTTCTGCCGCTACAGAAGTGAACAGCAGCGACCAAAAGCCTGTCTCACCACTTGAAGCATGGGAGAACGCGAATAAGCAGCTCCATCATATGAATAAGAAGTGGCAGGATTGGGAGCGAACAATGCCTCCTCTATTAAAGAATGCCGAAGCCTTCCAGCAGCAGTTGAACGCTACTCCAACCTTATGGCCAACAGGTAGCACACGAATCACCTCTCTTTTCGGAGAACGCAGTGATCCGTTTCAACGCAATGAAGCATTCCATGCTGGATTAGATATAGGCGGAGATACAGGCGATCCGGTCTACGCTACTGCCGAAGGGGTCGTCATTGATTCCGACAGGGATGAGCTGAAGGGGAATTATATCATCGTGAATCATGGCAGCGGACTTACTACACGTTACTTGCACCTAAGCGAGAGAGTTGTGGCCAGCGGAGATTCGGTGAAAAAAGGGACACTAATTGGCAAAATCGGTACAACAGGTCGGAGCACAGGACCTCATCTACATTTCGAAATTCGTAAGAACGGACAGCCTATTGATCCAATGACTTATGTAAACACTCCTGAATAAGATTTTTATATAAGAAAGGAGCACGATATGTTCGCCAAATCCTCTGGCAAAAAAATTAGCGGAACCGACACCTTAATTGGACAGGCTACTACATTTGAAGGAAAGCTTGTATGCGAAACTGACCTACGGATCGAGGGAACCATTACTGGTGATGTTCATTGCAGTCAGAACGTAATTATTGGAGAGTCGGGCAAAGCCTATTCCCATATTCAAGCTTCCAGCCTAGTTATCGCAGGGTTCATGCAAGGTGATGTCAACGTCACAGAAAGTGTCATCATCGAGAGCTCTGGCAGATTGGAAGGCAATGTATTGTGCCAATCCTTCATTATCAAAGAAGGCGGCAAATTTAATGGAAACAGCAAAATGCAGCAAAATGTTCCCTCACTAACCAATGCTCCTATCGCTGAGGTTACTAACTCGTCTGACACATGAACGAGATCATTGAATTAGAAACTTGGATACAGACAAAAAAAAACACCCACATGCGCCACTGCTGCATGTGGGTGTTCTTGTATCATACGATAACAAGATAGCTTCTTATATTTCGATTAGTGCTTACGCCCTGGAATCTGACCCGTACGCTCATATTCAGCGACGATATGGTCGATTTCCTTCTTCAACTCAGAGACAAGCTCTGCCTCCGGTACTTTACGAATCATTTCTCCGTAGCGGAACAACAGCCCTTCACCACGAGCTCCAGCGATGCCGATATCCGCTTCACGAGCCTCGCCCGGACCGTTTACCGCACAACCAAGCACCGATACCTTAATTGGAACTTTCACTTTGGAGATATACTCCTCTACTTCGTTCGCAATCGAGAATAAATCGATGTCAAGTCGACCGCATGTTGGACATGATACAAGTGTAGCTGCATTAGAAATCAAGCCGAAACACTTCAGCATCTCACGCGCAACCTTCACTTCTTCTACTGGATCCGCACTCAAGCTGACACGAACCGTCGAGCCAATTCCAAGTGATAACAAGGCTCCGAGCCCTGCCGCACTCTTAATCGTCCCTGAGAACAGTGTTCCAGCTTCTGTAATCCCTAAGTGAAGCGGGTACGGAATTACCTCAGCAGCCTTTGTATAAGCAGCGATGGCCATAGGCACATCTGATGCCTTCAACGAGACAATAATATCGTGGAAATCAAGTTCTTCTAAGATTCCGATATGGAATAGGGCACTTTCGACCATCGCCTCTGGCGTTGGATATCCATACTTCTCGAGCAGGTGGTTCTCCAGCGATCCTGCATTAACACCGATTCGAATCGGAATGCCGCGCTCTTTGCACGCCTTCACGACTGCTTCCACTTTCTCACGGCGCCCAATATTGCCCGGATTGATCCGAACCTTGTCAATACCGTTCTCAATCGCCTTCAAAGCGAGCCTGTAGTCAAAGTGAATGTCAGCAACGAGCGGAATCGAGATACGCTTCTTAATCTCCTTAATCGCATCCGCTGCTTCCTCATTGTTGACCGTAACCCGAACAAGCTGGCATCCAGCTTCTTCAAGTCGATGAATTTCCGCAACAGTGGCTTCTACATCTGCCGTCTTCGTCGTGCACATGCTCTGAATGACAACCTCATTGTTGCCGCCAATCGTTACATCGCCCACTTTTACAGCTCTAGTCTGATGTCGCAAATACATGATACATTCTCTCCCATGTCGGAAACGGACGGAAAAGCGCCTATTAGGCGCTTTCCTCTTGTTTCTTATCTGTCGTCAGTTCCGGAATCATTCGTTCTTTTACTACTTGCTCCGTAATGACACATGTTGTTACATCATCGCGCGATGGCACTTCATACATCACGTCAAGCATAATGCCCTCGATGATGGCACGCAATCCACGCGCTCCAGTGTTGCGCTTGATCGCTTCGCGAGCAATGGCTTCCAGTGCACCAGACTCGAAGTCAAGCTTCACATTGTCCATCTCAAGCAATTTCTGGTACTGCTTCGTCAGCGCATTCTTCGGCTCACTCAAGATACGAACCAATGTATGCTCATCAAGCGGCTCCAACGTCGAGATGACTGGAAGACGCCCAACAAATTCAGGAATAAGTCCGAATTTCAGCAAATCCTCCGGAAGTGTCATCGTCAAGTATTCGCCAGGCTTCAAATCCTTCTGACCACCATCAGCATTGAAGCCAATAATTTTCTTCCCTACACGACGCTTGATAATTTGCTCGAGTCCGTCAAACGCACCGCCGCAAATGAACAAGATGTTCGTCGTATCAATTTGAATAAATTCTTGGTGAGGATGCTTACGGCCACCTTGCGGTGGAACAGAAGCAACGGTTCCTTCCAAAATTTTCAGCAATGCCTGCTGTACCCCTTCGCCAGATACATCGCGTGTAATCGAAGGATTCTCGGATTTGCGAGCTACTTTATCGATTTCATCGATGTAAATAATACCGCGTTCCGCCTTCTCTACGTCATAGTCTGCCGCTTGGATCAGCTTCAGCAGAATATTTTCAACATCTTCGCCCACATAACCTGCTTCTGTAAGCGATGTGGCATCCGCAATTGCGAATGGCACGTTCAAGATTTTAGCCATGGTCTGCGCCAAGAGTGTCTTACCGGAACCAGTAGGCCCCACAAGCAAGATGTTACTCTTCTGCAGCTCAACATCCTCAATCTTGTTCTGGGTGTTAATCCGTTTGTAGTGGTTATATACCGCTACGGACAACGACTTTTTCGCTATTTCTTGACCAATGACATATTGATCCAGAATCGCACGAATTTCCTTCGGCTTCGGTATATCCTTCAGATCAACTTCCTCTTCGTGACCGAGCTCTTCCTCTACAATCTCATTGCACAGCTCGATGCACTCGTCACATATATATACGCCAGGACCGGCAACCAACTTGCGTACTTGCTCCTGCGACTTGCCGCAGAACGAGCACTTCAATTGCCCCTTCTCATCATTAAATTTAAACAATCGGTGTCCCCCCTTACTTGAGCCCCGGGCTTGCCGGATGTAAAACTTGGTCAACAAGACCGTATTCTTTCGCTTCATCAGCGCTCATGAAGTTGTCACGATCCGTATCGCGTTCAATCTTCTCAATCGGCTGACCTGTGCGATCCACATATATTTGGTTCAGCTTATGTCTTGTCTTCAAGATCCAGTCCGCATGAATCTTAATGTCGGACGCTTGACCGCGCACGCCACCCAGCGGCTGGTGAATCATGATCTCACTGTTCGGCAGAGCAATACGCTTGCCTGGCGCCCCAGCCGTCAGCAAGAGCGAACCCATACTTGCAGCCAAGCCTACGCAGATTGTAGATACGTCAGGTTTGATATGCTGCATCGTATCGTAAATTGCCATGCCGGCCGTAACTGAACCGCCCGGTGAGTTGATATACAAGAAAATGTCCTTCTCTGGATCATCTGCTTGAAGGAACAACAACTGCGCAATGACGCTGTTCGCTACGTCATCATCGATGGCGCTGCCCAGAAAGATAATGCGATCTTTCAGCAGACGCGAGTAAATATCATAAGAGCGTTCGCCGCGATTTGTCTGTTCGATGACCATCGGGATTAAATTCATGGTACCGACCTCTTTTCTTTACATAGCTTTACATTTCTATTCTAACATTTTCTGAACGTGGTGTCATTTTTACACCGATTACCATTATTCTATGTGCGGCAAATGCCCGTAATCCCTGCAAATAAGCTCTATATTCGTGACTTCTCGCGGGTCGGAATCGCCTAATATGTTACATACTGATTATGTACACCCAATTGCTGGGTGGTGAAACGTTATGTAGTAAATCAAGAACTTACAATCCAGCAAACTTTCACCAGACAGGTGGTAAAAAATAAGGCACGCCCTTAAAAAGTAACGTGCCTTATCCTGTTACGCCGCTCTCACATGCATGATGCAGTTGCAGCCGATATGCAATTAATTCTTGCTGTTGTCCACAATGAACTTAACTGTTTTGCGAAGAGCTGCCTCTTCACGCAAGTTTTCAATCGTGCCGTTCTTCTCCAAGATGGAGCGGATTTCGTCCGCAGAACGTTGGTAAGAAGCTGCCATTTTATCAAGCTCTTCTTGCAGCTCTTCTTCGGAAATTGTGATGTTCTCTTCTTTCGCGATTTGCTCAAGAACGAGGTTGTTTTTCACACGCTTGTCAGCCTCTTGTTGCATTTGCTCGCGCAAGTCTGCAATCGTTTGGCCAGACAATGTCAAGAACATATCCATGTTCATGCCTTGCATGCGAAGACGGTTGTCCAAGTCTTTAACCATGTGCTGAATTTCAGTCTCGATCATCGCACGTGGAATTTCTACTTCTGCATTTGCAGATGCTTTTTCAACGAGCTCAGCTTCACGAGCTGCTTCCAGTTCGCGTCCTTTGCGCTCTTTCAACTGTTTTGTAAGATCAGCTTTGTACTCATCCAAAGTTTCGAACTCGCTAACATCTTTAGCGAACTCATCATCAAGCTGTGGAAGCTGCTTGCGCTTGATTTCATGAACTTTCACTTTGAATGTTGCAGGCTTGCCAGCCAAGTTCTCTGCATGGTAGTGCTCAGGGAATGTAACTTCAACATCTTTGAAGTCGCCTGTTCCAAGGCCAACCAATTGATCTTCGAATCCAGGAATGAACGTGTTAGAGCCAAGCTCCAATGTGTAGCGCTCGCCTTTGCCGCCTTCAAATGCTTCGCCATCAACGAATCCTTCGAAGTCCATAACAACGCTGTCGCCTTTTTGTGCTGTTTCTTCGTCAACGATAACGAGTTCAGCATGACGCTCTTGCAGACGCTTCAATTCAGCGTCAAGCTCTTCTTCAGTAACTTCAGCTTCCTTAGCTTCCACTTCAAGACCTTTGTAGTCGCCAAGCTTCACTTCAGGTTTAACTGTTACTTTTGCTTTGAACTTGAACGTTTTGCCTTTTGCAAATTGTTCAACTTCGATTTCCGGCTGATCAACCGGTTGGATGTTTGTTTCTTTTACAGCTTGTGTGTAAACTTCGCCCAAGATGATGTCAATCGCATCTTGATACAAGCTTTCAACACCATATTTTGCTTCGAAAATTGGGCGAGGTACGCGACCTTTGCGGAAGCCAGGAACGTTAACACGCTTGGACACTTTTTTGAATGCCAAGTCCAATCCTTCTGCTACGCGATCTTCATTAACCTCTACTTCCAATACCCCAATGTTCTTCTCTATTTTTTCCCAAGTTGCTTTCATTTTATGCCTTCCCCTCCAAAAAAAGATCATGGCTAGAGTGTACCTAACATAACACGTCCAGAATAACCATTTTAGTATAGCCGACTACGATAACTTTTTCAAGGAGGGCGTCATTCCCACATTCGGCCTTCTACGAAAGCGCTATCGACCGTTCATTGCTTAGCCTCAGATCCTATGACTGTACGCGCAATGATCGATTTAAGGATCGGAGCGCTAGCTCATATTGCACACGCAGTTCATTCGTGATACCGTACAGCTGCTTCACTTCCACTTCTTCGTCGACACGCAGCATTCGAGCCACGATGAAATGCAGCGCCGCCGCCCAAGCGTTCGAATCCTCTTGCCCATGCCCGCACAACTGTTCATAGGATGGAGAACCGTATATATGCTTCAAATACTGCTGCCATATCTCCTGAGCAAAATAAGCGAGAGAAGGCTCTCTTACAGAAGCAGCCTCGTTCACACGCACCGCTGGTGCCTTGGCGGCCTCTGGGAACCCCGAATTATCAAGCGGAGTATCCTCTATTTGTACGACCAGCGACTCCTGCCCGCGAGGGAAGCGGATTTCTCCATGCATTCCCCGTCTCTTCATAACTTGAAGAATTCCGAATTGAAGCAAGGAGTTAAGGTTCTCCTCTTTGAGCAGTTTAGCCAAAGCTTCATCAACACCCGGATCTTCTGCTGCTGCAAGCTGCTCAAGAATAAGGAGCTTGCGGTCATCCATCTCTCCCTCTACAAGGGTAGCAAACAATCGCTCTGTATATTGTCCGTCCGCATTCAGCTTCTGCTGGAATTGGCGTCGCAGGATATCTTGTTCGGTCTCTTCAGTCTCCTCTTCCGGTGTGGACTCCGGCCAACTGGCTATTCCCTCAGCCATATTCAAATCACGAGCAGCACGTTCTGCCTCCGGGAACGCCGACACGAGCCATTGCAGCAGCGCGTCCCACTCTTCCCGAATCCGTTCGTCCTCACCATCACATGTCAGCAGGAATTGAAGAAGGGCAATTGCTTCGCCGTAACGCTCAGATTCCAGCATCCGTGTCAGCTCAATTTGGTAGTAATCATGAGTTTTCGGAAACAGGATGACATTATTCTTTGCCGGCTCTTTGTAATCTTCTGTCATACGAACACCTGCTTTCTGTACTGCGCCTATGTATTACGATAATCTCTCCTATGTATGCAGCTCGTTCTCCCTCAATTAGGTGAGCTTCTTATATGATGCATTATATCATATTCACTCTTTATCCTGCGCGGTCACCATATGTGCTTTCCTGATACTCGAACTGTAAAAGATATGTAAATTAATATTTTTTCATTTTCCTATTGCTAAGAGTCAATTTCTTTGATACAATCATTTATGTTCTAAATTTAACTTATTCATGTCCCAGTAGCTCAGCTGGATAGAGCAACGGCCTTCTAAGCCGTCGGTCGGGGGTTCGAATCCCTCCTGGGACGCCATTCATTTGCTTACTAATATACATGAACATGCCTCACAGAACCTTTTATTGGTTGGTGAGGCTTTTTTTCCCACTCACATCGATCCCAGAATACCTCTGCATGAGAGGCTCTGCTTATCGCAGAGCCTTGTATAATTGCCGCCCTCTTTTGATACAGAACTTACTTATTTACTTATTTACTTATTGTGAAACTCCCAATGGTTCTTCTCGCCTGGATGCTTGAAGTTTTTCGATAGTACGGCATCCGCATGTTTCTTCTGATGGGCATATTTATTGCCCTTGTTTTGCTTGAATTGCTCTGACATCGTTTCTCACCTCCCTTCATCGTTCCTTGATCATTTCTTTCCACGAAGCCGATGATAAGAAAGCGAACCATTTCCGCTGCATGATAACGGATAGCATTACGTGTCTAATTGAAACAACTCATCCACCGCTGCTCGAACTTCTGTGGAACCTAAGACAGCATCAACAATCGAATCGCGATCACTGCAGCTGATTTCGTTATTGCTTATAATGAATTCCTCCGCAGCAATTTCCTCGAAGGCGTTATGCAAATTGTTGTCATACCAATCTGCTTCATAATGCGCATCATTGTGCAGCAGGCGAACAATTTCATAGCCGCCATTACGTACAGGGGCGACATATGCCAGCAGCGGTGTCTGCTTCTCATCATCCGGGATGAGGCCAATCTCGGCGCACAACCGCCCTTCGATTTCTACAGGACGACGAAATTTTGCAGCTTTAAATTCCATTATGGTCATCTCTCCTCACTTCAACATTTGCTCCACAAATCGCTTTGTTTCAGAAGTCCCGATTGCGTATATGTAGGCATATACTCTGTTCAAGTGGAGCTGATAAGGGACGTTAATCCTATCATTCGTTTGGTTCGTCACTAACATGATGTTATCCCACATTCCATCTGTCTCAGCGTCATCCACTTCATTCAGCAGCCTTTGCAGCTTGTCCCTCTCTGCCTCATTCGCGTAGACAACGAATTCATAATTCCCTGCATCTTGTTCTGCCACAACAGAACGCTGCTGCACGGATACATAATAAGGTTGTCGCTCCATTCAGCCCCTCCTTTTCTCCTTGGAGCCAATGCTTCTTTTAGTCCTGCTTTTCATGCAGCTTTAGTTCTGCTTATATGTGAAGCTTTTTTTATCATCTCCCGATGGACATACATCTTATGCCGATTTGCGCATACCCATGGTATTATCTCAATCTTCCAGCATGCCGGTGCTCGTTCTTCCGGATGGACAGATTGGTGCGGAAAGGATGAACGTAACATGTGTGGAATTACAGGATGGATTGACTGGAACCGTGATTTGACCCAATGTTCTGGCGTTGTCGAACAAATGACCGCAACATTATCCTCTCGTGGGCCGGATGCGAAGGGAACATGGTTAACCAGTTCATGTGCGCTGGGGCACCGGCGCTTATCTGTCATTGATCCCGCGAATGGCGCCCAGCCGATGATTCGGCACACGGAGCAAGGGGTGTTTGCCATTGTATATAATGGCGAACTGTACAATATGATGGAATTAAGAACGGAATTAATCAGCCGCGGGCATTCATTTGTCACGCAGTGTGATACGGAAGTGCTGCTTGTTGCCTATTTGGAGTGGAAAGAGGCTTGTGTTGAACGATTTAACGGTATCTTTTCCTTTGCAATATGGGATGAAACGGAAAGACATCTGTTCATAGCTCGTGATCGGCTCGGGGTGAAGCCATTGTTCTATTCACAGGGCGAGGGCTGGTTCGCATTCGGTTCTGAGCCTAAATCATTGCTTGCTCACCCGGACATCGAACCGGTTATCGGGCTGGAGGGAGCCGCTGAATTATGGATGATTGGTCCCGCTCGAACCCCGGGACACGGTATATACCAAGCGCTATCAGAACTGCGGCCAGGCCACACCTTGAAGTACAGTCCGGATGGTCTTAGAATTCATTGCTACTGGAAGCTGGAGAGCATCCCGCATGAAGAGGACGCCGAGCAGACAGCTAGACATGTGCGTGAGCTGCTGGAGGATACCGTTAAGCGGCAGCTCATCTCTGATGTACCCGTCTGCACCTTGTTATCTGGCGGGCTGGACTCCAGTGCGCTGACGGCCCTTACCGTTCAACATTACGAGCGGCATAATCTTGGCCAAGTGCATACGTACTCGGTCGATTATGTTGATAACGATCTGTACTTCCAATCCCATGCATTTCAGCCCAATGCCGATGAGCCCTGGATTTACCGTATGGTGGAGGAACTTGGCACAACCCATCATTGGATCAAATTCGATACCCCTGAGCTTGTCGCCTCCCTAGAACAGGCTGTGAAGGTTCGTGATTTGCCAGGCATGACCGATATTGATGGTTCTCTCCTCTTATTCTGTAAGGAAATCAAGCAAGGCGCCACTGTCGCTCTCTCCGGCGAGGCGGCCGATGAAGTATTCGGCGGATATCCTTGGTTCCATCGAGAAGATGCCCTGAATGCCGGTACCTTCCCGTGGGCACTAGCTACCCCACTGCGTTCCAGCCTCCTGAAGCCTGAAGTCGCTTCCTTGCTTCGCGCAGAGCAGTACGTAGCCGATCGGTATGCAGATGCCGTTCGCGAAGTCCCTGTGCTGCCTGGCGAAGATGCACAAGCCGCCAAGATGCGGGTCATGTCCTATCTCAATATTACCCGCTTCATGCCTACCTTGCTGGATCGCAAGGACAGAATGAGCATGGGGGTAGGATTAGAAGTTCGTGTACCTTATACAGACCACCGCCTCGTCCAGTATGTATTCAACATTCCATGGAGCATTAAGACATATGGTGGGCGAGAGAAGGGTCTGCTTCGCAAAGCACTTGAAGGCGTATTGCCGGAAGATGTGCTGTACCGCAAGAAGAGCCCTTATCCGAAAACCCACAATCCGAACTACTTGAATACCGTTCGTCGTCTTGCATTGGAGCGGCTGGATGACACATCATCCCCACTCCATCAATTTGTGAATGTGGAGCGAATCCGCAGTATCGCAGCCTCCGAGGAAGCGAGCTCGAACTTTCCTTGGTTCGGTCAACTGATGTCCGGCCCTCAATTATTTGCTTATTTGCTTCAAATGGACACTTGGCTGCGAGAATACCGCATTCGTGTAGCATGGTAACCTGAAACCTGAAGCCCACAAGAGCTCCTTCATCCAATAAAAAGAAGACACACGGGATACGCAGCAGCGTATCCCGTGTGTCTTTGTTTTTTATGGCTTCTTATTTGACAGCAGCAGGCTGACTTGCACGGATCGCCTGATCCAAATCAAATAATATATCGTCAATGGATTCCGTACCGATAGATAAACGAATAAGTCCTGGATTTACACCTGCAGCAATTTGCTCATCTTCACTCAATTGCTGATGCGTTGTGCTGGCAGGATGGATAATGAGCGACTTCGAATCACCAACATTCGCAAGATGAGAGAAGAGCTTGACGTGATTGATCACTTGGCGTCCTGCTTCGATTCCGCCCTTAATCTCAAATGTTAAGATGGCACCCTGGCCCTTCGGCAAATACTTCTGTGCAAGCTCATAAGATGAATGGCTTGACAAACCACTGTAGCTGACCGACTGTACACCTTCATGTGCTTCAAGGAACTGAGCAACCTTCAATGCATTCTCACTATGGCGCTCCATACGCAGGTGAAGCGTCTCTAGCCCTTGAAGAAGCAGGAATGCGTTGAATGGAGAAATGGCAGCACCCATATCGCGCAGCAATTGCACACGGGCCTTAATAATGTATGCGATTGATCCAACAGCATCCGTATATACAACCCCATGATAGCTAGGATCCGGTTCTGTCAATCCCGGGAACTTATCATTGGCAGCCCAATCGAACTTGCCTCCATCTACGATTACCCCGCCAATCGAGGTGCCATGACCGCCAATGAACTTCGTTGCGGAATGAACTACAATATCCGCACCATGCTCAAGGGGGCGAAGCAGGAATGGGCTTGGGAATGTATTGTCTACGATGAGCGGAATACCATGATCATGTGCGATATCGGCTACTGCCTCAATATCGAGAACATCGCCCCTAGGGTTGCCGATGACCTCCGCATACAGCGCCTTCGTCTTGCTCGTAATCGCCTTGCGGAAGTTTTCCGGATCGCTGGAATCAACGAACCTAACCGTAATGCCGAGCTTCGCTAATGTTGTTGAGAACAGATTATACGTTCCGCCATACAGACTCGTCGCAGAGACAATCTCATCCCCTGCTCCCGCGATATTCAATATAGCGTACGTAATCGCAGCCTGACCAGAGGCAGTGGCCAGCGCCGCTGCACCGCCTTCCAAGGCAGCGACTCGCTTCTCAAACACATCTGTTGTAGGATTCATCAACCGTGTATAAATGTTGCCAAATTCCTTCAGAGCAAATAAGTCCGCAGCATGATCAGTATCCTTGAACGCGTAAGACGTTGTCTGATACAGCGGAACCGCGCGGGACAACGTAGTCGGGTCAACCTCCTGTCCTGCATGCACAGCTAAAGTTTCCAATCCGAATTCACGTGGATCTTTACTCATCTTCAACCAATCCTCCTTCGCCTTATTGCACATTATTTTCTCATATTTTTCCGTTGTTGGAAAGTATAAATCCTGAGTATTTTGATATGAAAAAAAGGACAACTTAACTAACTATGTAGTCAGGTGCCCTCCGATGCTTGTTATCCCGTTGTAAATAGGTTAAAAATGCTTCTGTGCGTTTGTTCTCTACAAGAGGAACATACATTATGCAGCTATGTAACATGCAGTAATCAGGATTCAGCATGCGGATCAAGATGCATCTTGCGGCTACCCGCTATACTTCCGCTTGCTCCGCCTTCATCACTTCAAGCAGCTTGCGAATCGCGTTGCCGCGATGGCTAATGCTCTGCTTCTGCTCTGGAGACAGCTCCGCCATCGTCTTGCCGTATGCAGGAACATAGAAGAGCGGATCGTAGCCAAATCCATGCTCTCCACGCGCTTCATCAATGATGAATCCATCACATGTGCCCGTGACATCGACATACCGCTTCTCTGCTGGATCATACAGCACGAGGCAGCAGACGAATTGAGCCGCACTCCGTACATGCTCTGCTACTTCTCCCAGCTCCTCATATTCTGTACGAGATTTCGGCAGCTTCTCCAATTCTTCGAGAAGCTTGGCATTGTTCGCCTTCGTATCGCCATGCCCACCAGCATATCGTGCAGAATACACGCCGGGGGCACCCTCTAAGCGATCCACACAAAGTCCTGAATCATCAGCAAGAACAGGAAGTTGAATCGCTTCAGCGACTTCCTGCGCCTTCTTCAGCGCGTTTGCCTTGAATGTATCTCCGTCTTCTACTACTTCAGGCAATTGCGGATAGTCTGCCATGCTGAGCACACGCTTGCCAAGCGAGGCGAAAGCAAGCTGAAATTCCTTCAGCTTGCCTTGGTTGCTCGTCGCAATAATGATCGTATCACTTGCTAGATGCATGACCGGCTGCCTCCCCACGCTCCAATGCTGCCCGTGCAGCGATCTTGTCTGCAATCGGGCCGAGTGCTTCCTTCTGCATCTCAACAAGCTCCAAGATCCCTTTCTCCGCGCTAGCAAGGAGTTGGTTAAGCTCTTCACGTGAGAACGGACTCTCTTCCCCCGTACCTTGTACTTCAACGAACTTGCCTTGTCCTGTCATCACAACATTCATATCGACCTTCGCTGAAGAATCTTCTTCGTAATTCAAGTCAAGAAGCGTATTTCCTTGAATGACACCAACGCTAACCGATGCAAGGAAATCTGTAATCGGGTATTTATTCAATGAATGCTGGTTCGCCACTTTATGAATCGCCATTGCCATCGCAATAAAGGAACCGGTGATGGAAGTGGTTCGTGTACCACCATCAGCCTGAATAACGTCGCAATCAAGCGTAATTGTTCTCTCACCTAATGCATGCAAATCAACAACCGAGCGTAGAGCCCGACCAATCAGCCGTTGAATTTCCATCGTACGACCGGTTAACTTGCCCCGGTTCGCTTCACGCTGGTTGCGTGTCTGCGTTGCACGTGGGAGCATCGAATACTCTGCTGTAATCCAGCCCTTGCCTTGCCCCTTCATAAAAGGAGGAACTTTCTCGTCAACCGTAGCCGTGCACAGCACCTTCGTGTCGCCTACTTCGATGAATACAGATCCTTCTGCGTACTTGTTTGTGTTTGTTCGAATCGTAACCGGGCGGAGTTCATCCGCCTTGCGTCCGTTGCTTCTCATTTAATAGTGCCTCCTACATTTCCACTGTCGTCCGTAAAAAGTAACATCCCCTATTCTACCAAAGAGCTTGGCGAAAAGCATCTATCCTTTCCAAGCCATATTTACAACAGGCCGCGTGACCGGCTCCGAATAGTTTATCTTGTCTGTTCCTTGAATATCCATATTGCCGTTTATTTTCAACTGAACCTTCTTCACACCTTGCCGTTCAGTAAGCGATAGAACAACCGCCTTCACCAATTCTGCTGGAACTTGATCCCCTTTTTCGAACATCGTATCAGCGAGATCCACTGTTAGTGTATCGCCATTAGACGTAATATCATTAATTTTCGTTTCTTTGGTCATGACCATGTTCATCGCTTTCTTATTCAACGGCCCGGATATCATCTGTTCCAGTGTTGCTCTCACTGAATCCGATGATGGCTCAACCAGTCTAGTCACAGGAATAAAATAGGCCTTCCCCTCTTCACTGTAACTGGAAAAATACAACGTAACCGGCATGGAGCGCAGATAATTGACCGACAAATCCTTCTCTAAATTAATTCCTAATTGTCTGGAAAGCGGCGTATCCATTGGGGTGTGGTCTACTGGCATCTCAGACAGCTTCTTAGAATCCATCCATAATTGCACCTGATCTACATTCGGCAGAGAAGTAAGCGTCCACGTGATAGACTCCATCACCTTACGCTCATCGTTCTTGTCGTAAGTGGCAAACTCCTTCGATAATTCCACAAATGCAGTCCTCTGCTCCGGCTTGAGCGTTACCTTCAAGCTCGTCCCCTTCGGCAGCGTGGCCGTAAAGCCTGGAGGCAGCATTCCCTTATGCACCCCGTCCTTCACCAGCATCTCCAGTGACGCCTGCGCCACTACCGCCGGATCCTCGGAAGTCCATTGATACGATATTGGAGCCAAGTAGCCATGGCGATCCTGTGCATATATCGTCATATTCGCTTGCTGCTGCGCTGCATCCATTGGATTAACAGTTAATTCGCTCTTACCATCTGCTGCAGTCATCATCTTAGCCTCAACATCTGCTGGCGGCGGATCGATCGCACCGCTCGTGCCATTGCAAGCTGTTAATAGCAAGGGCAGCGTCAGTACTGCTGCCAGTACACCTTGTCGGAAATATTGTGTCCGCACCATAGGCGAAGCAACCTCCTCTATGCATCTATCGTGTGATCAGCGGGAGCCTGTCTATTATGTAAAGCGGCATAAGGCGTCCCTTCGTCATACACCTATATATACGAGAGGGCTGTCCAAAACATGACGAGGTTTCTATATTGCAACGAGAAAATACAAGAGAAAGAGAGTAAGGAAAGCAGGGATTGGGTATATCATTGTCGTATACTTTCCTCATGCAATGGTGCAAAATGATAGGTATAGGAATGATGACAAGAGATAGAGGTGACTTCCGTGACAGATCATAAACATACTGCCAAGGCGTATAGCCTAGACAGTGAGAAAGTCGAAGCTGAGACACGCGAGTGGCTGCGCAAACGGGGAGTTCGCGTAGAAGAAATTGCAGAGTTGGTCATGTTCTTGCAACAAAAATATTTCCCTGAATTGACAATCGACTATTGTATCTACAATGTGGAGCAGGTGCTGCGAAAGCGCGAAGTTCAAAATGCGGTTCTGACCGGTATCCAGCTTGATATCATGGCAGAAGAGGGCAAGCTCACACCTGCGCTGCAGGAAATGATTGAGAATGACGAGGGACTGTACGGTGTGGATGAAATTCTAGCCTTCTCCATTGTTAATGTATATGGAAGCATCGGATTCACCAATTACGGATATGTCGATAAACTGAAGCCAGGAGTCTTGGAACGATTAAACAATAAGGATAGCGGGCAGATCCATACGTTCCTTGATGATATCGTAGGCGCCATTGCCGCTGCGGCAAGCAGTCGAATTGCTCACCGCAAGCAGGCGGAACGCGAGCAAGAAATGCAATCTTTGTAGTTTATGATGACTTCCACAGCATGAACTCGCCAGCAGCAGAAGTAGTCATCGCTAAGCCGCGCCGTTGAAGTTCGACGAGATGAGCTAGAGTCTCGCCCATTGCAAAGCGGAATTGGTGCACAGTTAGACGTTCCAGCGTACCGAAGCTGGCACAGCACAGCTCGTAGGCTGTCATCGGCTTGTGGAGCACGTCCTGCATCTCCTGCAGACGTGCTTCATGATGCTGGATTAACTCTTCCGCACGACTCCTGAAATGTTGGAATGGATGCCGATGCCCTGGAAGCGCCAGTTCTACATCCAGAGCAGCAAGACGCTCAAGCCCGATGAGGAAGGACTGCAGTGGCTCGGGATCACTATTCGGCATGAAGCTGACATTCGGCGTTATTTGCGGCAGAACGTGATCACCGCACAATATTATGCGCTCTTCCGCATGATAGAAACTCATCTGGCCTGGAGCGTGCCCTCCTGTCTCAAGTGCCTGCCAAGCATCATCCCCTAGCGTCACCAAATCTCCATCCCTAATGAACGATATTTCGGGCAGCGGGGTTACCTGGGGAATGAAGCTATCCATATGAACTCCGATGGATTCCACTACCGCTATCGGCGCCCCATGCTTACGGTACAACTGCTGCATGTCCACAGTCATAGGAGATCTCCCATCCCACAGTCTCTCAACGTGATTCCAGCCTATTTCCGACAACCATACGGGTAAGGACAACTGCTGCTGAAGCCAGCCGGCAATCCCGCTATGATCTGGATGGTAATGCGTCAGCACAATGGAAGCCGTGTTGCCAGCATGAATGTCCATTTCCCCCATTAAGCTGACCCATGCACTCTCTGTCTCATTGTTACGAAGCCCCGGATCAATGATAGTCCAGCCTGCTGAGCCATGAAGCAAATAGGTATTCACCCACCGAAGTGAGTTAGGGAGCGGCATTCTGGCTACATAAATATTCGCATTCACCTGCTGCAACTTCATTACTTGTTCCCCCTCATCCACAGATTGAGTCACATTTAATCATCTATACCGGTCTAATGCACCCATGTTATCGCTGCCAATTGCTAGTTCGGACTTACTCCGGACGTGTTCCAACCATGATGAGTCGAGAAGAAACGGCTTCATTGTATAAGGAACCATCATACCCACCATATACCTTCTCCATTTGCAACCCTGCCTCTTCAATCATATGATGGAAATCGCCTAATTCATACAGTCTAACACGCTCCTCATAATGGCGCTGTTCCCCTGTGCCCTCATCCGTCAATGTAATTTCCTTCTTCACGAATCCATTCTCAATATGCCGCTTCTCTTGAATCCATGTCCCTTTATCTTGGCGCTCAGATACTGGAACCAGATGCTGCATAACATAGCTCGGATTTAAGAAGTCTATAATAAATTGCCCGCCCGGCCGGAGCACCCGATGAATTTCATGGAATACCTGGCCGTTGTCTTCATCTGCTTGGAAATATCCAAAAGACGTAAATAAATTCACAACGGCATCAAACGCCCCCTCCACTGGCAGCTCTCTCATGTCCCCTGCCAAGAAGGTTACGACATGCTCTTCATCCAACTTCGCCGCCTCTCGTAGAAGCACCTCAGACAAATCTACTCCTGTCACCTTGTACCCAGCTTCCGCGAGCGCCAGTGAGTGCCTGCCCATCCCACAGCATAGATCCAGCACAGAGGCTGCTTCGGGCAGCTCCAGCCACTTCATCATCCGATGCACTTCTTGTGCGGCCCCTTGAAAATCACGATGTTTATATACAACCAAATAGTCGCGACCGAAACTCCGCTCGTACCATTCTTTCATACCTGTCACCTCAATTTATTTCTCCATTTCATTGTATCGAGTTAGGATCTAAAAGCAATGTTTCCTACAGCATTACCTATTTCTATTATGTAAAAGGACCGCCCAACAGATAAGTGACTATCTGCCAGGGCAGTCCCTTTCCTATAACCTAAACCAGTTCATCTATCATTGAATCTACTTGTGGATTTCGTTTCCGTTTACTTCACTTTCCCTTGATTTCATTCTTCTTGCTCCCTACAGGATTGACTTCCGTCAACAATACTTGCAGCTGGTCGAATGAGAAGGCACTATTGTCCTTCTCTTCAACGAAACCGCCGAAATTCGGCGAGGAGGAACGCTGCACGGCAAATGCATACATTCTCCGCTTCAATTGCTCCGCAAGTCCATGCTCATTCTTCAGCTGGAGGATCCGAACAGCAAGCGCATAAACTGATGGAGATTCAAAGGTTTCTCGGACACTCCCATCCTCTGCGTATACACTCGGGATCTTCCCTTTGTGGAGGCTCCATTCCTGTTTCAGAAATCGGATTGTCGCACTTACATCCTCGCCTTCTTCCGCCAAGTACAACGCAGTGTATAAGGAATCGATCATATTGATGGATCCCGTTGAGGAATAACCTTGATCAGGTGTCCAGTACGTCTTGAACAACCCGTTCCCAAGCGAGCCCTTCTTCATTAGCTGCAAACTGTTATTCCGAACCGTCTCCCACTTCTTATCGAACACAGCCAGCATTCCCATCGTATGAATATCCATATAGGAGATCGTTGCACGGTCTGAGCGGGATTTATACTTCCAATCATAATGGTCGAACATGTAGTCCTTGCTCACATTGCCATCCAACAGCGTCTTGCTGATTTCCTTCGCGATCCGTCTTGCTTCCTCGACCCCCCATAATTGATCCGCATCGAGCAGTGCCCGAGCAATACGCAGATCATCGACCGCCGCATTAACGTCAGTCTGTTCATGCTTAGGGGAGTAGCGCCAGCGGACGTAGCCTTTCTCAGCTAATAGACGCCGCTGCAAGAACGCGAGCTGATTATCGAACAGGTTACGATTGTTCATCTGTACTGCATACAACATCATCAGCCCTGTTGATTCTGAGAGCATCTGATGATTGGCTGCTTGATGCTCTGACTCGGGCAAGTCGTCACGCAAATTCGTAAAGATTCCGCCATCGCTGCTCATCATGTGTTTCGCGACAAACAACAGGAGCGGCGATTGCTGCTCCGTTAGCTGCAGAGGAACAGCAGCAACCTGTTTCGTGTCTGAATACCACATATCCGCAGCAACCCATATTAATACAATGAATAAGGCGCCCCCTATGATTTTTACACCTATCGATCGATTTCTCTTCAAATTCATTGGAGATGGCTCCTCCCTTAGTTTCCGTTATTTCCTTCTCCGCTGAATCGCTCTCCATATAAGTACAGTGATTGCAAATAGCGCACTCCAAAGACAGCCTCTATCTCAAATCGAACCCAGATCTGATCGTCAGTACGGAACGATTTGCATTCCAAGGAGATGGCATTATATGAATGCATCCATCCTTCTCAGGATGCCATACTTTCCCCGCTAGTGTCCACCCTACGGCGGGCCGGTGAAGATAAAATGCTTGTCCTGCTGCTGGGCAAACTGGAACTCCGACGCCTTCACGGCAAAATAGGCAACACGGCTTCCCGGCAATTGACGCAAGTTGTCACACCATGAACCAAACGTAATTTTTAGGATGTGCTTGTTGAACACAAAAAAACCTGAGAACAAATGAGCGTACAGCACATTTGTTCTCAGGTTTACATCAGCATGAATGGCTATAGAGACAATCTTACTTCTTGGCCAAGCTTCGCCGATTCATAAATCGCATTTAGTATGCGGATCATGTCTACACCCTGTTCTGGTGTGAATATCGGATCAGCTTTTCCTAATATCACATCGACAAAGTGATCCACATTCTCCTTATGTCCTGATCCGTCTGTAAATCCTTCCGGCTTCATGTTCATATGCTTGCCAGCTGCAACTGTGAACATCTGAAGCTCATTATCATGCAGGCTGAAGCCAGCTTGTGTCCCGCGCAGCTCCACGAACGATTGTTCCTTCTCGATATGTGAAGCCCAGCTTACTTCCAGCTGGAGCGTCGCCCCATTGTCAAAGCGAATGAATCCAGTTGCCAAATCTTCCACATTGAACGTATCCCGACTCCCTGATGGAGCAGCCTTATCCATGAAATGGCCGTATGTCGCTCCTGATACTGCAACTGGCTTCGGATTGCCCATCAGCCAGATGGCCAAGTCGATCATATGCACACCCAAATCGATCAGAGGCCCTCCTCCAGATTTGGATTTGGTTGTGAACCAGCCTCCTGCACCTGGAATGCCATATCTGCGCACCCAGCCGCATCTTCCCGTGTATATCTGCCCCATCTGTCCTTCATCAATGTACTGTTTTAGAAATTGAGAACGCGAGCGGAAGCGATTATTCCGCATGACCATCAGCACTTTGCCCGACTTCTCGGCAGCCTGCTGCATACGTACCGCATCTTCTGGATTCGTCGCATCAGGCTTCTCGCAGAATACGTGCAACCCTTTTTCTAAGGCAGCAATCGCAACTGGAGCGTGCAAATAGTTCGGGGAGCAAATATCTACAATATCCAACTCCTCGTGTTCAAGCATCTCCTGCCAGTCTTCATAGACTCGAACCTGACCAATTTGATCCGCAACTTCGCAAGCAGATGGCTTATGCGGATCGCATACAGCGACGATCTGAACATGCGGATTTGAGAGAAATGCAGGCATATGCGCCCCACGGAATATGTTGCCTGTTGAAACAACTCCGACGCGTAATGGTTGTGATTTAAATGATGTCATGTTTATACCCACTCTTTCTTTCAAATTACATTAGGCTGTATGATGATATCTCAACGAAATCCGTGCATGTTGTCTAACTTGTCCCATTAATTCAATGGTTCAAGCGGCTGAGCGTTGCCATACTTCGGATATGTGCGTTCCGACGGCTTAGCCCACTTCACCGCATTGGCGATGACACGACGGATTTGCTCATTGTAATAGGTCGGATATGTCTCATGGCCTGGACGGAAGTAGAAGACTTTGCCCATGCCGCGCTGATAGCAGCAGCCGCTGCGGAATACTTCTCCGCCAGTAAACCAGCTGACGAATACAAGCTCATCCGGTGCCGGAATGTCGAAGTGCTCGCCGTACATTTCTTCCGCTTCAAGCTCAATATACTCCCCAATTCCTTCTGCGATCGGGTGCCCTGGAGCTACGACCCACAACCGTTCCTTGTCGTTCGCTTCACGCCATTTCAAATCACAGCCGGTTCCCATAAGCTTTTTGAAAATTTTCGAGAAATGACCGGAATGAAGTACAATTAGCCCCATCCCGTGGAGCACGCGTTGATAGACACGCTCTACAATCGCCTCGTCCACCTCTTCGTGTGCCTTATGCCCCCACCAAATCAATACGTCTGTCTCATTCAATACTTCCTCAGTCAACCCATGTTCAGGCATATCGAGCGTTGCATAGCGCACATGAAACTCCTGACCCAGTCCCTCGCCGATCGCTGTATGAATCCCTTGCGGATAAATATCAGATACGGTCTTGTTGTGTTGTTCATGTCTGTATTCATTCCAGATCGTTACGTTTTGTTTTGTCATCGCTGCATGCTCCTTTGTCCATTCATATAGATAAGCTCATTACTGATATCATCTTATTTAGTCATCTTATTTAGAAAAGCAATCGCACCTTCCATTCATCCATCGATGCACGAGAACGAGGAAGATGCGATGCCTATATCACGTTACTTGGCGTGCATGATTTGAGGCCTAGACCCACCACATCTCGCCAATCGGTTCCTTCATTAAGATCGGCTTCAAATTCTCAACAGCTTTCGTGAAGCCCTCATCGACGGACATCAATCCATCCTCATGCTCTATGCTCACAACATAGTCATAACCGACAAGGCGAAGGGCACTAATTATATCAGCCCACGTCTTCGTATCATGACCATAACCAACAGTGCGGAACTGCCAAGCGCGATCCAACATCATCGTATAAGACTGCATATCTGTTATCCCGTGCTTATGGATGTTCACAGGATCAATGGTCGTATCCTTGGCATGGAAGTGATGAATGGCATTCGCCTGCCCCAGAATACGGATTGCCTGTACCGGATCTATGCCTTGCCACCACATATGGCTCGGGTCAAGGTTCGCTCCGATTGCCTCGCCTGCCGCTTCGCGGAGACGAAGCATCGTACCTGGCGAGTGAACGGAGAAGCCGCCGTGCAGCTCGAGTCCGATCTTCAAGCCGCGTTCAGTGGCTAACTTGCCCACCTCTGTCCAGTATGGAATAACCTTTTCCTTCCACTGCCAGTCCAGAATTTCCTGATAATCTGTAGGCCATGGTGCCACAGGCCAGTTCGGGTATTTCGCGCCTTCATGGTCACCCGGGCAGCCGGAGAAGCCGTTCACAACTGGCACTTCCAGCTTTGCAGCGAGATCCAGCGTCGCCATGAAATCTTCATGATACTGCTTCGCAATATCCTTCTGTGGGTGAAGCGGATTGCCGTGACAGCTTAGCGCACTAATCGTCAGGCCTCGGGAAGCAACAGCTTCCTTAAATGCCTTAAGCTTCGCCTCACTAGCTAACAGTTCATGCGGGTTGCAATGCTTCGCGCCTGGATACCCGCCAGTCCCTATCTCAACAGCTTCCACACCTTTAGCTGCTACTGTATCCAATGCCTCTTCTAATGGCAATTGTCCGTACAGAACTAAGAATACGCCTAATTTCATGAATGTTCTTTGCCTCCTTCGGTACGATTCATGTGCATTCGTGCTGCTTATTCCGATTAGTCAAAGTAAATTGCTTTGCCTGTGCGCGAGGATTCGTAAATAGCTTCCAAAATCTCAGAAACGACGCACGCTTGTTCCGGCGTAATGATTGGCGTCTTGTCATTTTCAATCGCATCAATCCACATATGCATCTCTACATCTGGCGGATTATCAGAATCACCTTCATAGAAATCAACGCCACTTGCAGTCAAATGGAATTTTTGATCGTACAGTTGGCCGTGTCTTTCCCCGTTAATCGTCAAGCCGTCATTCATATCTGCGCCGCCTTCTGTACCGCATAGCGTGCACTTCGCTTCGATATTGGATGTTACGTTAAGCGCCCAGCTGGATTCCAAAATAACTGTTGCTCCGTTCTTCATCACAATCATCCCGAACGCGGAATCTTCAACCGTGAACTTCGCTGGATCCCATGAACCCCAAGCGTTTGCTGCATTCTCACGGCCGCTCAACTTATGATAAGCCTTGCCAAGCACGATATGCGGCTCGTAGTTGTCCATCATCCACAACGTCATATCCAGCGAGTGTGTACCGATATCGATAAGCGGGCCTCCGCCTTGCTTCTCTTCATCCAGGAACACGCCCCATGTAGGAACCGCGCGGCGACGAATCGCATGCGCTTTGGCGAAATAAATCTCACCCAAGGTGCCCTCTTCACACAGCTTCTTCAAATAGCGGCTGTCACTGCGGAAGCGGTTATTGTAGCCTACTGTAAGCTTCTTGCCTGTACGCTTCGCCACTTCAACCATGCGGCGTGCATCTTCCGCCTTCTTCGCCATTGGCTTCTCACACAATACATGCTTATCGCTCTCCAGCGAAGCAATTGTAATCTCTGCATGGGAATCATTCGGCGTACATACATGAACGATGTCGATGCTCTTATCTTCCAATACAGCCTTATAATCGGTATAGACTTTAGCATCCGGTGTGCCGTACTTTTCCTTCGCCTCAACCGCACGCTCCTCAACAATGTCGCAGAATGCTACCATTTCAACATTTTTCAGCTTGGCCAAGCTAGGCATGTGCTTGGCATTGGCAATGCCGCCGCATCCGATAATCGCAATTTTATATACTTTTGACATGAATCTATTCCTCCCGAGTTTAGATTGATGGTGTAGGTCATGTATTCAACCGTACTATGTGTAGAGGTCGTACCTCTTGAAGTTTTCTCTTGAAGTCTTCTATTAAAGTCCGAGATTGTCCTTAATCCATTGACGGCTTCCGCGCACGCTATCAAGTGGTGCACGCTGACAATCATCCTGCTCTACGATAAGCCATTCCGTTCCTGCTTCTCGAGCAGCTTGAGCTACACCCACTAAATCGAGTTCACCCTGACCAAGCTCCATTGTCATTGGCTTGCCGTCTCCATCATATTTGAGATCCTTATAATGAATGAACGGAACACGACCTGAATATTGAGCGATTACTTCCAACGGGTTGAAACCACCATGCTTCACCCAACAAACATCCAGTTCCGCGAAGAGACTGTCTTCAGGCAGCTTGCCGAACAGCAAATCAAAAACCGTCTCCCGCCCAATCTTAGCTTCAAATTCATATCCATGATTGTGATAGCCCAGCTTAATTCCATGCGCTGCAAGTCGCTCTGCAACAGCTGCAAGCGCGCGAACCGACTCTTCCAAGATGTCTTCATCGGCTTCGTGCAGCTTCGGAATTCCCGGACAAATAATGTTCCGGTTGCCAATGGCAAGATTCATTTCAATTTGCTCATCTAGGTGTTCAGTCAATTGCTCGATGCTGACATGAGACCCGGCCGCCTTCAAATTCAGGCGCTTCAGTTCACCTGCTAATTTCTCCGGCGCCAATCCGCCGTAGCCGGCAAATTCTACACCTTCATAGCCCATAGCCGCCACTTGCTCCAGTGTTCCGATAAAGTCTTTTTGCATCTCATCGCGCAATGTATAAAGCTGTACTCCAATTTTCAATGGATCCACCTCATTTTGTATAAATCGTTATGAACGATTATGATATCGGCTTACTTTTTGAAAAGGTTTTCAATGAACTGATTTCATTGTGCCACATTGCTTTCGGGGTGTGAATGAAGGATATCCTTTTAACATGAACAATCTTGCTATCTTTGCTATACTCTTTGTAAAGAGCGTAGACACCTATATATGGACATGATGGAGGAGAATATGTCGCAATCTGCTATCAATCAAGAAGAATTTACGATTATGTACTCCGGGCATGCGAGACACACGAAGCCATTCACTCTCGTCATCCCCAAGCTGGAGCATTACCTCATTCGCATACAATTGGAAGGCAATGCTCATGTCTGGATGAATGATCAATATACGGAAATTACACCTGGCGATATGCTCATGCTGTCACCGGGCTCTCATTATGATTTGAAAATAGGGTACCGCCACCCCGAATCAGGCATCCCTCACAAAAAAGTGCACAGCCTCGACTACTACTTCATATTGAATGGTCCATGGATACAAGCGTGGTGGAACCAGATTACCACTCACGGCAAGGTAGACATCGGAATCGACGATCGTCTTCTGTCGATATGGCGGGAGATTATGCAGGAGCAGCGCCTCTATGGAAGCCACAACATGAACGATATTGTTAGACACCTAAGCTTTGCTTACTTCCGCATGTTGGAGAGAACCTTAAATGAACGCGCACATCCCTCTTATTTGAATCGCAATCGCAGTGAGCAGGTCGCCCATCAAATGAAGCATTATATTGAAATGAATGTTACGGAGCCGTTTACGCTGCAGGATGTTGCAACCCGCGTGCAGCTAAGTGTGTCCAGAGCATCACATATTTTCAAGGAAACATTCCATCAATCCGTCATGGACTATGCCATCCAACTCCGATTGACGATGGCTTGCGAACGGATTTTGCATGGGTATATGCCGCTGGAGCAAATTGCTGAAATGTGTGGATTTCAAAGTTACTCCTATTTCCATCGAACGTTCAAAACTCGCCTTGGCATAGCGCCACGTGATTTCCGGGAGCAGCGGCAGCTGGACAACCATGCGGATTCGAGCAATTGACGGTCGCGAAATGATTTGTGAGGAAATTGTGGTATTTTGCATAATCAGCTTGTGTTTCTGCTGTGGATTGACTATGATGATATTGAAATAATTTTCATCAAGATTAGATATATGGTTAAAATTATTTTCACCATTTTTCACGTAAGAGGATGATATTTTTGTCGAGCATTTTGCATGCGATCCGCCAGCAGGTTCAAGATTTTCACCCGCAGGAGCGCAAAGTGGCGGACTATATTTTGCAGTTTCCGGGCAATGTAGTGACGATGGGCATCACAGAGCTGGCTGAACAATCCGGCACTTCACCCGCAACCGTCACTAGATTTTGTAAAACCCTTCATTTCCGTGGATTCCCGGACTTCAAGACGAAGCTGGCGGCCGACATGGCACAGCAGTCCACACCACTATCCTATCAGGACATTATCGCAGGTAACCCGCTGCGCGATATTATTACGGCCATCGAGTCCAATCATATACGCTCGATATCCGACACGACGCGGCTATTAGACATGGTTACGCTGGAGCGGGCAATGCATGCTTTTCAGCAGGCAAGACAGATTGATCTGTACGGAATGGCAACGTCCGGTATCGTAGCATTGGACTTCTACCAGAAGCTGATTCGTGTTGGCAAACGCGCGACCTGCTTCTCCGATCCGCATATGCAGATTACATCCGCCGCCAACTTGAATGAGCTTGATGTGGCGTTCGCCATCTCCTATTCTGGAGAGACACCAGAGACGATCGATGCGCTACAATGCGCCAAGGAGCGCGGCGCGACCACCATCTCACTAACGAAGGTTGGTTCAAATCGCCTTGCTAGTCTTGCTGATATTCATTTATCTGCTTCTTCTCTCGAAGAAGGCATGCGTCGCGGTGACATGGCTTCCCGTATCGCACAGCTCCATATAATTGATATTTTGTTCGCGGGAATGGTCACGGAGCAGTTCGATGATCATATTCCGAAGCTAGAGCAGTCGTATCGCATGGTACGCAAGTACCGTAAAGATAAAGGGAGGTAACTCAGTTCATGAACATCTTAACGTTCCAAACAAACGAGGAATTAAACCAAATCGCTGCAGGCATCTTTGCAAGCCTCATCCAGACAAAGCCTAATGCCGTACTAGGCTTGGCAACTGGCAGTACGCCAATCGGCATCTACCAAGAGCTGATTCGCCTGAATGAGAAAAAGTATGTAAGCTTCAAAAATGTTCGTTCCTTCAACCTGGACGAATACGTTGGTCTGCCTGAAGGCCATCCAGAATCGTACATGTCGTTCATGAACAAGCAATTGTTCGATCATATCGATATCAATAAAGAGAACACTCGTGTACCAAACGGCAATGCAGCCGACTTGGAACAAGAGTGCAAGCAATATGATGAGATGCTCTCTGATGCATCCATCGACCTGCAGCTGCTTGGCCTTGGCCACAATGGTCACATTGGCTTCAACGAACCAGACCAAAATCTGCATGCAGGCACACATCTTGTCCAATTGAAAGAAGAGACTCGCCAAGCGAACAAGCGCTTCTTCGATTCCATTGATGAAGTGCCAACACAAGCGGTAACAATGGGCGTTGGCTCGATCTTGAAGGCTAAAATGATTATGCTCGTTGTTCGCGGTGCGGACAAGGCTGACATTGTTCATCGCGCTTTGACTGGCCCGGTTACAACAGAAATTCCGGCATCATTGTTGCAAACTCATCCGAATGTAGTAGTTTTGCTTGACAAGGAGGCGGCACAACATTTCCATGGCTAATTCAACGTTTACCCTAACCAATGCAAATGTCGTAACACCGAACGGCGTATTGTATGATGGAGTCGTTCGGGTAGAAGATGGCCTTATTTCCTTTATTGGAAAGTGGTCAGAATTGGCACAGCCTGAGCAGGATGCTTGGGGCAAGGAAGCAGTAGACGCTAAGGGCGGCTGGGTGCTACCAGGCTTTGTCGATCTGCATATTCATGGCGGCTTCGGCGCAGACTTCATGGATGCAAATGCCGAATCTTACGATAAAATTACGAAGTTCCATATGGAGCACGGTACAACTGCTATGCTCGCTACTTCGATGACACAATCTCATGAAGCACTGGATCGTGTTATGGTAGCGGTTGATGCCTACATCAAGCAAGGCATGAAGTATACTCAATTGGCAGGCGTTCACTTGGAAGGTCCGTTCGTGAATCCGAAGTACAAGGGCGCACAGAACGATATCTACATGATCGATCCTCAAATCGACTGGTTCGAGGATTGGCATGCACGCTTCCCTGGCCTGATGAAGCAAGTGAGCTTAGCGCCTGAGCGTAACAACGCTACGGAAGCCATCCGCTGGCTTCGCGCTCACGACGTAAATGCTGCTGCAGCACATACAGCAGCTACGTACGATCAAGTGACGGCCGCAGCCAATGCTGGTCTGAACCAAGCGGTTCACACGTTCAACGCAATGACTCCAATCCACCATCGTGATCCAGGTGTAGCCGGAGCCGTGCTTACCGATGACCGCATTACAGCTGAGATTATCTCCGACGGAATTCACGTACACCCTGCTTGCATCAAGATGCTGAGCCGTACGAAAGCTTCCGGCAAGCTCGTAATGATTACAGACGCGATGTCCGCAGCTGGTATGCCTGATGGACAGTATGATCTTGGCGGTCTCGCTGTAACGATGAAGGAAGGCGTATGCCGTTTGACTGACGGCGGTTCGCTCGCAGGCAGTACGCTTACGATGATTCAGGCTGTGAAGAATATGATTCAATTTACAGGACTCCCGCTGCATGAAGTATCACGCCTTGCAAGCTTGAATCCTGCGAAGCAAATTGGAATCGACGGCTATACAGGCAGCATCGAAGTTGGCAAGCAAGCTGACTTGGTATGGACAGATGCTGATCTGAACATTGAACGCGTATGGGTAAAAGGCAGCACGCATATGTAAGCAGCTGTTGTTATCATACCTTGTTTACAACCATATCCGCATAAAAAAGAATGGCTTTCCGAAACGATACCTGCATCGTATTCGGGAAGCCATTTGTTGATTGCAGGGCATGACCATCGGAACAAAAAATAAAGCGTACTTGCCACGATGCTCGTTCTATGCAGCATGGGTATACGCTCGAATCTATCCGAGTCTGTCATCCGGACCTACTCATCAAAGACCTTCCTTCCCACATCAACCGATGTGTTCCAGAAGGCTGAATTGTCAGGGCGATGGGCTTAGCTTATTGTTAGATTTTTAACTCCCCAAGCTTGATTAGCTCGACTACCGCTTGCGAACGACCTTTTACATTCAATTTCTGCATCACATTCGAAATATGATTTCGAACGGTTTTCTCACTAATGAACAATTGTTGTGCAATATCACGGGTCGTTTTGTCCTGAACTAATAATTCAAAAACTTCGCGCTCACGATTAGTCAGTAGAAACTTATTTTTGTGATCGCTACCCTTCAAGTGTCACCCCTCCTTGCCCGAGTTTTTGTAATTTAACAAGGTTTAGGGATACAGTCAAATTTATACTATGAAGGGCCATTACACTTGGTGCGGTAATGCGCAAAAATGGGCTAACTAACGTGTTTGTTTGGCTAAAACAGTATAATTCCTTATGTTCGTCAAATGCTACCCTTATCCGAGTATGTAAACAGGACTCCGCCCTCAACAGAGTGAGGAATGAAGTCCGTTCGAAGCCTGAAATTAACGAGTTCCTGTTGTTCCTGTTCCTGGAGCCATATTGTGCAAGCGAGTTGGATGATTGTACGATTGATTTGTTACATTGGTTGGGAACAAACGGTACACCATCTCAGAGAATTCATTAGCAAATCCTGCAATCGGGTGGCCTGCACCTGCTTGCTTGCTGTACTCATTCATGCGGTTGACGAAGTCTGGGTTGGCAGATACATACACATTATTGCAGCTCGGGTCTTCCTTCTTCACCGCGTTGGCAATATGTGCCTTCAAGTCACCAGATATGTTATCATTCACATTAGATGTACCATCATAAGAACCGAGGCTGCCAGCAGAGTATGGCCGTGGTCCATGTCCAGGCTTAACGCTCTTGCTGTGAACTCCTTTAGATGTATGATCGGTCACAACAGCAACATAAGCATTGTTGTTGTTCGTCATCATGACATGTGCCGACTTCACACCCTTAATGGAAGCGATTTTTTTGGCCAGTTTTTGGTTCATTTCCAGCTTGTTCGCGGAATGAGTGCCGTAGCGCCCTCCGTTAAAGGCATTGTTACCATACGAACCATTGTAACCATAAGTACCATACTGTCCATACGTACCATTGTTGAAATTATTGGTGCGGTAACCTCCATCATAACCGTAACCGCGTGTATAACCATCTGGGCTGAACTGATTCATGTTATAGGAACGTAGTCCATCACCCGAGAAGTTCGTATTGTAGCGGTTCGCGTTATAACGATGATCCGTTCCGAGCGGTCTTACACCATCATTGCCATAATTCATATTATGCTGACGCACACTCTTCGTGGACATATTGTCCCGATTTCCACAACCTGTAAGCCCCATTGTCATCACTAATGCTGCCGTCAACGTTAGCAAAACTGCTTTTGCTCGCATCAATGTTCCTCCTTGTTCAGTTCATAATTGAGGTGCCAACAATGTTAGCATGCGCTGACCGCCTGATGTTATGCCGATAGGTTTTTCCGATACTTCCACTCCTTGCATCTTGTTATCAGCTTGTCCTAAAAAGAATGACGAATTCCCCAATCGTGCAAATTACAAAAGCATGGATTGACAATTTTTTACCGGACGTATTATCATATTAGTATTAGACTATAGTACCAGGTACTAATTTAAATTATATACACTAATTTTTGTTTAGGCGTTCATTCATCTCGATTTACTTGGATCGCACGCTCCCTTTCGGTCCGAACATAAAGAAGGAGGATAAGCATGCAAACGGTGAAACTGCACACCAAAGCGCAAATTACAGCATTCGGCACCTATGTGCCTGAGCGCCGCTTAACAAATGAGGATCTGTCGCACATGGTTGATACGAACCATGAATGGATTGTTCAACGAACGGGCATGATTGAACGACGGATTGTAGATGAAGGAACATATGCCAGCGATCTTGCGTTCGAAGCTGCTAAGAATCTGGCAGACACGTACCATGTTAATCTGCAAACGGTTGATGCAGTACTTGTAGCAACATCAACACCAGATGCTTTCTTCCCAAGCACGGCTGGCATCATTCAAGGAAGACTTGGCATCCCTCAAGCAATGGCGCTTGATATATCGAATGCATGTGCAGGATTTGTTAGTGCCATGCAATTGGCGATAGGACTCATTGATGCTGGTATGCATCGCAAAGTATTAGTAATTGGAACCGAAGTGCTGACCCGCACGGTTGATTACACGGATCGCAGCACTTGCATCTTATTCGGAGATGGGGCTGGAGCGATTCTTCTAGAAGCTGGGACTGCTGAGCAGCAATCTTGTTTCCTTGCTTCTGGATCATTAACGACAGGAGACTTAGGCGGGATCTTGCATCGCAAGGCTGTCGCCGATCGGATTGGCGATGTGGAGATGAAACCTGACAGCACGTTAGTTCAAAATGGGCGCGAAGTCCTTAAGTGGGCGCTCCGCCAAGTTCCGGTAGGCATTCAGCAATTGCTTCAAGACACTGGCTACACGACAGAGCAAATTGACATCTTTGTGCCACACAGCGCTAATCTACGGATGATTGAGTCCATATGTGAACGAAGTGGGATTCCGCTTGAGCGCACGCTTACTAGTGTCCAATATTATGGTAATACATCTGCAGCCAGTATTCCGCTGGCGATAGCGGGAGGATTAGCAGACGGCCGTCTGAAACCGGGAGCACTCACTTTACTGTATGGATTCGGCGGCGGATTCTCGCAATCGATCTTGCTGCTGCGCTGGCCGGATTTACAAGCATAATGCTCGGATTGGGCATCTCTATGATTCACCTAATTCTCTTATAACTCCTACACAATGGAACCAGAGGGTGTCCCTAATTTTGAATGAGCATGCATAAAAAGACGCTTCCATCTCCACCAATACAGTGGTTCCGGAAGCGTCTTTGTTCATCTTGCAGGACTAGCTCACATTTCTTGGGACAGACCCACATGCATTCTTACTTATATACATGAACACGTACAAACTCTATTTACCTGTTGCAGATGCACTATTTCCTTCAATTTCCCATTCTTTGATCGCTTCATCAAGCTTCGCCTTCGGGACAGCATATGCCCATTGCCCATCTTGAGGGATTATCCATATCTTCTCTCCGATCACGTATCCTTCAAATATCCTCTTCTCCGTAGCATTGATGGCATCCGGCTTCAATGAGAGTTCCAGCTTCCAACCTGGCTCGTGAGATGATCCTGCCAATAACTCCTTCTTCTGCTTCGGCAGTTCGGTTGTCGACCAATCTCGGAATTGATTGATGAGCACATTAGCTTTATCTTCCGTAATAGACTTGTCCTGAAGCCGCCAATTCATCTCTGTTTGATTGCCTGAATCTGAATTCCCTGCTGAAGATTCTCCCTCACTCACATTCGTTGGAACGGATCCTGGATCATCATTTGAACTTAGGTTATATGTTTTTCCCGCATAACTCCAACTGAATTGTTCCACCCGTTCAATTGGGAATGTTATCGGTTCCTTCAACACAAAATCATACGCGCTCCGCTTCAATCCCGACCATTCAGTAGCAGGGACTTGATATACCTTGTTATTGTCATCTACCATTGCATAGTAAGTGCCTGAAATCGGGGTTTCATTGCCGATCTTAAGATTATGTCTTATCCCGTTAGCACCAGTTGCCTGGAATACCCACGTTGGCTTATCCAAGCCATATTTCCCAAGGTTCGCTGACTCTCCCTCAACGATCGAATCTGCCTTCGCCTTTGTCACTATAGAGATCCAGTCATTAATCGGATACGAATTGAGCGGATACGGACGCGGCTCTAACATCTCCCACTGTTCGCCCTTCTTATGAAGCGATACTCGGGAACCTTCCCCCACTATCATAATAGAATCAATATCCTGCGCTTGCATCGTTATGAGCGGCACGGCCTCCGTATTCTCCTGTTTGGTGCGGAAGAAATCGTGTGTAGAGGCGTACACATAACCGGCTATGAATACAATCAATAGTAGAAAGGTTGGGATGAGCCTTCTCATCTGTCTCATATTATTCACGACGCCCGTCTCCTTCTCCACCATAATGCTGCCCCTATACCAAGCAATAGCACCGGGAAGCCGATAACAGTCGTCCATAGAATTGCCTTGCCCTGTCCAGGAGTCAGGTATGCAATTTGATAGGCATCATTCTCCCGTGGCCTGATCGTCACTTGTTCTTGATTCCCCTGGAGCCAGTTCATGCTATTCAGCGCGAAGTCCCGATTACCCTGCGTATATAGATTCTGATCTTCGATATAACTCGATCCACCAATAATAACTGCCTTTGGCTTCCCCTCTGTTGTCGTTACGGCTACCCCCAGCGTTAATGGTCCAGCAAGATCCTTATCGTCGCGTTCGCTTCCCTCTTGCATTAGCCTTGGAATATCTGTCTCCCCATAAGAAGTTGTAGAAGTCTTCAAGATCGGCTCCACTGACAGCTTATCGGTAGAAGAAGCTTCTAAAGGCAGCCCCAACGTCAGCAAAGTAAGCAAATTATACTGCGACAGCTTGGATGTTAGTTCATGCTCTCCGTATTCAGGCACAATCGTAAATGGATCATACAATGTGCTCTTCTTCTGCTCGACTGCGACTGCATGCTTGTTCGTCACACCAAGATGCTTGAGCAAGCTGTCAATGTTCTTCCAAGATTTCGACATGTCTGGATTGAAGCCAAGCGCAATGTACAACTTTCCCTTGTCATCCACATACTGTTGCAGAAGCTTCGCTTCCTTATCCATAATATCTTTGTTGGCGCCTAGTATCATGACCATGTCCGCATCCTGTGGGACTGCACCTTCTCGATATAAATTCAGCTCTTTGACTTGGATATTGTCCTCTTCCAAGCTGGAGCGGAGGGCAGTTACTTGCGACAAC
This sequence comes from Paenibacillus wuxiensis, assembly GCF_040195695.1. Classification (NCBI taxonomy): domain Bacteria; kingdom Bacillati; phylum Bacillota; class Bacilli; order Caryophanales; family Paenibacillaceae; genus Paenibacillus; species Paenibacillus wuxiensis. Next base: position 225,075 of record NZ_JBEFZI010000010.1, on the reverse strand, counting down.
GGCAGCTCTTCATGGCCAGACAATACGTAAGCTGTTGCTTTGCGCTCAGATGTTAGGCTTCTAAGTGCTTGGGTCATTTTTTCCTCGCCACTAAAACGATAAGCCCCATAGTCCTCTCCACCACTGAACATCTCATACAGTCCAACCGTCTTGCGCTTCGTTCCGCGCTCGAACACAAGGGAGCTCCCCGCTAAGCCATATTGCTGTGCTAGGGAGGGTTCCTTCATTAAATCAATTTGTTCGACCTTAATATGTTTATTTCGCAGTGCATACTGTTCTGCCATGTCAGCAACTTCCCTAATTAGCACAGGATCATCCTGCGGCGTATAGAACAGCTTCACATTGACCTTATCTTCGACCGAAGTCAGAGCGGCAATCGTTTGTTCCGATAGCGTGAAAGACTTATTCTTCGTGAAGTCCCACTGCCACCCCGTCATCGATTGTAGAAAATAGGTCAACAACACAAAAATTCCGAGGACAGCGACTGATCGTACTGCCGCATTCGTTCTTCGCAGCCACTTGTTCATCATTCGTTACCTCCACCGTTTTCTTTCAAGTACTTGGATACTCAGCACGACAAATACAATCGCGAGTGTTAGGAAAAAGAGTACGTCCGGCCCATTCAGTACCCCTTTCATAAAGGACTGCAATCGATTGTTCATCGAAAATGGAGCAATCCAATCACCGACGGCAGAAGAAGGAATGGCATCCAGCAGCCAGAACATGAGCAGGATCACGAATGCAGCGATGGCGGTTACCATCTGATGCTCAGACAGTGCAGATGCAAATAAGCCAATAGAAGCCATTGCAATCGTAAGCAGCAGCAATCCGAGTACAGAAGTCAGCAGCACACGCATATCCAATGTTCCGAAGAACGACATGACGAATGGATACACCAAGCTAAACCCGACAAGCACAACCATCAAGACACATGCTGCAACATATTTGCCAAGAACAATCTCGCTCAGACGGGCAGGCGAAGTAAGCAGCAGCTCATCGGTACCGTGGCGGAATTCATCTGCGAACAGTCGCATCGTCAACAAGGGAATGATAAAAATATACATAAATGTGGTATTGCCCGTCACAAGCCGGAAATCAACGATACTAGGCTGGAACAATACAAAATTCAAATAAAACATAATCCCTGAAATCAACACATACACCGAGAAAGCTGCATAAGATGTCGGCGATGTGAAATATGCGAGCATTTCTTTGCGAAATATCGCGCTAAATCTGCGCATCACCAGACTCCTCCTCTGTTGTCAATCTCGTAAATACATCCTCCAGACTTGTCGATTCCCGCTTCATCTCTAACAGGGGATACCCTGCATTAGCCAAAGTGAAAAAAAGAGCTTCCCTTATATCCGCCTGCTCCTTCGCAGTAACCTGGAGATGAACCTCTTGATCATTGCTTTCAGATTCGATGTGGGCGATCTCGGGAATAACCGTTATCGCTTCAACCACCTCAGCAGCTGTTCCCTTCACAATGAGATGCAGCTTCGATTCTTGACCAAGCGCGGTTCCCAATTGTTCAGGCAGCTCGTCAAGCACAATTTGCCCTTGATGAATAATAATGACCCGGTTGCATAGTGTGTTCACTTCCGGGAGAATATGTGTACTGAGCAATACCGTATGCTGCTCCCCGAGCTCTCGAATGAGCTGGCGTATTTCCACGATCTGATTCGGGTCTAGCCCTGATGTAGGCTCGTCCAGCACAAGCAGATCCGGCTTGTGAATGATGGCTTGCGCAAGTCCTAGCCGCTGCTTGTAGCCCTTGGATAGCCCCCGAATCGCCTGATTTTCTCTGCCTTGCAAGCCCAATCTGTCTACCATTTCACTAATTCGCACGCTTCGTTCTCGTACCGATACACCTCTTATATCCGCCACAAAACGCAAATACGACTTCACCGTCATATCTGGGTACAGCGGCGGGCTTTCCGGCAAATAACCAATCTTGCTTCTGGCCGTACCCCCATGGTCTGCCATGGAAATGCCATCAATGGAGATGCTCCCGCTTGTCGGATGCAAATATCCCGTAATCATCCGCATCGTTGTCGTCTTCCCCGCACCGTTAGGGCCTAGAAAGCCCACAACTTCGCCGCGCGCCATAGAGAAGTCAATATGCTGAACACCACGACGCTCGCTGTACAGCTTACTGACGTCCTTCACTTCTAACATCTGTATCCCCCTTGTCCAGACTTCATCCAAGACATACCTCACCCATGTTAACTAAGTAAGTCTGTATGAATCGCTATACTCATGTTAACGATTCAACTCTAAATCAAGCTGAAAAGAGGCTGAAAGGTAACTTAAAAACCCGTGTCTAATTTGTGAACAAAAAAAATCATAGCCCGGCAAGGCTATGATTCATGGCATTGATATAAAAATAGATAAATAGAGGGATAGATAAGAGGTCATCGCACTCGCAAGTCCTCCCATTCAGAGAGAACTAGCACATCCATATGCCTCGCATGACGTACCAACGCCTTCATAGCTCCTAACCTGCCCAAGCGGCGTACACGACTCGGCATCCCTACGATGATTTGGCTTGCCCGCAGTTGATCTGCTACATGCACAGCCGTACTGGCCCATCTTCTGCGTGCAACTGCCTCATATTCCTGGTACGTACCGCCAAGCCGTTCGGTCAATGCCTGCACAGCGGCCATCTCCTTCTCCATATCTGCCGTCTTTCCTCTTCTTCTCCATGGAGCAATAGGCAGATGTACCACATGCATAGGCGCCTTCAAGCGATGGGCTATGCGGAAGCCATGGCGCACCAATCTCTCGGGCCGCACGCAAGAGTCGATACATACGAATATCACTTCCTGCCTCCGCCACGGTCCACGGAACAGTGCTCTTCGTTCCCATGACTCCAATCGCTCATCCACATCGTCAGCAACCTCGCGCAGTGCAAGCTCCCGCAGGCCAATCAGATTCGGCGTACGGAAGAAATTCGACAAGGCTTGATCTACCTTATCCGCCTTGTAGATCAACCCAGCGCGCATTCGTTCCTGGATCGTCTGCGGCGTTACATCAATCAATTGAATCTCCCGCGCCTGCCGAAGCACGATATCCGGAACTGTCTCACGCACGCGTACTCCTGTTACATGCTCTACTGCATCATTCAAGCTTTCAATATGCTGGACATTGACCGTCGTCACGACGGATATCCCCGCCTCAAGCAAACATAAGACATCTTCATATCGCTTGGCTCGAATACTTCCCGGCACATTCGTATGCGCCAGCTCATCGACAAGTACAACCTCTGCATGAATGCGGAGCAGCTCCCCCGTATCCATCTCCTCCAGCATCTTGCCATTATACGCAATGCGCTTGCGAGGAATAACCGGAAGCCCTCCTACTTGACCGGCTGTCTCCGCTCTCCCGTGCGTTTCCAGCAAGCCAATGACGACGTCAACGCCCTGCTCTCGCAAGCGGTTGCCTTCCTGAAGCATATGATAGGTTTTCCCTACCCCGGGTGCCGCACCAATAATCACTTTCAGCTTCCCTCGCTTCAGTCCGGCTGCCTTCTCTTGAACCCGCTGTTCCGTCACCCGCTTAAATGGCGTCTCAGCCTCAGCTCCGCCGGATAGGCGGGCAGGCAGTATCCGCTCCCCCTCTGCAATCGAGTGATCGGCAATGAGGAACAAGTCCGTCATCTCGATACGTTTCAGCAGAGCTCCAATCAGCGAACCTTTCAACAGCTCCTGCCACCGCGTCTGACGAGAATGGCCGAGTACGAAGCGGGTTATCCCATGCATCTTCGCATATTCAGCCAGTGCAGATGCCATATCGCGGCGCGATCGGGAAGCAATCTCCTCCCATACCGCTTCCGTCTTCATCGCCATCTTCTTCAGCGAGCGGCGGAATGCAGCCTGCTCCGTCGTCAATTCCATATCTGGCTGAACAAAGGTCACAATATACAGTTCACCGTTAAGCCGCTTCGCAATTTGCTGCCCTCTTCGAATATGAATCGATCCATTCCAGCCGTATTGTGCAAGAACAAGAATCCGTTCGGAAGCTCCCGAAGGGCCTGTAAGGCCCATCTCATTCCGATGCTGCTCAAGTGAGCCGTTGACATGCTCCGCCATCGTGCGGAGCGCGAGCTCGCGCAATATACTTATACGGCTTCGCTCTTCCGCTCGATGCTTCCGCGAATGCTTAGCTCGACTGAACTGCCCCTGCATTCTACGCTCCATTAAAGACTCTGCAGACACATCAAGGAGGCGGACTTCGTCTGCCTCCTTCAATGCCTCACTTGGTATCGTCCATTCGCTGACGACGCCGGTCATTTTCTTTGCCGCAGCTTGAACACTTTCCTCTTCATAAGCATTCATCGTCGCAATTACGTTCATGCCCCGTTTCAACAATTCTCTTACATCTTCCAGCCTCGTTGAACGTAAGGCTTCCGGTCGATTACGATGAGCAAGTCCATCAATAAGCACCACATCCGGCATCCGAACTGTAATGGCCTCCACATCGATGTCGTAACGATCCTGTCCATCCCTCTGCCATGCGATCATCGGAATGGCTTGAATGGGGGAAGAATCAATGCCAACGTGCAGCCCAGCCTCATTCCATATTTCCTGCGTCGGCAGCACTGTGCCGTACACCACATCCAGCCCTTGCTTGGTACAATTCACCCCTTCCAGCAGCAGCTGTGTCGTCTTGCCCGCCCCACTGGCAACAGCCATAAGAATCCGCAGCCTTCCCCGCTTCATCTGCTCAAGCATTCGCAATATCATTTCCGGCGATTGCCTACGGTACTCATCCCCTTCATTCACAGCCGACACCTAACCTTTCATTTCGTGCTGTACTTCCAGGTTCAGCAACAATACATTGATGCGCTGTTGACCGAATACTCCCAAGTCTCTTCCTTCTGTATATTTCGAAATCAACTGTTCAAGTCGTTCCTTCGAGATTCCGCTAGCCTTCGCTACACGAGGCAGCTGTACACGTGCCGCCTCCGGTGTAATGTGCGGATCCAGTCCCGAGGCAGAGTTGGTCAGCAAATCCTGTGGAATCCGCTTCACATCCGCATCTGGATTCTCCTTGCCCCATTCCTCAACTGACTTCTCAACTCTCTCTTTAAGCGCTGGATTCGAAGGAGCGTAGTTCGGCGAACCAGAGCCAGCAGCATCGTTCCCGATGCTAGATATTCGCCCATGGAAATATTGCGGTTCTGTAAATGTCTGTCCGATCAACTTCGAACCCAGCAACTCCCCCTTCTCATTGTATACCATGCTGCCGTTCGCTTGATTCGGCATTACCGCCTGTGCAAGCCCCGTCATCGCAAATGGATAAGCAAGGCCGCACAGCAGCAGCAAGCCGATTGTCGTCCGCACCATCGCTCCACCAATATTCATACGCTCTGTCATGTTCGTTCATCCTCTCTTCTTCCTTGCTTGAACCCGATATGATTATTTCAACAATCTTCTCTATCTACATACCAACCATTAGCGTTATTTCAGTTATTGCCGCTAATTACAATTTGGGACAGCTACTCAGCTATTACAGTTAAGGTTGTTATTCGGCTATTTGCAGTTACAATTGTTGCAAGGTTACACTAAAATGCCCACAATTAGATCGATCAGCTTAATGCCGACGAACGGAGCTACTAATCCGCCCAAGCCGTATACGAACAGGTTGCGCTGCAGCAGCTTAGCCGAAGACATCGGCTTATACGCCACGCCTTTGACCGCCAGCGGAATTAATAACGGAATGATGATGGCATTAAAAATGAGCGCCGACAAAATGGCCGATACGGGCGAATGCAAGCCCATAATATTCAGGGCTGACATCTGCGGAATGGCAATCATGAACATTGCTGGAATGATAGCAAAGTATTTCGCCACATCGTTCGCAATACTGAATGTCGTCAATGCGCCGCGCGTCATGAGAAGCTGCTTGCCGATCGATACCACCTCAATGACCTTCGTCGGATCAGAATCGAGATCGACCATATTTGCCGCTTCCTTCGCTGCTGCCGTACCGCTGTTCATCGCGATGCCGACATCCGCCTGTGCCAGTGCCGGAGCATCATTCGTACCGTCTCCAGTCATTGCTACCAGCTTCCCTGCCGCCTGCTCCTTGCGAATCAGAGCCAGCTTATCTTCTGGCTTGCTCTCTGCGATGAAGTCATCTACCCCCGCTTCCCGAGCAATGGTTGCTGCCGTCAGTGGATTATCCCCTGTACACATGACGGTGCGAATGCCCATGCGGCGAAGCTGTTCGAACCGTTCCCGCATGCCTGGCTTCACCGTATCCTTCAAGTAGATCAGCCCATAAATATCGCGTCCGAAGGCCACAGCCAGCGGCGTTCCGCCAGCAGAAGCAATCGCATCTGAATTGGCATCCAAATCCTGCGGAACGGTACCTCCCTGGGCGATAACCCAGCGTTTCACCGCATCAACAGCCCCTTTGCGCACGCTGCGCCCATCCTTCAGGTCAACACCGCTCATGCGTGTTTCCGCTTTGAACGGGATGAATTCCCCTTGTATAGCAAGTTCTGCTTCATACTTAATTCCTGCCTTGGATACCCAATCCACGACAGAGCGACCTTCAGGTGTCTCATCATGATGAGAGGCAACAGCTGCCCACTGAGACAATGTGTTTACATTCGTTCCTTGCACCGGAATGAGTTCATGAGCCAAGCGATTCCCGAACGTAATGGTTCCCGTCTTATCTAGAATAATTGTATGAATATCCCCGCAGGCTTCAACCGCCTTACCTGACGTTGCAATGACATTGAACCGAGTTACGCGGTCCATACCTGCAATACCGATCGCGGACAGCAACCCCCCAATCGTAGTAGGAATCAAGCAGACCAGCAGGGCAATTAGCACCGCCGCATTCAATTCGACCTGCAAATAATGACTGAATACAGGCAAGGTCACAACGACAACCAAGAAGATAAGCGTCAAGCTGACAAGTACAGTATGAAGAGCAAGCTCATTCGGAGTCTTCTTGCGCTGCGCGCCTTCAACTAATGAAATCATTCGATCCAAGAACGATTCTCCCGGATCGCTTGTAATCCGAATACGAATCTCATCACTAATTACCTTCGTTCCAGCAGTTACCGAGCAGAAATCCCCGCCTGCTTCTTTCAATACTGGCGCAGACTCCCCAGTAATCGCTGATTCATCCACAGAGGCCAATCCGGAGATGACCTCGCCATCGCCAGGAATCGTCTCCCCTTCACTAACGACTACGACATCACCCTTACGGAGCTCGGATGAGGATACGCGAACCGTTCCACCTTCGGTTATCTTGTTCGCCCACAAATCCCGCTTCGCCTGCTTCAACGAATCCGCCTGTGCCTTGCCGCGACCTTCAGCGAGAGCCTCAGCAAAGTTCGCGAACCAAACCGTAATGAATAAGATGAAGCTGACCGCGCCGTTGAACCAACGTGGCATTGGCGAACCAAAGGCATCCGGCACGAACGTAAGCAGCAGTGTAATAACGAAGCCAACCTCGCAAATAAACATCATCGGGTTTTTAACCATCTGGCGCGGATCGAACTTCCGCAGCGCATCGATCGATGCTGCCCGCATTAAGCTGCCTTGGAACATGCTCCGTTCCTTGTCTTGATGTGTATGCGTACGCGCCGGTTCAAATGGCGCAGGTGTTTTCATCTGTTTTTCCGTCTTCATTTTCCGTTCCCCCTTATTTCCACAACGTCAGATGTTCTGCGACCGGACCGAGCACGACTACCGGGAAGAACGTCAGAGCACCCACAATAAGTACTGTGCCGACAAATACGATACCGAACAGCGCCGTATTCGTCTGGAACGTACCACTTGTGTTCGGAATTGGCTGCTTCTTCGCCATCGATCCTGCTACGGCAAGGAGCGTAACGAGCGATACGTAGCGCCCTAAGAACATGACAATACCTGTGGAAATGTTCCAAAACGGCGTTGCATCTCCCAACCCTTCAAACCCGGATCCATTGTTCGCCGCAGATGATGTAAACTCATATAATGCTTGCGACAATCCGTGGAATCCTGGATTGGACAGGGTGTCCGCCTGTGTAGCAACTGCAATTGCAGTCGGTACTAGAATCAATATCGGATGCACCAGCAAGGTAACCGCCAGCAGTTTCATCTCCTTACTTTCCAGCTTGCGGCCCAAAAATTCAGGTGTCCGTCCGACCATGAGACCGGATAGGAATACGGCGATCATGACGTACAGCAGCACGTTCATAAATCCAGCACCGACGCCGCCGAATACGGTATTCAGCATCATATTCGCCATCGGGATCAAGCCACCGAGTGGTGTCAGCGTGTCATGCATATTATTGACTCCGCCCGTCTCCGATGCAGTCGTAACGACCGAATACAGTGACGATTGCACAACGCCAATGCGCACTTCCTTCCCTTCCATGCTGCCTGTTCCACTTAATCCTGCTGCGTTCAGCACAGGATTGCCCATATGTTCGGCCGTAAGCGATGATCCGAGCATAATGAGGAACAAGATCGCCATGGAGACGAACAGCACTCGCCCTTCCTTCTTGTTGCCGACCATGCGGCTGTAGGCAAACGGCAGCCCCGTGCATAGCATCAGCATGAGTAAAATATGAATTAAATTCGTCACACCGTTCGGATTCTCGTATGGATGTGCGGAGTTCGCTCCAAAGTGGCCGCCGCCATTGTTGCCAAGCTCCTTAATCGACATCATAGCTCCTACAGGGCCGAGAGGAATGTGCTGCTCTGCTCCTTCAACGGTTACTGCACTTTCCATTGGACTTAGGGATTGCGGAACCCCATTCCAGATGAACAGTACACTGGCAACGATCGCAATTGGCAGGAAAATGCGCGTAATCGAACGCACAAGGTCTGCCAAAAAGTTGCCGAGCGGCTTACCAGTCAAACCGCGAATAATCGCCATTACTGCCGCAAGCGCAGTAGCAGGTGACGTAAACATCAAGAAAATAATGCCCGTCATTTGTGACAGCGGAGACAGTCCACTTTCACCGCTATAGTGCTGCAAGTTCGTATTCGCCATGAAGCTGATCGCCGTATTGAATGCTACTCCCGGTTCCATGCCAGGAATGCCATTCGGATTGAGCGGCAATACCCCTTGAAGGCGGAATATTGCATACGTCACCACAATCATTAGCACGTTCGTGGCAACTGCTGTAAAGGCGTATGCCTTCCAGCTTTGCGATTGATCCTTAATGCCGAAACACTTAAATAAAATACGATCTATCGGACCAAATACAAGATCCAGCGGTCTTGGAGCTCCGCTATTATCAAACACCCCTGCCATATATATTCCGATCGGACGCGCTATCGCCAAGGCAAGCAATAAGGTAATTCCAATGGCGATCCATTCGATTGCACTCATTGTTCCGTTCCACCCTTCTCTAATGTACAAATATCAACAATCACTCTGCCCAAACTAAAATCGTTCCGGCTTGACTAAGGCATATAACAAATAAATGAACAGCGCCGTAATCAAGGTGAATAACACGATCATCATGAGCGATCACCCCGTTCATCCACTTCCGCCTTGCACCAATGGAGAATGCCCATTACGCTTAGTCCAAGCAGTGCGAGAAGAATCATCATGACTGCATCAAACATAGTCCCTTCCTCCTCCTGAATAAGGTTCTCATCTCTCCAGGCAATGCTGCCGCGATCCCGCCCCTACCAAGACTTCTCGCTCTGTAGGAACGCGCAGGCAACACAAAAAGCCACACGGAAAGAGGGACCCTTTCCGTGTGGCTTCACTCACGCATCGTCAAATAAACGTGCGAATGTTCCACGACGAAATAAAGGCTGCCTCCTTGGACGCTTACGAGGTTAGCTGACGGATTCGGGCGCGAAGAGTCGCCCTACCAGCCAGGAACAGATTCCTGTGCCGGATTCACCCCTTGCGCGAACTGCAGATGTACAGCTGGCGCACTAACATTGGTTCCCCCGTTCCCATGAATGGGATTCAGCGGTGAGCATTGCCTATATGGATAAATTAGATGATATCTGATAGTAAAAATGAAACTTGATCCGATTGCGTATAAATGACGTAATTTGCACCAAGCAATCGGTAGATCGACTGCGGATGATGACGCTTCGTCACGATTGTGATCGGATCCGTCGTCCATTGCCGGCATATTTGAAGCAGCCGGCAGGAAAGCGCAAAGCTCTGTTCAAACACATAGATTCGGCCAATCGGGACATGAGGGACGGCCCACGCCTTCGGCTCCGTCGTATTGATTCGGCATATGGAATGAACGCCAATACCTTCCAATCGCTTTGCCAATCGCCCATTATGGGCAATTCCCGCCACCGAATATCCTGCTCCTTTCAACTGACGTATGAATTCAATCCCCGTCTCACAGCCTGCGAACACTGTAATGACCCGGTCCGCATCGTACATATCCAGTTCCTCCTGTTCATCTGTCCGAAGCCCTACTTGCAAGAAAGAGGTGCGTCGCCATATGATCAGGCGCGCCTCTCCCGTACGCTTACGAGGTTAGCTGACGGATTCGGGCGCGAAGAGTCGCCCTACCAGCCAGGACAGTAATCCTGTGCCGGATTCACCCCATGCGAACGGTGGCTGCTGACTGTCCACTCAGCTCCATTCACTTGATTGGTTCCCCCGCTTCCGCTTCCTGCGGAATTCAGCGATTGAGACGCAACGGATAACGTTGTTGTTGCTGAACTGAATCTTACGCCTTTCCCCCTCCTGCTGTAAATGAAATGAAAACCATAATTTCTCCATTTCCGGGCAATTGTGATCAACTAATCCCATCTTATCTCTCATTACAGCATCATTACCTCGCAATTTCTCAACTTTGCTTATGCGGCGATGATTTCATGAGAAAAACAAAGAAATTTAAATAAATACCTGTATGTAAACGCTTTGTTTGACCATTTGTTTGGATTTCCTGGATTGGATTCTATTTACAATCTCTATTCCAAAAGGTAGGATACGCACAACAACTGAGACGCTGCTTGCAATCGATTTTGATCTGCACGGCAGATATTGCATCTCATCGAGAGGAGGCACGATATGCAAGACCTAGAACTTGCACAATTACTAAGTCACAAGCTATCTGAACACTGGGGAAAATGGAGCGAGCAGCATGGAGACAGAATCGTTCAACCAGAAGAGATGGACGTTCATCTTGCTTCCGACCTGGTTTATATTCGACTTCAACCGCGTGAACAGCTACTCGACAGTGCGGAACACAACTATAGCGGCAGCACTCGTCTACGAGCTCACAAGGCGATCTCCCAATGGGAAGTGCAGCAGCGTGGAATCATGTGGGATACGATCATTCCTCGTGCATGGGGAGTAAGCGTTATGCGCATGTGGCTCGATCTACCTCTGGTAGGCGGAACCACGCTTGACGTCATACAACTGGAGCCACATTCAAGCAGGAAGCTATGTCTCTCCCCTTGAAACCAATTTATAGAGAGCTGTAAACGAAAATCAAGTTTCTGACGATGCGCAGGCATACAACTGCGCATCGTTCTACCCCGTTTACCCAAACGTGATACTTGTTCAAGTTCCTTCTTGCCCGAATCCTATCACTCGATAGCCATTAAAAAACAGCCCTCCTCTTGCCCATGCAAGTGTCAGACTGTTCACTTCGTTATGCTTGATTGGCATAGGACAGTTGATGTGCATCTTCATATCCTTTCGCATACCCCACCCGATATCCATCTTGATATGCAGGATGCTGAATGCGATGATGAGTCGAATGTGTTGAGGCAAATTGCTTCGTTGTACGCCGACGATCGGGCTGCTTCACAATCTGAAGACGGCGTTGCGATTTCCGTTGCGCAACCTGCTTGCCCGCTTTCCTTACGCTTCCCGTTGATCCAATGCCGCTCACCAACTTCTGCTGTCCTATTTGCCGCCGGGATCTCCGTGCTCGCTTCAGCTTATTCACTTGCAACTTCTCCCTCCTCCACTCTCATCTCCTCGAATTGACAATCCGGATGCAGCCATGGAGGCGCAGCTGTGCCTGTCTTGTGAATACGGGTCTGAAAACCTGTGACCATGCCGCATAGTGCAAGCTGATACATGGACAACAGACGAATATTGTCCTTGAGCAATTTCGTTGCAGCATCTGAATGTGCTGTGAGGTCAGCCATTTGATTCAACATACGTGCCAATGCGGATTGGCTCTGCACAATAGCCTTGATCATTTCAATCTGCACCTGCTGCTCCTCGTGCGCTGCAGCCATTACATTTTGTCTCCTATTCCGAACTCTCCATTCAACATGCCCCCTCCGAGGCTATCCCCGTAACCCTCGGATTCCTCACGCCGGAGCAGTACCTTCATATTGTGGGACAGACTGACTTGCAGCTTCGTCAAACTCTCGATTACTTCAACCACTTGCGCATGCACGTCAAGAGGTTCGACAATCTGTTCCCGATGATTCGTGAACGAATGCTCTGTCATATGATTCAACGTCCAGTTGCGCATCTTCTCGGCCTCTACTGCTTTAGCTTCTAGGATCTTCGCTACATTGCCCTGCATCTTGGCCATAGCCTCCAGAATGCCGTGATAGGACTGTTCTCTATTCATGCAGATCCCCCCCTTGCATGCGCATTATTCCTCTGCATCATCCGAAATCTCCTTCAACACATACTGCAGCTGTTCCGCCATCGCTTCCTCTAGCTCTGCGATTCCGTTCAGATAAGCTACGATACTTTTCGTTAATGCCTGGGAGTATTCCTTATAATCGTTCTCCCCCCCGAATTGAGGGTCAACATCCGGCAGTGCATGCACGATTTGCGCCATGCGAGCCGCTACATGCCGCTCTGCGTCAAGCACGCGCGCCATATGCCGCTGCGTATATGACATTTGACCAATCATGTCCGTGATAAAATGTTGCAATATTCTCCCCTCCCAAGCACAAGGCCTAGCTTCCATTCTTCAATTCCTCAAATGTGATAGGAATGAATGACCGGGTGCGCCATAATTGGCAACTGTTCCGTAAGGTCGCTTCTCTCTTGTTCCGTACGGATTGCTACCTTATCAGCGAATCCCCAGCGGTTCAGCGCATGATCACTAACAAGCTCTCTGCATGCTTCACCCTCACGACGATAATACTTTCCTAGTTCCGTTTTAAATACAGCACCGTCAGGAATCTTTCCCTCTGTTGCATGCTGTTTACTCCATTTCTCCGCAACCGCAGCAGCCTCAATTGGTACTCCTGTTGGCCAGCCTCGCAATTCAAGCTGACTTACCCTTACAATCGGGATACGCAACTCCCCTTGAACTGGACGTTTTGCCCCATTTTCAATCCAATAATTTGCATCGTTTAGTCCAGTAACTGCCACCTGAGACGGATAAAATGCCTGACATTGCCGGCCCGCAAGCATCCCATGCTGCGTACGAATACGCTGAAGCCAATCATAAGCATTGCCCCACTTCTCTTGAAAGAAAGCCGCATGCTTATCCTGACTAGATTGAGTGTGACCGTCCTGCTCCTGCAGGCTTGCTTGGAACGAGCGATGGATAAATACGTCCCTCGATACGATAAGCTTGAGCCCTAGCAGCCGCATGCGCAAATGATAATCTTCATCTGCAAATCCGCTATTCTCAAATCGCTCATCAAAGTATCCATTCGCTTCAAATGTGCTGCGGCGCATAAGGCGGCACACATGGAACAAACGATCTGTGCTATGCCACCGGCTTGCATCTGGGATATTATATTCAGCAGCAAAGTCATACATATCTTGGACATGTTCGTAAGGCACAGGTATCTGCTGCTCGCCGTCAACACGGTTCGACACTGATCCAACCATACCAAATTCTATGTTGCTGTGTAAGCAATTCAGCATACCGGACAACCACTTCGGCGTTACGAGCGTATCACTGTTCAATATGCATATCGTGCTGCCTTTGGACATCATCAATCCAGTATTGATTGCACTTGCCAGACCTCGATTGGTCTCATGGCTGTGATATCTAATCTGTCCGCTAAGCCTTTGCAGATAGGCCAGCGTATCATCGGTGGAGGCATCATCAACAACGATCACTTCGATTGGTCTGTCCGTATTCGAGAAAATACTGTCCAAGCACTGCTCCAGCTGATTCCGTTGATTATAAACAGGTAAAATGATGCTCGTTCCGTCGAATGGGGTGCCATACCGTTCTTGACCTGCCTGAAAGCCTCTGACATAACCTAACGAATAACCATGATCGAATCGGTCTTGCCTTCGGTCACCCTTGCCCTTCCCTGATAGCTGGTGTGTGCTGTTTGATGTTCGAGCTCCTGCCCTCCGCGTCTTCTGCAGTACCGGCCGACGATGTCGAGTCATTAACGTGTCACACCTCCCCTTCCCCTTAATGCAAGTTCACACTACCGAATCCAATCTCAACTTCATATTGCAATGACTCCATCCGCGATCTTATTCGCTAAATGGCCGAAATCAATGGCCACTTTGTTGTATCGCTCTGCTATTTGCTGTGCCAGGATGACCGCTGGAATTCCTGCCGCTACCAAAGCGATATCAAATTCATATCGGGACACCTCATCTAGAATGCGTGGGATATCCGTTGTCCCCCGAACAGGAGCAATTGTACCGGTTACTGTAATTCCTCGCTTCCTCAACATGGATGCTAATCCCACGGCGGCATTGCCCACAGTCAATACGCGGCGCCTTCTAAGCAAGCCATACAGGTGTCCCTGCAATGCAATAGCGTAATTCACTGTCGAAACGGTCAGCCTCATATCACCCATGTGTATGCCATGTGCACGAAGCACCGGCAAGAGGAGGCCATGGAAATTCGGAGAACGGAAGGTAGGTACACCGACAAATGACGCTTTGCGCACAGCTTCAGCCAATTGTTCCCGGCAATTATGATCAGGAATTTCAAGTCCTGCATAGGCCAGGAAATCGCCATGTCTACGCACGAGTTCAGTCGAAACGACTTTATCATGTGCCAAGGCGAACATCTCTCCATCACCAAGTCGGACAAGGGACATCGGTCTTCGCTCTTCCAGCGCCTTATGAAGCTCTGCGCATACTGCCTCCGGTTCTATGAACGACTGCAACTGATGCCGGAACTGTTCGAAGCCTGCAGTGATGACGTCTTCTACGGATATATCAGGGAGATACGTATTCTCAGGCAATAAATTCGCCAGAATCAACTCGCCTCCCTCATACCTTCCATGACGGTATCCATCTTCAAAGCTAAGCCGCTTCTCATCCTCCAGATTGGGGATGGTTGGAATGAATTGATGAATAACAGGGTCGTTTTTTCCTAGCTTCGGCAGCCTCGACTGCTTCGATAGCTTCGATAGCCTCGATCTCAGAACCCCCTTTTTCCGTAACCCTCTTCGCGCCCCTTTGCGTCTCAGACTGCCCACTCGACCATTCTTTGTTCGCAATCGCTTGCCAAGCGGGCGACGCTTTCTTTTGCGTGGAGTACGAATAGAAGCTGTAGTTAGAATAAGCAGCGGCCTCTTGCGGCCCACAGTCGTACTCATGCCTTCACCTTCCCTTGTCATCATGCAGTTATCTGCCTATAAAGCCTATATGCCTGAAGCCTGAATCAGCGTGCGCCTAAATAAGCGCCGGTCCGAACCCTCTCCCACCAAGTTCGGTTGGATACATACCAATCGATCGTTTCCTGCATCCCTTGCTCCAGATTGACGGTTGGGCGCCATCCCAACTCACGCTCACTTTTTGCTGGGTCAATGGCATAACGCTTGTCGTGTCCAGGACGATCTGAGGTAAAGGAGATGAGTGATTCCGGTTTATCCAGCACTTGAAGAATCATCTTCACGATGTCAATATTCGTACGCTCATTATGCCCGCCAATGTTATAGACTTCCCCTGCCTTGCCCGCTCTCAATGCCGCATCAATTGCCGCACAATGGTCTGTAACATACAGCCAATCCCGTACGTACATCCCATCACCATATACAGGAATCGGTTCATCATGCAATGCACGCAGGATAATCGTCGGAATAAGCTTCTCTGGGAACTGTCTTGGTCCATAATTATTGGAGCATCGAGTAATTACAACAGGCATTCCATACGTATGTGCATAAGCTCGCACAAGCAAGTCAGATCCCGCTTTCGATGCAGAATAGGGGCTGTTCGGCGCCAATGGAGACTCTTCTGTGAAATAACCTGTATTGCCTAGCGATCCATATACTTCATCCGTAGATACATGAATGAACTTCGAGATCTGGTGACGCTTCGCAGCTTCCAGCAGCTGAAGTGTTCCAAATACATTCGCACGAACAAATGCCTCTGGATCAGAAATGCTGCGATCAACATGGGACTCGGCCGCGAAATGGACAACCGCATCATACGCCGTCTCCGCAAAGATCTGTTCGAGACGCGCCTGATCTGTAATGTCCGCTTTAATAAAACGATAACGACCGGATGTTACAACGTCCCCCACATTATCTGGGTTGCCAGCGTAAGTGAGTGCATCCAAATTCGTAATGCGCAATCCCTCATATTGAGAGAGCATATATAAAATAAAGTTGCTCCCGATAAATCCCATGCCGCCGGTTACGAGCAAATGCGTCACAACCGCACCTCCCACAATTGCTGCGAAGCCTCTGATAAGGAATCGAATGTACCCGCATCGATCCACCATTGCTGAAGCGTATTGTATTGCAGCTTGCCAGCTTGCGCGTAGCAGTTGTTCACGTCGGTAATTTCCAGTTCCCCTCGCGCGGATGGCTCAATTGCACGAATATGTTCGAACACCTGAGTATCGTACATGTATATGCCAGTAACACAATAGGATGATGGGGGGCTTTTTGGCTTTTCTACAATGCATGCTATTCGATCTTGATGCTCTCTATCGAATTTAGGGACGCCGTATCGATGCGGATCCTTGACTTTTTTGAGCAGAATACGGGCCTCTCCAGCATCTTGTTGATGAAACGCTTCTACATAAGGGGTTAAATTGTCCAAAAATAAGTTGTCGCCCAGCAACACAACAAACTTCTCATCCCGCGTCAAATAGGGCTCTGCCAATGACAGCGCCTGCGCGATGCCCCCTGCTTCATCTTGAATTGCATACGTTATGCGCACCCCCATAGACTGGCCGCTGCCGTAATACTCGGTATACAACGAAGCAGACATTTTACCAATCACCATGAAAATGTCGGTTATGCCCGCTGAGCGCAATCGTTCTATCCCATAGCTAACCATAGGATGTTTGCCTACAGGTATTAAGTGCTTATTCATTAGCTTGGTCAGTGGATAGAGACGGGTTCCAGTCCCCCCAGCCAATATGATGCCCTTCATGACGTACATCCTCCCTACATGAACATATGCGTTCGATACTTGATCTCGCACATTTATCCGTTACTTGCGCGCATTATATGTTGAAATGATCATACTGGTGTGTGGATACGGATATGATTTCTTCAACCAACATTTCTTCCCCTTGCAATGCGCTCTCGCTCCACGTTGTCTGTCTGAACTGTATCCCTCTCCATCATTAGCGCCTGAAAGGCTTCCATGTGATCGCCAAGAATTAATGTGGCAACCGGATTGCTTGCTCCGACATTCGTTTGTCTAATTCGGTTATTATGAATGACGTCCACGACCTGTACGGCCTGAACATGGAGCCCCCGTACGATAGCAAGTGCCTGCGCCTTGGGTGGAACACAGAGCGCCTCTTCACCCACCGTCTCGATGGCATGGCGGCTAAGGGCATGCGGAACTGCTGTCATTGAGTTCGCATACAGATCTTCTCTCCCCAAGCAGCGATTGAGCCATTGCTTGCAGTGCGTAATTCCATCCTGCTGTCCGAAATGATGAAGTAATGGAGTAATATTATTCAGTGCAACATCGACCCCCGTCTCAATTGCCCATATGAACGGAGCCAAATTATCAGCAGATACTGGAAAGTCCCCATCCATAAACAATACAATATCAGCGTCCGACAGCCTTGCCCCTATTGAGCGGCCTATATCGTGCCCTAGCGGATCGGTATAATGAACAATGGTTGCCTCCTGGGCCTGCTCTTTGGCGACCTGCAGCGTACCGTCTTTGGAACCATTGATAATGACAAAGAGATCATTTAGCGACAATTGCTGCAATTGCTGCAGAACAGCTCCAATGCTTCTCTCCTCATTGCATGCGCTGAGCACGACGTCTACACGCTTCGTTGTCGGCACAAGCACCGCATCTGCAGCCTGAGGGAAACGACTCTGTACGAACCCGTCTCGGAACGATTCAGCCATAGCCCTTATCCACTCAAAGTGCCGCAGGATGGGGCGATAAGGCTCCATAAACGATGCAAACCGCCTCTGCATCTCATTCTTGACGATTGGGCGCGGGACTTCTGTCGACACTTCTTGTTGCATAGCGTATTCGATGCCTTGCACCTGTCCAGCCCTTGAGGCCTCCATGCACATTTCCCGTGGGACGCGGGGAACAGCCGTGATGCTAACCTTCGGAGCAATTGGGCGAGGCTTCCTCCTCGTCCTCCGTTGGGATTTCCGCTGGCGGATTTTTTTGCGTCGCCGCCGACTGGCCACGCTGAATACTTGCCGGGTTCTACGCCGTATCTTGATGCGCCGTTGTCGCTTTCTCCTTAGTTTCACTTAATTCACCCGCCATCGTTGTCTAGTCAAGTCAGTATGTCCACCACGATCTCCAGCCTGTTCGAGCAGCCAGCAAACTGCCCGCATATGATCGTCATTGATGAGCTGTTCTAATGGATCCGCTATGTGCCCTTTGGTGCGAATTCGGTTCAATTTCCCTACATCGATGGAAGGAGCGGTCGTGACAACGAGCCCTTTGTTGATGGCCATGGCCTGTGCGAGCGGCGGTACGGACAACGCATCCGCTCCGATAACTTCCAATCCCCGACGGCTAATGACGTGGGGCACCGCTGTCATTGATGCCCCCTTCAAGTCAGGACGTGATAGCAGCGCGTTAAGCGCATGCTTGGCCAAGACGACCTGATGCACTTCATGGCGATTCACAGGTCCTGAATAGTCATTAAGTACAATGTCTTTGCCTTCTTCAACCTTCCGTATATAAGGTCTGAGCTTCGAGGATGCGATCACCATATCGCCATCCAAGAATAATAAAATATTCCCCCGAGCTGCCTGTGCCCCAACGGTTCGCCCTATGTCATGCCCTAATGGCTGATCATATCGGAGCACCCGGGCTCCCATTGACTCAGCAATCCGATCTGATCCGTCTGTACTGCCGTTCGATACCACGATAACTTCTGTCCTTGGATGGACTCGGGCAGCCTGTTCAATGACTTTTGACAGCGTGCGGCGTTCATTTAAGACAGGAATGATCACGGATAAGACCGGATAAGAATGTGCAGGTATTTTTAGCTTGGGACTCCATCTGCGCATTCTCCGTTTACGCTTTTTTGTAGAACGGAGCCGACGCCGACGCAGTTTCACTCTCCGCAATTCGCTTCACCCCCTAGGACAGTTATGCCTGTGTAACCACCACATTGTATGTGCCTACCTGATAAGTTGTAACGGCATCTGTACATACACGAGGGATTAGCGGGGATAAACGGCTGAAATACGTGGGTGAATAACCGCCAGAGCCATGTTGGCACTGACGGTTACCCATAATCACGAATCGTTATTTGCGAAGTGTTCTTGAGCTATCCAATTACGATCCACGACACGAATCCTTCCGGTTGTGGACCGATGCGTATACGGATAATTTCAATGACGACATGATCCGCGAACTGCGACTTCAGAACTGCATAACAAGAAGAATGGTTGGTCATTGCGACAAATACATAGTTTTCATGCGGATAAGCTTCTTCGAATTGTATCGTTAACTCAATCTTCTCATCTAGTTCACGGAAAGCGAAAGACGACATCCCGAATTGCTGCAGTGCAGAGGTTCTCGCCGATGTAGTACGAATAGACGAGAACGTACAATGTTCTGGCGTTATTGCCCCAAGGCTCACATGCTCCGAGCCTATCGCTCCTTGGCTCACGTGCTCCGCTGTTATTGCCCCTTGACTCACATGCTCCGAGCTTATCGCTCCTTGACTCACGTGCTCTGAGCTTATTGCCCCGTGGCTCACGTGCTCCGATGTTATCGCCCCATGGCTCACATGCTCAGAACTTATTGCTCCTTGGCTGATATGCTCCGCTGTTATCGCCCCGTGGCTCACATGCTCCGAGCCTATCGCTCCTTGGCTCACGTGCTCCGCAGCTATTGCCCCTTGACTCACATGCTCCGAGCTTATCGCTCCTTGGCTCACGTGCTCCGCAGTTATCGCTCCTTGGCTCACGTGCTCCGCTGTTATTGCCCCTTGACTCACATGCTCCGAGCTTATCGCTCCTTGGCTCACGTGCTCCGCTGTTATTGCCCCTTGACTCACATGCTCCGAGCTTATCGCTCCTTGGCTCACATGCTCCGCTGTTATTGCCCCTTGACTCACATGCTCCGCTGTTATTGCCCCTTGACTCACATGCTCCGAGCTTATCGCTCCTTGGCTCACGTGCTCCGAGCTTATTGCCCCTTGACTCACATGCTCCGCTGTTATTGCCCCTTGACTCACATGCTCCGAGCTTATTGCCCCTTGACTCACATGCTCCGAGCTTATTGCCCCGTGGCTCACGTGCTCCGCTGTTATGGCCCCGTGGCTCACGTGCTCTGAGCTTATCGCTCCTTGGCTTACGTGCTCCGCTGTTATTGCCCCTTGACTCACATGCTCCGCTGTTATGGCTCCTTGGCTCACGTGCTCCGAGCTTATTGCCCCTTGACTCACATGCTCCGCTGTTATGGCTCCTTGGCTCACGTGCTCCGAGCTTATTGCTCTGTGGCTTACGTGCTCCGAGCTTATTGCCCCGTGGCTCACATGCTCCGCTGTTATGGCTCCTTGGCTCACGTGCTCCGAGCTTATTGCCCCTTGACTCACATGCTCCGCTGTTATGGCTCCTTGGCTCACGTGCTCCGAGCTTATTGCCCCTTGACTCACATGCTCCGAGCTTATTGCTCCTTGGCTCACGTGCTCCGAGCTTATTGCCCCTTGACTCACATGCTCCGCTGTTATTGCCCCTTGACTCACATGCTCCGAGCTTATTGCCCCTTGACTCACATGCTCCGAGCTTATTGCCCCTTGACTCACATGCTCCGAGCTTATTGCTCCTTGGCTCACATGCTCCGCTGTTATTGCCCCTTGACTCACATGCTCTGCTGTTATTGCCCCTTGACTCACATGCTCCGAGCTTATCGCTCCTTGGCTAATGTGCTGAGCTTGGATACACTCCGGCTGCACATGAATCGATTCTACACTCTCCGGGGCAAGATGATGCCCATGCACAGCATTTGCTGCGATATGCTCCTCATCAATCGAGCCGCTGGCCATATGCTGGCTGTTTATTTCTCCTGCCGCCAGATGAGATCCATGGATAGCTGCTACTGATATATGTTTTGCATGGATAGCGTTGGGCCCTATATGGTCTTTCGTTACAGCAAATGGTTCAAGTTGAGACGATCCAATGATTATGGGCTCTGCTGGTGGGGGATTGACGAGATTATTCAACATCGTAAACAATTCATCATCGAGATGTTCAATACGAACTGCCCCAGATGCCAAGTGTTCGTCCGCAACAGCCTGTGGCTGAATATGTGTCCCTTCCACTGACCCTGGAGCCAGCTTGGAGGCCGTTACTGACTGTTCTGCAAGCTGATAGGTGTCAATCGCCTGCGCTTCTACATGCTTGCCTGATACCAATCCGGGAGCAAGATGCTCCGCATCAACAGCTTGATAGGCAATTGCTTCCGAGCTTACTGCACCTTTTGTCAAATGGATGGATTCTACACTGCCCGCTGCTAATTTCTCAGAAGTAACACTCTTATTCGCAAGCTTGCTGGATGTAACCGACATATCACTTAACTTGTCGCTGGATACACTCTCTGGGGACAACTTGAGGGATGTAACCACATGATCAGCCAAGTGATGGGAGTATATGGAGGATGAACCTATGTGTCTGTCTCGTACAGCATGCGGAGCAATCTTCTCACTCGTTACCGCTTCTTGCTTCAGCA
Organism: Paenibacillus wuxiensis; assembly: GCF_040195695.1. Lineage (NCBI taxonomy): Bacteria > Bacillati > Bacillota > Bacilli > Caryophanales > Paenibacillaceae > Paenibacillus > Paenibacillus wuxiensis. Next base: position 203,085 of record NZ_JBEFZI010000010.1, on the reverse strand, counting down.
TAGCCGCATCAATCGATTGAGCTCGGATATGTTCGTCGCTAATTGCTCCAGGTGAAATATGTTCATCCTTGATGGAGTACAGTTCTATTTCCTTGGCCCCTACTGCACCCGCACTGATGTGACGGGAAGTTACGCTATCGTCAGCCAATATCTCAGCCGTCACACTTTGATTCGTCAGCTTTTGACGAGTAACCGCCTCATCAGCGAGCTGCAAAGAGGTAACGCTGTGTACACCCAACTTGCTTGTTGTCACTGCCTCATCTACGAGATGCGCTGTGTTAACAGCATTCGCGTCTAAATGTCGCCCTTGTACTGCGCCTGAAGTAATCGTACGCTTATCAATTGCCCCGTCCTGCACATGCCGATTTGCAATGCTATCTTGCTCAATATGCTCCCCGCCGATCGCCTCTTCCTGAATATGAAGACCGACTATGGCAAGTGGTGCGATCTGCTGCGTACTTATTGCATGCTTGACAACATGACGAGACTGAATCATGGAATCTGCAATTTTTTGCGAAGTAATACTCTGATCGGCGATTTTGGAGGAAGTGACGGCTTGATCTATCAACTTCGCTGTTGCGACTGATTGATCCGCTAATTTATCTGTCGTTACAGCCTGTTCGTGCAAATGCCAGCTATGAATTTCTCCTTCGCGCACATGCTTCTGATGGACCGCTTCCTTCTGCAAATGGGCAGATTGAACTGTTTCTGCTGCAAGATGGATCGAATGAATTGATTGAGGCTGTAGATGATAGCTGCTAATCATATTCGGGGTAAGATGTGAGCCTTCAATTTGGTTGGAACCAATATGCCGACTCTCAACAGCACGTTCAGCGATGATACGACTCACAATAATTTCATCAGCTAAATGGTCGCTAACAATGCTAGAGGGGGCTATTTTATCGCTCGTTACAGCATGATTCCGCAGCTTCGAATTCGTGACTACATCATCACTAAGCTTGGATGTGTCCACAGCGCCATTGGCCAAGTTTTCCGTATGGATCGCACCGCTGCGTATCTTTTCAGAGGTTATGGATTGGTCTTGAATCAATTCATTCGAGATGATTAGTTCGCTCAAATGCTTCGTATGAATAGAGCCTTCCGCTAATTTATCAGAATCGATCGTCTTATCAGCCAGCTTCTCGGAGGTTATACTGCCGTCCTTAATTTTGCCTCCTGTAATAGAACGATCTCGAATTTTACTGCCTGAAATCGCATTGCGAATGAGGTGCTCACCCATAATCGAATCAGGAGCGATCTTCCCGCCAGTGATCGCTTCATCTGCAATTTTAATCGATGTGACAGAATGATCCTTTAGCGCATCAGAATCAATGCTCTCACGTTTAATCTTGGATCCGCTTATCGAATACGCAGCCAGTTTCTCATTGGTAACAGCCTCATCCACGATATCATCGGTATATACAATCGCTTTTGGCCGGAAAATGCTTCTCTTCTCGAAAAGCCGTTTTTCCTTCTCTGCCTGCACAGCTATTACTGCATCAACGTCTACCTTCTGCTCTGTTTGCTCAAGCGCATTGTTTTCAAGCATATGGAGTGCGTCCATAGAGGAAGCATCAACTGAGGAAGCTTCAACCTCTACATCTTGGGACACCGTTCCTCTAATAGGCTTTGATGGATTTTTAGTCTTCTTCTTTTCTGTGCGGGTTGCTTTCGAAAGCTTGCTATCTGCTTGCTTCGATGAAGGTGCGTTTACGCCAGTGAGTGTGGAAGCTTCGACTTCCGAATCTTGAGTGGACTGCGCCTTCTGCTCGCTATGCTCAATGTCTGGGGATATAGTGAATGGAGGTACAGGCGTTGGTATGTTCTCTTCTCTACTTACATGGGCATCCAAAGATGGTGTCTTCGACTTCGAAGAACCTTCACCTGCTGTGGGCTGCTTCATGGCAACATTGCCTCTCTTTGCCTGCTGAAGAGCCAGCTTTGCTTGTTTCATCAGATGGTTCATTTCTTCCTGTGCTGTCGCAAACGCATTGATGTTAGCTTTCTTGGACTGTGCAACACTATCGGGCTTAGATTTAGATAGTTGATCCAAATTGGTCTCAGATTTCGATAATTGATCCAAACTAGGCTTAGATTTCGATAATCGATCCAACATTTTCAGTTCCGACCTATTCGGATTATCTACATAATAGGAAGGCCTCTTTCCTTTCGGGGACAAGCTCCCTTTTTTCTTTTTCACGCTGCACTCTCTCCTTTCCGATGGGCTTCTACCTACACCTAATCCATCATATGCACCCAGTGCTCTCCCCGACACTCGCCTATACGTATGAATCTATTGCTCTGCAGGAGCTCCTATTCCGTTAGCCCACCGCTCGGCTGTTTTGTCCCATGTAAAATGATTCTGTACATGTTCCACAGCCGCTTCCCCCATTCTCTTTCTTCGTTCATCATCATCCAATAACCGGTTTAGTTCATTCGCAAGCCGTATGCTTAGCCGAAACGGCCGCACGAGCACGCCTGTAATCCCGTCTGCAACAACCTCTTGAATGCCTCCGACACGTGTTGCAAGTACAGGAACTCCAGAAGCCATCGCTTCCACATTGACTAAACCGAATGCCTCCTTCTCGACCGAAGGCATGACTACAACATCCGCTAGCAAATACCAATCCGGTATTTGTTCATGGGATACATAAGGGACGAATCTAACGTGCTTCGGATACACTCTGCCCAAACGCTCAAGCTTACGCACATAGACGGTTCTCCGTGCAGATCCATAAAACGCGCTGCCGACGATGACAAATAGCGCCTTAGGCTGCCTCGCAATGACACGCGGAATGGCCTTCAATAAATGATGAACTCCCTTTAAGGGAATAAGACGCCCGACATATAGAATGATTTTGCGATCCGCCCAACCTAGCATGTCCTTGCCTGCTTCAGAACGCTGCATTCCTTCTTCCGTCCATTTAGAGCGGAATCGCTCTTGGTCAACTCCTAATGTATTCACTACGATTCGCGAAGCACAACTTGGACAGACTGCTGCAACTTTGCGATATAAATAGCGGCTGTTGACGAAAATCCGATCTGCCGCTCGAAGTGATGACCTTAATAATTTCAGGGGAATATGCTTGCGGCTCATGAAGGTGACGGAGTGAAGATTCAATATGATTTGGGCATTGGGAAAGGAACGCTTGATAGGGAGAACAAATCGGGGACGGTTCTCAATTTGAATCGTATCAGGCATGAACTGAGCCATGCTGCGAATAACCCCCTGCACGTACATCCGTGCATGGTTCGCTCGAATTCGAACACAAGGAACACCCCGAACCGTGTCTATCTCTTCCTGGCCGCTCCACAGTCTTGCATAAATTCGTGCATCTATTCGCTGAGCAGCCTTGCTTACCACATGCTCCACGACTCGCTCAACGGAACTGCTCGATCCAGAAGGAATCGGGAATGTTCCTGGCGTAATGACAGCCACCTTCTGAAGATGCATTTCGTTCCTCCTCATCTGCTTAGCCAAGCATCAAATTTAGTCATTATGCCTTCATCCACTCGTCCATACCGCCAATACTGGACATACATACGATGCATTATCGCCGATGGCTATTTGTATATCGCATTTTTGCCCCTAAGGAGGTATGACCATGTCCGATAATCGAATCGGCATTTTGTTCAATGCTCCCTTGCTGCGTGGACTCATCCGTGGCAAGACGAAGCACGAAGCTATCCTGTTCTATGAAGAAGCTGCGCGTCAGAACGGAATCATCCCTTGCTTCTTCCGAATTGAAGATGTAAATACCCGTCGAATGGAAGTAGCCGCGTATGTAAAAGGGCCGACTGGCTATGTTCGCCGACGCATGCCTATTCCACGAGTCATTCATAACCGAGCGATTTATTTGCGTCCCACTTCACGCGCGCGTATCCGCACTCTGGTTCAAGCGAATATTATCTTATTCAACGAGGTCAATCGATACGGCAAAATGAGCATTCACAACGTACTCAAGGCAGATCATATGATCGCCCCACATTTGCCCGACACAACCCTCGCAACTCGTTCTTCTATCGCCAGACTCATGGAACGCTATGACGCGATTGTACTGAAGCCTAATAACAGCAGCATAGGACGAGGGCTCACCAAAATTGAGCGAACAAGCAAAGGGTGGAGAACGACCTACATGCTGCGAACGTCAACAGGGGGCCGTAAGTGGAGAACCGTCGAGATGCCTGAGGGGAAATTGCCCGCATCCGTGAAGTCCCAAATGCTGAAGAAGGCCTTTTTGGTTCAACAGCTCTTGCCGCTCGTTTGCTATAAGGGTAGACCCTTCGATCTGCGTGTATCCGTACAACGAGACGGAACCGGAGAATGGAAAATCACAGGAATCGTGGGCAAGGTTGCACCATCGCATACATTCGTCACGAACGTAGCTCAAGGCGGAACAGTCTATCCATTTGAACTGCTGGCAGCTTCTGCACTGCCTTATATTCCGCTTGATATCCTTCGCCAACGAATCAGCCGCTTCTCCTTAGATGTCGCTTCACGGCTATCACACACCCTGCCCCATCTTGCAGACTTAGGACTAGATATCGGGATCTCTCCTGATGGAATTCCTTTATTTATCGAATGCAATGGACGAGATCAACGTTACAGTTTTCGTGAGGCTAATTTACTTGAATGTTGGAGAGCAACCTATGTGAATCCCATTGCCTATGGCGCATCTCTGCTTCGTCAAGCAAGTCAATAACCCTCTTTATTCTTAGCGTTGTGTAGGATCATATTGAAAATGATGGCGTTCTGTGTCAAGATAGTCCACAGGAAACATGCTTCTTATTCTGTTTCTTGAGGCTGAAAAATACAGGACGCCCTTCATTCAGGTGTCTTATAAACCAGGTGATTAATTAACAATGAAAAAAAGATTTTTACGGCTACTAACTGAATTATCCTCACGCAAGTGGGTATCTCGCATCGCAGGCCGCTTCGCCAACTCCGGATTAAGCCGCCGATTTATTCCAACCTTTGCGAAGACGTACAATATCCGTGTTGAGGAAGCTGAGAAGCCTATGGATCAATACGGGACTTTGAATGAATTCTTCACTCGCAAGCTTAAGCCAGATATGCGTCCTATTTCTGCTGCAGAAGACCAGCTTGCTAGCCCTGTAGATGCAGTGATTACAGGTATGGGGCCAATTCAGGAAGGCAGTATATTTAATGTGAAGGGGCAGGATTATACTCTCGATGAGATGCTGAACCACTCTCCTCATCGACAAAAATATAGTCATGGCTATTGCTTCGTGCTGTATTTAAGTCCTTCCGATTATCATCGTATTCACGCCCCCGTTACGGGGACCACTGTGGAGAGCGAACATGTGCCTGGGCGTGTCTATCCAGTAAATGATTTTGGTCTGCATCATATGCCGCGTGTACTTAGCCGCAACGAACGACTTATCACGTACATACGACATGGACAAGGTGAAGTAGCGGTTGTGAAAGTTGGGGCACTCAATGTGAGCAGCATCCGTTATTCGGATGATAAAGTGAAGTCCAGCTACGAGAAGGGGCAGGATCTTGCCTATTTTGAATTCGGATCAACCGTTGTGCTGCTGACAGAAACGAATACATTCGAGCCCCTGGAGGGATTAGCGCTCGGCGCCAAGGTTAGAATGGGAGATTGCTTGGGGACGTTCCATGCGAAGACTGAACGCGTACAGAAGACACAGAGCTAACCCTACTTGCGTTCAATAGCATCTTACTGAAAAGGGGCTTTTCCATAGGCCATGAACCATGGCAATTGGAAAAGCCCCTTTTTCTGTGCTCATTTTCTCAGGCACCGACTACTAAAGAAAAGCGCTATAACTTTCTTTAAGTAGTTAACACTGCTCTTTTTAAAATGCTCTTTTTCTGAAATTCCACAATATAACCGTCCAGCTCTTGACTAAGTCGAACGACAGTAGCATCTGTCAGATTCCGGCCATCCGCTACAGCACTGATCATGTTCAATCGTGTCTGCTCCAATTGTCTCAGCAAGGCCTCATCCGTTTCCGTTAATCTAGTGAACATGGATATCCCCTTTTTGAAATAATCGATAGCTTCTTTCTGTCTATTTATTCCGCTCATAACTTTCCCTTTGTTAATGTAATAGTTTGCAAGTTCATTGATTTTCATAGGATTGGAGAAGTCTTCTTCCAGATAGTCTGATTCACCTTGGAGCAAATGTTGTGCTGCATCTATATCTCGTTGTTGAAGATAGATATGAAGTAGTGAGTTTACAATATTTAATTTGTAAGTCGATGACTCCATACACAGCTGCAAATGGTAGATAGCTGATTCCGTTTCTCCCCGTTGCTCATGAAGCTGGGCCTGCATAAAAGTTACATGATCCTTCAGGAACGGGAAGCGTGTCAATCGAATACGATTGAGGTACTTCTCTGCCAATTCAAATTGAGATTTATAATAGTAAGAAGAACTAATCAGTAAAATGGAGTAAGCTTTATAGGTGCTCTCTGTCTTATCACAGGCCAGCAGTAGTTTACCGAATTCAATACTGTCATTATACTTGCGCAGTGTATAAGCGTGAACACTTAACTTGTAATATAGAATAACACGATCTTCGCAGGTCAGATTTTCAGCATAGGCAAGTACCTGCTTCCCCGAATGATAGGTCTCCTCCATTTTACTGAAATCATCCCGTTCCACTAAATACCGATAGAACAATCCTTTTGCAACATATGTCTGCCAGCCTTGCCTTTGGGCATATATGATTGCATCATCCATTAATTCTAGCCGAGACTCTAAGCTGCCTGATCCTTGCTGTACGATGCTTAATATCTTCCCAAAACGCACTTTAGAATTCTCGTCCTGAGAGGCCATTAGATGAACCATTACTTCTCTAGCCAGTGAGATATCGTCTTCAGACGACACGAGTTGTTGCAGCAGACAGAACCATATCTCCGATTGAATCTTTGTAGCGGCAAGAGCAGTTACGACTTCATGAGCAGGTATATGTAAAATAGAGAAAATAGATTGCAGGATCGCATAATCACGTGGAGCTCCGCCATATTCCAGGAACAAAATTCTCTTTTTAGTTACGCCAGTCCTGTTCGCAAGTTCCTGCTGGGATATATTCCATTCATGTCGATATGAGCGAATCAACTCTCCCAAGTTCTGATTTATCGTCTTTGCATCCCCCATGCATGTATCCTCCATTACACTTGCTATGCATCGTGAATCTCAAACTTGACACAACAAGGGTTAATCGCGCTTATTTTTCTTATTAATCTCTTAATAGAGAACTTTTCAATATCCCCTTTTTCTGTATTTCAACGATATAGATATCAAGCTCTTGACTGAGCTGCACAACAGAGGCGTCTGTTAAGTTCTGTCCTGTTTTGGCCGCATTGATCATACTCAACCGTGTGAGCTCCATCTTTCGTAACAAAGCTTCATCAGCTTCGGTCAGTTCAACAAACATGCTTACACTTTGGATGTAACAATCAATGGCTTCACTGTTTTTCCCCCATCGATGCATCCATTTCCCTTTATTGATGAAATAATAGGCGTGTCCTTTTATAGAGATTGGGTTAGTGTATTTTAAATTGAGGTATTCATGCTCACGTTGAAGTAATTGAATGGCAGAAGAACTATCGTTTTTGAAGTAGTATACTTCTAGAAGTGAATTTACAATATTCATTTTATAAGAGCATGTATTCAAACATTGGAGCAATAATGAGATTGCTATTTCCGTATTTCCTTTTCTTTCGTGCAGTTTTGCGGTCAAAAAATCAACATTCTCTTGCACAAAGGGATAGTCCATATTACTAAAAATCTTTAAATATTTCTCACTTTCTTCACATTGATCTAGATAATAATAAGAAGAACAAATAAGTAATGTGGAATACCCTCTATACACACTTCTATCTTTATCTTCAATTATGGATTTTTTGCAATATGTAATGGTGTCGTTAAACCAGCGCAAATTATAGGCATGAACGCCTAACTTATAATAGAAAACCACTCGATCATCACAAGGGAGAAGCTCGACGTAGTGAAGCACAGACTGTCCGGATTTGAACGTTTCCTCCATCCTACCGAAATCGTCCCGTTCCACTAAATACCGATAAAACAATCCTTTTGCAACCAAGCTCTGTAAATCTCGTAATCTAGCATAGGAAATCACATTGTCCAGTAACTCAATCCGCAGCTCTATGCTGCCTTTCCATTGTTGAACCATTTGATATAGCCTCAGCAGCAAATCTTCACAGTCCTCATCACAGCAAGCCAATACGTGTACAACAATGTCTTCGCATAAACGCCTATCCTGACTAGGCAAGGATGCCTCTAATAGCGACAGCCATAATTCTGTACTAACTTCTTCTGTCACAAGATAAGCCACTATTTCGGCCATCGGGATATGCAGCACTGCAAGAAGTGACTTCAGCACTGCATGTTCTAATGGAATTTCCCCTTTTTCAATTGCGATAACACTGTCATGGTCTATACCTGCTTCTTTTGCAAAATCCTGCTGGGTCTTATTCTCCCTATTCCGGTAACATCGTATTAGTTCCCCTAGTTTCTCATACTCCATAACGGAACGCATGTATGTTTCCTCCGCCTACAGGATATCAGTCATACATTGGCCACTAGCTCTTATCCAGCAATATCAATTTCCAAGATCGCCTTTTTCAGCAGTCTTTTCTTTTGGATTTCAACCAAATACTCATCGAGCCTCTGACTAAGTTCAATGACCTCTACGTCAGTGAAAGTTTTGCCCTCTTCGAGTGCTTCCTGCAACTGTTCACGAGCTTTTTCGATTTCGTCCAGCAGTATTTCATCAGATAAACTGATTTCATTAGTTGGGATATCAAAGTAAAACCTCATCTTGTTAGCCTCCCTTTTAATGAGATTCTATATTATAGTGATTGTTTCTATTATCCGACAATTATGTATCATTGTCATTATATAACATTCTGCTTGTTTCACTATGTTTCTCTAAAATAAGATATATTCGACGCTGTTCAACATTTGTTGCGATGCATAGTAGACGACAAAAAAAGGACGCTAGAGTTAGCGTCCTTAATTAATTGCTACCAAGCTATTTCTGCATCCTTTCCTCCCGAGAACATATAAAACTGATCACTCTGGTAAACGGCCTCATTACTGTATGATTGAACATTCTTTCGAACATCATTTTTCGCTTGGTACCCATTTGTAAGTGTAGGCATTAGAAGAAGTGAGGCCACAACAAATGGTACGAATAACTTAATTAATTTTTGTTTCAATGATTTTTCCTCCTTATTTTTTTAAGTCAGCAAATAAAATATTTACTTGTTTCATCAGGTCAAGATCGTTACTAAAAGATCCAATTAGACAAAAAATATGTTCCAAGCACTCGTAAATTTTTTTATGTTCGCTCAATTCCACAAACATAGTAGCACTTGTAATAAAATTCTGAATTGCTTCTCTTACATCACCTGTATCACACAAATATTTTCCTTTATTCAAAAAATAATGTGCACGTCCAGAAACAATAATCGGACTTTCAGAGTGTTGAACTAAATACTCTGATTCACGTTTAATCAGTTCAGTTGCTGAATCAATATCATTATGCAAACGATATATTTCTAACAGCGAGTTCACAGCATTTAATCTATAGGATGGAAGTTCTAAGCAATCCTTAAATTGTTGAATTGCCAAGCGAATATTCCCTTTTTTCTCATTCAATCTAGCAGTCATATAGTCTACATTTTTCTGCACGAAAGGAAAGCTGAACAAACTAAATGTTCTCAAATATTTTTCCGCCATATCATATTGCTCAAGTTCAAAATATGACGAACAAATCGCTAAAGTAGAGTATGCGCTAAAACTACTTTCCACATCTTCTTGAACGACTGCATTTTTACATAACTCTATACATTCATTGTACAGGCCCAAATTAAACGCATGAACGCCAAGCTTGTAATATAAAGTGGCTTTCTCCTCACGAGATAGAAATTCGACATAATGGAGCACATACTGTCCGGATTGATAAGTTGCCTCCATCTTCGAAAAATCGTCCCGCTCAATTAAATACTTATGTAAAGTTCCTCTCGCAACGAAGCGTTGAATTCCATGACTTCGTGCATAGGTAATAACGATGTTCAGTAATGAGAGCTTCAGCTCATTATCGTTCGATATTTCCTGAACTATTTGAAAAAGCTTGCCTAGCAGAACTTCGCTCTCTTCATTGCGGGATGCTAATAGATAGGAAGCGATTTCAGCTGACAAGGAGTAATCCCCACTCGATGTTGAATTATGCAATAATCCGAACCAAGTGTCTGAACGATGGTCAGTCAAGGACAAAGCATCAATCACTTCGCGCAAGGGCACGTTCAGAACGGAAATAATGGGTTGTATGGTCGCGTAATCAGGCCGTTTAATGTCCCCATTCTCAATCTTGGAGATGCTACCTCGGTTAATTCTTGTCAACTCCGCCAGCTTCGCCTGCGTCATTGACCGTTCATACCGATAACGTTGAATTAATTCTCCTAATGTCGAATAAACAGCACTGATGGAACCCACTCCATCACCTCCTTATTATGGAATTAATTGTCTTAATTCTATCATTATATATATCTCTTGTAAATCCCTCACATTCCAACAAAATGAATATTTATTCGACTCGCACTTTCTACTATTAAAAGTAAACTAGTGAACACCTTTTGTCGATAACCTCGTGCTGAATTTATCGTTCCTTAACAATTCTAATCATTATGTAGGCAGATAAGGTTGTCGTTTTAGAGCAAAACCATATCTAACAAAAAAGCTGCCCGGACAATAGTGCCCAGAGCAGCTTGTATGATCCTTTTATCGAATTTCGGACGGGCTCCGTCCTGTATATTGCTTAAACTGGCGGCTGAAGAAGAAAATATCCCTGTATCCTAATGCATCCGCCACTTCCGTCACATTCATTCCAGCATGATGCAGCAGATGCTCCGCTCGTTCAATTCGGGAACGAATAATATACGTCTGCACAGACATCCCGATCAGTTCCTTGAACTTCACTGAGAAATAACGCGGGGACAACTGCGCTCGCTTCGCCAAATGCTGAATACGATGATTGGCACCCGGATTTTGCCTGATATAATTCGCAATTTCATGGATGGATTCCGCAAGCTGATGACTCGTCTTCCGTTCATCCGGCTCTTCCTTGTCTGCGCGCAGCAGATGAATCATCAACTGCTTCAGTACAAGCTGAGCTTCAATCTCTGCACCATACGTATCCCGCAAAAACAAGCGCACATATCTGGCAAGCAAATGTTCGAAGTCAACCGTTTCGTGCAGTTCTCGATAGGACATGGGAATGTCCGACAATGATGCATCCACATCAAAATGAATATAAGTTAATGTCAGCGGCTTTTGCGGATTATGTGTTGCGGATGTGTGATCCCCCGGACGGAATAAGAAGCAGCTGCCTTTGCGAATCTCATAGACTTCGCCATTCAGCGTCAGCTCCCCCTCCCCACTCCATACATAGAACAGGTCATAGTTCGGCATTGGCTTCTCTCGCTTCTGCCATTTCCAGTTCGGTTCACATGTAATCTTCGCGCAAGCCGGCTTCAGAATGTACTGCGTCGGCGATGCTTGTAACACGGTAGTGCCCCCTTCTTTCTCTCTAACATGGTCTCTTCTCCATCATAATTAAGTCAATTTCATGTAGGATTGCTCGAAAAATTTGCACTATTTCACTATAGTACCATCACTTTTGCAAAATTTGAACCTCATTCTTTACTCATCAAATATTAGGCGTATCGTTTTTGTATGCCGCTTATAGGTAATGATAACCAATTCATCGTGACGAATGAAGAGCCATAATGCTATAATGAAGAAAGTATTTCAAGGGCGTATTCCATGCATGCATGGAATGGGCCCTCTTACAATGATGGTGGAAGGATGGACGCCATGAATCAACTGGCTCAACAATTGAACGAAACAATTCAACAGCACAATCCCAACATTTATGCCATGCTCTCCCGGCTCGCGCAGCAAATCTACTTCCCGAAGGAAGGCATACTGAGCCAATCAGCAGAAGCCAAAAGCAAGGCCAAGGCATTCAATGCCACAATTGGCATCGCTACGGAAGGCAATACCCCAATGCACCTCAGCGTCATTCAGGATACGTTGTCTGCCTATGACCCTGCTGATATCTATCCCTATGCACCGCCAGCAGGCAAGCCTGAACTGCGCAAAGCATGGAAAGAAAAAATGCTTACGGAGAACCCATCGCTTAGCAATGTAACAATCAGCAATCCGATTGTGACGAATGCATTGACGCATGGACTCAGCATCGTTGCGGATCTGTTCGCGGACGAGGGCGATGTTGTGGTGCTTCCAGAGAAGAACTGGGAGAACTACGAGCTCACGTTCGGCATTCGCCGCAATGCAGAGATGGTCTACTATCCGTTATATAATGACAATTGGAAATTCAATAGTGCAGGACTTCGCGATGCCTTGCTTGCCAATAAGGACAAGGGTAAGGCAATCGTTGTCTTGAACTTCCCGAATAACCCAACTGGCTATACACCTGGAAGAGAAGAAGGCGAGCAGATCGCTGCGGCCTTGCTTGAAGCAGCAGAAGCAGGCATGCGTCTCGTCGTGGTAACAGATGATGCTTACTTCGGTCTCTTCTTCGAAGACTCCATGCATGAATCCTTATTTGGCAAATTGGCTTCCATTCATCCTAACATCCTGCCAATTAAGGTCGATGGAGCTACGAAGGAAGAGTATGTATGGGGATTCCGCGTAGGTTTCATCACGTACGCAGCTGAGTCCGAAGCACTGCTCGCTGCCTTGGAGCAGAAGACAATCGGAATCATTCGGGCTACCATATCCAGTGGCCCTCATCCTTCGCAGACGTTCGTGCTCCATGCGCTGAACTCTCCAGAGTACGGAGCGCAGAAGCAAGCCAAGTTCAATCTGATGAAGGCGCGTGCGAACAAAGTGAAGGAGCTGCTTGACAGCGGCAAGTACGGAGATGTGCTAAGCTATTATCCATTCAACTCCGGATATTTCATGTGCTTGAAGCTTCAAAATGTACATGCCGAAACCTTGCGCACACACTTGCTCGAGCAGTATGGTGTCGGCACAATTGCTCTTGGCGATACCGATCTGCGTGTTGCGTTCTCCTGTATTGAGGAGAACCAATTAGAGCAATTATTTGATACAATCTATCAAGGGATTCTTGATCTGACGAAATAGCACCCTGTGCTTGTTCGTGCAATTCAGCAGCCCTATTATCGTGCAACGAACAATTGTCGCCTAAGGAGTAGAACACTGCTCCTTAGGCGGCTCTTTTTATTTCAGATCCGATCTCTGTGCTATCTTGAATCTTTCCTCCAACATTATGCAGCTATACGATATCCCCCTCCCCTAACACAAGTTTGTATGTTACAATTTCCCAATATTAATAATTCTTATAGAAAAGGGGGATATCCTTGCGTTTTATCGAATCACCGCCATTCGCGACCGCAGGCATGACCACGGCTGAACTGCTCTTCTGCGGGAGAGCCGATATTCAGGACGATGCTACATTATCTGAACGCTGGCTGCTGATTTCCCAAGATGAAATCTTCATATGCACCTCTTCCGGAAAATTAGAAAAACGCATTTTTGTAAGCGTTGTCAAAAGGTGCCGAACGAATGATGCGATAGGCAGCTCGCAGCTCATCGCAGATACTGAGCACGGTTCGATCGTACTGGTTCGATACACATCGATGGAAAATGTGAAGTTCGCGTTCGCTTGCCGACTGATCCAAGCAATCATTCAGGGAGATGAGCTGCCGCTTCCATCCGTGGATGACATGCCGCGGCGGTGCTCCAAATGTGGGGCACGACTCGTTAACCAGAACGAAAGCTGCCTACGCTGCACCGATAAGGGCAAGGCATTCAGGAGAGTGCTGGACTACGCGAAGCCTTTTAAGAAATGGATGTCGGTTGCCTCATTGCTCGTCATCGCCACAACGTTAATTGAACTTATCCCTCCTTACCTCACGAAAATTATCGTCGATGATGTCCTGCAGACGACACATCCCGCCGCATCCCTGCTCGCACTCGTACTGATGCTTGGTCTTGTTCAGCTCACACTTTCTGTCATGACGACCGTTCGCGGCTATATCAGCGTACATACCGGCAGTAAGCTTATGCATAATATCCGTGAGGATGTATATGGTTCTCTGATGAAGCTGTCGCTCGGATTTTTTGATCGCCGCCAAACTTCACAGTTCATTGGGCGAGTCAACCATGATGCCGACGCACTCAGTCAATTTTTGAACGATGGCGTCGTATGGGTTACCAGCCAGATTCTGCTCATCATCTCCATTTTCACCATGATGGCTTCACTCAATTGGCAGCTTACTTTGCTAGCACTCGTCCCAGCTCCCATTGTCATCTTCTTCTCTTTTGTCATCTGGCCATTCATTCATCAGCGCTGGTACATCCACTGGAGAGCGCTTAATCGCATCAACACGATTGTAGGCGATACACTCCAAGGCATTCGCGTCGTAAAAGCATTCGGACAAGAGAGCACAGAAAGAAGTCGTTACCATGAGGCAAATGAAGTGTTAATGAAGCAGTCCATTCGTGTAGACGGACTTTGGGCGGGTGTATTCCCCTTGTTCTCCCTTGTGACACAATCTGGTTTGCTGCTCGTCTGGTTCGTTGGGGGTCAATCCGTACTTGGTCAACATATGACACTTGGAACGCTTATGGCGTTCATTGGTTACTTGAGTATGTTCTTTGGCCCATTGAAATGGTTCAGTCAAGCCGTAAACTGGACCAGCCGGGCGTTTGCTGCCGCAGGCCGCATATTTGAAATTATCGATATGAAGCCAGAGGTACCGGATTGCGATCAAGCAATGCGGCTCCCCTCTGTACGCGGAGCCGTACAATTCGAGAATATTAGCTATGGTTACGAGAAGCATCGTCCCGTATTGAAGGAGCTTACGCTTGCTGTACAGCCTGGGGAAATGATCGGTATCGTTGGTCATTCAGGAGCAGGGAAGTCCACGCTCATTCATCTGCTCTGCCGTTTCTATGATCCTGACAGCGGCCTCATTCGCATCGACGGGATCGATATTAGAGACATGAAACAGGAGAGCTTGCGTCAGCATATTGGAGTCGTTCTTCAGGAAACCTTTCTATTCGATGGTTCTGTAGCCCAGAACATTGCTTATGCGAAGCCTGACGCATCTCCGGAGGAGATTATGCGTGCCGCCAAGATAGCGAATGCACATGACTTCATCATCCGAATGCCCGATGGTTATGATACTCGGGTCGGCGAACGCGGAGCACGATTATCTGGCGGTGAGAAGCAGCGGATTGCCATTGCACGCGCAATTCTCCATGATCCGGCAATCCTGATTCTCGACGAAGCTACCGCTTCTGTCGATACCGCCACAGAGCGCCAGATTCAAGAAGCGATGATGAGACTCATTCGTGGGCGCACGACCTTTGCTATTGCTCATCGGCTGTCTACGCTCCGCCACGCCACTCGTATTATTGTCCTGGATCAAGGCAGGCTCGTGGAAGTCGGTTCCCACGATCAGCTTCTCTCGCAGAATGGAGTATACGCGAAGCTTGTGCAGGCTCAACAGGAAATGTCTGAAATGAAAGGGGAGTATCTCTTTGCCTGATGTACATGTCCAAGAACCGCTCCATCAAGCCGAGCTGGAAGAACATATCCGCAACCAGTCAGCGAACAACACTAACGATCATGAGCAGTCCGCCACTTCCATAAGCGCATTTGCGGAAGATATCCGCTATTTTCCTCCCGCCGTATCCTTTCGCCACAGTGAAGGAGGCCTGCTGGAGCTTAGGGATGGAGATACGGTAACAACGGAAGTATCAATTTATCGGGCATTTCCATTCTCTCACGCCTTATGCTACTTATCTGTACGAGATCGTGATGGCAAGGAAATTGGCATTGTACGCGACTTGCAGCAGCTGGATTCCAGCAGTCAAGACGCTATTCAGCTTGAGCTGAAGCGTCGGTATTTCATTCCTAGAGTGGAGAGTATCGTGAGCATACATGAGAAGAACAATGTGTGGAAATGGGAGGTTATCACTGATAGAGGAACAATGAGGCTCGAGCTGGAAACTTTGCATGAGCACGTCCAGCCTTCACCAGAAGGGGGAATGATTCTGCTCGACAGCTTCGGACGACGCTGTATCGTGCCTCCGATCTCTGAACTAGACACAGGAAGCAAGCGATGTCTGAACCGGTTGTTCTAAATTCAAATAAAGCCAGTGCCGGCAGCTTCCACACCGTCACTGGCTTTTCCACCGTTCGAGCTATATTATGAACGATCATCTAGAAATGATCGTTTTCATTCGTCGGCTTCCCTCCCCGACTCATCCAAACGAAATCAACTTCTTCCCAGTCCATATCGATTTCCGGTAAGACGAACTGCCCGCCCAATCCACCAAGCCTTCCAGATTGTGACGTATTCTCCCAAGTGCTAACCGCATGCTCTATTCGGATCCCGACAATCGGGTAACTACGTGTGGCGTGAACACCAAGAATTTGCTCGGCAGCCAGACGGACGCAGCCGACATGCTGCTTCCAGCTCCCCGCTTCATACGGCAGCAGCACCGTTAATTGAATATCATACCCTTGATTCGCCAAGCGCTGCTCAGCCCGGAACAAGGCTTCTGCCTGCATATCGATCCATTCCACAACTGCGCTCGACAGCATGCATTTGTCCCCGTTTCCGGAATGAAGCCACTGCTTCCATTGCTTAAGCTTCAACCACTGCTGATGCAGACGGTGCCGTTCCACTGATAGATCGGAATCGGCCGCAAAGCGCTGAACTACTCCCATTCGCAACTCCAAATCAGCTATACTCGGCAACAGCTGTATAATTGGGGCATCGAGTAAACGCACATATCCATGTATAGCAGCATGTCGATGAAGGACAGCCAACATATGTTCATATTCGGCCGTCATCAGCGGAAGCAGCTTCTGAAGCGCTGAATCACGTTCTCCCGCCGTTCCAGCAAGCAGCATCTCACGAATGAGACGAACACGTTCCGACTTCATTAATAAGCTATGACTTGGCGCCAGCAGCAACTTGTGATACCCTGCTTCTGCAGCAGCCTGCACTTCTGCAGAACTGCCGCACTGCGCAACATGCAGGCCATTTGATTGAGGCGAATAAGGGACGAAGTTCTTGTATTCCGTCTCCCGCCATAATGTGCCCACATGATGAATATGCTGCTGATGCATTTCGATAATCTGTATGCCAGCCGTACTGTTGGAATGGCCATGACGCTGGACAGCCGTCTTATCCCACTGCTCCGCCTGATTCGAACTAAGCTTCAATGTACAGTACCTCTCTCTCCATCACTGCTGCTTGCTCTCTACAATCACGCTTATTGCACTCCACATAGTACACCATGACTTTTTCCGTATCTTGCTCGGCAATTATCCGATCGCACCTCTTGCATATGATTGCCCCAAGCAATAGCTGACGACGTTCTTGCTCCATCGGACATTCACCTCTCCCTTCATCTGCATGACGGGCATCCCCTGCCGAATTCAATTGGCTGCATATTTGATGATGATAGCGGATTCAGCCATCCCATTACCATAACTATGACGTCACAATGTATCGTATTCTTGTCGCTGCTTGTACGACTAGACACGAAATAAAGAATTAGTGCATATGCATGAACTGCTTGTGAAACATACTGACAGAAAAAAAGACAAGGAAGCAGATAAAGCATCTCTCCCTTGTCCCGTATAGACAATTGCAGTTATTTAATTCGTTCATACGCTTCGAAATGTTATTCTAGGAACCCTTTATGTTGTAATCTTTATGCTTCCTATTCGATTAATCTTCATCATCCTTGCGCGGCTTCGAACGTTTCCATCTAGTCAACAAGACGATAGCCACACCCGATCCGATCACGGCTAGCTTGAATGAGACCGATAATGGCCCGACTGCAATTGGCAGCAGCAGAGCGAAGGCTGCCAGCGCATGCGCAACGGTACTGGCATATAATGCCGCTTCATGACGTGCATGCACGGGAAGTGGGTAAACTTCCTGCCACACATCATGTCGATGGAAGGCAAACACAGCCCCCATCTGTGTGCCTGCAACGAATACAACTGCTGCATACAGCAGGAGACTCCACTCTGTAGCATTTGTCCAATATAAAAGCACAGCGCCAATGATGACCAGCCTCAATAAGATGCCCAGCAGCTCACTTCGCACCAACGTCTTCATTAACAAATAACGATAGGCAAATGGTTTCCGCAATGCAAATCGATTGCCTATGAAATTGAGCCACGGTCTCGCATATCGACGTTCGTCTGTTGCTGGCAGATCCACGAATCCACTCAAAAACAAATAAACTCGTCCCTCATGCGCTTTCTCCGCTTCGAAATGCGCCTCCCATGGAAAACGCAGCGTTCTCCCTGTAACCAACCAGCCTATGTACACCAACCCACTCACACCGATGACAAGAAGCGCAGCAGGCATATTGAGCCACAGCCAACAAGCCGTTGCTCCCCAAGCCCATAGATAACGCACGTAGCGGGCAGCAATTCGACGGCGATTGTCACTATAGTGACGCTCCTTCCAAGCGCCAAATGCAGCAACCGCCTTGAGCATCAACAATAGGATTAAAGTAAAGATGAAGTTCTTCGGGTTATCCTCTGCACGGCTGTATAACGGCCACAATACACACCACACAGCAATAAGGAGTACTGTTCGCGGCCATAGGCTATAGCGTACGCTTCTCTTCATATAGCCGGACATTCGATGCTCAATGCGCAGCAGAAAGGCAAGATCGGCCGGCCGCAGCAGCGTGCGATAGGTCGTATAGGCAACTGCGGGCGCTACCAGCAGCAGGGCAACCTCCTTAATCGGAAAAGCAGGCGGAATGTGCTCGATGAAGGAAGCATATAACGCCGTCCCTGCCACGAGCACGAATAGCATGAGTGCCCCGAGTCCGCTCTGTATGACGTAGCGCATATAAGGCATGACCTTACCCCAGAATTCACGCTTGCGGCTTGCCCATAGCTCCTCAGGATGTAGAAGCACCTCTGTCAGACTACTGACGGTGGATGCCTCCTTCATTCGGGTCTGTGTCATCGCTGTACACCATCCACAGAACCAGTGATGCGCTCATCGCTAACCCACGCATAGAACAGCTCCTCCAGCCGCTCTTCCGCCCGCTTGCCTGACTGGGTCTCGTATTGATCGTGCATTCCATGCACCGTGCCCGCTCCGAGAACTTTACCATGATGCAGAAGCACGAACGAATCACAGTAATGCTCAATCGTCGACAAAATGTGAGAGCTCACCAGCAATGATGCGCCCTCTGCCTGCACTTGCTTCATATATTGGAGCAGTGATCGAATACCGAGCGGATCAAGTCCAAGGAAAGGCTCATCAATAATATATAAAGGCGGCCGAACAGCAAACGCGCACATGAGCATCGTCTTCTGCCGCATCCCCTTCGATAAATGCTGTGCAGCTTTATCCAGGTGTGCGGTCATATGGAACATTTCCGCAAGCTCCCGTACCCTCTTCTCAAATACCCCTTGTTCGACGCCGTATGCAGTAGCCGTCCATACCAGATGCTCGCGCACCGTCAGCGCATCATATAGAATCGGCGACTCCGGTACATACGCAATAGCAGCACGATACGCTTCCGCATCCTCCGCCAGCGTCTTCCCATGTATGGCAACGCTTCCTGCTTGCGGCTCAAGCAGTCCTAATATATGCTTCATCGTCGTACTCTTCCCTGCGCCGTTCAATCCAATGAGGCCAACCATTTCGCCTGCATTCACTTGCAAGGAGATATCATGCAGCACAGGTCTGCCTGTACTGTAACCGCCAGTTAGTCTATCAATCTTCAATAAAGGCTTCATGCCTCTTCACCTCACTGTTCTCATTATATCGAACAACCTGACAGGAAGCGAATGGATATCCTCTAATCACGGCCTTACATTTCTGTAACAATAAGAGCGTTCTGTATGAACAATAAAAAGCCGTCTTTTCAGACGGCTTGTTCACACAAGAATCCTATTAATTTCATCAACCCGACTTTCCGTTTTCAGTAGAACTTGATTCTTTGCCCTTCTCTTTAGCCTTGCGCGCTTTTTCGTCTTCATGCGCTTTCGTTAACGCCGCCTGCCCCTTGGCTTCCAGTTCTGCAACAGCCTCATCCACGGATTTCTTTTTCTCAATTACGGATTCGAGGGCTTGCTGAACCATACCGTCATAGGTGCTATAAAAATCTCTAGGAACATGTCTGTTCCACCAGCCATAAGCCGAGAAGGATTTTGGCTTCAGCATATAGAGCGGATCCGAACTCTTGCCTGCAATATCCTTCTTATACTTCATTCGTGTCGGCAAGCTTCCCATCATGGAACGCGAGGCTGCCTTGGCCATTTCATTGCCGTTGACAAATTTGACGAACTCCCACGCTGCGCGCTTATTCGCTGAGTCCGCAGACACTGTATAAATTTCAGATAAATTCACATAAGCAGATTCGTCTGGAGACGAAGGGTCGATCGGACCTGTGACGAAGTTCCAGGCAAACTTCTTCGCCTTCTTGTCGTAGGTCGGACGATTATCAATCTCTTGCGCGAGCCAAGTACCACTCATCATCATTGCTGCCTTCCCTTGAACGAACAAGTTATTATTCATAAATTGCGCTTCTTCGCCCTTCGGCGGCATATATACAGCCTTGCTTCGCAGCGCATCCGTTGCCAGTGTAAAGGCCTGTTTCCAGCCATCAGCGTTAATCAGCAGCTTTTCACCCTTCGCATCAAATTGCTTCAAAGATGACGAGCTAACAATATCTTGAAACAGATTGCTCATGTTCCCATACTCCTGATAATACCCGTAGACCTGATCCTCACCGGAACCAATGCCACTGAATCGTCTGGCCAAATCCAAGACATCCTTCCAGCTCATCTTGTTGTTCGGCAATTCAATATGATGCTCCTTGAATAAGTCTTCATTGTAATACAAGACTCGCGTATAAAAGGAAGGAGCGAGGCCATACAACTTGCCGCCCCCCTTGCTTTTAATACGCTCGATAAGGCCTGGCATAAAATCTTCTAAATCGAACTTTTCTTGTGCAATGATATCATCTAGGCTGTACAGCTTCCCGTCTTCGGCAAAGGTCTCAAATATATCCTCGCTCAGAAGCATAACGTCTGGCTTATGTTTCTCTACCATTTTCTTAAGTGCTTCTTGATAGTCGTCGCTCGAATTGAGCTCCTCCATACCAACGACTTCAAATTCGATATCCGGGAATTTAATATTGAAGTAGTTTCCATACTGCCTATAGAATGATTCCTCACTATAATAAAGAACTTTAATCTTTCCCTTTCCTTCCTCTAGCGGCTCAAGCACCGGCTTGTCCCCAAGACAACCGCTTACGAGCAACATGGCTGCAAGCAGTAAAGCACTCAACTTCCAGAATTTCCATCTCACCAACACACGACCTCCCACCCTCTATTTTCCAATATGATTTAGTATATCTACCAAACCTCCAATATTCAAACAATTGCGTCACAAGATAAGGCGAATATCAGATTTCTATCAAAAAAGCCGCTGCATCCATGTGCAAAAAGACTATCCCTATTCCTGTATTATTTTTTTATCTTATCCAGTGCCTCCTGACCCTTCACCTGCAGTTCATCAAGCAGTTCATCAATAGATTTCCCGTTGGCAAGCACAGCCTGCAGTCCATCCCGCAATAACGGAGTGAGGGCGGAGTTGAGCTCCATGGGAACACGTTGATTGTCCCATATGAAGCGATGATGCGAATTCAGCTTCAATGCATACAAAGGCTCTGTACTTCTCCCGTTCCATTTCTTCATATACTGCATCCGAGTCGGCAGCTTAGAAGGCCTCATATCGGGAGCACTCTTCGTTAACTCCTTGCTATTCATGAATTTAATGAATTCCCATGCCGTACGTTTATTAACCGAATCAGCGGGGATTGCACATATCTCCTCCAGATGTGCATATGCGGATTCCTCTGGGTAATTCGGATTAATGGGAGCAGTGACCATTCCCCAATTCATCTTCTTCATATTGGTATTGATTTGACGCCTTTCCATTTCATTTGCTCCTGAGATCCCGGTAAGCAGCATCGCCGACTTATCCTGTAAAAATGCCTCTTCACTGGATATCTTAAGAGCTTGACTTGCCTGATCTGCAAATACAGCACCACTACGGATCATATCCACTGTCATCGTCATAACCTGCTTCCAACTATCGGAATGAATTTGCAGCTTGCTGCCTGTTGGGTCAGTTAGTTGCAAAGAGGATGCCTTAGCTATCTCCCCAAACAGCAAATGGGCATTCGTGAATCCAAATGACAACCCATACTGTCCAGTTCTGCCTTCCGATGCAGGTTGTCCAAAACGGGCAGCTAGTTGAAGCACTTCCGGCCAAGTCATCTTGTCCTTGGGAAGATCCACATGATTCGCTTTAAATAGATCCTCGTTGTAATAAAGAACAAAAGTACTAAAGAAAGGAGCTAGACCATAAAGCTTTCCTCCTCCTTTATCCCGAAGCGATTCAATTACACCAGGCATAAAGCCGCTTAAGTCGTACTGCTCTTGCTTCATAATTTCATCCAAGCTGTATAACTGCCCCGTGTGTAGAAAATTGTCAAACAGTTCTTCGTTCAAGAACAGCACATCAGGTTTGTTCTCCTTAATAAACTGCTCCATCTTCTGATCCGATCTGTCCATCACATTATTTTGTATCGTAAATAAATTCGTGGTGCTGACAACTTCTATTTCGATATCCGGGTAGAGGAATTGAAAATAATCGCCGTAATCATTGAAGAATTGATCTTCATCATCATATACAACTCGTAATTTTCCTTTACCGTCCTTAAGCGGTGCAAGAACAGGCTTTTCGCCATAGCACCCGCTCATAAGCAGTAAAATGACAACTAGCAACCCTATTGATATCCGTTTAATGTTGGCCCCCTCCATTCTGACTTGCTCGGGCCTGCATCAATAATTCGTTCCCCTTGATGTCCAATTCATTAATTCCTTGCTCCACGGTCACGTCTTTGCGAATCATGCGAGTTAGGACTTGATTTAACAACTTGTCAAAAGGTTCTGTAAAAGAGTCTGGCACATTCACAGGGTATGGCCGTGAATCACGTTCCTGACTCATACGCAGCTTATAGAACGTTTCAAGCTTGTTATAATCCTTAGTTTTCTTGGACAAACCGCGAGACAACATTTCGAAAGGGAAATTTCGCAACCCCCTCTCTACTTTTTCTGGGCCATTTGAGAACTTAATAAATTCCCATGCTTCCCGCTTATGTTCCGCCTCGATAGGAATTGCCATAATATTAGGGATCTGAATATAAGGGGTCTCTCCAGGCCGAAATGGATCGATTGGTGCTGTAACCACGCCCCAATCAAAGGCATGATTGTTGCCTCCTTGAATATTTCTCCTCTGTAAACTAAACACACTCATGTTCCAATCCAACTTCATTGCCGCACGTCCAGCTAGAAATAAATCCGACCGTTCTTCCTTGATCACTCCATTATTAGCAATTGAGAATTGGGGACGTATATCCCTGTTCTGAATCGCCTCAACGGTCTGGCTGAATACTCGTTTCCAAGACTCCGATTGGATCAACATTCGCTCCCCTTTGGAATCAACGAGTTTTAGGCCCAAGTTCGTAGAAATATCAAATATAGCAGCCTCAATATCCCACACATAGAGACCACTTACTTCATCATTTGAGGATCCCTCATTGCGGAACCGTGCGGCTAATTTCAACACGTCATCCCACGTCATTCCATCATGCGGCAGTTCCACACCGTATTGGTGAAATAAATCTGCATTATAAAATAACACTTTGCCCATAAAAGAGGGCGCTAAGCCATACAAGGCGCCCCCACTCTTCTTACGGATCCAATCGATGAGACCTGGAAGAAACGTATCCACATCGAACTGCTCTTGGCGTATTATCGGCTCCAAATTGTACAGCTTGCGCTCGACAGCTAGTCGTTCATAGGCATCAGGCGACAGAAAGACAACATCTGGTCTAACCCGACTGATGTTCGCTTCCAGAGCCACAATGCTGTCAAGATTCGATGAATATCGTTCATCAAACGGAATTAACTCTATATCAACATTGGAATATTGAATTCCAAATAATCCCCCATAGTAATTCCTAAAAGACATTCTATCCATATTGGTTAGAATTCTAAGTGTAACTTCCTTCTTCTTGTCCAAATCTTCCAGAAGCGGTTTTTCCGAACTGCATCCTGCCATCATCATCGCAAGTACTAACATAGACACTATGGCACGCGTTAATACTTTAGACATAGACATTACGTTCTTCCCCTTCACCTCTGCAGCATCCCTTCAAACGATCAGTACCTATTCTCACCACAAGAAGGAATGGAGAATAGGTACTGTAACGTCATATATCTATATCATTTGGACAGGTTAGCCACCTGATTTAGTGGATCCAGTGGATTCTGTAGAGCCTGTAGACTCTGTTTTCGTCGAAGACGAATCTCCTTTTTTCTCTTTCGCTAGACGCGCCTTCTCTGCCTCTTTCGCCTTTATCAATTCGGCTTGCCCCTTTGTTTCCAATTCAGCTACCGCTTCGTCTAACGACTTCTTATTGTCGACGATATCCTGCAACGCTTTCCGCAGCAATTGGTTATAAGGCTCGTAAAATTCCATAGGAATATTTTTGTTGTAGCGCTCAGCGGTAGACTTCGGTTTCAGCAAGTAGAACGGTTCCGTGCTTCTGCCGTCGATTTCCTTGAAATATTGATTGCGGGTCGGAATTTGTCCACTTAGCGCTCGGGAAGAAGCCTTCGCCATTTCTGTACCATTGACGAACTTAACGAATTCCCACGCCGCTCGCTTATTTGGAGAATCTGCGGATATCGCGTAAATTTCAGATAAAAACACATTGCCAGACTCATCAGGTGTTGCTGGATCTACCGGTGCCGTGACGATATCCCAATCGATTTGCTTCGCTTCCTTGTCATAACGATGTCGATCCTTAATTTGACGCGCAAACCACGTGCTCTCAATCATCATTGCCGCCTTGCCTCTCATGAACATATCATTACCGAACCGCATCATTTGTCCATTCTCACCATTATCTCGTGGTGGGACATAGACGGCCTTCGACCGTATCGCATCGGTAGCAAGGGTGATGGCCTTCTTCCAACCGTCCGAATTAATAAGCAGCTTCTCGCCCTTCTGGTCTACCAATTTCAAGCCAGAGGTAGAGGCAATGTTGTCCATCACACGATCAACATCTCCATAGTCTTGGTACAATCCAAAGATTTGATTGTCTCCTGAACCGATACCCGTAAAGCGCTTCGACAGATCGATGACCTCCTGCCAGCTCATCTTATTGCGCGGGGGCTCGATATTGTGCTCCTTGAACAAAGCGCGGTTGAAGTACAGTACATTCGTATAGAAAGATGGAGCAAGTCCATACAACGTACCGTTCCCTTTCGCACGAATCATATCAATAAGACCTGGCATATAGCCTTCCAAATCAAATTTCTCCTGTGCAATGATCTCCTCTATGTTGTACAACTTCCCGTCCTTCGCATAGGTTTCATACATGGTGTCATTCAAGAACAAGACGTCAGGCTTATGCTTATCAAGAAACTTTTTCATTTCTGCTTCATAATCAAACGGCTCATTATCCTTCCGATTTGCGTACATATCTTCTGAGTTCACAACCTCGAATTCAATATCCGGAAATTTCACATTAAAATAATTGCCATACTGTTGATAGAATGATTCCTCGTTATAGTAGAGAACCTTAATTTTGCCTTTTCCCTCATCAAGCTGCTCCAACACGGGCTTCTCTCCGAGACACCCGCTTAACATAGAAGTAATCGTTAGTAGAAATATGACGAGCTTCCATTTCGTCTTCACACACAACTCTCCTTCCTATTTTTCCAAATATCAACAATAAGTATATAGATCATTTTTCCATCATTCAACAATAGAATTGATTTTATGTGAAAGAAATCAATTTTCCCCGCTACTTCCATCCGATCTATAAGTGAATAAAAAAATCCACCATAGAAGGTTCTATGATGGATCTGTAATGAATCTTGATTCAGATTCTATTGTTTTTTATCTTTTGATTTGGCCTTTTGTTCTTCATTCGCTTTATTAAGCATTTGCTGCCCCTTCGTTTCCAATTCAGCTACAGCTTCATCCACCGTCTTCTTATTATCGACTACCGCTTGTAGCGACGTATTTACCAATGGCATGAAGCCCTCATGGAATTTCTCTGGAATTTTACTATTCCAAAAGCCTGATGAGGATGCACCCAATTTAGGTTTCAATAGGTAAAATGGCTCTGTGCTGCGGCCATCAATCTCCTTGAAATAGTCCTTACGTGTTGGAATACGGCCAGTCATGGAACGTGCAGAAGCCTTCGCCATTTCAGGCCCATTTATGAACTTGACGAATTCCCAGGCCGCACGCTTATTTGGGGAATCAGCTGCAACCCCATAAATATCAGATAAGCCCACATTACTTGATTCGTCAGGACTCGAAGGATCGATTGGTGCTGTTACGATGTCCCAATTGATTTCTTTTACCTTCTTATCATAACGAGGGCGATCCCTGAGTTGCTGTGCAAACCAAGTCCCCTCCGTTACCATCGCCGCCTTACCCTGGAAGAACGGATCATCCGACATACTTCTTTGCTCGGAAGATGGAATGCCAATCGATTTGTCGCGCACGGCATCTGTTGCCATCTTAATTGCCTTCTTCCATCCATCCGAATTAATAAGCAGCTTCTCGCCCTTCGTATCGAATAGATTCAATGCAGAGGATGAGACGATTTGATTCACGGCAGATCGTATGTCTCCATAGGGTTGATAATATCCATAGACTTGATTGTCTCCCGAACCGATAGAAGTAAATCGCTTGGACAAGTCGATAATCTCCTGCCAGCTCATCTTGTTGCTCGGCGGCTCTACATTATGCTCCTTAAATAGATCTCGATTATAGTACAGTACATTCGTATAGAAGGACGGCGCCAATCCATATAGAGTACCGTTCCCCTTGGAGCGGATCATATCAATTAGGCCTGGCATGTAGCCTTCCAAATCAAATTTTTCTTGGCTAATAATTTGATCAAGACCATACAGCTTTCCACTTTGCGCATACTTTTCGAACAGCTTATCGTTTAAGAGAAGCACATCCGGCTTATTTTTTTCTATGAACTTTTCCATTTCTTCATCATAATCAAATGGTTCGCCATCCTGATTGTTGGCATACAGTTCTTGATAGCTAACGACTTCAAATTCGATATCCGGGTATTTAATATTGAAATAATTTCCATACTCACTATAGAAAGATTCCTCGTTATAACTAACGACCTTAATCTTACCTTTCCCTTCTTCCAGCTGCTCTAGCACCGGTTTTTCCCCGAGACAGCCACTCATTAAAGCTACTACTGTAAGCAGCAGCACCCCTATTTTCCACTTTGACGCCAACTCATTCTCCCCTTCCTATTTGTCGCACAACAAACAAGATATATGCTCATTTGTACATACCCCTATCTAATTAGACGATATTACCAGCCATTTAGTTTCCTAGATTCAAGATTTTAGACATATTTTTCTCGCTCCCTGCCTAATAAATGGAGGTATAAACAGAATAATAAAGGGTATACGGTGGCAGTTTCTATTTTTGATCTTTTGATTTGTCCTTTTGCTCTTCATTCGCTTTATTCAATAATTGTTGGCCCTTCGCTTCCAGTTCAGCCACGGCCTCATCCACCGTTTTCTTATTATCAACTACCGCCTTTAGCGACTCATCAACCAATGGCATGAACCCCTCATTGAATTTCTCTGGAGCTTTAGTATCCCAAAATCCTGAAGAGTATGTACCCAATTTAGGCTTCAACAGGTAGAATGACTCGGTGCTGCGGCCATCAATCTCCTTAAAATAGTCCTTGCGTGTTGGGATAGTGCCATTCATTGAACGTGCAGAAGCCTTCGCCATTTCAGGTCCATTCACGAACTTGACGAATTCCCAAGCCGCACGCTTATTCGGGGAATCAGCAGCAACCCCATAAATTTCAGATAAGCTCACGTTGCTCGATTCATCAGGACTCGAAGGATCGATTGGCGCTGTTACGATGTCCCAATTGATTTCTTTTAGCTTCTTATCATAACGAGGGCGATCCCTGAGTTGCTGTGCAAACCAAGTCCCCTGCTTTACCATTGCTGCCTTACCTTGGAAGAACGGCTCATCCATCCCACCGTTTCTCTGCTCGGAAGATGGATTACCAATCGATTTGTCTCGCACAGCATCCGTTGCCATCTTAATTGCCTTCTTCCATCCATCTGAATTAATAAGCAGCTTCTCGCTCTTCGTATCGAACAGGTTCAATCCAGCGGATGAGACGATTTGACCCACGACAGACCGTAAACCTCCATGGGATTGATAAAATCCATAGACTTGGTTGTCTCCCGAACCGATCGAAGTAAATCGCTTGGACAAGTCGATAACTTCCTGCCAGCTCATCTTGTTGCGAGGTGGCTCAATATTATGCTCCTTAAATAAATCTCGATTATAGTACAGCACGTTCGTATAGAAGGACGGTGCCAATCCATATAGAGTACCATTCCCCTTGGAGCGAATCAGATCGATCAGGCCAGGCATATAGCCTTCAAGATCGAATTTTTCCTGGCTAATAATTTGATCAAGGCCGTACAGTTTGCCATTTTGCGCGTACTTCTCGAACTGTGTATCGCTTAAAAGAAGCACATCAGGCTTGTTTTTTTCTATAAACTTGTCCATCTCTTCTTCATAATCTAATGGTTCACCATCCTGATTATTGGCATCCAGTTCTTGATAGCTTACGACTTCAAATTCGATATCTGGATACTTAATATTAAAATAATTGCCGTACTCATTATAAAAATAATCCTCGTTATAACTAACGACCTTGATCTTGCCTTTACCCTCTTCGAGCTGCTCCAGCACCGGCTTTTCACCAAGACAACCACTCATTAAAGCCACTACCGTAAGCAGCAGCACCCCTATTTTCCACTTTGATGCCACTTTCTGCTCCCCTTCCTCTCTCACCGCACACATTATATTTATATATGTACATATATTAGGTATCTATTTAATTAGACGATGAAGCCTAGGGTATGGTTTCCTAGATTTGATAATATATCCATAATTCCCCCTAAACTCTGCCTAGTAGATGAAAGAAACCACCTGTAACACGGAAGTGAAAACTCACTTATCAATTGTCAAACAAAAAACCGCCGCAGATTCAACATCTACGGCGATCCCGTGGTAACCCTCAAGTCAATTCGATTATTGGCGCTTCTTCTCTTTCAACCATTTCGGTGCGCCTTTATCCTTGTCCTTGCCAGAACGCTTGTCCTTTGACGGCGGGCGATACCCAGCCGACGACTTGCTTGACGCATGATTGGCAGCTGGCTTCGTCTTCGGACGACGTGATGCATCATTCGGCTCGAAGATGCGACCGTTGTAGAATTCGCGCTCATGGATAACGATTCCGAGCTCACGTTCGAATTTACGCATAATGAACTGCTCACGATGAGAGATCAGGTTGACGGACACACCTTGACGTCCCATGCGACCTGTTCGCCCTGCACGATGAACATAATGTTCCGCATTCAATGCAGGCTGAGCACTGAAGATATACGGCAGATCCGGTATATCTAATCCACGTGCAGCTACATCTGTAGCTAACAGCAACTGGAACTGTCCCTCACGGAAGCGGCGCAGGACATTCACCCGCTCCTGCTTCGGCGCATCTCCGTATAACGAAGCAACTGACAAGTTCGCATAGCCCAGCTTCTGCTCCCATTCAGCAATCTCTGATGAGTCATTGATGAATACGATTGCCTGCTTGGGATTCCAATGACGAACGAGACGACGCAGCATATCAATCTTATCGCGCTCCTCGCATACAAATACAAGATGCTCAATCGTATCCGCTATCCGCTTCTCAGGTTCAATGCCAATGTTAACTGGATCTTGCATCCATCGTTCTGCAAGAGCCTTCACCTCAGCAGGCAAGGTAGCGGAGAAGAACAGGAGCTGACGATCACGCAGCGCGCTGCGCATAATCGAATCAGTATCGCTCGCACCGCCCTTCTGCAGTACATGATCGACCTCGTCCACGACGATGGTGCGCACCTCGTGCATCTTCAACTTGCGCATCTCAATCAACTCATGAATCCGGCCCGGAGTACCAATGACAAGCTGCGGGTGAAGCTTCAACTTCTCTACCTGGCGCTTCAATGCCGCACCGCCTATCAGCGACGCAATTTGAATGCTGCTGCCCTCACTGTAATATTCCGCTTCCCGAACAATTTGCATCGCAAGTTCTTGGGTAGGCGCTATAATCACGGCCTGTGTTGATCGTGCATCTTGCTGAATCCGGGTTAGGACAGGAAGCAAATACGCAATCGTCTTGCCCGTACCCGTCTGTGATTGTGCAAGGACGTCGCGTCCTTCCAATGCAGCAGGAATTGCCGCAGCCTGCACGGGTGATGGCTCCGTAATATGTCTGGCCTCCAGCCGAAGCTTCAGCTCTTCTCGTATTGCAAATGTGTCAAATGTTGTACTCAACTTGTATCGTTCCTCTCTATGGAAGGCGCTGATTCATGACAAATGAACATACCTTCCCATTGTTCGCTGTACCCATTATATCGAAAAGAAGTCTTCACTCCAACTTTCCAAATGATTGCTCGTTATGATAGCCTAAACATGCACATCCAAAAAAGTAAGGAGGTATCTGCAAATGACCAACAACCTATCCGCTTCATTCGATGCGCTTCTGGAGAAATATGCCGATCTGCTTACCGGACACACTGATGCTGCAACGGTAGAAAAAGTGAAAATGTGGGCGCTCTATAATCATATGCACAAAACAATGCCCAACTTAACCCGTCATTGGAACAATGCCAATCCAGAGGGCAAGGCAGCCGTTCGTGCACTGTTCGAGGAAATTAAGCAAATGAATGAGGCTCACCGTGCCAATGAAGGCGACGAGCAGTAAGACGAGTAGTATTTGAAGCATGCCAATCGTGCTCAGCACACAAAAAGTCCGCCTTCTCCTGATCCCAATCGAACAGGAGTGGGCGGACTTCGCCATGCCAACCATCGGATTCGCCAATGGTTGCCTATCCTAACAACATCCACATGTTTATTTCTTATTCAACATTTTAGCCGCAATCCGGTTCGATATTCTCGGAAACAACCCATACAGCCGCCCTCCGAGCGCACCAATCCACGGCAGATCCACTTCCTGCTTGCGAGTCTCCATCACCCGAACAATATGCCGCGCGACCTTCTCTGGCTCCATCATGAACCAACGAATATTATTTACATATTGTCCGCTTGGATCCGCCTGCTCGAAGAATGGTGTATTCACAGGTCCTGGATTCACTGCAGATACAGCAACACCTGTCCCTGCCAGCTCCATGCGCAGTGCATTCGTAAAGCCCAGCACCGCGTGCTTCGTTGCCGTATAGCCAGCAGACTTCGGAGACCCAACCTTGCCTGCCATAGAAGCTACATTGATGATATGCCCTTCTCCCCGGGCCAGCATATGAGGCAGAACCGCCTTCGTGCAGCGCACCGTTCCCATGTAATTCACATCCATCATCGCGGCGAACTGCGAGGATGGCATATCTACAGTCCGTTCAAACAAGCCGAAACCTGCATTATTCACCAAGATATCGATACGCCCATACTTCTCCATCACAGTGGAAATTCCGCGCGTCACATCCTCATCCTTCGTTACATCCATCGTATAGACAGCAGGTGAAGGCGTCATTGAGACAGCCGCGACTTCCAACTTCTCTATGGAGCGCGCCGTTAAGATCGGAACGGCTCCCTTCGCAGCAGCTGCTTGAGCTGTCCAAGCCCCAATTCCGCTCGAGGCTCCAGTGATAAGCACAATCTTGCCCTTCAGTTCCATTGATTTACTCCTTTACCCTCCAATCCGCACCATGTCTAACTTATGTACAAAGCAGGTGCAGTTGTTCAGAACTGCGTAGCCGCATTAGGATACAACGTCGACTCTATCACTTTAGCCGATATGCATAAGTACATCAAATCGACCGATTCCATCCAATAATAACGGTACAGCCAAGACCTCTTGAATAGGACCAGGATGATCAGCCGATATGAGCAGCTGGGGAGGTGTTATATCAACGCTGATTCCCTGATTGTACATCAGTGACGTTGCGTTGCCACTAATCATGTTGCCTAGCTCTGAAATGGCGCTCTCACCGATAGCATCAAGGGATGCAAGAGGAGATCCCCCCATCATAGCCGATGCCATTTTCAACGCCACGTCTTCGTTCAAGCCAAATGCCACCTGTCCGGACAACTGCCCCGTCAGTCCGACCTGGATGCGAAAATCATGCGTACCGCTCCAACTTAACATTTGAAGCTCTCCCCGACTGGGACGGACTTGCACAATTTGTTCAATAACTGTGCTTGCCGATTGCAAAAAAGGTTGAATCCATTCGGCTCTCATCTCAGCTATCTTTTCCCCTTTCCGACATTAATGGAGTATATTCGACATATTCCGAACGTCCTATACTTCCACTTTTCTATGCCTATTATACTGAAAACGGTTCAGCCAAGCACTATATGATTTATCATTTTCACAAGAAAAACATATCCAGATTAAGTTTTTGAGTATAAAGAACTACTTCTTTGGGTTTAATTCGACATCTTTCTCCTTTTTTTCTTCTTTGCATTGTCTGCTGCAGGAAACAGCTCTTTTCTATTAGTAGGTAGTCTGCCTTCTCTTCGGATTATTTGATCCTTAATCAATGGATAATATGATCTTTCCAAACTGCCCCGGTTACCAACTACGACGATACAGCCATAAGGTGCGATTATTTTTAGATCAGTCTCCAAATTCACATTCGCCAAAAATTCGATGATTACATCGGATCCTCTCTCGTGTGTCAAAGACATAATTTTATCCATAAAAGCTTCTGTGATGTGATCGAGTACAGTAAGGCCCCTGAAGCTTGAATTATCAACAAATGAACGTAAATGCATACCAGATCCATTGACCGGAACAGACATTGAAAACATTTCCACTGTCGCTTGCAACAACTCTAGTCACTAGCTTGCGTAACAAGTGTTGGGACAGATTGCTGTAACCTTACCATGAATCCGAAAAATTACAAAATTGAATAAAATATGTAATAGATCTGTAACGAGTACATATGTGCTTTTTCGATATAGTAAGAGAGGTTATTCGAACTTTGATATTTGTATACACGGTTAGGAGATATAGGCACAAGGAACGAGTAAGAGAATATCTGACACTCACACCCCTTCATCCTCTTCGCTACGAACACGGTTCAACGCAAGCAGGACTCACCTGAAACCTTTACCAGTTTATTATCCAAATCAATCATGTTCCCCTACATCTCAAGAAAGGACATCAAGACTACAATGAAATGGTTATGCATGAGACTTCATCCGAATAACGATTCAGTAGTACGGTTATTCGTCGTGGTCACACCACATATAGGGGGCGTCCAATATGCATGAGCTTCGACGTAACAATAGACGCTACATGCCCGCCCTGGATGGCCTGAGAGCAATTGCTGTTCTGGCCGTCATCGCCTATCACCTGAATCTTGGCTGGGCTCAAGGAGGCTTTTTAGGTGTCGGCATTTTCTTCGTCTTGTCCGGTTACCTTGTAACGGATTTACTGCTTGCCACAAGGCAGCAGCGAGGTGCAATTGATCTGTATACGTTCTGGGTACACAGGGTGCGCAGGCTTGTTCCCGCCATTCTCGTTATGCTGCTGTTCAGCGTTGCTTGGCTAACCATTTTCGATCCTGCGCGCTTGACCAAACTACGAGGGGATATATGGTCAACCTTCGTGTACGGGAACAACTGGTATCTCATTTTTCACAATGTTTCTTACTTTGACAGCTTTGGTTCGCCCTCCCCATACCTTCATTTATGGTCTCTTGCCGTTGAAGGGCAATTTTATCTGGTGTGGCCTGTACTGCTCATTATTGGATTAAAACTTGCGCCACGGCGAGGTCAGCTTCTGCTTGGAATTGCAGCGGCAGCAGCGGCTTCTGCATTGGCAATGGCATGGCTGTATGAGCCAGGCACTGATCCAAGCCGTGTATATTACGGTACAGACACGCGGGTATTCGCTCTTCTCATTGGAGCTGCACTTGCAGTCGTATGGCCCAGCAGACGTCTTGTCTCAAACACAGATCATAAGGCAGGCTTAAGCCTTGACCTAATAGGGGCTCTCGGATTAGGCGCTATGCTCTATATGATTGTAGAAGTAAGTGAATACGATGATTTTCTATATCAAGGGGGATTCGTGCTGCTCTCTATTGTGAGCGCACTTACGATTGCGGCGCTTGCACATCCAGCAAGCCGCTTGAGTAAGCTGCTCAGCTGGGGGCCGCTCGTATGGATCGGCAAGCGATCATATGGCATTTATTTGTGGCATTATCCGGTCATAATTCTCACTAATCCTGAAGTCAATACGAGTGGATTTGATGGGACGCGCGCCATGCTGCAGGTCACCGCGAGCGTGCTGCTCGCCGCCTTGTCGTGGAAGTATATCGAACAGCCGATCCAGCGCGGCTGTCTTTCTTATCTATGGCTCAAGCTACGCGATCCCTATTCTTGGCATCGGCTGTCATGGAAGTACTGGTCCATTTCTGCCTGCTGTGTCCTGCTGCTTACTCTGTTCTACGCTGGCATGAGCGGTCGTTCATTAGTGGATGCCGCCCAAGTAAAATCAGGAGAACCTGATGCAAGCAATCAGCTTGTCATCACGAAAGACAATCAAGGAGCCGCATCTAAGGCTCACCAAACCGAACATATCGGCTCCCATGTAGTTAAGGATACGACACCTAAGAAGCCGAAGCGCTCTGATGCTGCTTCTGATCCCATCAAGAAGCCCGGCAGTTCAGGTGCCGATGACCCGTTAGAATCTAGCTCAACTGCCAAGGGAGGCGGGCAGCCTAAAAGCAAGCAAACACAACAGCCGAATCAGCCGTCTCACACAGACCGCGCATCCGACAAGAAGCAGAACTGGTCTATTTCTGCAATTGGTGATTCAGTCATGCTCGATGTTGCTCCCTATCTGAGCAAGCAACTCCCTGGTACTGTTGTCGATGCGAAGATTGGAAGGCAGATGTCCGCAGCCAGCGATATTATTCAGGGGTTGAAGCAGAACGGCAAGCTCGGCAGATATGTCATCATCGCACTTGGAACAAACGGCATATTTGGTGAAAAGCAGTTAAACAAACTGATCGAATCCCTTTCTGATGTTGAGCATATTATTTTCGTCAATACGCGCATGCCAGAGAAATGGGAGGGTAAGGTCAATGCGTTGTTAGCGAAAATGGCTGCTGCCCATTCCAACATTACATTGGTCGATTGGTACAACGCCACTGAAGACCATGACGATTATTTCGAGCTGGATGGCACTCATCTCGTACCTAAGGGCGCCAAAGCATATGCCGCCCTAGTGGCAGATGCTGTTCAGTCTCTATCTGAAGTTAAAAAAGAGCAGCCTGCTCGTCAACCAGGATCAGAACACAGTTCTGGCAAGGAGTCTGTGACACCACCACCTAGTGGGAAAACACCCGCAACAAAACATTCATAACGAAAAACATGCTTGATCCTATATAAAAAATGTTCTAATTGTTTTATCTAATACTTAAGCCAATTATTTACTATCATCTGTAATATTGCCTATTACGATTGCTGCAGGGTCTTGCCACATGTATGTAGGGCAGGCCCTTTTTCTTTCCCAACAAGAGTTCCCTTCATACCTTGCCCCGATTCGCAGCATGAATAACTTGTACGTTATAATAAACATATGAGGGAAACAGTCAATAGTATGACATGCCTTTGAAATACAAGAAAAAGGAGTGTAACTCATGACAATGAATAAACTATCCGAACAAGAAAAAGAAGGCGTTTACAAGGCGATATACAATCGCCGCGATATTCGTACATTCCTTCAACAGCCCGTGTCTGATGAGCTGCTGGTCAAACTGCTGGAGGCTGCCCATCACGGGCCATCGGTGGGCTTTATGCAGCCGTGGAACTTTATCGTCATCAAAGACGCGGAGACCAAGGCGAAGTTGGCAGAAGTGGTAGATCGCGAGCGTCGTGCGCTGGCGATTCACTATGAAGGCACAGATCGCGACACCAAGTTTATGGAGATTAAAATTCAAGGCATTCTGGAGGCCCCTGTTACGATTTGCATTACATGCGATCCTTCGCGTGGCGGCGACCATGTTCTCGGTCGCAACTCAATTCCCGAGACCGACATTATGTCTGTCAGCTGCGCAATTCAAAATATGTGGCTCGCCGCATACGCTGAGGGCTTGGCAATGGGCTGGGTTAGCTTCTATAAGAAGCCGGATATCCGGCGGATTCTGAACATCCCGCTTCATATTGATCCAACAGCCCTTATCTCTATTGGTTATACAGAGGATTATCCGGAGCGGCCGCTGCTCGAAGCCTACAACTGGGAGAAGCGGAAAGTATTAAGCCAGCTCGTCTATGACAATACATGGGGCACTTCTTCCAATCTGCTGTAAATCTACGATAAGCAAGCTTCCTAAACTCAACAACAAAGCCGTCCACCTCCCTAGGGAGATGGACGGCTGCTTCTCATCTTCGCACTTCGTAATTGATCTACCTTTATTTATCCAACAGCCCGCGATGCATGGCCTTCCACACAAGCTGCGAGAACAGACTGTTCGACCAAGCGAACCATGGACGTGTAAATACATTCGGATCATCCGCGAGGAAGCCCTCATGCATGAAGCCTGTATCCGCATCTGTTGCTTCCAGCATATCAATCATTGCGAGCATTTCTTCATCGCTTGCTGCCGTTAATCCTTGCATGGACAACGCCATGTGCCATACATAGCCGTCTGGCGTATGCGGGCTGCCGATTCCTTTGGCAACCTTGCCTTCGAAGTAGTACGGATTCTCTTTGCTCAAAATAAATTTACGCGTATTTTCATAAATCGGATCACTTGCATCCGCATATCCAATATAAGGGATGGACAGCAAGCTTGGCGTTCCTGCATCATCCAAGAGGCAGTAGTTGCCGAAGCCATCTGTTTCATACACATAAATCTTGCCGTATGTCGGATGGTTGTGAACCCCGTACAACTGGATGCCGTGATTGATTTCCTCTTCCAGCTTCGCCATTTCGCTAACGAACTCTTCGTCACGGAAGCCGTACTTTGCAATTTCCTGCATTTGACGCAAGCTGACAACCGCGAACATATTAGAAGGAATGCTGTAGTGGAAGTCGCATGCATCATCACTTGGACGGAATCCGGACCAAGTCATTCCTGTGTAATTTACAGGCATTCCCTTGCCGTCGTTGCGGATTGTATCAATCGCTGGACAGTTCACACGTGTGAAGCGGTATTGCGATTGCTCGAAGTGATGTTGTTCTGTCTTCCATACGTCCACAATTTTGCGCATAGCGGACTTGAAGTTCGTATCGAAAATATCGGTACGTCCTGTCTCTTTCCAATACATATATGCGAGGCGAATCGAGAAGCACATCGAATCCAGCTCATACTTGCGTTCCCAAACCCATGGGGACATCTCGGTCTGGTCATTCGCATCCCAGTGCCAGTCATTCGCAGTCTCGTTGAACGCGTTTGCATATGGGTCAATATTAATATAGAACATGTGACGCTTGATCAAACCACCGATAATGCGCTGCAAATCCTTGTCATCCTTAGCGAAAGGAACGTAATGAATCACCTGTTCCACCGAGTCGCGCAGCCACATTGCGGGAATATCTCCGGTCAAGACGAATGTTGTCCCGTCATCCAGCAATTTTGTCGTTGTTTCCAACGTGTTCGGGAAGCAGTTCTTGAACAGCTTCAACAACTTAGGACGATGCGCCAGCTTCTGTTCCGCTTCTTCCATAACGCGGACGACTGCTTTTGGCAAGTCAAATGCAGGTACATCGATTTTAGGCAAACGAAATTGTTCCATGTTATTATCCTCCACCTGTTCTCCACATGATGTAATTATCTCTCTTGTCACACTTCGGCAGGCCCGTTGTGGGCTTGTCCCCCGTGGCTCCTTACAGTGTACATGCAAACGCTTCATCTTGCTAGACAGATCGAGAAACTTTATCATGTTGCACAAAAATGTTCCACATCAAGATAGCAAAGGAGTTCCCATTTCATACCCATAAAGGATTGACATTCCTCTTTATTTCAGGTGAACTGGTAGATAGGCATCTCAATTGCGGCAGCTTCACACGCAGCTGCATAAGAGATGCTCCGTAACGAGGAGGGGAACAATGCCCAACGTATGGACACATTTACTATTCGGCCAAGAGGCGCTTGACAATGCTGGCATCGCCCATTGGATATCGCCCGACTCCCAGAAGCGCATGTTCAATATGGGGTGCCAGGGGCCGGATTTTCTATTCTATCATCAATTCCTGCCATGGCAGCGCAATAAAATAATGAACGAGCTTGGAAGCGCCATGCACAATAAGCAATGCGGTCCATTCCTGCTCGACTTGATCGATTCCATACCCAAAGGAGATATGCTCTCTCGCGTATACGCCCTCGGATTTCTGCTGCATCATATCCTTGATCGGAACATGCATCCTTATGTATTCGTGCGTTCAGGATTCCGCAAATGGGATCACCAGCGGTTCGAGGTATTGATGGATACCCACGTGCTGCGCGCCAAGCGCAATATCGCGACATGGAATACACCGGTATGGAAAGAAATCGATACGGGCGGACAGTTCCCGAAAGCAATGGTCAGTACACTGCATGCCTTAACGGGCCGATACTACCCTGAACTATCCAACCGAGTGGATACACGCTATTGGAACGACGCCAATCGAGCTATGGTGCGCGCACAGAAGCTATTCCATGACCCGTCCGGGATCAAGCAGCTTCTGACATTCAAACAAATCGAACCGTTTGTATACAAACGGACACCACCAGCCTATGATGTGTTGAATGAAGCACGAAGACCATGGCCTGATCCGACGGGTACAGGAGAAATTCGATCCACGAGTATATGGGATATGTGGGAAGAAGCCCGTGAAGATGCGGCGCGTGCTGTATCGGCTGCCGCTGCCTACTGGAACATCAAGGAGGAAGCGAATCCAGATCCGCGTTCTGTTGCTAACGCGTATGAGTCTCTTCGAACAGCAATTGGCAACCGCTCTTATGAGACTGGCCTTCCTCTGGAGCAGGATCGCCCCATCATCATCGAAGACCCCATTTGGGATGCGTAAATAACAAGGCTCTCTGAAGGAGAACAGCGATGTCCTCTGCCTCAGAGAGCCTTTTCTATTCGTTACCGTGATTGCGTAACATTCGCGACAATGACAAGATCCCGCTTGAAACGCTTGCGGAATGCCGTGCGAACCGCATAGGCTTCCGATACTTCAAGCAGTGGCGGTGTCGAGGCGCGCACGTGAAACACAACTTCCTGCTCTTCAATATCACAGGCCACCAATTCTACATCTGAGGCTGCTCCGCGATTGAAGCTTATCGCAAGCCGCAGCAATAGGCTAAGTGAGCGCACACCTTCTTTGTCTCCGGGAAGGAATAGCGCCTCATATTCACTCCACGCTTCGCCTGCCTTCAGCTTCTGATCAGCTGAGGCGATGAACGCACTGAGCACGAGCTCGCGAGGAGTCAGACCATATAAATCTGAATGGAGCAGCATATATAGCGCATGCCGTTCTCGTTCAAGCGGAGAAATGACGACTCCACAATCATGCAGCATCGCGCTCGTGTGCATGATCTGCGACCAGTCCCCTCCCAGTTCCATTAGTGCTCCCATATCTTCTACCAGTCGATTGAATAGGACATGGACTCGCTTGGCATGATCTCGCTGCAACCGAAACCGCCGCATCATATTCGAGATGGACAAAGACAGAGGATCATCGATCATCAGCCCTTCCCCCTGAAGCAAATCGAATAGAACACCTTCCCGAACACCCTTGGCGCTTACCGTCAATATAGGCATATCCAATCGTTCCATCACATACGTAATGAACGTAAAGGCTCCCATAAAGATGTCCGCCCGATCCTTGGATAACCCTTGAATCTTCTCTCTTTCCTCCAGCGACAACGGTCTCAGCTTCTCATGCCACTGTTCAACGTGTTCCCGGCTCAGCACGTAATGATGGAGCGAAGCAAGTGGAACCTTGGCCTGAGCCTTATCCATCTTCGCAATTGTCCGTATCGTTCCGCCCACACCAATAAGCGGATATCCCTCTGCTTGCTGCAGCCACTCAATCTGCCCCAGAAGCTTCCCCATATCGGCAGCAAGCCGCTGCCCCTCCTCTACTTCAAGCGCCTCTCTGACATGATATTGGCCTGCCAGCGTTAGCGCTCCAATCGGAATGCTGATGCTCTCCTTCAAGGTCCGATCCTGAATGAGCACCATCTCCAAGGAGCCGCCTCCGATGTCGACCAGCAGCGCATCCTTGACATTCATGGTCGATACGACTGCCAGATAGTCCAAATAAGCCTCCGACTCTCCGCTAATTACTCGCACAGACAATTGTGTTGCACCTAGAATGCGGCTTAGGATTAATGCCCGGTTCGTCGCTTTGCGCAGTGCAGCCGTGGCAACCGCGATGATCTCACATGACTCATAACGGCTGCACAAC
Source organism: Paenibacillus wuxiensis (assembly GCF_040195695.1). Taxonomy (NCBI): domain Bacteria; kingdom Bacillati; phylum Bacillota; class Bacilli; order Caryophanales; family Paenibacillaceae; genus Paenibacillus; species Paenibacillus wuxiensis. The sequence goes on along the minus strand of NZ_JBEFZI010000010.1, from coordinate 162,377 downwards.
TGCTTAAATAATAAGAGCGTTGAAATTAATTTATCAATTTTATATTCCGGAATCGCTCCATCTTCATCGTACTCATCACCAAGACGAACGACTTCCTTCCATTGGTCTACAATTTGAAATGTCAGATCCTCGCGAATTTCCGCAATCATAAGACGTACCGAATTGGAACCGATATCTACAATGCCCTGATGGCGATTCTGAGTCGGAACCTTGGTTTCTAGCGGCTTCTTAGGTCGCATCATATGGCATACTCTCCTTCCTTACTCATCGCAATACGTTGTGTGCACAGCATCCATCATCCACCTACGTCCGCGAAGAACAGCCTGCTGAGCTTATCATTGCTTACATTCCAAAAAAAGAGTGACATCTTTTGAAATGCTTGCAATATCTTTTCATTTTGCCATGCCCTGTATGAAAACTCCATCCGAAAGCGCGTAACATAATGTTAATCTTTTGTAAATCTATGACCTGTACCTGTCAAATCCATTACTCTAGCAGTAGACAGCAATGCCCAGTCTATTGGAAGCAGTATTCACACCATAAGCTGTGTTCATTCCTGCCCGTAAATCGCGAGCGATATAGGTGTGAAGGCATACATGCCGTCTATTTCATTCACTTGTAACGAAAGACAGGGGATATTATGGACAAACCGCTTATTGCCGCAGGCATCGACATTGGTTCGAATGCAATTAAAATGCTTATTGCCGAGCTTGCCGAACCAGGGCAGCTTCGCATTCTTGAGGATGTTAAGCTTACATCCCCGATCGGCGACGATACCTTCACCCATGGTCAGATCCATTCTAAAGCCACGTTCGAAGTATGCCGCGCGATGAAGCAAATGTCGCAGCTCATGAAAGATTACAAAGTGAAAACGTATCGCGCCTGTGCGACGAGCGGGGTTAGAGAGGCAAGCAATCGCGGGTACTTTCTAGATAACCTTCGCCGTTACACGGACATGGACATCGAGCTGGTTGATAGCTCTGTCGAACGATATTTGACCTATGTCGGACTGAATATCGGCGTTGAACAAATGCCGCAGCTGCGTGAGGAAGGACTGCTGGTCGTCGAAATTGGCAGCGCCGGTGTCCAGCTAAGCGTATATGCATCTGGAAGATTGCAATTTTCCGAATATGTTCGCATCGGTATTTTGAAGCTGAAGGAAGTGCTTGAGTCCTTGCGGGGCGAGTCGCTGCATTATTCCAACGTTCTTCAGCAATATATTGAAAGTCAACTGGACATGCTGCGTCGCCGTATGTCTTCCTATACCATCAATCATCTAATTGTCCTCGGCGGAGAAGCCTCCACCTTGGCGAACAAACATGGAGAGCGAGGGACAAGCTCAGTCGGCAGCTTACCACTGCGATCCATCACAAGAACAACACTCCAGCGCCATTTGTTCGAATGGATGCAAGCAGACACTGCAGAGCTATCGCACAAATTCCATATTGATGAAGAACGCGCCTCTCAGCTCATCCCAACAGCTATTATTATGTCAGAGCTGCTCAAAGCAACGGCAGCAGAGCGATTGCTTCTGCCGGATGTCTCCTTACGGCACGGCGTCCTTCATGAGATGTCACTCTCAGCACATGATCAGTCTGCTTCGCTGCAAGCGTTGTATATCGAAGATATGACGGCGTCCGCCTTCCATGCTGCCGAACGCGTTCAGCTTGATATGGAGCACTCCAGACAGGTTCGAAGACTCGCTAGCAAGCTCTTTGATCGCTTGAACAGCTTATTTCGCATGGATCCATCTCGCAAACTATGCTTGGAGCTGGCCGCTATCTTGCATGATATCGGCAAGACCATATCTCAGGAGGGCCATGCTGCCAATTCCTACCATATGATTAAAGCGATGGACTGGCTGGGTCTGTCTGAGAAGGACAAGGAGCTTGTCGCAAGTATGGCACTATACCATCCGCGCAGTGCTCAAGTGCCTCTAAGATCGGATATGAGTGAACAGGAGCAGTTGGTACTGTCCAAGCTCACCTCTATCCTCAAGCTGGCCGATGCGCTTGATATTGCCCACCAGCAGAAAGTTAAAGATTTCACCATCCATATTAAAAAAGGCACTTACATTACGATGATTCCTACCTATGAGGGCAGCTTGGAGCTGGAACGGTGGGCCTTCCAACATGAAAGCTCATTCTTCGAGCAAGTGAGCGGGTATCCGATCCTATTAAAAGGATAGCATCCTTCTCATCTTCCCAATGACCTTATTTGTCATGCTGAGCTACAATCGTTCATTGTGTATAAAAGGAGAGGTTTCATGATGGCTCGAACATTTATTAACCGCGAATGGAGCCTATTGGCTTTTCATCGAAGAGTTCTTGAAGAAGCGTATGACAAATCGAACCCGTTGTTAGAAAGGCTGAAATTCCTAGCCATAAGCAGCTCCAATATGGACGAATTGTTCATGGTGCGTGCTGCGTCCGTCATTGATCAAATGATCGCAGGTTATGACAAGCGTGACCGATCAGGCTGCACACCGCATGATACGCTCGAAGGCATCAAGTCTGGCGCTGCCGCAATGGTCGAGAAGCAAGCCTACATATACGGTCAGCTTCGGAGGAAGCTGCGCCAGCACAACATTGTAATCAAGCGGCCGCATCGATTGTCGATGAATGAGAAGCACTATCTTCGCAGCTACTTTATGGAGCAGTTGTTCCCTGTGCTCACTCCGATGGTCGTGGATCAAAGCCGGCCGTTCCCGCTCATTCAGAACAAGAGCTTGAATATTGGATTGATCGTCCGCAATACGGACGAGGAGGAAGATGTGTTCGCGACAGTAGGAGTGCCTGAAGTATTGCCTAGACTCGTACGGCTACAGACAGGTACGGACAAGCAGGAGTTCATCCTGCTCGAAGACGTCATCAAGCTGCATATGGACATCTTGTTCCATGGCTATGACATTGTCGATATGAAGGCTTACCGCATAACGCGCAATGCGGATCTGGACATAGATGAGGAAGGCGCAGAGGATCTGCTCAAGGAGATTGAGGAATCGCTCAAAATGCGGAAATGGGGGAATGTGGTTCGGATTGAGGCGGAGGAAGGCATTAGTCATGAACTGCTTCAAATGATCACACAGGATGGAGAAGACGAGCCGCTCGGTGGCGTGTACGAAATCGCCGGCCCTATCGACTATACATTCCTGTTCAAGCTGATCCAGCTCGTTCAGAAGCCAGGGCTTCTCTATCCAAGCCATCAGCCGCATCAGCCCCTTCAGGACGGGGAGGATATATTCAACTGGATTCGCCATCAAGATCGTCTGCTGCATCATCCCTTCGACAGCTTCGATACTGTCGTTCAGCTTGTAAGAGCAGCCGCACAGGATCAAGACGTATTGGCCATTAAGCAAACGCTGTATCGGGTATCTGGCAATTCCCCGATCATTGAAGCTTTAATCGCAGCTGCAGAGAATAAAAAACAGGTTACGGTACTCGTGGAGCTGAAGGCCCGCTTCGATGAGGAGAACAATATTCACTGGGCGAAGCGGCTGGAGCAAGCCGGCTGCCATGTTATCTATGGATTGATAGGATTGAAGACCCACTTGAAAACACTGCTCATCGTTCGACGCGAAGAGGATGGTATCCGCAGATACGTTCATCTGGGCACAGGCAATTATAATGATGTGACAGCCAAGCTGTACACGGATATGGGGCTGCTGACCGTCAATCCCCAGATTGGCAGCGACGCCTCAGTGCTGTTCAATATGCTCTCTGGCTTCACCGTGCCATCCAGCTTAAATCAATTATGCGTTGCTCCTTTGTTTTTGCGCCATAAGCTGGAGCAATATATCGAATATGAGATTGAGGCTGCGCGGAAAGGCCGCAAAGCGCACATCATTCTCAAAATGAATGCGCTGGTGGATGAAAAGCTCATTTCACTGCTGTATAAAGCTTCGAAAGCCAGCGTACGCATTGAGCTCATCGTACGAGGCGTATGCTGCCTCCGCCCAGGTGTGCCGAATATGAGTGAGAATATAACGGTACGAAGCATAGTTGGGCGATTTCTGGAGCATACCCGCATCTTCTACTTCGAGCATGGCGGCAAGAACAAGGTACTGCTGAGCAGTGCGGACTGGATGCCGCGCAACCTCGATCGCCGTGTCGAGGCCATGTTCCCAATTGAGCATTCGGAGCTGAAGCAGCAGATTATTCAAATCCTTCATTGCTATTTGGCAGATCAAGCGAAAAGTCGATTCTTGCAGCCTGACGGCACGTACCGCAAGAAAGCTGCAAAAGGCATGCAGAAAATGCACGCGCAGGAACAACTGCTGAAGCGAGCTGGGGATCGAGCTGAGAAATCAATGAGCCCGGCCACCCTTCCCTTTCAGCCGCGAACACATTCAACAGATGAGCAGGCAATGAATGAAGTAGCCGCAACGTCACAATTCTAGAAAAAGGCCTATTCGTATTGGAGAGCGATCCTACGAGCTTATGTCGGGCGCTCTCCTTTTTTATCGAACGAGCAGGCAATTCTATCGAGTTATGTTGGAGCAGCAATCGGAACATACAATTTGACTTCGCAGTAATGATCATTAGCTACTGAGACGTCAATCGATTCAAAGAAGAAGGAATCCGCTCAACTAAATAGAAGGCCGGCTTCAACACGAATCCTGTCTCGAAAAACGATGCCATTGTCCAATTGTATAAATTCGGCGATGTTTATTTTTTCAGTAAGATTAACAGTAAAGCACCCTTTTCTGAACTTAGATGGCGTCAGCCCATATTCACTTACAAAAGCCCGTATATAAGACTGTTCGTATTCGAAGCCATATTCCTGCGCGATATGTAGAATAGGATAGTTGCTATGCAGCAGCATATCCAGACTAGAGGCCAGTCTTCTCGCCCTTACATAATCCATCAACGGACGGCGTGCAGCAGCACTCATCGCCCGATGCAAATGGTATTTCGATATATAGCAAGCATCCGCAATCTCATCCAATGTTATTTTTCTGGACAGATTGCTCTCTATGAATTCCGTCGCTTTATAGATACTACTCACCAGGTTATCCATGGATCATTCTCTTTCTGCGATTTATCGTTTCATCCCCTGTTAAACCTAGACGCTAGATTGACTCCCCTAAATTGAGCAAGATTCGTTCATTTCCTTACACGGCTATCTCTTAGAATGTAATAAAATATTGGTAATGGGGTGACATTCATGAACGTGCAGGAACTGGCCAAGTATTATAAGATTGGGAACTTCCCCCCACATCTCGAACAGTATCTCCCTACAGCCTTACGCTCACAACTTCAAGAAATGAACACTGAAGAAATCGAAAGCTTATTAAATCAAATCATGCGAAGTCCAATTGACCTATCTCGCCAATGGAGTCATGAATTAGTCGAATTTTATTACTCTGCAGCTTGGTACCATTTACTTGTTGAGCTGGGCATCCAATCCCATGCATCCCTATACGAAATAGCTGCAGGTGATACGGTATGTATTCCAAGAGCACTACATGCGTTCTCCAATGGTGCAACGTATGTGACAGCAAATCTGAATAAAGAGCTATCTCAGCAGTTCATGCAAAAAACGGCTGACTTGGACATCCAAGTCAAAATTATTGAAGATAACGGGAACAATTTATTGCAGTATTATGAGCCTCATTCTTTCGAAGTCATTTCTTTCCATCATGCGATTAATGATATTATACAGACGATAATTGCAGATATCGAGGGTATCGATACCGTCAACAATAATTGGTGGGATATCGAGCCTCAATTACTTCAAGCTGTGATGAGCTATCACAATCGAGGAGAACTACGAAAGGCAGCCTTTGAGCCATTCATCAACATTATCGATACTTGCATGAAACTATTGAAAAAAGGGGGCTATCTCATTTTTGACAACTGCACCTATGCTGGATATGAGCAAATGGGGTATTCTTCAGAGTTCCACAGTGCATATATTCAATTGGTCAGAGAGTGGGTTGCTGAGTCGAACTTGGGACTGAAAGAGGTTGAGTTGGAAGCGTATGACAAGCAATGGTGGATGATTATGACAACGTAAGCATGGCTCCTTCTATTGAACGGGTAATCCTTTATCCAATGAATACGTAGTCTCTAACACCGAGATAACGCAAAAAGAAAGACCCTATCCGGTACCCCTCTGCGCAAAGCAGTACGAACATACGGATTAGGGTCTTTCTATTAATGGACAGGTATCCCCTTGCCCCCTGATGCATTTGTATTCCAAGTGTCCTCCTCCATCGCTGCTTCCTTGCGCCCTTTCTCAATATCTACGAATGCAAGCAAAATAATCCCGATAATGAAGAAGGCCAGGATAGACAAGATTGCCAGGCGTGTAGAACCGGTCATTAAGCCTACCATGCCAAAGACGGCCGGACCGATGGAAGCAGACACTTTGCTCGATAAACTGAGGAACCCGAAAAATTCAGATGCGCGGCTAATCGGCACCATCTGACTGTAAACAGAACGCGCTACTGCCTGACTTCCCCCTTGCACCATGCCAACAAGGAAGGCCAGGATGTAGAAATGAAGCGCTGTTGTCATAAAATAACCAAAGAACACGATGACGATATACGTACTAAGTGATACGTACAAGGAACGCTTAGAACCTAACCTGCGGGCGAACTTCGCAAACAAGTAGGTGAACGGGATTCCGACGAACTGGGTAATAAGCAGCGCAATAATGAGATGGCTCGTCTGAATGCCCATCCCAGCACCATATATCGCCGCCATTCCGATAATCGTGGAGATGCCGTCATTGAAAAACCAGAAGGACACCATATACTTCAATAGCTCAGGGTAATGCTTCACCCGCCTAATCGTTTGAGCTAGCCGGCCGAAACCTTGCTTCGTGTAATAAGACACCGATTGCCGATCTGTACGCACAGGATCCTGCAAGTGGCGGAATATTGGCAATGAGAAGAGCAGCCACCATATTCCTACGGACAAAAATACGGTCTGCGTGGCAACGAGCTTATTCGGAAACCCTAGCATCTCCCATTTCTCAAGCATGACAATGTTGACCGCCAGCAGCACACCGCCACCGATGTATCCGTACATATACCCTTTGGCAGATATTTCGTCCCGCTCATCTGGTGCTGCAATCTCGGGCAGGAGAGAGTCATAAAACGTATTGCCTCCAGAAAAGCCTATCGTTGCCAAAATAAACAGTACCGATACATACAGCCAATCTCCATTTCCCGCGAAGAACAGAAGCATACAAGCCACCGAGCCGCAAATCGCAAAGACGCGCAAAAATGCCATCTTGCGGCGTGATAGATCAGCCATTGCTCCCAATATCGGAGACAGCAGTGCGACAAGGATCATGCCGATCGTCTGTGTAAAAGCCCAATAGCTCGTCGCCTCATGATTCGGAAGTCCTGAAGCAGCCACAGACTGATAAAAGATAGGGAGAACTGCCGCCAACATCGTTGTCGCAAAAGCGGAATTCGCCCAATCATACATCATCCAACTGCGAACCTGTTTCGAACGCATTGTTTTCCCCCTAAGCTATAACGTAACGTTGTCGAGAACGTCTTCATTTCATTGTGCGGCATGGCCTGCGCGGCGGTCAACTATTTCAATTATTAAGTTTTCATATAAGCTGCCGCATTGGTAAACATTGCTCATCGGCATAGCTTCCTTAACTAATCTAATGTATAATGAGAAAAACATTTTATTAGTACAACAAAAGCGATAAATTGTATTGAAGCTCCGTTCTCACACCCTATTTCGGATTTTACATATTCACCACCGTGTACACATCTCACACCATATTTTAGTCCTATGTCAAAATAGGCAAGAAAGGGGGAAACAGTCATGAATTTAAGCCAGTTGGAAACACTAATTACCATTTCCAAGACGATGAGCTTCCGCAAGGCAGGCGAATTGCTTAACCTGACTCAACCTGCCGTGTCCGCTCAGATCAAAAGCTTGGAGGATGAGTTCAAAACAGTGCTTATTGACCGCAACCAACCTGTCACCCTGACAGACAGCGGCAAAGTATTTTTAGAGCATGCAACGCGCATCTTAGATATCGTCGACGAAGTTAAACAGAAGCTGAGTGATTTGAACCAAATTCCGCAAGGGCATATTGTTCTAGGTACAACGACTTCGATTGCTATTCAAATCCTGCCGCGGATTCTTTCCTATTTTCAGGATCAATTTCCACTCATTAAGACGACCATTATGTCCATGTCATCCTCACAGATCATGGCCCATATCGAGAATGGCACCGTTGATATTGGCATCGGATATTTGAACGAACCGAATCCGAATCTGAATACGTCTGTGCTCTACTACGATTCGTTCGAACTCGTCGTCTGTCCAGACCATCCGCTGGCCAAGCATGAGCATGCAACGGTTGATATGCTGAAGGAAGTTCCGCTCATTCTATTGTCGCCTGATACTGTAGGCCGCAGGTTCGCCGAAGAAACCTTCCGCCAATACAATATCACTCCTCATATCGTTATGGAGTTATCCAGCAGTGAGGAAGTGAAGCGGATGGCCGAGTTGAATCTTGGAGCGGGTATCATCTCCAAGCTATCGGTCAGCAGTGAATTGCGTCGCGGCACGCTGAAGATCGTTCAAATTCATGAACTCGAAACCGCTCATCCTGTTGGGGTTATGTATCGCTCAGGCCGTTACTTGAATTCTGCCATGCAGCAATTTTTAAATGATGTGAAGGGCATGCCTGAAACCCAGTTCATCGGTTCCGAGTAACGATACCGCTCACTTCGTAGATATGACACTACCACTCAATGAACAGGAGGGGAAGCTATGAAATTCGATTTGCACACTCATCATTTTCGCTGCGGTCATGCAGATGGCAACATCCGTGAGTATATTGAGGCAGGGATCGCCCATGGACTTCACGTTATTGGCATATCCGATCACACGCCCTATTTTGGCCAGGATGAAGATCATCCGCATCCGAATATTACGATGGCCAAAAGCGATTTCCACAACTATGTAGACGAGGTGCTGCGCCTCAAAAAGGAATACGAAGGCCGCATCGACGTGCTGCTGGGCATCGAGTCAGATTATTTCCCTGAACATGCGGAAACCTATCGTAAGACGTTAGCACAGTATCCATTTGACTACATTATTGGCTCCGTTCACAGCACAAATGGCGTCAGCATTTTCAATAAAAACAGATGGAAGAAGCTAAACGCTGAGCAGCAAATTGCTGAAAAACGGACCTATTATGAGATGATTCGTGACTCTGCTCGCACAGGCATGTTTCAAATTTTAGGCCATATTGACGCCATGAAGGGCAACTATCCCCCGTTCTCGGACATTCAAGCCCCTGACATTATCGACGATACCTTGAAGGTCATTGCAGAATGCGGCGTTGCCATCGAAATCAATACATCCGGGAAAACAAAGCTGAGCGGCGGCTGGTATCCAGCGGACGCCATCTTGGAACGTGCCCTTCATTTCGGAGTCGAAGTTAGCTTTGGCTCGGATGCGCATAAGCCTTCCCGCGTCGGCGAGGACTGGGAGGATGTCCGCTCTCGGCTGAAGGAAATCGGATTTACGTACTGGGTGTATTATAAAGAGAAGCAGAAACAGGTCGTACCCATTGAATAACTTGTCAGGAGGCACGACCATAGTTCGATTATTATAGTTATATATCACGCGCAACATAAAGATGCTTCTGGGGCATAAGGAACTTCATCGGGATACGAAGTTCATGCAGTGCTCTAGCTGCATCTTTCTTTTATGATACGGAGTTAAGGACAAAAAAAAGGGACCTGTATCTCACAGATCCGTCTCAAGGGATATATATTCATCAAAAGGGGGTCTTGTTATTAATATACCCTCTGTACATTAACCAACGTTAACAGGAATATTACCATTGTGTAACAAATTATTAAGCCTGTGTTAAACCGACCTCTGAACTGCCTTGCGAGCAGACTTCTCTGCAGAAGATCGATTCACCACAATGATCCCTGCAACAACAAGGCCAAGTGCTGCCAATGTCCCACCATTCCAAGATTCATTCAACAGCCATGCGGATAATAGTACTCCAAACAACGGAATGAGGAAGAGGAACATCGATACTTTCCCTACCTGATTATATTTCATAATCAAATTCCACAAGCTGAATCCCGCTGCCGACAAGAAGGCCAGATAGAGGAGCAGCAGCAAGGATGAGACATCCCATTGAAAGGGAGCGAAACCTGCACGCCATGCACCTACCAGAATAAGCCCAATTCCCCCTAGAGCCATCTGGCGTCCAGTCAGCCACAATACCGGCAAATCACGCGACTCATGGCGCGCCAGCACATTCCCTATCGCACCGAACAATGCCGATAATATCAGGCACACATCACCAATGCCAAATGACATACCTGCGCCGCCTGTATTACTGAAGGTTACAATAATAACGCCCGCGAATCCCAAGCCTAATCCGAGTATCTTGCCGAATGTGAAGCTTTCACTGCGATCAACCATCCGTGCAATGACCATTTGGAAGAAGGAGGTTGCGCCAGTAATAATCGCGCCTTTCATTCCGGTACTTAAGCTTAGGCCTATATAGAAGAAAATATACTGCAAAAAAGTCTGTATGACTGCAAGACGTGTGACTCGCCAGCCAACACGCCGAGACTGACCGTAATGAACCCCATCAGCTCGCGTTCCACGATTCATGCAAGCAGTCAATAGAATGAGCATAAGTCCAGCCAAAGCAAATCGATATCCTGCAAATACCCATTGTTCATAAGCCGCGTCCGAGCCAATCTTGAGTGCTTCATACCCGAGCTTAATCGCCGGCATCGCGCTTCCCCACAACAATGTAGCAATGATCGCACTTACGGTCATGCCTACAGGGTGAGTGAACCATTTCTGCGCTGTCACTGATGTATCCACCTTTCGTGCGGCTTCCGCCGCCTCTTGTCCATAATGCTGCGAGTCGATCATGCTCTGATCCGCTTCGCTCACATTAAGTTCTAGTTGAATGTGCAACAATAATGCCGCCCTAATTAGGGCGGCATCGTCATTGACCTATTCTATCCTAGCATGAATGTACGCTGACAACAATCATTTCCAGTAATTATTCTTCGTTCTGTTGCAGCCCGCGATATACCCCGGTACGCAGCTCTCGCACGTACGGCTTCACTCCAGGCATATCACTCATTTCCGCAGCTCGAACAGCCTGCTCAATATCATAGGGAACTCGGTGGAAATGTATAGAGAACTCACTTTGCTGAACTTGCCCGAAATAGCCCTCCAGCATCACATAAGAGGCTTGCGTCATGTCCAGCGGGTTGCCAACACTACCGCAATTCACTAACGTATTCCCTCTAAAATGCTGCAAGAATGCATTATGAATGTCCCCATAAATGACCACGTCTGGTGATTGGCATGGATGGAGCGGTTCCGTCAATGATGCAGTGAAATCGAACATGGCCAGACGCTTTTCCGGAGCATCCCATGGTTGCACACGAGTGAACACACTCTGTGGGGAAGCATGGAACAGGCGAATATGACGCCCACTCATATTGAAGTCATAAGAGAAAGGAAGCCGTTCCAGACGGGCTAACCGCTCTGAACCAAGCCGCTGTGCATGCCAGCGGAATTGCTCGTCATCTTCAATCTGCCGAACAAGCTCATCCCAATTCCCTTTGACGATGACATCGCAATATTCAAACAACATATCAACAACTTCTACGGGGTTTGGCCCTTTCCCCACTAAATCGCCTAGGCAGTATATTTTATCAGCGCCTTGTCGCTGAATATCATTAAGCACGGCTTCTAGCGCCTGTAAATTCCCATGTATATCGGAAATGATAGCTATAGACTGCATGTCGCTTCGTCTCCTCCCTAATATCAGCATTATACACCCTAAGGGGATAAGCCGAATACTACTGATCATCACGAATAGCCATGTGACCCTACTCCTACTAATATATCTTTGCTATGCCTCAAACGGGCTACTTATGCATAAACCTTATCCAATTGATCGCAAGGTAAGCAAGGTCCATTCCGGCGGGCACAGCAAGCGAACGGGCAGAAACGTCGTCCCCAATCCTCTGCTCGTATAAATGTGAAGTGGGCGATCCGGTCTATCTACACGCTCTAGCATGTATAATCCATCTGGGTACCGCTCACCTAAAGTTGGAAGGAACAAGGGGCCCAACAGTGGCACACGAACCTGACCTCCATGACTATGACCAGACAATTGAAGATCAACTTGATAGTTAAGGGCAACCGTTCCCCAATCCGGTTCATGGGCGAGCAGAATACAACACATCTTACCCGATATCCCTTGCATAGCACGCGTCATATCAGGAATCCCTTCCAATGCGTCGTCGATTCCCGCCAGAACGAGCACTTCATGATTCCGCCTGAGTATCACATTGTCATTCCGCAGCACGCGGATTCCTGCCGTTTGCAGCGCATTCTCCACAGCTTTTGCGCCTCTTCCCCGATAGTCATGATTGCCAAGCACAGCATAGGAACCATATGGTGCACGCAGTTGGCGGAGGATTGGTACAATCTCGGCTGGAACCACATCCCCATTATCAACGATATCTCCTGTAATGCATATCACATCCGGTTGATTGGCTTGTACATCTTGGACAATGCTCGCAAGCTTCGATTCACTTAGATGATGTCCGTAATGGATATCTGATATATGCGCTATGGTCAGCCCATTGAAGGAAGCCGGCAGTGCGTGAATATCCAGCTCAAGCTTACGCTGCCGAATATTATTAGGCTCAATGTATCTGGCATAGCCCCCAACCGCCATAGGCATTGTTATTACTGCCCCTACCATCATGCGCAGTAAACGCCGTCTTCCCGGATTCGCAACTGAATTCGGATTCGTGTCTCTCGTCATTGGAGATTTTATAGCTATCCCCTACCTTTACCTCTTGCATTCAGTAAACGCCGATTCCTATGTATGACTATCCTGTCTCGTCCTTTTATTATGAATCAGCTCGGTATTCAATGCAAATCCTAGTGAGGGTCGATTTATCCATGTTCCCATTCGTTTGGAGTAAAGAGCCTGTTTGGCTATCAGAGCGTATTGTGTCACATCACACTATTCCTATTTCGCTTCTTCTATACAACAACTGCCGACCACTATAATAGGGCCGGCAGTCCATTGCCTGTATCAATCTCCACGAATTGATTGCGCTTCCATTATCCTGGTGAATAATACTCCACATACGGCTGAGCCGCATGCTCGATTAGCGAATCTAAACGCTTACAAAACATTGAAACACTCGTTCTCCAACGCTGAAGCCTTTCCCTCTCCATGATGGAAGGCCCAATTCCGAAATGCTCCTCCATGCATTGTTCCAGCGCCTCTTCCGTCATCTTCATGTCCGAGTTGGCAGCACTAAGCTTGACTATGTACGCGGTAAGGCAATCGTATTCATCGTCCGGCGCCCCAAGCGCCCGCAGTCCTAGTGGATCCCACTCGTCCACCAGCAGTTTCACCTTACTGAAGAGGCTGTTCTCGTACCAGCTGTTCGTGTCCTGTATTGGCAAATGGACTATCAACTCGGCACCCCCTAGTCATCTTCACAAGCTTCCAGCGCACATTCAAGTTGTTAACCAATACTATAATCGAAAATTCAGTTGTGGAATACAAATTTTTCTTAAAAATTTTTTGCTTCGCTTTGACTTGTTTCACGCTCATAACGTCATACGTGGATATCCGAATTATCTGGTACAAAAAAGCGCCCCTATTCGGGGCGCTCCTACCTTACTTTATTGCATAAACCAGCGTTTGAACATCAGCTTCGTTGTGTCTTTATTCATCTCAGCAATAGATGTCGTAAGCGGAATTTCCTTCGGACAAGAACGGACACAGTTCTGGGAATTGCCGCACCCTTCAATACCGCCGTCCTCAAGCAATTGTTCCAAGCGCTCGTCCTTATTCATTTCTCCTGTCGGATGCGCATTGAACAGTCGAACCTGCGAGATCGGAGCAGGCCCGATGAAGCTCGTCTTCTCATTTACATTCGGACAGGCTTCCAGGCAGACACCACAGGTCATACACTTCGACAATTCATACGCCCATTGTCGCTTCGTCTCTGCCATACGAGGCCCAGGCCCGAGGTCATACGTACCGTCAATCGGAATCCATGCCTTGACTTTCTTCAACGCATCGAACATACGCTGACGGTTGATCACGAGGTCACGAACAACTGGGAACGTCTTCATTGGAGCAATTCGAATCGGCTGTTCGAGCTTATCGATCAACGCGGAGCAAGCCTGTCTCGGCTTGCCGTTAATGACCATAGAACAAGCTCCGCACACTTCTTCAAGACAGTTCGATTCCCAGCATACCGGAGCAGTTGATTTACCAGCTGCATCCACAGGATTCCGTTGGATTTCCATTAATGCGCTAATGACGTTCATATTCGGGCGATATGGGATCTCGAATTCTTCCGTGTACGGCTGCGCGTCCGGCGCATCCTGACGCGTCACGATCAACTTGACTTTTTTGGATTGTGCCACAGCTTCCGCCATCGTTATTCCCCTTTCTTCTTGTTCGCCGTATAGTCACGCTTGCGCGGTTTGATAAGCGATACATCCACGTCTTCGTATGAAATTTCAGGTCCCTCTGGGGACCATGACGCAATTGTCGTCTTCAGGAACTGCTCATCATTGCGATCCGGGAAATCAGGCTTGTAATGTGCCCCACGGCTTTCGTTGCGAAGCAGCGCACTCTTCGTCATGGCTTCCGACAGCTCCAGCATATTCCACAACTGACGAGTGAAGGCTACCCCTTGGTTGCTCCAGCGAGCCGTATCCGTCATGTTGATTTTGCTGTAACGCTGCTTCAATTCCTTAATCTTGTTGATTGTATCTTCCAGCTTGTTATTGTAGCGAACGACAGTCATATTGTTGGTCATCCATTCGCCCAGTTCCTTATGGATGACGTACGCATTTTCCGTACCGTCCATCTTGAGCAAGTCCTCATACTGGGACGTTCTCAGCTTTGCTTCACGTTCAAATACGCTTGCCGATACATCCTCTGTCGCTTTGCTCAAGCCACGGACATACTCTACTGCTTTAGGTCCGGACACCATGCCGCCGAAGATCGCTGACAACAGCGAGTTCGCTCCAAGACGGTTCGCTCCGTGGTACTGGTATTCACACTCACCTGCTGCGAACAAGCCCTTGATATTTGTCATCTGGTTGTAGTCGACCCACATGCCGCCCATTGAGTAATGCACCGCAGGGAAGATTTTCATTGGTATCTTGCGCGGGTCGTCACCCATGAATTTTTCATAAATTTCAATAATGCCACCGAGCTTCACGTCCAGCTCCTTCGGATCTTTATGCGACAGATCGAGATAGACCATGTTCTCGCCATTGATGCCCAGCTTCTCATCTACGCACACATGGAAGATTTCGCGAGTCGCAATATCACGCGGAACGAGGTTCCCGTAAGCCGGATATTTCTCTTCAAGGAAGTACCATGGCTTGCCGTCCTTATACGTCCAGATACGACCGCCCTCACCGCGAGCCGATTCAGACATAAGACGGAGCTTGTCATCTCCCGGGATGGCTGTCGGGTGAATTTGAATGAATTCCCCATTCGCATAACGAACGCCTTGTTGATACACTGCGCTGGCCGCAGTCCCGGTATTAATGACCGAGTTCGTTGTTTTGCCGAAGACAATCCCTGGTCCGCCTGTCGCCAAAATAACAGCATCCGCAGCGAAGTGCGTAATGTTCATGCTGCGCAAGTCCTGCGCTGTAATGCCTC
The DNA here is from genome assembly GCF_040195695.1 of Paenibacillus wuxiensis. Taxonomy (NCBI): domain Bacteria; kingdom Bacillati; phylum Bacillota; class Bacilli; order Caryophanales; family Paenibacillaceae; genus Paenibacillus; species Paenibacillus wuxiensis. The sequence goes on along the minus strand of NZ_JBEFZI010000010.1, from coordinate 146,666 downwards.
GGCATACGCCTTCATCATCCACGATGGCAGAGAGGAATTCCCAATGCTCATACTTCGTTACAAGCCCCTCTGCCTCCCAGCGGCGCACTTGCTCATCAAGCGCATACAGCAGCTGCTGGCCCGTTGTAGCTCCAGCAAAAGCTGTGCGGTGATATTGCGTCCCGCCGAAGCGGCGGAAGTCAAGCAAGCCCTCTGGCGTACGGCTGAACATAACGCCCATACGATCCATCAAGTGGATGATGCCAGGCGCTGCTTCACACATCGCTTTTACAGGAGGCTGGTTCGCCAGGAAGTCTCCCCCATATACCGTGTCATCGAAGTGCTCCCAAGGGGAATCTCCTTCACCCTTCGTATTTACCGCGCCGTTAATTCCGCCCTGCGCACAGACGGAGTGAGAACGTTTCACAGGAACTAAAGAAAAAAGGTCGACGTGAACGCCTGCTTCCGCTGCTTTGATCGTTGCCATTAGACCAGCAAGTCCTCCGCCAACGACGATAATGTTCTGTTTTGCCATAATGCGTCACCCTCCCTTAACCGATGAATGGAATAATAGATTGAACTGCTTCCGCTGCTTGGAACTCTGCAGAGCGGAATCCGATTAACGACAATGTGAACATGACTGCCATAATAATGAACAAGCCCATGCAGATTTTTGCGGATACATTTTGTGCGCGTGGTCCAACCGTAATGCCCCAACTTACGAGGAAAGCCCACAATCCGTTCGTAAAATGATAGGATGCAGAAATCGCACCGACCAAATATATGATAAACATAACTGGAGAAGTAATTATGTCGTGCATGTATGTGCCTAGCTGCTCATGCGTAATATTGCCAGTCGCAATTTGAACACGCGTTTCGTACACATGCCATGTGACAAATACGAATGTAATGACCCCTGTTATCCGCTGCATCAAGAAAGCTACGTTACGGCCGTAATTATAATTGCCTACGTTGTTCTTGGATGTGTACGCAATGTACAACCCGTATACGCCGTGATACAGAAGCGGAAGCCAGATGCCGAACAATTCTAGGAAAAATATAAGCGGCAATTCATTCAAAAATTTGACACTGCCCTGAAATGCTTCCTTCCCGCCTTCGAACGCAGCGTAGTTCGTAAGCATGTGCTCGACAATGAAGAATCCGAGCGGAATAATTCCAAGAAGCGAGTGCAGCTTGCGCGAGTAAAAATATCCTCGTTTCATAAGCGTGCCGGTTCCCCTTTCCATTTGTGTCCCAGTAGATTTTGGTAATAAACATCCTCATTTTACCTGTGCATGTCGAAAGCGTCAATAATTTGTCACAACGAAAAACCACTGCCATGACGCAGTTGTTACCGCTTTCGACAACATTCGCGGTTCTTCCTGCAAACCGCTCTTCTGTAGTTATGTGAACAACTTGTGACACTACCATGTTACTCCGAATCCCCTTATAATGGAATTGCAATGTTTTTATATCTTTTATAACTAAAACGCATAAGAAGCCATTCATTTTACGCTTAGCTCATCATTCATATCGTAGGAGGCTATGAAATATGCTCGATTTGTTAGAATCATTCGCAGCGGTTGTGGAACTGACGAGCTTGAATCAAGCAGCAAAGCGGTTGAATATCTCTCAGCCGGCCCTATCCAGGCAAGTAGCGAAGCTTGAGGAAGAACTGGGTGTAGAGCTGTTTATCCGGAATGGCAAGCGGCTGGAGCTAACTCGCGTTGGCCAGCTTACGTACGAATTTGCGATCGATATTCGCAATCGCCAGCTCGGTTTCTTGAAGTCCATTGCATCCTTCAAGGCGGAAGGTCAATCGTCCATCACCATTGGGGCCAGCTTAACCACACTGCAGACGACACTGCCGCTGTTCATCTCCTCCTTCGTCGAGAAGCATCCTGACGCAAGACTCAAGGCTGTGACCGGCAAGACGCATGAAATCATCTCGCTTGTCCGCGAACAATCCATTGATCTTGGCATCGTCGCCGATGCGATTCGTGAGCCTGGACTGATGTGCATTCCATTGTTCGCGGATCATCTTCAGCTGGTGCTGCCACGCCGTCATCCACTTGCCAGCATCCGCAATTGGACGATGTCCCGCTTGGACGGTCTGCCTATGCTTCTCTTCTCTAAGGGAACCTGGTATCGCAAGCTCATCGATGATCTATTCCGCCGATATCGCATCATGCCTGATATTCGCATGGAGATCGATTCCTTCGAAGCGATAGTTCGCTTGCTCACGACCTGTCATGCAGCTGCTTTGCTGCCACGCTCCTATCTTCGGTTGGAATGGCTCAAGGATAACGATCTGATTGCCGTTCCCCTGAAGGAATTGAAGCAAACCGAACGTGTAACTTCCATTGTATATGGGGAGCAAGCACTGCTGAGTCCTGTCGCTACGCAGTTTATTGAGGAAATTATGGAAGCAGCATCATTATCACAGCTAGGGAAATAGTCATGGATAGAAAGGAAAAAGAAGGATTACACTCGTTTGCTGTCGAATAAAGTAAGCTTAGACAAAAAACATTCTCAACTAGGGGAGAATAAGGAGGAAATGGAAACCATGGTTGTATGTAATCGTTGTGGCAAGCCAATCAACGACAATGAATCCCATCAATGCAGTACAGGGTCTGTCCCACCGCAGCATGCTGGTTCCGCAGCAGAGGCATCTGTACAGCAAGTATCCGCCACTGCTGAGACAGCGTCTCACAAGACACCAGGCAGCACAGTGCCTGAATGGGCCAAGTCAATTGACAGCAAGAATATCCTTCAACTGCTGAAGAATCCGGCAAGTGCTCGCAATCTTACTGTCTCCGATTGGGTGTATGCGGTCATTGCCGCGTTAGTCTCCGCACTGGGGTTTGCCTTGTTCGGCTACACGCTCTTTGGAAGCTTGTTCGCTTCACTAATGAGTCCACTTAGCATATTAGGCGGTTCAAGTTCACTGACCCCGCCATTTAGCTTTTTCATTCAATTGTTTATTTATCAGATTATTGGATTGGCCGCACTCTTTATTAGTATTTGGTTCATTAGCCGCTGGAAGGGCAGCAAGCCGCTTGACTTGAAGACGACATTTGTCCAATTGGCTGCTATGCAAATGCCTTTTGGCTTAGGATTTGTGCTCGCATTCCTTCTCGCGATCATTGGATTCAGTTCATTATCTGTTGCAGTAGCAGCTTTCACTTGGTTCGTATCCGTTATTCTGGTCACGACCGAAGCAATGGAGCAGACTGAAGTAGCACGTCCGAATCGCTTTCTATTCATCGCAGCAAGCATGGGTGCCTACTTCTTCCTGACTTATATCGTATTCAAAATTGTAGTCATGTAAAGCCATTTACATAAGCAATAAGCCTGCAGCTCGCTTCTCTATACAAGCGACAACTGCAGGCTTATTTATGACCTTCCACGCAAGGGATTCTTTACGATTTTCTATCGTTCCCCTTCAACATAAATGCTTCTTCAAAATCTTCGATTTGCGTATTCGTACCAATCATAACCATAATATCTTTCTCATCAAGCACATCTTCGGCTGATGGTGCAATAATCATACCTTTCGGCTTATTCAGGGCCACGATGCTGCACCCGAACTTAGCTCTTGGATTCACATCCTTGAGCGCCATGCCTTGCATGCAGCCAGGCACGCTCAGCTCTGCAATGGTATATTCCTTGGACAATTCAATGTAATCCAGCAAGTTCGGTGATACAAGTTGATGAGCTACGCGAATGCCCATATCCCGCTCCGGGTAAATAACCCTGTCCACACCGATCCGCTCCAGAACACGTCCATGCAATTCGGAAAGTGCTTTGGCGACAACCTTCTTCACGCCAAGTTCCTTCATCTGAATACTGACCAGAATGCTCGTCTGAATATCGTCACCAATGGCTACGATCGCGCAATCGAAGTTACGTATGCCGAGTGAGCGCAGCACCTCTTCATCTGATGCGTCCGCTACAACTGCATGGGTTACGAAGCCCATAACATCCCCAATTACTTCCTCATCTTTATCAATGCCTAGCACCTGATGTCCGAGCTTGACCAGCTCCTTCGCGAGACTCGAACCGAAACGGCCCATCCCGATCACTGCAAACTGCTGCAACTCCATATCCCTGTATACTCCTTCGTCCGTTACAATCTAACTTGCTTATCCTATCGTTATTTTCCCTTCTGGGTGTCGGTATAATTCCCGCTCATTTTTCGGGCCTAACGCATAAGCCAACGTTAATGGCCCAAGACGGCCTGCAAACATCGTCAGGCTCAGCAGCACTTTTCCGATATCTGATAAATCCGCCGTCAATCCCATTGATAGCCCTACCGTTCCGAAGGCCGATGTTGTATCGAATAATATCATCAGGAAGCTATGATCTTCTGTTGTCGACAATATCATCGATACGATAATGACCAAGAACAATGACAGCAACGTTAGCGTAACTGCTTTGAAGATACGATCCTTGGCGAGTCGATACCGGTAAATGACGATATCTTCTTTCCCGCGAATCATAGCAAATACAGCTCCAATGAGAATGGCGAACGTCGTCGTCTTAATACCACCACCAGTGGATCCTGGTGATGCCCCGATGAACATCAAAAGAACCATAAAAAATTGCGAGGCTTGGCGCATGGCTCCGATGTCAATCGTATTCGCTCCAGCGGTACGCGGGCTGACAGATTGGAACAGGGATGCCCAGAACTTCTCCCAACCATTCAAACTGCCTAACGTGCGTGTATTGGTAAATTCAAATATAAATATAACGACCGTTCCGATTACAATGAGCAATCCCGTCATCGTTAACACGATCTTCGTATGCAGAGACAACTTGCGAGTACGCTTATATTCCACCAAATCGGACAAGACGATAAATCCAATCCCGCCAAGGATAATAAGCAGCATCGATACCAGGTTAATAATAGGGTCTCCGACATAGCTGGTTAAGCTCGAAAACGGCCCACTGACAGAGCCGAATAAATCAAAGCCTGCGTTATTGAAAAAAGAAACAGCATGGAAGATACCGAAATAAATGGCCTTGCCTAGCGGAAGATCAAATGCCCATCGCACGGAGAACAGTACAGCTGCCGTCCCCTCGATACATACCGCGAACAAGATCACTTTACGGATAAGGCGCACGATGCCTTCCATGCTGCCCTGATTAAGCGCTTCTTGCAATATAAGCCTTTCCTTCAGCGATATCTTCTTCTTCAGTGCTAATGCAAACAGCGTTGCCATTGTCATGAATCCAAGCCCACCAATTTGAATAAGCAGCATGATGACCACCTGCCCGAATACGGTAAAATGAGTGCCCGTATCCACCACAATGAGCCCCGTCACACAAGTTGCTGACGTTGACGTGAACAAAGCATCGAGGAATGGCAGCGGAATCCCATCCGCATTTGATATCGGAAGCATGAGTAGAAATGCGCCCAATAATACAATTGCTGCAAACCCTACAACCAGAATTCGCGGTGGTGTCAGATTAAATCGAATGGCCTTTTTTGTTCCCTCCACGGGAGTCACCTCTTTTTTTCCCCACGAAAAAAAGCACTGGAAATCCAATGCTATCGCTGGTATCCTGACGTACATGCCTACGAGGTTAGCTGTCGGATTCGGGCACGTTCAGGCTGCCCTAATCGCAAGTGGATTCTATGCATCCACAACTGCGATATTCACCCCATTTATCGGGTCCCCCGCTTTCGTTCATTCACGAAACTCGGCTTGTATGCAATTCATAACGAGATTATATACGTTTCCCCTGCAGCATACAAAGTCAAGGAATGAACAAATTAACCAGAATAAGACGAAAAACTTGAAGAAATAGCGCTTACAATCCCCCATTTTCTTCAATTGTATTCAAAACACTCATTTTCGCTAGGTGTTTCTTCATTTTCTCTGCTGGACTTTACAAAGTTGAAGTGGATAAAATGAACAAATAAGCAACCATACGCTAAATGTGTGATGGAATGGAGGTTCCAACATGTCCTATGTATCCAAGCCGCTTCTTCTTTCTTCTGTGGCCGGATTTCTATTATTCCTCATTGTTCAGGTATTCATTCCCTTTCAGCAGACAGAAGCCATGATGGAATCAGCAGCCAGCCAATCCATCTTAACCAAAGAGAAAGCAGCGCAAAAGGCACTCACATTTGTACAGGACTTAAAACAGTTCCATATTTCAATTACACCTGAAGAAGATACTGCTCCAACCGTCATTTATCGCAGTCAATCAACGGTTTCCGGCTACATGAGCAAGGAGAAGCTGACCGCTTCATTTCAGAAATGGGAACCATCCAGTCCCTATGATACTTTTCAGGTATTATTGAATATGAATCGGGCTGGAAAATCCGGTGTCATGCGCATTGACGTTCACATGACAAGCGGTCGTATTATTGGATTCGAATGGGAGGAAAAGCCTCCTATCACCTCCGACATTAGCGGGGTTACGGGAAATCATGTGGATATGGCGTCAGCAGAAGATGCGGAGACTGCCTTGGGTCCAGTGAACCGCAAGAAGCTTGCTGATACACTCTTGAAGCACATGGGATGGAATCCTACCCAATTAAAACTAATCGCATCATCGGCGGAGCTAGACACGGTAGAGTATAACGTGCCTGAAGCACGGCTTGGTGAAGCCGCATTGAACGTGAAGGCCGTCTTCTCCCAAGATCGCATTGTCATGCTGAAGCCCTACTGGGTTATCCCGAACAGCTATCTAGCTGAAGAACTGCATCAAACGAAGACTGCATCGTCCATTTACAATATCGGCTATATGTGGATGACGATCCTACTAAGTGCATGTTCACTGATCGCTTGCATCGTCTACCGTCATGGCCTGAAGTTCGGATCGAAGACATTGTTCGCCCTTACTGCCGTCTCATGCGGAATTTCTCTGCTGCATCTATGGAACGTGCTTCCGGGTCTCTTCGCTCTGGAACTCCGTACCCCTGTGGACTCGGTGAATATGGGGCTGTCCTTTGCCATTCAAGGCGCAATTACAGTAATTCAAGGCGTTATCCTCTACTTCTCTCTCCATGCGGGAAAGCGAGCATGGGAGTTGTCTGCGTACAGAGATGTTCTGCCTACCTGGAGTGATCGCGCATTTGGCGGCAAGCTCATACAAGCATTATGGATCGGAATCGCGTACACAGGCGTATTGCTCGGCATGCAAACGGTTATATTTTTCATTTTGGAATCAGGGTTTCATGCGTGGTCATCGACCGATGCCTCACAATCTCCGCTCAACCTGCGAATTGCACCACTGTTCCCTCTTCTAGCTTGGGTTGCAGCTATTTCGGAGGAAGGGATATACCGCTTGTTCGGGGTTGGACTGCTGAACCGATTGTTCCGCAACCCATGGTTAGCCGGGATTATCCCTACCCTTGTATGGGCGTTCGGACATGTCACCTATCCGATCTATCCGTATTACTCTCGTCCGGTAGAGCTCCTGTTTATCGGCATGTTCTTCCTGTTCATTATGCTGAAGCATGGCTGGTGGACGGCCATGTTCGCTCACCTTATGCTCGACAACTTCTTAATGTCCCTGTCATTCATGCTTGATGGAACAATAGTCGGTTTCCTAATCGGTCTTGTGTACTTCCTTTCTCCAATTGGGATTGTATATGCGCTCGCGAAGATTCATCGCAACCAAGATCACGCTAGAGCGATCACGACATGGACATAAACATAAACACCATTGATTACAGTTGAATCCATTTGTTCGTACAGTAATAGAACGAGTACATGAGCATATCTCCATACCCTATCATTTTGAAAAGCCAAGGGCCGTTCATATCGAAGGACGCATGTACGTAATGCGCCTCATCGAAGGAACGGCCCCGTTTATTTCTCATTATTACTTATTTCTTCTCAATAAATTTTTTCGCTTCCTTCACTGCCGTATCTAGCGCTTTCTGTGCATCTTCACCCAGCATGACTGAATCAACTGCAGTAGACAGGTGACGGTTCATCTGGTTCCAGTTGCTGTTCAGCAAGAAGGCTGGCGTGTTGTCGGAACGCTCCAGCATGCGATAGAACGGTGCGTACAGCTCGGATGTATCCAGCTTCATTTCTTGCACGACGCTCTTACGAATCGGCAGGTCAGCATCGCTCTTCATTTTGACGGCTTCTTCCGAAATAAAGAACTTCACGAACTCCCATGCCAGATCCTTCTGCTTCGATTGCTTCGCAATCGATACTGCACTTACCGAAATTACGCCTTTCACAGGCTTGCCAGGGAACGCTGGCATTTCAACAGTACCGAAATCAACCTTCGCTTCCTTAAACCCGTCTAGCGGCCATACACCGCTCTCCCACATTCCGATTTTACCAGCTTTGAAGATGTCGTTACCGCCAAGCTGCGTTTTTCCTCCTACGAGGACTCCGTATCCGTCCTTCACCATATTCCCGAACATCTGAACAGCCGCTACCGTATCCGGCCCGTTCATAATGCCTTCAATCGTCTTGCCGTCTTCGCTGATGAAGCTGCCCCCATTACTCCAGATGAATCCTTGCAGGTCATACGGGTCGTTCTCAGCACGGACACCGAATCCATACTGCTTCTTCGATTTATCTGTCAGCTTCGTTGCAATATCCTTGAAGTCATCCCACGTCCAGCCATCTTTCGGATATGGGACTCCCATTGCGTCGAACACTTTCTTGTTGTAATACATAGCCCGTGTCGTGAAGCCCGCAGGCATACCATACGTCTTGCCATCTACCTTCACATAATTGAACAAGCCATCATATATATCGTCTAATTTCAGGCGTGCATCTTTCTCCGTAAAGGCATCCAGCGGCTCCAAGTTCGAATGGTATGTTGGGAAATCCCACATCAACATCACATCAGGCGGGTTGCTCGCACCGAACGATGCCGCCAGCTTCTGATCGAAGCCGTCTGCATAAGGTTCAATTTGTACTTTGACGCCTGTATGGGATTTTTCGAACGCCTTCGCGATATTTTCTTGAACCTTCAGCTTCTCTCCAGTATCCCATGTTGCAAAACGCAAAACGGTTTGTTTCCCCTTGTCTTCCCCCGAGGAGGAACCTTGTTCTCCAGATCCTCCGCCACAGCCAGCAAGCATAAGTGCAAAGACCGTTAACAGAATAACCAATCTTGACATTCTCTTCATCTTGCTCATTCCCCCCAAATGGTTGCATCTCAAACATACCTTCACTTTAAAGACAATAAAGCGTTTTCAAAACGGCGAATTGTTCCGAATATGGGGTGATTTTGTTCGGTGAAAGGGCGTAATATCGTACGCCCTTCGTCATTTTTGAGCAAAATGTTCTCCCTTTTGTCCGCTTCGGTATTGACTCGGTGTCATTCCACAGCAGCGTTTGAACCATTTGCTAACATATTTTCCATCCACCATGCCGATCCGCTCAGCGATATCCTGCAGCGTCATCGTTGTATTCAGAAGCAAATCCTGCGCTGTCTTAAGCCGCATACGGTATAAGAAGGAGACAAAATTCTCTCCGGTTACCTTCTTAAATAAAGTACTGAAATGACTTCGACTCAATCCAACTCGATGTGCTACATCACTGACGGACCAAGGCTCACTCACATTCTCTGCTACCAAGAGCACCGATCGCATCACCGTTTCCGGCCATGAATTGACTCGCAGCTCAAATTTGCGCTCCAACTCCGCCGCTCGGTGCAGCTCCTGAACCGCCTCCAGCCAGCCGTCCATGCCCTTTAACGGGCCACGACTGCTCCAATGCAGCTGCGGACAAGATGCTTTGCTCTCTTTCAACAGCCGTTCCACCTTCAGGCGAGCTGTAGGACGATAGAAATAGAAACATCGTTCTACACCGCAGGGAATATAGGCGCACGGGCCTTCCGTTTCTTGCAGCAGCTTATCGCCAAGATACTTCCAGTACTCCCCTCCACGGTTGGATGATTTGATAGCGGCAGGAAGCGATTGCTCGGAACTGTCGAATATTTTAACCAATATAATCTCATGAGGTTCATTCAACCAATACCATTGCGTCTCCCAGCGCAGTTTCAGCTCGCCTTGGAAGTTGTTGCGGAAGCCGCATAACCAGGCATAGAACGCCGCATTCCACTGTGCATCCTCTTCGTTAGAATTTGCAGTGCGAACCGCTGGAGGAGGCTCCGAATTCCCAGCCAGCTCCTCCCCGAACTTTTGAAGATAATAATCCAGTTCCTCATCTTCGAAAGCCGTTTTCAACAAATAGCCGGAAGCCCCAAGCATCATTCCCTTTTGTGCATATTCGAAATCTCGATGACAGCTCAGCAGCAAGACCCGAGTATGCGGCGACTTTTCCTTCACTCGCTTGGCGAGTTCAATTCCATCCATCTCCGGCATCACGATATCTGTAATGACAACCTCCGGCTCATGGAGAAGGAATGCTTCCCATGCCTTCTGACCATTTGGGGCATCGGCTACGACTACCATGTTGAATCTGCTCCAATTTACCGTTGCCATCAAGCCTCTGCGAACAATGCTCTCATCATCCGCGATTAGTACTTTAATAGGGTTGTCTGTCATCGGATTCCTCCTCCTTTTTGGGCCAGCGTATCGCAATCGTTGTACCGCTTCCTAACTGGGATTCGATGCTTAATCCATATTCGGAACCAAAGTGCAGCTTGAACTTCTGATCCACATTGTACATCCCGAGACCATGTCTCTGATTGTGGTCTTTCGGAGCTTGCAGCAGAGAGATTCGACGCTCTTCGCTCATCCCTTTACCATTGTCCGATAAGGTTAAATGCAGCTCTGACCCGGTATCTACTAGGCGGAGTGCAATTGTGCCATACCCATCCTCGAAGGCGTAGAAAAAGATATTCTCAAACAGCGGCTGCAAGCTCATACGCGGGATGACTGCTGCCAGCGCACTTGGAGCAATTTCAGACTCATATATAAATTCACCTTCATAACGAACCTGCTGGATTTGCAGAAAATGATCAATAAGCTCCAGCTCTTTCGATATCGGAACCAGTTCACGCGTCACGTCTAAGTTGGCTTCTAACACGATCGTTAAGTGAGCGATCATTTTCCTTATATCATCATTGCCCTGCAGCCTAGCCTTCCACTGTATGGAGTTCAACGTATTGAACAATAAATGGGGATTGATCTGATAATGAAATGCTCGCAATTCGGCTTCCTTCTTGAGCTGCTCCTTAGCCGCTATCTCCTTCACAAGCTCTTCGATCTGTCCGATCATCTTATTGAAGCTATTCGCAAGCGTCCCCAGCTCATCCTCATCCTGAACTTGGATTCGGGTCTTCAAGCGACCAGCTCCTGCGGAGTTCATCGATTCCTTGATCCGCTTAATCCTGCCCGTTACACGAGTGGAGAACAAGTAGGCGAGCAGAAGAGCGAGAAAGCCTGACAAGCCTAAACCAAGTAAGGTATAAGACTTGATAACACTTGATGGCTGATTAAAATATTCATAGGGCAGTCTAGCTTCTATCGTCCAATCATTTATTTTCAAGTTCTGCTTCCACACGATATCATTTTCTTGCGCAGTATAATTGCCCGGCGAGTGATAGATCGTCTGACCACTTGCACTTTGCACCGTCACAATCGACTTCGTATCCTGTTCGAACATACGGAACAGTTCGATCAGCTTATCTGCCTTCATTTCAATAAGGATTTTGCTGTCCTGCAAGGGCCCTGCCTGATTGCGGATTGGCACAACCAAGCCAAGCAGCTTCTGATCCGGTGTATCCTTCTCATCGCGATAATGCAGTGGAGGGTAGAATCCTGCCCAATACTCTCCTGCATGATCGGCAGGTATCCGCTTCCACCATGGCTGTTCAACCAGAACATCCACATTCAAGATGCTGTCCCCGTAATAATAGCCAGATTTCGTAATAATGAATATCCCGCGATCATGCAGCCTTTTAAGCGCTTTCAAGAAATCTTCCATGTTGTTCTTATCCTGCACTTGCGAATACGTCTTCGGAATCTCCGCATTGATGACACTCTTATATGGATTAAGCAAATATGAATAAATATAACCCGCAATCATGCTCATCTGATTTAATTCCGTATCCAGCTGATACTGCAGCTGATTAACACTGTTCTGACCGTATTTGCCGAACTGCTCTTGCAGAAGGCGTGAGGATTGTTGATAGGATAGCACGCCCTGAATCATGAGCGGAAGCAGTGATGCTGCCAAGAAGAACAGCACGAGCTTTAAGCGAAGGCTTCGCCTCGGATTGGGCGGTATATTGGCCATCCATTGCTGTAGCCGATGCAAGACACCCGATTGTGTCACATGGGTTAATCCAGTAAGAGTTTCACGTGGCGGTGCGATAGGAATCATCCCCTGTTGCTTATTGGACTAGTCATGATGCTGCGAAGCGTTGATGTATCAGAAGTGTAACATAACCAATTTTAATCTGACAATGGAGACGGAAGCACCGATTTGTCCTCATCGAGACATCGAATAGGCGGGAAGATCACAAAGATAACAAAACAGCTCCCTTACGCGCTAAGCGGCAGGGAGCCTGTTCCACCTCGTCTATTGAGCTGGCTGCATTACATATTCATTCGCTAGTATGAGGAACACACTCGACGTCCACGTAAATGCCCGATCGCGAAGTCCGCACCCTGTCTGTGCATCAAAATTCTCTGCCATGCCGCTGCAAGCAGCCATGCGGCAGAATCGCGTCGCTGCTTCTTGTGCCACTCCCCGCTCCCCACTGCGCTGCAATCCGTCGATCAGCAGCATCATGACTGGAGCCCAGATTGGCCCAAGCCAATAGCCGTCCGGTTCATAGAACGGACTGTTCAAGCTTTCTGTGGCGAATCCATTCGGACTGAAGAACCGCTCTTCATCGGCAATTGCCTTCACAAGCGCTTGGCGCACCGATTCCGGCAGACGATCACCTAGTAGGATCGGCATAAACGGAATCAAGCTATCTCCTTGCGCCGGCTCATGTGTGCCTGAACGAACCGCCTTGAACTGGTCGCCATGCCAGAAATGCTCCAACATGCGTCCGAGCAGGCTATCCGCAGCATTGCGCCACTCCTGCGCCTCGTATGGCTTGCCCAATTGATCGGCAATCTCCGCCAGAACCTCGAATTGGATAGTTAAATAAGCAGATAAATCCGGACTCTCGATAGGTCCCACACTGCGGAAAATCGTGCTATTATCCCAGCCGCTGTCATTGCCATGATTGTACTGAGGTATCCCGTCCCGATCATCATCACGGCAATTCATCCACCATTTGCTCCACTGTGCAAGCGGTCCGTAGATTTCACGCAAGCGATCGGCATGGCTGAACCACTCATTGCGTTCCATCATCCATCGCAGCGTCCAGCCATGGATAGGCGGCTTGCAGCAATTCCACAAGGCGTACTTGTCATTGACGAAGTCCGGAAGCTGACCAGATTCATCCTGCTTGTCGAACATGATCATGAACTGATCCCAAGCCAGCTCTGGCTGATTCGCCGCGAGCGCCATTGCATTAAAGCAATGATCCCAGCTCCAAATGTTCGTCATCCAATTTTTCGACATGTACATCGCGGGACGAGTCAAATGTCCGGCCACTGGCACCACACAGGACCATGTGATGTATGCGGCCAAGATACGCGCCTCATCCAACTCTTCCAAGGCAGCAGGCAGACTCTTATCGAGCCATACAGCAAATTCCTTCTCCACGCTGGCAGCAGCCTCGTCGAAGGAAACCAGCGACTCGAATGGACGAATGGATGGCGGCTCTATCCGATACTCTTCAAGCATGAGCTCTGCTTCAGCTGCTTTGTCTTGGTTACCCCCACCTGGGAAGCATTCCACCACCGCATATTTGCATCTGGAACGTTCCCATGGAGCATCGACCGTAAGCTTCCCTTGAAGCGAAGTCAACATAAAGCGCATTTCCGTAGTAAAATGATTCACCTCGTAACGTCCATCCTGACGTGGAAGCACATAATCATAAGTACCCGCAACTAATGTCAGACGGATTCCCGCTTCGCGCACACGTATCCGTATCGCTTCCGGATCCGACAGGCATAGTTCCGCCTTCCCTTGTCCGCCTTCTCCAATAAGGGCTAAGGAGGATGGCGCGCTATGAACTGAATAAGGTACAACCTCGCCGCCAGCTACCAGCTCTAGGCGGAATACTGCACCGCTCGTCTCGTCACCACCGCGAACGGTGCGCAAATACAAGCCTTCCTCTCGGTTGCCATTCTGCGGCAAATGCGATACCGTCAGAAAAGATCCAAATCGGCTAAATGGAATGTGCTGAATATCAAATGTAATCATTGCCGACATCCTTTACTCCTTATCCGGCAGGCCATTCGCCTGTCCCGTCTTCTTCAAGTAAGCTCGCCATGTAATGCACCATTCAGCCGGTTCATCCAGCGATTCCTCGATATTCCGATGTACCGTGCTGTGATGTGGTGCTGACTTGACGATCTCCGGTACGCTGCGAGCTTCTTCTGCAATATGGGCTAACGCTTGAATATACTCATCCAAGTCATCCTTGGAGTATGATTCCGTTGGTTCCAAGGTGAATGGCTGAGGTACAATATAAGGATGATGACTCGTCCAGTAATGCAAGCCGAAATCACACATTCTGCGCTGAATGTCTTCGGTCGTTACTCCTGTCTCACGCGTCAGCTGCTCCCAGCTATAGCGTACCTGCTCAAGCCGTCCCCCTTTGACATAAGGAGCGCTTGCGCCAGAAATCTGTAATATTTTATGGTACAAATAGTTATTGTTCAATACCGCAATTTCCGCAACATCCCGCAGCCCTCTTGCCCCCAAGCTGCGAATCCAAGCATACGCCCGCACAATCGTCTGCGCAACACCATGGAAGCTTCTGACCTTGCCAATGCTCAGCTCTTGATTCGAGCGCAGCACGAATTGATCGCCATCGCGCTCAACAATAGGGCCTGGTAAAAATGGCTTCAGCTGCTCCGTAACGCCCAGAGCCCCTGCCGCAGGGCCGCCGCACATATGAGGCGCCGCGAACGTCTTGTGCAGATTGAAGAAGCACATATCAAATCCCGCTTCCTTCGCACGAGCGATGCCAAGAAGGCCGTTCGCGTTAGCTTGGTCGTAATAGCAAATGCCTCCTGCCGCATGTACAATGTCCGTGAACTCTTTAATGCGTGAATTAAAGATCCCTGTATCTTCAGGATTCGCTACCACGAAGCCTGCTGTTCGATTCGATACCGCCTGCTTGAGCTTCTCAATATCCGGGAATCCATCCTCGTCCGGATGCAGAGTAATGATCTTATATCCCTTCACCGCTGCGGTTGCTGCTTGAGAAGGATGAGAGAAGATCGTTGTAATAATCTCATCACGCTGCTCCCCTTCTCCATTCGCCTCATGATACGCACGTACGATGGAGGCCATTGCGAACAATGCTTGTGTTCCGCTTCCAGGCTGGAAGGAGAAGGCGTCCATGCCCGAAATCTCACGCATTGCCTCATCCAGTCGATAGGTGATTTCCAGCATGCCCTGTACCGTGCTGACATCCTGCAGCGGATGAAGCTCCGTCAGCTGCGGATTGCGAACAAGCAGCTCATTGACGCGCGGAATGTATTTCATCGTGCAGGTTCCCTGACCGATTTCTACATTTAGATCGCTGCCGAGTGTCTCCTGCGACAAGCGCAAATAATGGCGAAGCACCTTGGCCTGACCGATCTCAGGCAGCTGCGGCGCTTTGGCTCGCTGCATCGAGGCTGGAATGCTTGATACGACATCACCAACAGCTTCGACAAGCTCCTGCTCCGCTTCTGGAACGAGAACGCCTCGCTCCCCTTCTCGATGCAGTTCAAATATTACCGGTTCATCCCATTTCGCTTGATGAAATTGTCTAACTGTACGATCCTTCCGAACGATTTGTTGCATCGCTTGTCACACCCCCTCTGCCATATTCACTGTCTCCGAAACCCCTGCTGCAGCTACTCCTGCAAGCGAACCATTGTCCTGCTCAGCATCCGCACTCAGCACAGCTCGAAGCTCTTCCACCAGATGATCAATCTGTTCCTTCGATATGACCTCAGTGACACAGAACAACGCGCTCTGTCCAAGTTCAGGGAACGTACTGGACAAATCCAGACCGCCAAAGATGTTCTTAGTAAGCAAGTATTCATTGATCTCACTCACCGTCCGGCCTGTTGCGGTAAAGTCAATGACGAACTCCTTGAAGAAGGAATTTGCATAACGCAGATTTACGCCAGGCAACGCGTTCAATGCATTCGCTGCATAGCGGGACTTCTGCATAATCGTCTCGCCAACTTCGCGCATGCCATGTGGGCCAAGCAAGGCCAAATATACGCCTGCCGTAATCCCCCATAGTGCCGTCTGTGTCCCTACAGACTCCTTGCCCTGCTCGCGCTGTGCGAAGGAGGTACGTTCATAGGCAACGTCACCGAAGCCATACTCGCCTTCTACAACGGTCGGCACGATTCCGAACAGGCGGGATGGGTACTCCATGACAAACCGTTCATCATCATGAGTTGCGATAAATCCTGACTGGCCACCTCCGTAGTTCATACGAATACCGAGCGGCTGCAAATCGCCACATACGATATCTGCGCCATAGCCGCTTGGCGGCGTCAGTACCCCAAGTGATATCGGATCAACGCCTACTACGCTGATGGACCCATATTCATGAGCTAAGCGGCTAATTTCCTCGCCTTGCTGCTCAATGACACCGAAATAATTCGGATTTTCTATATAGACAGCTGCTGTCTGATCCGACAGCTTGCTCTTTAGATCGTTCAAATCCAGAAGCCCGCTATCCGACTCGGCTTGAACTGTGATGACTCGGATTTTTGGATGCAAATAATTTTCAATAATCATGCGCTTATCAGGGCAGAGAATCTCCGGCACGAGCACCTCTGTACGCCCTGTCATTCTGGCAGCCATCCGAAGTGCGGTCGAAGCAGCCTGCGGCCAGTCGAATGTCGGTACGTTGACAACATCCATATCAACCAGTTCAGCGACAAGACTCTGGTATTCGAACAAGGCCTGGAATCGCCCATGATCCTCGTAAGGCTCTCCCGCGTAGGCTGTTACGAATTCCGATCGTTGATTGATCTCATCGCATACAGCAGGCACGAAGTGCTGCCAGCAGCCTCCACCTAAGAAACTAGTTGCCTGCGAGGTACTCACATTAATCGAAAGCAGTCGTTCAATATGACGCTTCAGCTCATACTCATTCAATGCAGGCTGCAGCTCCATCTCTGACTGCATACGCAAATGCTTCGGAATATCCCGATACAACTCGTCGATATTCGAAATGCCGATCTCCTGCATCATCTGCGCTTTAACTTCCGGAACCGTGTTCGGAATATAAGGGTGCACATTTGATTGACGTTCCTTCATGACCTACGTTCTCTCCCTTCATTATTCGGATCAAGTGTTACGCCAGTCCTCCGCCATCTACGACCAACACACTGCCGCTAACCCACTGGGACAGATCACTAGCCAAGAACAGCACGGCGTTCGCAATATCCTGCGGTGTACCGATTCGCTCTAAAGGTCTGCCTACCGCAGAGGAAGCAAGGAATGCCCCTTCTTCAACAGCCAGCTGTACCGCCTCTTCACGCAGCAGCGGCGTATCTGTATCGCCCGGACATACGCAGTTGACACGGATATTGTCCTTGCCGAAGTCGATTGCCATCGCCTTGGTCAAGTTCACAACCCCTGCCTTCGCAGCACAATACGCAGCAGCTTGGTCGCCGCCCTTCAAACCCCATCCGGAGCCGGTATTAATGATGCTTCCGCCTCCTCCAGCAGCCATTACCGGAATCGCGTATTTAGACAGCAGGTATGCCCCCTTCAGGGACACGTCTATGACCAAATCCCAATCCTGCTCTTCCAGCTCAACAACCGTCTTACGGCGAATGACGCCTGCATTATTAAACAAAATATCAACGCCCCCGTACCACTCCTGCGTCATGCGAACTGCCCGCTCACAGTCTTCGGCCTTCGTTACATTGCAGGACACAAACTGTGCTTCTCCGCCAACATTCCGAATCTCCTCGACCGTCTCCTGCCCTTGCTTCTCCCCAATATCAGCGATGACTACATTCGCTCCGAAGCGCGCCAAGCATTGTGCCGTAGCGCGTCCGATACCGGATGCTCCTCCTGTAATGATCGCTGTCTTGCCTTTCAAGCCGAATACATCTATCTGCTGCGTCATTCATTATCCCTCCGTTATCTTCGTTCTGTGCTCAAGTTGTTAGCCCTTCATGCCTGTTGTTGCAATTCCCGTTACGATATAACGCTGTGCTGCAAAGAAGATCGCAAGCGGCGGCAAGCAAATCATGCTCGTCACGGCCATGATCGCATCCATCTTCACCTCATACATCCCTTTGAACTGAGACAAGCCCAGCGTCAGCGTGTACTTGCTCTGATCGTTCAAGAAAATGAGCGGACCCAAATAGTCGTTCCATGTGCCGAGGAAGTTGAACACCGCAACCAGAATCAGTGCTGGAGCCATGAGCGGCACAATGAGACGTATGAACGATTGCAGCGGATTCGCACCATCGATGCGGGCTGCTTCCTCTAGTTCCGGCGGAATCGTCATAATGAACTGACGAAGCAGGAAAATATAGAATGCTGAACCGAAGAAAGAAGGAACAATCAACGGCTTCAACGTATTGATCCAACCAAGTGCATTAAACTCCATATACAGCGGAATCATCGTCACTTCCCAAGGGATCATCATGGATGCAAGCAAAATAATGAATAATACTTTGCTTCCCTTGAACCGGAATCTGGCGAATCCATAAGCAACCAGTGCTGAGGATACTACCTGGCCAATAAGTGACATAACCGATACAATCAATGAATTTTGTAAGAACACGTCAAACGGCTGTGAATTCCATGCTTTCGCAAAGTTGCCGAAATTCAAGGTGCTCGGAATCCATTGCGGTGGGAACAAGAACAATTCTTCGGGCGACTTCAATGATGTTGAGAGCATCCAATAGAAGGGCGCCAAGAACAACACGGTAAAAAAGATGAGCAGTGCGTAAGTTATTATTTTTTTCATCAGGATCTCCTCCTCCTCAGCCTTTGCCGCCCTTCATTTCACCTTCGTAATACACCCATGCCGACGAAGAGCGGAACACGAGCATCGTCAGAACAAGCACAATCGCGAACATGAACCATGCGTTCGCAGAAGCGTAGCCCATCTTGGAATATTTGAAGGCATTTTCGTACATATACATCGCATAGAAATACGTGGAATTGAGCGGGCCTCCACCCGTCAACACCAAAGCGAGCGTCAATTGTTGGAACGCAGAAATAATCGTTGTAATCAGGTTAAATAAGATGGTCGGGCTAAGCATAGGGAGCGTAATCCGGAAAAATTGCGATACCGTCCCTGCACCATCAATGGCAGATGCCTCATACAGCTCACGAGGGATGTTCTTCAACCCTGCCAAGAAAATGAGCATCATGGAACCCTGTCCCCACAGGCTGGCGAACACCATCGCTACTAGAGACCATTTTGGGTCGTTCAGCCAGTTCGGCCCTTCTACCCCGATCAGCGACAAGGCATAGTTCAAAATTCCATATTCTCCGTCGTATACCCACGACCAAATCATCGCCAGCGCAACACCGGAAATAACGGAAGGTACATAGAATGCCGTCCTGAAGAATCCACTTCCGCGTACATTGCGATTCAACAGGATTGCAAGTCCAAGCGCAATTAGAATGTTAACGGGCACAAATATAATGGCGAACTTCACCGTAACCGTCAGTGATGTCCAGAATAACGGATCATCCGTGAACATGTTAATAAAGTTATCCAAACCGACAAACGTCTTCTCCCCAACAATTGGCCAATCAAAGAAGCTGATAATGAAAGAAAAAATGAGTGGACCGAGGGTGAATGCGAGAAAGCCGATTATCCATGGCATAATGAATAAGTAAGGCACGGCTGAATGCATGCGAAGCGAAAACGATCGTTTTTTTCTCATTTCCATAGGGGCTTCGTTCCTTTCTTTGTTGTTCGTGATCATAGGTTGCAGTGCAACAGGCGCTGCCGTACGATGATGTTGAGACTGGATGATCGGCTCTTTTCTATAGCACAGCCCTAATTGATGGGCACATCGTAGGTATCATTGTAGATGAGATGTAAGCGTTTTTACACGGAAGGCTGTTTCTCATTAGGGGGGACTTTGTTTGAATATCTTCTCACTGGAAAGGAAGCAAGGGGGATTTTTGTTTGTTCCATGACGTAATTTTGTTCGATAGGAAAAAAAGCAGACTATTGCGAGGATAAGTAAGCAATATATTCCACAGTAATGAATGTTTTCGCAAATGCAAGCGTTAATAACGCTTGTTGCGAAAAAAGGCCCGGTCAAGGTTTATCCTTGCCAGGCCTTTTTTATGTCGCGCAATATCATTTTGGCTCTCTCTTAATGAAGAACGATGCGATAATCAAAACGATGGCGAGCCCAATTTCAATATTGAACATCGTCCAGAAACTATCGTTAATATAGTAGAAAGGTTGGTTTATTGCGCTTTTCGTATCTTTCAGCGTGCTCATGTATACGTAATCATTCCAAAACATAACCAGCAACAGATGCGTAAAAGCCCCATATAGAAGCGCTACTCCACACTTAAAAATAAAATCGCCTCCCCCAAATTACGATTGAAAATCTTGTCCCGTTCCAACTTCGATGATTAAAATGATTTTTTTGATGATAATCTCAAAAAGAATATAGCATATTTTCCCAATACGTGATAGAGTAAATATATTCCAAATATAAGGAGGTTAAATCAAAAAATGAGAAAAATGATTCTTTTATCCCTCTCATTTACCCTGTTTCTTGGCATGTTCGCCGTCCCCCTGAACAACAACGCATTCGCCAGCGAAATGAATGTGAACATGACTCAGCCTGATAAGATTGAATATATCACAAGCCAAAATGGAAAAATCATCCCGGTTATTTACATCAGCGATCCGGTTAAAGCTCACAAATATATGGAGCAGCATGGACTTAAAAAAGAAGATCGTTTTCAAGTGAACAACTTTGCATTTGCTTCAGGGTATTCATATGTTGGATATGGCGGTACATTCAATTATGACTACAAAGTGGACTATACTGAAAATAGAACAAAGAAAGATTTCGTATGGAAGCGCACAGTGACTAGGAAGTCTACTGGAAAAACAACAGTCTCCGTAGGGGCTGATTTCGCTAAATTTTTTAAAGCCTCTGTCAATAAGGAATGGGGAAAAGAAATGTCCTATGAAGATAAATTTGAAGTAGAAATCCCGCCGAACAAGCAAGGAGAAATTTGGACATGGAATGTTGCCGAAAGCTATAATTTCAAATCTGGGAACAATCAATTTAGTGCAATAAGACCAACAGATAACTTCGGTAATAGTATTTTGATTACTAACTTTAGGGATCCGGTTAACGGTTAGTTGAATTTTTAAGGATTATAAATTCGAGAAACATGTAACAGCATTGCGGGACAAGCCCAGCAATGCTGTTTTTCTTTATTACAATTTCTACTTCACATTTTTGAACGCCTCGGCTTGCTGGCGGATGCCCACCTCGGCAGCGAACCACTCGCTCCTCCGACTCCGCAATCCAACCACCGTGGCAAATGACCAAAATATCAGGATTCACCGAAACGGCTCGCGTAAGCGATCGCCTGAATTCTCTTGGAGCAATCGTCAAGAGAGCGTAGTCTTGGTGCCGTTCGTCCCTTCCGTTAAGCCTATATGTGTAACCAAAATATCTGCGCCCGCTTTAGCCATCTTCAGCGCCTGTTCCTCATCGAACACATATGGAGTCGTAAACATACCCAACTGCACGATTCCAGGGCCAAGCGTATGTCCATTACGTCAACCGGAACTGTCGGAACCCGCTCGAAGAAAAGAAGTCTTGCAGCAAAGGCCTGCAAGGCTTCCAGCGTTCCTATTATTCATCATTGTTTTCGTCATTCTTCTCATCGGCAGCCTCCAGGTCTGGGGCATCCGGCTCGGCTTCCTGCGGTTCCTTCTCTTGCTGGAGAGCGGCCAAGATCGTATTCGCCAACTTCTCCCCAATCCCTGCCTCGCGCAATTCCTCAATCGATGCTTCCCGAATCTTCTTCAATGATCCGAAATGCTTCAACAGATGTTTGCGCCGCTTCTCGCCTATACCTGGGATCGAATCGAGCGCTGATGCGACCATTGACTTCGCACGACGCTCCCGATGGAACGAGATTGCGAAGCGGTGAACTTCCTCCTGAATGCGCTGCAGCATATAGAATTCTTGGCTGTCTCGTCCAAGTGCCACAATTTCAGGCGGATC
The DNA here is from genome assembly GCF_040195695.1 of Paenibacillus wuxiensis. Classification (NCBI taxonomy): domain Bacteria; kingdom Bacillati; phylum Bacillota; class Bacilli; order Caryophanales; family Paenibacillaceae; genus Paenibacillus; species Paenibacillus wuxiensis. The sequence goes on along the minus strand of NZ_JBEFZI010000010.1, from coordinate 124,447 downwards.
ACCCGCCATCAATTGCGCTGTCTTATGCTTATTGTCCTTCACGAGACCGCACACTGGTATCGTCAATCCAAGCTCGTTCTCCAGCACATCAAGTGCAGCGGACATCTGGCCTTTCCCTCCGTCCACAATAATCAGATCAGGCATGTCGAGCTGCTCTTTCAAGACCCGCTCATACCGTCTGCGGATGACCTCGCGCATCGTTTCATAATCATCCGGCCCTTGCACTGTGCGTACCTTGTACTTCCGGTATTCTTTCTTCGCGGGCTTGCCATCGATGAAGACCACCATAGCCGATACTGGGTCTGAGCCTTGAATATTCGAGTTGTCAAAAGCCTCAATACGGCGGGCATTGTCGATGCCAAGCGCTTCTCCGAGTCGTTCAGCAGCACGCAACGTACGATCCTCATTGCGTTCCTGCATCTTGAACTTCTCATCGAGTGCAACACGCGCATTTTCCATCGCCATCGAAATCATCTGCTTCTTCAGCCCTCGCCTCGGAATGTGCACTTTGACGTTCAGCCACTGCTGAAGCTCCTCAGCACCCGCTATACTGCCATCCGAGCCGCCATCTACTTCCTCATCGATCGACTCCGTCTGTATAGGTTCATGCTCATCCTGAATTGCAGCATCTTGCGCATTCTCATCAGCATCAGGGTCTATGCTACCCACGTCCTTCTCTTCTCCATCATCCTCGTGAGAGGATAGTACAAGTCGATCCGAGTCAGGGAGCAGTATTTCCTTCGGCAGCGCAGGGTTCTCACTATAATATTGAGTAACGAACGACATAAAGTCCGCATAAGGTTCCCCGTAGAACGGGAACTTTGTTGCATGCCGTTCGATCATTTTCCCTTGTCGCACATATAGAATTTGAACGCACATCCAGCCTTTATCTACGGCAAAGCCAAATACGTCGCGATCAAGCTGATCAGACGTATTAATGTTCTGCTTCTCCATAATGGCACGAATCGCGATCAACTGATCCCGATATTCCTTGGCACGCTCGAATTGCATCTCTTCAGCGGCTTCTTCCATTTTCCGCTGCAGTTCCTTCTTAATCTCCTCATGTCCACCACTTAAGAACTTCGCGATCTCCTGCACCATCTCTTCATACTGTGCCTCCGTTACCTCGTATACACAAGGCGCAAGGCATTGTCCAATATGGTGGTACAAACACACTCGATCCGGCAATGTATTGCACTTGCGAAGCGGATATAAGCGATCAAGCAGTTTCTTCGTCTGCGTTGCAGCGAAGGAGTTCGGGTATGGGCCGAAATACTTCGCTTTGTCCTTCAGCACACGACGTGTAACCTCAAGCCGTGGATGGCGCTCATTCGTAATTTTAATATATGGGAACGTCTTATCATCCTTGAGCAGCACATTATATCTAGGATGATGCTGCTTGATCAGATTACATTCCAAAATGAGGGCTTCCATGTTACTGGAAGTGACGATATATTCAAAGTCGCGAATTTCCGAGACCAGCCGCTGCGTCTTGCCGTCATGGCTGCCATTAAAATAAGAACGCACCCGGTTCTTCAACACTTTGGCCTTACCGACATAAATAATGGTTCCCTCATGGTTCTTCATGAGATAGCATCCTGGCGAATCAGGAAGCAATGCCAGCTTATTGCGGATTCGTTCCAATGCCTGTTCCCGTTCTGCAAGTTCCTCTGGCGACAGCTCCTGCTGCTCGTCCGTTGAATAACGTTCGTTCCAACGCTCCTTCCAGCGAACTGCCCGCCAATTGGATTGGTTGTTGTCTATTTCGCTCATCGTCCTCCCCCTTTCTTCTATAATACGAATATATGATCCTATTGTATACGAGCGGAGACATAAGAAAAAGCCCTCCCACAACGGGAAGGGCTGGCAATCTATAGCTTGCGATTCGACACATCAAGCTCATTCAAGCTGTTCCGTAACAGAACAGACCTTCTATAGTTTGTCCTCTGTGGACAAACTCGATTATTGATGCTTGCTGATCAAGTTCTTCAATGCATCCTTGGAGTTCAAGCCTACAACCTTATCAACAGGTTGGCCATCCTTGAACACGATGATTGTAGGGATGCTCATTACGCCAAAGCGAGATGCGGATTCAGGGTTCTCATCCACGTTCACTTTTGCAACAGTCGCTTGACCGTTTACTTCGCTTTCCAATTCATCAAGAATAGGAGCAAGCATTTTACAAGGGCCGCACCATGGCGCCCAAAAATCGACCAATACAACGCCTTGCTGACCTTCAACTTCAGTCTTGAACGTTTGGTCGGATACGTTAACGATAGCCATATTTGGTTCCTCCTTTATGTGAGAAGCTTACAATTTGAGTCAACATGTAAAGTATACCACAGTTCAAGGTTTTATGTGAAATTCGCACCTCATTTTTGCATCCAATTTGTCACATCCTAAGAGAGCGCTGTCTTTACAGTAACGACGCAGTTCGGTATACTAAAAACGATAAGAAATTGGGTGAAAATACCTGTCGCTGCCATGACATACGTCATTGCAACAGACATGTAAGATAGGAGGCCCCTTGATGGAAGCGAGAGCAATTGATCCGCGTGAGCATGTGAACGAGGAACCACGCAACGATTTCTCCGATCTGATGTTCGGGTTCGGTGCAATGGCCGGATTTATGACGGTTGTCTTCTTCGGCATGGTTATCGTGAAGTTCATCATCTCCTAACCCTGGCTACGGTGCGTTCCCTTCGTGGAACGCACCACAGTGGTATCCACAGCTCGTGAAATAAGCCCGGCTCGCACTAGATGCGACCGGGCTTTATTGTAATTTGTATGGAGCCACTGAAACAAGGCTCGTATACAACACTCATTGGATATTCATCTTTACTTTCCACGCTTGTTCCGACCTTGTACGTGCACCTCTTTGACAAATGGAGCGATCCGATTCATCAGTCGCTCGGCCTTATGGACATCCTCACCTTCACGCGTGAAGCTAAAGTGCTTCTGCAAGGCTTCCATATCATAATTCGACGTATAGAACGTAGGCTTGCGGTTCATCCGATAATTCAAGATCGAGCCAAGCACATGATCCCGAACCCATGGCGTTATATTCTCAGCACCAATATCATCGAACACGAGCAGATCGGTTTCCTTCATCATCTCAATGGTCTCCCGCAGCCTTTGCGGCTCCTGGAACATCGACTTGAGCTCTTCCACGAACTCAGGCATATACACGATAACCCCCGTATAATTGGCACGGGCAAGCTCATACAATACATAGCTCATCAAGAAGGTCTTGCCGGTTCCGAACGATCCTACGAGATACAGTCCCTCTGGCATTAAGCCTTCGCTCTTCGTCTTCTCAATATATTCAATGATGCTTAAAACAGCAGGCGTCCGTTCAATATCATTCTCCAGTATTTCGGATGCCGAATACCCCCGCTTCAATGCAGTCTCGTCCACATAGAAGGAGCGTACTCGATTATGAATCGCCTGCTGGCGTTCACTTGCCAGCAGCTTCTTGCAGGGCACCTTCCGATCATAGATATAATTGTGCCCATTCAAGTTGTCAGCGCTCAACATCGTGTAATGTCCATGGAAGTCATTTGGGCATTGATCCAAGCCCGGACAATGGGAACAATGATCATATTCCGTTACATACTGATACAGCTTGTTCATATTGATGCGAAGGTCGCGTTCCGTCAGCTCTGGATACTTGGAGCGAAATTGCATGACCTGCGGATCAGTAAGCAGCTTTTCAATTTTTTGTTCCGCATGAGCTCTGCGGGCATTAACCGGCAATTGCTTCAATATATCTCCGATTGATTCCATACTTCGCACCTCCATTCTGATCTAGCTCTATTATACGCGCCCTTCATCCAAACGTCGCGCTAACTCACGTGCGCGCTCCAGCTCCTCAGGCGACAATCCTGATCCAGCTCCCGCTCCACTAGGCTGCACGACCGGAATCGAAGGCTTGGCGGCTTTGTTATTATAACGGTTGCGCGAACGAGGCTGTCTGCTTGCATCTGCACGAGAGGCTTGTGTTCGGCCTGCCCCATTCACCTGCGTCTGCTCACGCGTATACGTAACTGCTTGTTCATACGTACGAATCTGCTTGACCAGCATATTGGACACAATCGCCTCAACAAAGTTCCGGTTCAATCTGTGCTCCGATCCACTTACCAGCATCGTCATCAAATAATGAATAAGAACATTGATAACCTCATCAGGCATCTTATAATTCAAGTCCATCTTGGTAAACATATCAAGGAATGAGTCCGGAACAGCACCCGGGAAGAACTTCTCAAGCAGCTGCGTATACGGTGTATTGCGAAGCAGCATATTGTATTGATGAATATCGCATTTATCACGGAATTGCGGCGGCACTTCTACATAGAATTCCATTTGCACCGCGACTTCCTCTTCATGATCTTCCTTCACTTGCTCCTTCTGCTCAATTCGATGCTGCACTCGCTCACGATGTTCGCTTCTTCGCTTGTTCTGACGGAAGTGAAGGTGGGCCCGGTGCTGAAGTTCCTCCAGTGCAACTACCCCATCCTGCGAGAAGACACCGTCTTCATCCAGCAAGCGGCACAGTTCCTGAAGAGTCAGCTCGAACTTGCGGACAACGTAATTAATTGTGCCCATACTTTCTTTATTGTATCGAAGTTGTTCTACGAACTTCCGATTATAGGATTGCTTCGGGAACCGCATAATAATATCTGCATAATTGATGTCAACGGATTCTGGATCGGAATCTGAAATTGTCGTTCGGCTCGGGGCTACTTCTTGAAGCGCCTGTTCCAGCTCGAAATCAATGACGTGCGTATTTAGTCGGAACAGTTCATAGAAAGGAACAGATATGTTCTCCCGCTGCATATTGGAAGCGACTCCTTCATATGGATCATCCGTCGTAAACTGCTGGCGCAAGGATAGCACCGCATATTTGCCGACCTTATCCCGTAAGAGAAGCGTCAAATGCTGTGTCTCGAAAAATTCCTTCGGAGACAGCGGACACTGCATCTCATACTCATACATACAATCATCCATATCAGGCAGCATCACTCTTGACGTGTTCAACAAACCTACAGCTTCAAGCTTGGAGGCTTGCTCTATGAAATACGTACGCCCCTTCTCACTTGGCTCCAATCCAAGAAGCAGGAACAACCGGCGCTGCGCATCTATTGCTGAATACCCCGTCTTGTCCGATGCTACATGCTGGCAGAGAAGCTGATACATGCCGATCGCAAATGCCCCCACCATTGGCTGATACACATGGGACAGCATCTTCTGATCCAACTCGCTTAAGCTAAATTCCCGGTAAGTCACATAACGATGATGTTCTGTAAAATGGTGCATATTCGACATCCGCATCGTCGTATCTTTCTCTCCTTCCGCTCTTATCAGTCCACCTATTGTAACATAAATGGGGTCTGCTCGTCCGACAAAATCGTGGTAAAAAAGACACGCTATACCGATCGCAAACCGCATCAAAAAAAGCGCAGAGAGCAAGTTATATGCTCATCTGCGCAGGTCGAAATATGAATATATTCTATTCATGATTCATGATTGTCTGCTCAAACAAAATCACGTTAAAAGGCGATCGATCACTTTCAATGAACGCTCCTGAATTGTGTAATTACTTTATTCAATCCGATATCCAATCATCGAAATGATCGGATACAAACTGAATTTCGCTTTCATAATGCGCTAAATGTCCTTCTTCCACCATTTTTTGAAAGGCAGGATTTCCATCAGCGGCCCCCGTTCTCAATGTATGGCACAGCGCAGTCAAACGCTCAATAACCCACCGCCGCAAATCGTTAGGCACCGGACTCCCATACGCTTCAAAAAACAAATGAATTCGCCGACGACGCTCTACAGCGTGTATATCTGCTTGGTATGCTACTGTATTACCAATACAATGATCCGGCGCGAAACTGGAAAGCGGAACCGATGTGTATAGAGAATACGCAATGTCCCACATACGCGGACCAGGTCCGGCCATGTCAAAATCAATTAGCGCCACAGGCGCCTCCTGTTGAAAGACTACATTATACAATGCAGCATCATTATGACAGATTACTTCATGCTCGCCTTCATCAGGATAGCTTAGCTGCCATTTACCCCCTGTTAGGAAAGCGAACCCTTCTGTCGCATCATGGAACTGGCGCTGAAGACGCGCCAAGCCTACAAGCGTCTCGTCCGACCACATGTATGGTTCAAGGTCAGGGTAGTTGTTCCCTGGAACTTCTCCAGAAATAAATGACAAGATTTCACGATCAGAGTCATCAATTCCGAGAAATCTGGGCGCCCCCTCAAAACCTTGCTGCTCCAAATGTAGCAGCAGTTCATGTACAAACGAACTCCAATAGCCTGTGGGGCGGCGAACCGTGTTCGCCATGCGCACAATATGATTCACATTGCCGCCTGTTAATACTTCTTCCTGAGTCACTTGCCTCTAACCTCATTTCTAGTACGCTGCACATTGATGTAAACCATCCGTTATAATAGATGGCAATGACCGCTATTCACGTTCTGCTAATCGACATTTCCTCCGGCAACCGCTGACACCGCTTCTTGTTCATGATGCCGCTTCAGGAATTCGACGATGCCTCGATAGACACGCATCTCATTCTCTTTCTTAGAAAATCCATGTCCTTCATCATCCAGTACAATATATTCCACCTCGCGCCCAAGCTGGCGAAGTTTCTCAACAATCTGATCAGACTCTTCCTTCACAACGCGAGGATCATTCGCCCCTTGAATAACCAGCATCGGATTCGTCATGCTCTCCAAGTACGTAATCGGAGAATCAGTGATGAAGCGTTCCTTATCCTGTTCCGGATCCCCTACCCATTGCTTCATAATCGGCTTCCAATGATCCGGTACGGAATGATAGAACGTGAATAAGTTGCTGACACCGAAAATATCGACAGCAGCTCGGAAGTACTCAGCATGTCGTCCAGCTAGCAGAAGCGTCATATAACCTCCATAGCTGCCACCTACCACGAAGAGGCGCTCTTTCGAAGAGATGCCCTGCTCGAACAACCACTCCATCCCTGCCACACAATCGAGACGCGGCCCTTCACCCCAGTCGCCTTCGACAAGCTTGACGAAGGAACTGCCGTAGCCCGTGCTGCCGCGGAAGTTCGGTGCAAATACATGGTACCCTTGTGCAAGGAAGTATTGGAACATACTGCGGAAAAAGCGGCGTTCTGCGGACTGAGGCCCGCCATGCGGCCAGAAGATCGTATAGCCGTTCGCCAGTTCATCCTTCGCACGGAACAACAGAGCCTCAATCTCCATCCCATCGAAGGAGGAATAGGCCACAACCTCAGGATCAACTAATTGCTCAGATGTCAGACCAACCGGCATATTTTGCGTAAGCTGAACCCAAGTTGTGCCTTCTTCCAGCTTATAGATATTGGTCGGAGTAACCGCACCACGATTGAGGATGTACAAGGCTCCCGACTTCGCAACATGAAGCTGATTCAAAATTGGCGTCGGCATCTCGATTGCCTCTGGCGTGCCTGTATCAAGAGGAATACGGTACAATCTATCCTCTACTCCGACCTCTGTCACGAGATAAAGCGTCCGTGTATCCTTATGCCACTTGAGTTCCATGCCGCTCTCATGCTCAATTCGGCACAATTCAGCATATTGCTGAGTAGGAATATGGTAGGTAGCCACATAAGCGAACTCTGCCTTGTAGTCTGTCAAAAAGGCGACCGTATCCTCATCGACAAAGACCGCGCTCAAGCTCAGGTGCACCTCATCCGCCCCAGCTTGAGGAACAAGAGGGAAGTCCCCCTCTTCCGTGTGTACGTAGCAAACTTGATAGGTGTTTCCGTAAGACTTGGCATACACGAACCGCTTCTCACTCGGACTTACTGACTCCAGCTGATGCAGAGCATCCTGCCCCTCAATAAGCAGATCATCCTGCTTCGTACGGAGATTGTATACACGAGCATTCAAAAAGGACGGGTTATTCCGGCTCGTGCAATAATAGACACGCTCCCCGTCATCAGACAAATGTGCAAAATAGAACTTATCTTTTTCATCTGCCTCAAGCAACGGCAGCGGATTTCCTCCCTCTGTCGGAAGCGCATACATATGATAGTTCTCATCGCCGTCTCTGTCGAAGCTGCACAGGATATGGCGCTGCTGCGGATCAATCGAGATAAAATTGCTTACTTGATTGTTATAAGTTAATGGATATGGGAAAGATGGCTTGTCTTGGTTCAAATCTATGGCCCACAAGTTGTAATGACCATTCAAGTTACTGCTGAATATAAGCCTTGTCTCGTCCAGGCTCACCGTGAACTGGCGGATGACTGTCGATTGAAAATATTGTTCAACATCAGGTGTTGGAAATTGCAACAACATGCTTCTTCCTCCTTATTTGCCCAAACATTGGGTCGAATAGTATGTGAATGTACGAGATGTATAATAGTTCCATCATAACGTTTTCATTGATCGCGGTAAAGTCCCGTCCATAGCACGCACAAGCCGCAGCACCTCCTTGCAGGTACTGCGGCGGTTCTGGTTGCGTATGCTTCACTGCATTGGCATAGGATAGTAAAGTCATGCCCGATTAGCGAATTACGGACTGTTAAGCTCCTTGCTTATTGCTGCTTGCGCCGCTTAAGCAGCTCCGTATATTGCCGCTCTAGCTCTTCGATGTTGTCCCCCTTGCGCGGAGCAGACAAACGTCCAATCAAATCTGCCCATTCCAGATCCAGCTTCAATCGCTCCTCAGCCGACATCGATGTGAGCGATTGTTCATTTTTTAGAGCTTCCTGTGCAAGTACAAATTCTGAAGAGCCTCCTGCCTCAGCAGGTCGAGGGCGCTGTCGCTCACGAAATGCTTCAATCGTCATCCATTCCAGCTCGCCGTCACGGAACACAATCGTATGGGTAGCCGTTCGATTCAGCAGCATGCGATCATGCGTCGCGAATAGGATCGTCCCCGGATACTCAAGCAGTACACGCTCCAGTTCCTCGCGCGTGTCGATATCCAAATAGTTCGTCGGCTCATCAAGCAGCAGCATATTTGATTCGCTCATGAACAGTTTGGCGAGCTGTGTCTTCACCTTCTCGCCCCCACTTAGCTGCCATACCGGCTTTAACGCTTCATCCCGGCGCAGTCTAAGCCTAGCCAAAACCGTCCGCACCATCGTCTGATCATAGGCGCTCGACTTCAATACATTATCCAGTACACTGGCCTGCAGATCTAAGGCATACAGCTTCTGATCGAAATACGCCATTCGCGCACTAGGAGAGAAGCGAATTCGCCCTTCCCCCATCGTCACATCTCGCTCTCCTGCAGATCTCAGCTCATAGGCCTCCACCAATCGACGGAGTAAGGTTGTCTTCCCAGTTCCATTCGAACCGACTAAGGCGACACGCATATTCGGCCGAATGCTGAAGGAACTGCTCTGTAACAACTCACGGTCGCCTGCACGCAGCGCTAGCCCTTGAACCTCCACAGCCTGCTTGCTGCGAATCGGAGCATGGCATTCCGCATTGAACAACACCTGCACCTGCTCGAATGGCTTTTCCACGACCTCCAGCTGATCAAGGCGCTTCTCTATCGCCTTAACCGTCTTCTCTACCTTCGCCTGCTTGCGATTGAAGTGTGGTCGCGCAAGCCTCATTTCCTTACTCGTCAACCCCTTCTTAGGCCTGCTGACCTTACTTGCCTGTTCCTTCTTCTCTACAATCGCTTCCTGCAATCGGCCTCTCTCCGCGACATAATTGTCATACGAGCGTTGGTGCTCCAGCCGCAGTCTCTCCTTTTCCCTGCGATAGTCCTCATATCCACCAGTAAAGACATGAATCTGTTCGTTCTCCACTTCCCAGATTCTCGTTGCCACATGATTGAGCAGCGTTCGGTCATGGGAAATGAACAATAACGCGCCTGTTCTGGAATATTCGATCATTCGATCCTCAAGCCACTCCATTCCTTCCACATCCAAATGGCTTGTCGGTTCATCGAGCATCAACAGTCCTGCACCTGCGTTCATGGCCTCATTCAATCGGCGCTTCGTCCGTTCGCCGCCACTTAATGTCACTTCCTCTGCTTCTTCCTCCCGCACATCATCTAGTTGTGGCACGAAGGATGTTACCACATTGCAGACTACGTTTCCTTCATCCGGCTCTACCATGCCAGCCAATATACGCTGCAATGTCGTCTTCCCGACTCCGTTGGCGCCAATAAGTCCGATTCGATCTCCTGCATAAATGCGAAGAGAACCGCCAGTGCGGAACAAGCGGCGATCAGCTACATAGGCTGCCAATTGGTGGGCTTCCAATACAAGATGGCCCGATTTATTTTTGAATTGTGCTATATGGTTGTTAGTCATAAAAAAACCTCCCTGGATAACCCAGAGAGGATAGTGTGCATACGGCTGCAAGCCTGCGCTTCACTTATGAAATGGAATCGAACAAGTATGCTATGCACGTGTCTATACACATATGCTACAGCAATCCGTTCTAAGCAGTGATGCATCACTTCCTGTATCTCCTCATTCAAAATTGACACTGAGGTAGTGAGTACAAGTGCAGCACCGTGCGTTATTCCTTTACAAAATAAGTGATAAATGATGCAAGCTATAAATATAAAGGCCGATATCAATCTGCGAAAATGGGCAGACCTATCCTCTCTGAACGTACATTTTGAAATATAAAGCTGTCAAAATGACTTCTATCAGATCAGATTAGTTCTCCATCGCAGTAGATACCTTGCCCTTTCATTCGAATAAAATCTTACGCATCGAAAAGTTCTGATGCGATCTGTATCATTGTATGCCAATTTACTCAAATTTATCAAGTACCATTTTACATTAAAACATCTGATACCCGCTCTTGCGCAAGAAATGAATCGTCTTTCCGCTAATATATGCCCCTGCAAGTCCAGCTATCGCCGTTAAATATCCCTGCAAGCCAATGCCCGCCAAATTGTCCATAATCGATACATCCTGCTTCCACAGCATAATGACCATTGCTGGCAGCAATACGATTAAATAGATGCCGATCGGGAACCACGTTGTCTTCATCAGCATGTTCAGAATAAATCCTATGCCGAACATCATCACGAAGAATAGCACCATTAATATGAAGACCATTATCCAGCCCAACATGTTGCAACCCGCCTCCTGCTTCGCTTCGTACAATCTATTATTATCCAATTAAATATCCATATTTCGCTAATTCCTGAATAGTCTTAGTGTACTTGTACCAGGGCCAAAAATCAACGAACATTCAGTGACATTTATCACCTCTTAGTTGAATGCACTGCAAATAATAGCTACAATGGCTTTAGTATGGCGATTTACACAAAAGTGGTTGTGGTACACAATCTTTTACGATAACGGAGGATAACGCGATATGAATGAAGCAGCTTTAACGCTCGACGGTTGGTATGCACTCCATGATTTCCGCACGATCAACTGGGCTCAATGGAAAAAGGCGGACGATGAAGAGCGTGCACATGCGCTTGAGGAATTGCAGACGTTATGGTCGGAATGGTCCGAAACGGAAGCAGATAAGAAGGGCAGCACTGTCGTATACAGCATCGTAGGCCAAAAAGCCGACTTTGTCATTTTCCACCTTCGTGAAACACTCGAAGAGCTTAACGCGCTAGAAAATGCGCTGAATAAAACGTCTTTCGCTCAATTTACAACACCAACCTATTCCTACGTCAGCATCGTTGAACTAAGCAATTATATGGCTAAGCCAGGATCGACAGAAGATCCAATGGAAAATCCGGAAATTATCGCGCGTCTGAAGCCAACCTTGCCGCAGAGCAAGCACATCTGCTTCTATCCAATGAACAAGAAGCGTGACTTGGCCGACAACTGGTACATGCTGTCCATGGAGGAGCGCCGCAATATGATGCGCAGCCATGGCATGATCGGACGAGGCTACGCGGGTAAAGTGAAGCAAATCATCACAGGCTCGGTAGGTCTGGATGATTGGGAATGGGGCGTTACGTTATTCAGTGACGATCCGCTTCAGTTCAAGAAGCTCATTTATGAAATGCGCTTCGACGAAGTGAGCGCCCGCTTCGGCGAGTTCGGCTCCTTCTATGTAGGCAACCTGCTTACACCAGATACCTTGAATGATATGATGAAAATTTAAGATAAGATTTTTAAGATTCATCCATATGGAATGCCAATTCTGGCATCGAAAGGCCTGTATGATTGCGATCATGCAGGCCTTTTGCGTCTCTGCTTGTCATATGGCAGCAAACAAAAAGCCGCTGGTATCCCCGATTAAAGAACGAAGATGCAGCGGCATATATTTGATTTAACACTATGATCTTAACCAATCAACCGTAAAACTGGTCACATTCTTCTTACAGGAATTTACCTTTGCGAAGAGCAAGAGAAATTCCGCCAATGATGAACAACCAACGGATATCGATGACTTTTTTCAATTGAGCAGCCCAGAAGCCTTTCAACTTCTTCTTACCCACTACGCCGATCGCTTCGCCTTTACCCAAGGAAGCAACTGTACCTTTGTTGTGGTACTCGAACTTCTTAAGCGGCTGGTTGCGAATTGAAGCAACGATGTTGCTCGCGCATACCGGACCTTGCTGCATCGCCATTTGCGCTGTAGGCGGATATGGACGATCAATTGCCGGATTAATCATGAGCGAGTTGTCCCCAATAATGAAGACATTATCATGACCTGGCGCTCTCAAGAATTCATCAACCTTCACACGACCGCGCATTGCCTCGAATCCTGCTTGCTCGATGAGACGGTTACCACGAATACCACCTGTCCATACAACCGTAGAAGACTTGATTTCTTCTCCAGTTGCAAGTAGAACACCTTCAGGTGTGCATTCCTTGATCGCTGTTGCCAGCTTAAATGTAACGCCTTTTTTCTTCAATACATTCATTGCATATTCAACAAGCTCAGGATCGAAGCCTGGAAGTGCTGTTGGCGCCGCTTCCACGTTATAAATATTGACCAATTTTGGATCGACATCAAACTGCTTGCACAGCATAGGAATGCGATCGGACAATTCACCGATGAACTCGATGCCTGTGAAGCCTGCGCCACCTACAACGAAATTCAGACGATCAGCACGAGTCTCATCTTGCTTATATAGAGCAAATTGATGTTCGATATGCTCACGGATTACGCGAACAGAGTTGATGCTGCGAATGCTGAACGCATACTCGCCAAGTCCAGGAATACCGAATGTTTCAGGCTCCCCACCAACACCAATCACCAAGTAATCATAAGACAAAGTTCCGTCCTCAAGAATGACTTTCTTATCTTGAATACGAATTTCCTTCACCGAAGATTTCACAAAGTCAATTTTGAACTCATCGATCAACTTCGAGATAGACACTCGAGCATTCTCATAGGAATCCGTACCAGCAGCAGGCATATGCAAATGAGTTGTGAAGTAATGATAGTCATGTTTGCTGACTAATGTTACGTCTGCTTCATTATAGTTTAATTCTTTCTGAAGACGTTGCGCTGCCATGATGCCACCGTAACCCGCGCCTAGGATTACGATTTTAGGAATGTTACTCATCTTTCATTAGCTCCTTCCAAATCGGGTCAATCATTTTGTGTTGGTAATAACATGTTACAACTTGAATATGAATACCCTTGTTCTAGAAACCCGCGTATATACATCAATCTTGTGAAGTTGTGAAAAACCCCACAAAAAACAACAAACGAAATCTAGGTACCTATACATTATACAACTGGTAATCATTTTTATTATGGTCTAAATGATTGAAAGTAACTCATTCAGATAGATCCATAATCACGTGCACATCGCATTATGCCCAACATCGACAAATTGTCGACAATTTACAAACAATTCAACTGCAATGATATCGAGTTTCCAATTAAATTACAAGCACCTTTTTTGTAGAACAATGTATGAAAGCGTTTAATTTTGATAATTTTCACATTTATATCGAAATCCCTGGAAAATGTACGGTTTCCTTCTTGTCGAGCACCGTTTATAATGATAGATGTGCCAAAACACACAATGACCATGATCACATGGTCAGACATCGCCATTGGAGGTGCTCTGCCTTGAATTCACAACTTGTATCACAACAAGATGTAGTAGATATTTTAATTATTGGGGGCGGGCCTGCCGGCATGTTCGCTGCATTCTATGGCGGCATGCGACAAGCTTCCGTTCGTCTTATTGAAAGCATGCCTCAATTAGGAGGCCAATTAGCAGCATTATACCCGGAAAAGTACATCTATGACGTTGCCGGATTCCCGAAAGTAACAGCGCAAGAACTTGTTGATTCCTTGAAAAAGCAAATGGAACATTTCAATCCTGATGTTCGCTTGGAAGAGAAGGTTCAGGGAGTAGAGAAGCTCGACGAGCGTCTATTCGCCGTTACTACAGATAAAAGCGTTCATCACGCAAAATCCGTTATCGTAACAGCTGGTGTAGGTGCATTCGAACCACGCCGCTTGGAGCTGCCTGAAGCAGCCCAATACGAGAAATCGAACCTGCACTACTTCGTTAGCGATCTGCAGCAGTTCAAAGGCCAGCGCGTGCTGATCAGCGGCGGCGGAGACTCTGCTGTCGATTGGGCACTCATGCTGGAGCCTATTGCTGAACAAGTTACACTTATTCATCGCCGCGACAAATTCCGCGCGCATGAACATAGTGTTGAGCAATTGATGAATTCCAAGGTTCAAGTGATTACGCCTACAGAAATTACCGCTTTGCATGGTGATTCTAGTCGAATTGAGCGCGTAACACTGACTAACACCAAATCAAAAGAAGCAATGGATATCGATGTCGATGCAGTTATCGTCAACTTCGGCTTCGTGTCCTCCCTCGGACCAATATCTGAATGGGGCCTTAACATCGAGGGCGGTTCCATCGTTGTTGATTCTCGTATGGAGACGAACATTCCAGGCTTGTTCGCTGCTGGCGACATTACGACTTACCCAGGCAAGCTGAAGCTCATCGCTGTCGGTTTTGGCGAGGCACCAACTGCTATCAATAACGCTAAGGTGTATATTGATCCATCAGCTAAGCTGTCTCCTGGACACAGCAGCAGCATGAAAATGTAACTAAATAAACGAAAGAAAGGGTATCCTATCTCCAACATCTTTTTCTAACGGAGGAGGATACCCTTGTTTCATGTTTGTCCACTATGCAACGGCATGATCAGTCCCGAATTTCAATGTCCGAACTGTTTGAACCCAACCACTGACAGCGGCAAACTGGAAGATTATGTTGGACCTTACGCCCCATATCAGCCAGACGATTCCGTATCCCATCAAACGATGCTGGATGATAGTTCTGTATCTAGTTCTGTATCCATGCAGTGCCTGCATATAATCTATTGTGAGCACTGCCACGCAACCACTTATGTGAACGGACTGGCTTGGGAGTAAAGCCTCGGCATGCCGGTCATCTATGTGCACACCGGTATTCGGAAGAGGGTCGGACAAAGGCAGCGCCTTTTCATTTCCTCAAGCAGCAACGCGATGAATTCTTCATCCAATCGGAGCCTGATTGCCTGCTCATAGGAATCAATAAGCAGTTCATCGGAAAGCAAAGCCATCTGCATCACAACCTTTCCTAAACTTTCCTGCCGCATTCATCATATCACGGCCTCAGAAAGCAGAACAAGCGTTCCAATATCCACAGGCGTTTGTGGAAAAATTGTGAATAATTTGTTGATAAACGTCAAAAAACGCTATCTATCAGTGGGGATGATGTGGATATAATTATTCACATCTTTTTGGATTGTTTTTCTAATAAAAATGTTTAATCATTTTCCAATCTCTAGTAAATCTAATCTATCAAATCCCACTTCCAACGTAGATTGCCCCTTACTGCGGTCTTGTGTTCACCTCGAATATCCAGATATGACCGGAGCGATCAATGCCATAATCGAAGCCTAACTGGCCAATCCCCGGATATTTCCTCTCTAATAGCGATGTGCAGATCCGTGTCAAATATCTCATCTTACTCTTCTTGGCGCGGACGCTCTGTCCAGAGAGCGATCTTGCAATTCCTTGTGCTGCGGTTACCATCGTACCTCCTTTGCACAAGTTCGTCACGAACAAGCCTCTTCTCGCCAAGCGCCCAACCATCGAGCGTACACCCCATTTGCCATTTGACTTCACTACTTTAACCCGGTAATCGATCGGTCTTCCATTAATCGTAGCTAGATGAATTCCCCGTTGAATCAGGTAGGTACGCTTCTTTTTCGTACTGGACAATGATCGCACCATGGCATCGAAATCTCCAAAGCTGCGTGTATTGGCCTGATACGTATATCGATAAGTCGATCCGCTCTTCGTTACTTTAATAACACCGGCACCGCCAGAACCAACGACAGGCTTGATGACGACGAAGCCGTGTATGTTTAACATTTCATGGAGATTAGACGTATTGTATATACGCGTTGCCGGAATATGCCCTGCTACACGTGAATCCGATATTAGCGCCGCGGTTTTCAACCATTTGCTGGCTAACTGTCTGCCTTCCATTCGCCACTCCCCTTTCGTCCTTAATACTTATACATACTCATGGCTCCCATCCGATTCTTGTATGATTGTCCATGGCATGTGCCTGATTTGCACAAGACTAGATCAAGTTGGACGCATAGTGCTTGTCTTTTTCAAGATTGGGATGGTATCGTATAAGGGATAATAATGGATGGATATAAAGGATGGGAGCGACCGTCATGTCAACTGCAGCTGTATATGAAGCGTTGTACTGGATTGCGATCGTATCTATGTCTGTCGTACTCGTGCTTGCCAATGTAGGTATACTTGCGATCGGTTTTCAATTTTGGAGAAAGCATAGACGGGTACTTGGGACAGCGTGTTGGCTGTTTTCAGTATTTTGTTTTTATTTGATCTCCATCATGATCAACAAGACGTTCTTATAATTGTCAGTTCTGATCATCTAGGAAGACTTGATCGACTCCCGCAAGACGGACAATGGGGCAAAATCCTTGGACTTCGCGCTTGGCGCCTGCTCCAGGGATTTTTGTTTTTGTGCTTCTCCCCTCATACTTAGACCTGATCACTCCCCACCTTGGAATGGAGGTAAATCGCATTGATCATTCATGTACTCGTTGCGGATGATGACCCGAATATTGTAACGATGCTGCGGCTTGTGCTCGAATCTGAGCAGTATCATGTGTTCGACGCGAGTGATGGACAAGCTGCAGCACAACTATTGGAGCAGGAAACCATTCATATTGCGATCGTAGATGTCATGATGCCGCTGAAGGATGGCTGGACATTATGCGCCGAAATTAGACAGCAATATGATATCCCGGTGATTATGCTCACCGCGCTCGGTGAACTTGAAGATAAGGAGCAAGGCTTCGCAGCCGGCACCGATGACTATATGGTGAAGCCCTTCGAGCCGAAGGAGCTGCTATTCCGCATGAAGGCGCTGCTTCGGAGGTATCAGATCGTATCTGACAGCCTCATACGCCTTGGTGCAACAACTATCGACCGCAAGAGCTATACCGTTGCAGCCTCCGGCGAAGAACTGACTCTTCCCCGCAAGGAGTTTGAGCTATTAGCGCAGCTTGCTTCCTATCCAGGGCGCATCTTCACACGCGAACAGCTGCTGGCTTGGATATGGGGTACTGACTACGAAGGGGACAGCCGAACCATTGACGTGCATATTAAGCGTCTTCGGGAGCGTTTTCCTGAGAATGCAAGTGGATTCCGAATCACTACAATCCGAGGCCTTGGCTACAAATTGGAGGTTCTTGAACCTTGAAGTCACTGTATACCCGAATCGTGTTTTTCTCAGCTGTAATCGTATTCATCAGCTTCGTATGCGGCGTCTTTCTTGCGAATATCGCGCACAATCAAGCGATCTCCAGTCATTACGAGCAGAAGATGGAGAAGGTTGGGCAAGCGCTGGCGCGCATGAACAACATGTTATCGTCTGGTGAAGACACGGCTGACGAAGCGTTAACGAATCTCGCTGAACTGGGCTATCAGCTGTACCTTATCGCTCCTGATCATCATGTGAAGACATTCGGCAGACCATTCAAGCATGCTGATCTTGCTCCTGAAGCGATTGACAGCGTTCTTCAAGGGAATACGTATCGCGGCATGCTTCAGCAAAGAGCATGGAGCAGCTTCTTCGTCCCCGCTATATTCGAGAATCGACTTGCCTTGAGCCACGGTATCCCGCTCACAGTTAATGGCGTGCAGCACGCTCTGTTCATTCGCCCAGATATGGTGCAGCAGACTGAAGAAGTTCGTGTTCTCATTGCGGTACTACTCGTCTCTACCTTCGTTATCAGCCTAGTGCTCATTTCCGTGAAGACACGCTATCTCGTTAAGCCGCTGCAGCGGTTAACCCGAGCCACTATGGAACTGGAAAAAGGCAATTACGAAGTTAAGCTGGATCTCCACCGCAATGATGAAATTGGTGAGCTTGCAAGACGATTCACCGTAATGGCTGAAGCTCTTGGGCAACTGGACGCCGTACAGAAGCAGTTCGTCGCGAATGTGTCCCATGAGATTCAATCTCCCTTGACTTCGATCCAAGGATTAGCGCAGCAGCTCATGGATCACCCGCTGCCGCCCGAACAAGAACGACGCTATTTGCACATCATTGCGGATGAGTCGCGGCGGTTATCCGGGATAAGTCGGCAATTGCTGACGCTCGCCTCCTTGGAGCGAGGAAGCGAGATGATGAAGCAAGCCTCTATCCGACTGGATGAACAGCTGCGAGAAGTCATCATCCTACTTGAGCCGCAATGGAACGTGAAAGACATCGAACTGGATCTTCAGCTTGATAGCGTGATGTTAACGGGAGATACAGGATTACTGTATCAAGTATGGACAAATCTGCTAACGAATGCGATTAAATTCACTGCGTCGCAAGGAACCATCGGGATACAATGCAAACAACAAGGAGAAGACATTATCGTAGTTGTATCTGACACGGGGATAGGTATTCCAGAGGATGTACTGCCACATATCTTCGAGCGATTTTACAAATACAGTGAGCTTGCTGAACCAGGACAGAGCCAGCATGGAACAGGGCTTGGCTTAGCCATCGTAAAGCGAATCATTGAATTGCACAACGGAACGATCCGCGTGTCTAGCGAAGTAGGACAAGGAACCATATTTACGATCCGATTCCCTAAATAGCGTATAAGCAGAACATGACCCCGTTGTCATGTTCTGTTCATATTGGGTTCATACAACTGCGGTACACTCCTATCATCCATGCGAATGACGAAACAAAGGAGAGAGTTTACTGTGAAAAAACTGTATTACACTTCGTTCTTCTATGCCATTCTTGGCCTCATATCGGGTATCTTTTACCGGGAGTTCACCAAAATAAATGATTTCACAGCTTACACAGCATTAAAACCGCTGCACACCCATATTCTCGTTCTCGGCTTCCTGTTCTTCCTGCTTCTCACCTTGCTTGCGAAGCAGTTCCGCGTGCATGAAGTCCGTTCATTCAAAGGTTGGTACTATGTATATAATATCGGTCTGATGCTAAGTCTTGCAGCGATGACGGTTCGCGGCATCCTTCAGGTTAACGGAACAGATATGAAAGGCTTGAGCCACATGGCAGGTCTTGGTCATGCAATCCTCGGAGCAAGCATCATTTGGTTCATGATCTTGCTAGGCAAACGAGTGAAGGAATAAACTGACCCTAACAGGCATATCCGAAGGCTGCACCTGCTCTTCTTATAAGAGTAAGGGCAGCCTTCTTCAGTTGAGCAGAATAGATGGCTGCACAGCTTCTGTGTTCTGTGTTCAATTCGTTCTATCCCCACGCAAATTAACAGCTGCCTGAACTCTCAATAACGGTAGCTCCCGTGGTTCCAGCATGGTACGTATTGTTGTGATTCTGGGCATCCCTCGTTGAATCTTGACGGGAATCATAGCAAGTCCCATGCCACCCTCCTGGACATTCCGAGCAATACGCTCTATAAGACACCAGCAGTGTACGGTCTACATCAGTGGATTGCTGTACTTGATGTGCATCATGATGTTCATTCATAGGTATCACCTCCTGCTCGTTATAAGGTTCGCCGAAACAATTTGCAGTATGATTAGAAATATTAGGATTAGCGCTATAGACGCTAAAAACAGCAAAAAAACCTCTTACAAGATAGCGATGCTCAACTCTACCGTAATAAGAGGTCTTCTATATTTCATTATCATCTAATCACGAAGTCTAATCGCAATTATCGAATCGAATGGAATCAGAATGTATCATTCATCTATATAATCTATATATAAGGTATCATGCAAATAGGTGGAGACTAGTCGTCGCACTTCTCCGCTTTTCCCTCATTTGTTGCTGTACGGAAGCTGGAGCCGCAGCCGCAAGTTGCTACCGCATTCGGGTTGTCGATCGTGAAGCCGCCAGACATGCCGGATTCCTTGTAGTCGATTGTAAGTCCACTCAGATGAGGAACACTTTCCTTATCGATGACGACCTTCATGCCGCCAATCTCCAAATGCACATCTTCCTCAGTCTCTTCATCGTCAAATCCCATACCATAAGAGAATCCACTGCAACCGCCTGGACGAACACCGACGCGCAGGAACATATTTTCATTTTCCTCTTGCGCAATCATTTCCTTTATCTTCTCAATCGCTTCATCGCTGATTGTAATCATTCTAATCACCCTCCTCGTATTACTAAGTATAACCATCCCCTTCGGCATATACAAGAGAACATCGCTGCTGGTAATTTGCACCTTTACTTCCTGTAGACGTATTGCCCCACCTCTTATGCGAATGTATAATGGAACTGACATCAATTAATGTGATTCGTTTCACTGCAATCTCCGACGGAACTTATCCGCCGCGGAGTTTTTTATTTGTCAACAACAGCATATTGTGCTGAATTGTAAAAAGATACCTTACCTGAAGGGGGCCTGTGTATGACTACAGTCATGACGCGTCATGCCGATCCACGTATGGCCGAAATCGCAGATAAAGTCGAACGCGGTGAGCGCCTGACGCTTGAGGATGGC
Organism: Paenibacillus wuxiensis; assembly: GCF_040195695.1. NCBI lineage: Bacteria > Bacillati > Bacillota > Bacilli > Caryophanales > Paenibacillaceae > Paenibacillus > Paenibacillus wuxiensis. The sequence goes on along the minus strand of NZ_JBEFZI010000010.1, from coordinate 103,478 downwards.
GTTTACTTGTATGAAACGGACGACCTGTTGACCTTGGGTCAATTGGCAAATCTTGCGAACATGCGCAAGAACGGCAAAAATGTTTATTTTATTGAAAATATGTCCCTATACTTCACGAACGTATGCGAAGCGCACTGCGCATTCTGCAACTTCCGTAAAGATCAAGGAGACGAAGGTGCTTATACATTATCCGGTCAAGAAATGATTGACTTCGTAGATCAGCACATCCATCCGGGCGTACGCGAGTTCCATATCGTTGGCGGACACAACCCGCATGTACCGTTCTCTTATTATGTAGATTCGCTTCGTGCACTGAACGAGAAGTATCCAGACGTCACACTTAAGGCGTACACAGCAGCTGAAATTGATTTCTTCACACGCATCAGCGGCTTGAGCATTGAAGAGGTGCTTAAAGAGCTAATGAATGCCGGACTGGAATCTCTGACAGGTGGAGGAGCAGAAATTCTATCCGATGAATATCGGAAGAAGATGCGTGTCGAGAAAGCTGGCGTTGAGCGCTATCTCGAAGTTCACCGTACGGCACATCAACTTGGCATGAAGACACATACAACGATGCTGTACGGCGCAATCGAATCGCATGAGGATCGTATTCGCCATATGATCTCGATCCGCGAACTTCAAGATGAGACGAATGGCTTCCAAGTATTCATCCCATTGTCTATGCAGCCGAAGAGTCCTAAAGCCAGCATCAAGCGCCGCAACTCCGCGTATGAAGACTTGAAGACAATTGCGATCAGCCGCCTTATGCTGGACAACATTCAACATATTAAAGCGTACTTCATCAATATCGGAACCCAGTTGACACAAGTTGCACTTACGTTCGGTGCTTCCGACGTGCACGGCACGCTTGTGAAGGAACGCATTAGTCATGCAGCCGGCGCGCTTACACCGGAAGGTTTGACGCGCGATGAACTCGTATGGCTCATTAAGGGAGCAGGCCGTACGCCAATCGAACGCGATACGTTCTACAATCCGATAAAGATATATGAGTAATGTCGATGTAATTGATCATTGAGCATAGTAGAGAGATAGAGGTAATGCATGACCCTATTGGATAATACAACAGAGAATCAGCAACCGAGGGCACGATTCATAACACCGAAGACATGGCTTCCAGCTGGCTTCACGGAATCGCGTCCCAGGCAAATGAGTGGAGCCATACGACGTAATCGCCGCTTGCGGCGCAGCACCTACCATCTTAATTTTTCGGCAACATGGGGGGAGTCGAACAGATGAAACGATACGTCATACTCGGTGGCGGCTACGGAGGATTGGCCATCATTAGTCGGTTGTTGGAGGGCGAGCTGCCTTCCGATGTACAACTTGTATTAGTTGACCGCATGCCTTATCAAGGCCTCAAGACGGAATATTATGCACTAGCAGCCGGAACGGTGTCTGATATGGACATTCGCGTGTCCTTCCCAGATGATCCGCGCGTGCACCTTCATTATGGGAATGTACAATTCATTGATTTGGACGGGCAGATTGTCCACTTCACAGATGGAGATGCACTCGCCTATGATCATCTAGTCATCGGTCTGGGTTGCACGGATAAGTATCATGGCATTCCAGGCGCCGAGCAGTTCGGCAACAGCATTCAATCACTCGCCAGTACAAGACGCACCTATCAATTGCTAAATGACATCCGTCCATACGGACACGTAAGCATTGTGGGCGGTGGGCTTAGCGGTGTTGAAATGGCGGCAGAGCTGCGTGAGAGCCGACCTGATCTCAATATCCGGATTCTGGATCGGGGATCGCGCGTGCTATCTGCGTTCCCGGAGAAGCTCTCTCACTTTGTCTCTGGCTGGTTCCTTGAGCACCATATTGAGCTTCGTTCTTTTGTGAATGTGAGCCACCTCGAGGATGGAGTCATCTATAACCGGAAAGAAGACATTGAAGAAGAGATTTTGTCGGACGTTACCGTATGGACTGCCGGCATTCAGCCTGTTGCTCCGGTACAGCAGCTCCAAGTTGCGAAGGATCCACAGGGCCGTGTCATCATTAACGAATATCATCACATTCCCGAATATCCGAATGTTTTCGTTGTAGGAGATTGCGCAAGCCTCCCGTTCTCGCCTAGCGCACAAGCAGCAGGCGCCCAAGGGGAGCAGATTGCGGATGTCATTCGGGCGAGATGGAACGGGGAAACTCCTCGCTTAGGTAAAATTAAGCTGAAGGGCGTGCTTGGTGCATTAGGCAAAAAATCCGGCTTCGGCGTTGTTGGCAAGCGTGCCGTTGTAGGGTATGTGCCTCGCGTCATTAAGAGCGGTGTATTATGGATGTCTAAGAACCATTTCGGATAATACCTGCAATCATTCTATGATTAACAAAACATGGGAGCAGCGGCATCAATCGATGTCCAGCTGCTCCCATGCTTTTATTTCCTCTATTTTGATCATAATTTTGTCATATAACTCATCTGCCGTTTCCCCAGCAACGATTTCACCATTTACTAATGCAAACGGAAACATGTAGCACTCCCCGCAATTCCCTAGACAGCCATACTCCAGCACGTCATACTCCGGGTTGCCTTCTAGGCGCTTCATGACATTATCTGTCCCGTGATGCATATTATTCACACAAAATTCTATGATTGGCCGCATTGACATTATCCCCCGCTTTCATGTTGCGCCTTTGAATTCGGATAGCTTTATAATATAATAAAATCAGCATGGATGAAAGGAGTTGTCATAGATGAGTGAAAATGCACAAAGCACAGTTTACGATGAAGTGCTGGAAGTGTTGGATAAACTGCGCCCGTTCTTGCAGCGCGATGGCGGCGACGTTGAATTGGTTGATGTTGAAGACGGCATCGTTAAGCTTCGCCTGATGGGCGCTTGCGGCAGCTGCCCAAGCTCCACGATCACATTGAAAGCGGGTATTGAGCGCGCTTTGGTGGAAGAAGTGGAAGGCATTACAGAAGTCGTACAAGTATTCTAAATTGAATAATTGGACTTCATAAGAAGGAAGGCTGTCACCAGCAGTTGAATCTGCCGGGGACAGCCTTTTTTCAATCCCGAATCATTTCATTGCGTTAACTTATCACTGCTAAATAATAGGTACAGCGACATTGCTGGATAGCTGCTACTGCTGCGGCTGCTTCGCTTAACTGCAGCTTGTTCCCCATCATTCTTCCGTTATTTCAACTGAATTCCAAGCTTCAAGGCCATGCCGATATTATAAGCAGTTCGCTCCATATTGTCAGCAGCTTGTCCTAAGGCCTCCTCCAATGTCGTAACTCCCGGAACAATCGTGAACACCATATCGATACCGTGCTCATGAACCACTTCATGTCCAGCTGCAAGCGTACCCGCAATACCGATAACTGGTACTCCATGCAGCTTCGCCGTCTTCGCTACGCCGATTGGCGTCTTGCCGTAAATGGTCTGCCCGTCAATCTTGCCTTCACCGGTAATGACCACATCAGCATCAACTGCATGATCTGCTAAGCCGGTTGCGTCGATGACAATATCTACTCCTCGCTTCAATTCAGCTTGCAGGAAAGCCACCACGCCTGCCCCAAGCCCTCCGGCCGCCCCCGCGCCTGGCATATGGGCGACATCACAACCGACGTCCTCCCGTAGCTTCGCCGCGTAGTGCGCCAAGTTCGCATCCAGCTGCTTCACCATCTCCGGCGTAGCTCCCTTCTGGGGGCCAAATACTGCCGATGCTCCCCGCTCTCCGATAAGCGGGTTGTCGACATCGCAAGCCGCGACGAATTTCACCTTCGCAAGCCGAGGGTCAACACCGCTCAAATCGATATGTGCAATGCGGCCGACCTCTCCGCCTCCATAACCGATTTCCGTTCCATCCTCAGTTAACAGCCGTACACCTAGCGCTTGAGCCATCCCAGCGCCGCCATCATTCGTAGCGCTGCCTCCAAGCCCCAGGATAATCGTCTCTACCCCCTCATTCAATGCGGATAGGATTAGCTCTCCCATCCCCCGCGTCGTCGTAACGAGCGGATTCCGCTGTGCCGGTGGAACAAGCGCCAGTCCCGATGCCGCAGCCATCTCAATAACTGCGGATTTGCCATCACCTAAGACGCCATAGAACCCTTCCACAGGTGTTCCAAGCGGCCCTGTTACTGTCGTCCGTACAATTCGGCCGCTTGTCGCATCTACAAGCGACTGCACGGTCCCTTCTCCGCCATCTGCCATCGGTACATATACGAGTTCCGCCTCCGGGAATACCCGCCCCAAGCCGCGGCCAATCGCCTGACATGCTTCCCACGCAGACAAACTTTCTTTAAAAGAGTCTGGAGCAATTACGAATTTCATACTGATCCACTCCTATCCATGCAATCTGACTTTCTCTCTTTCTCGCCGAGTTGTGCATTAGCTGTTTCAAAGTTATACCTGACTTGCGAAATTTACGGCCTTGTCCCAGCACATTGTATTGTCCTTGTCCTTGGCTTACAAGAACCAGCCGAAGACACCGAATACGAGCGTAGATACAATAGCGAGCACGAGACCGATTAGCGTTTCATAGGGGATTAGACGAAGACGTTCCTTCATCGCCATATTCACGCTGCCGCCAGTGGCATGGAAGAAGCTGCCGTGCGGCATATGGTCGAACACCGTAGCACCCGCATGTATCATTGCTGCTGCCCCTAAGGATGCGACGCCAAGCTCCATAATGGTCGAACCGAATACCGAGCTTGCTACCGCAGTACCTGCAGTTGTGGACGCTGTCGCCAGAGACATCAAGGCACCACTGATTGGTGCAAGTAAATAGGCTGGCAAGCCTGAAGCCGTCAGGCCATCGATAATAACATCCTTCAACTGTGAGTTCGAAATAATTCCAGCAAGTGTCCCCGTCCCGATAAGCATGACGGCAACACCCGTCATTTTGCCAAGTCCAGAGGTTGCATATCGGTTAATCTGTGTAATGCGTCCCATACAGAGTGCCCCTACTAAACCACCAACAGGGAGAGCGATAATGGGGTCAATGGCGATGCCTGCAATCGGGCGCAAGGCCAGCAATGCAATTGCTGTTATTGGCGCCATCATTGCAGCAAGAAAGCTAGGAAGCTGCTCCTTGCTATCCTCCACCTGCTCTACACCTGCTACCTTCGTTCCTTTATGAGACAACTTTTTCGCAATCCAATACGTTACGAACAAACCAATCAAAGCTGGGATAATTCCTGCTGCCATTATCGAAGTCAACGGGATATGGAAAGCATCCGCCGCAGAAATCGCGTTCGGGTTCGGCGACATAATGTTTCCTGCCTTGCCTCCCCCAATCATAGCGAGCAATATCGCCATACGGGACAAGTCTGCACGCTGCGCAATTGCAAGTGCGATTGGAGCCACCGTAATGACCGCCACGTCGATAAATACACCAACAGCTGTCAACACCATCGTTGCAAAAGCTAGTGCGAACAATGCGCGAGTCTCGCCTACCTTGCGTACTAATGTCTCTGCAATCGTCTTCGCTCCGCCTGATTCAATCAATACGCCTGCAAGAACACCTGCTGCTAATATTCGCAGCACTGCTGGAATCATCGTCTTGGCTCCATCCATCATTAGCGTTACGGAGTCAATTAAACCAATTCCTCCGACTACGCCGCCTACCAGCGCGCCAATCATCATACCGTACGCCGGTGGGACTTTTCGTAAAATAAGCACGATAGCAACCACTAAAGCCGCCAGTGCACCAAGTACAGATACCGTTACTGTCATAGTCCCCATCCTCCTTGAAGATGCAGTGTGTCGTTGTTGTACCTTTACTTTACCTCCAATATGAAAGCGCTTCATCATGCATAAACATGAAATGAAGCGCTTTAAAAAGTGCATTTTTTGTTCAATTGCACAATACAAGATCCATCAACCTTTGTCTTGCTGCTATCAGGCCGGTATGTGAAATAGGATACATGCAATAGACATGCTCAGCCTTTCCGTTGTTAACTGGCTAAGACTCATTACTGCGCAGCATCGCGTGAATCCACCACGCCGACATTAACGTAAACAAATCGCGAAAGCTCTTGGGATCCTTGCCTGTCACATCCGCAATCCGCTGAAGACGATAACGGAGCGTGTTGCGATGGATGGCCAGCCGCTGTGCAATCCGCTGCTGCTCGCCGCTCTCCTCATAATACACCTGCAGAGTCTGCCTCAATTCCCCGCTCCGATCCTCTTGGATGAATCGCTGCCACATCTGCTCCATTTCATCCGTAACCCAGCTGCGGCCCACATTCGCCAGCACCGTCTCATTTGGCATATCCTCACTATAATAGACCGTATGCTCAGGAAGGATTGCTTGACCCGCGCGCATCGTATCTTGAGCAGAGCGATAGGATGCGATGAGCCCATCGATTCCTGAATAAGCCTTGCCCACCGCGATACGAAGAGGTGCGATCTGCTTCTCTTCCAGCAACTTCCGAATTTGCCGTATTCCCTCGCATATATCCATATTCGGCTTCCGTGGGTGCAAATGCGGCTTGAATAGGACGATTTGCCGCGTATTCCGTATCGCGATAAGATCAATTGTCGGCCGCCCTTCCAACAGTTCTACAACTCTGCGCAGTGTAGGCACTGAATCCGCATCCTGTTCATCCGTAAGCTCCAGAATACAAGCAACACGAGGCTTGTCCGGCTTCAGGCCTATTTGTTCCGCCTGCAGGCGAAGCATGGCTTGATCTCCCGGTTCCGCATGAATGACCGATAAGAGGAAATCCTCCTTCATCCGCTTATCCCAGCGCGCCTTTTCCAACAAATCCGCCTGCTCCAAATACATCTCAGCTGTCATCTTGACAAGTTCCCCATACTTCGTCACTTCAGCAGGATCTCCCGTAATCCCGATAACACCGACAACTTCTCCGCGAAATTGAATAACAAGATTCGTCCCCGGCATAACACCATGAAGATTGCGTGCACTCTCTTTATCGATCTCGAACCTTCCCTTGCGCTCAATGGCAATGAGTGCCCCTTCATGCTTTTGATTAATGCGGGACAGGTCGCCCGAGCCAATGATCCGCCCACGCTCATCCATCACATTTACATTGTACCCAATGACCTGCATCGTCCGTGAGACGATTGCTTGCGCCAATTGCTTGGTCAGCCAACTCATATCTTCATACCACCTATCACGCGAAATCAGAAAGAGTTTAGGACATCCCGCATCCCGTCCATCCTTCTTCTCCAAAATATGAAAACGCCCTCGTTCCAACAGGGCACAGCAACCGCTGTGTCTGTCAGCCGACGGGCGTACATGCAGCATTAGGATTTCGAGCTAATCGTTGTACGAATAGGATCGAGTCCGCCTGAGACATTAATAATATTACCAGTTATAAAGTCAGAAGCATCCTCACATAGGAAGCGGATGACTCGTGTCACATCTTCACCACTGCCGGGACGGCCGCGCGGCGTTTCGTCATCGGTTAGATGAAGTACATCCTCGATTTTTCGCTCCTTGTTGTCACCACGAATATCGCCAGGGCAAATCATATTCACCGTAATGCCATTCTGTGCTTCCTCTACCGCCAGTGTCTTCGTGAAAGACACTAGTCCCACCTTGGCTGCGGCATACACCGCCCGATGCGGCCAAGAACGCGCCTCAGACGCATGGCCGAAGCCATAATGAATAATGCGCCCCCATCCCTTCTTCCGCATCGATCCGAGCAGCAAATGATCGAGCAGTATGACACCACTTAGATTCCCATTCAATAAATACATAATGTCCTCTTCCGAGTAATCCGCGAACAATCTCCGCTCTCTGATGAACGGCCCAGCATTGTTCACCACAATATCAGCCATACCGATGCGTTCATTCATTTCAGTAACGAGCCGCTTCACTTCCTCTGGCTTGGAAATATCCGCGCGAATGGCAATACACCGTATTCCCGTCTTCTCGAGCTGGAGCCGCAGTGCTTCAGCCTCTGCCTCGCTATGTACATAATTTAAGACAATATCATGCCCGGCTTCGGCCAATGTCATAGCTGTCATCTTCCCGAGGCCTTTGGCGCTCCCCGTAATAAGAGCAATTTTACGCTGCTGTTCCACGTCGTAATCCTCCTTTTGAGCGCTTCAAAGAACTTCCACGTTCAGTATAAGATATTTGCCTTGGCAGAACAACTTTGCATTGGACACTGATGTAGACAGACTGTCCGCTCCGCAATGCAATGCACTTGAATCCCTTCCACCTAGATTACAAAGAAAAAAGCCCTAGCAGCAAGCTCCACCTTTCTTATCGAAAGGCAGCTTGCCTCTAGGGCTTCTCTCATTGAAAGTATTCTACAATTAAAATGCAGGTACGATCGAACCTTGGTATTTATCTTCAATAAATTTCTTCACATCGTCAGACTGCAAAGCTGCAAGCAATTTCTTCACAGCATCACTATCCTTGTTGTCCTCGCGAGCCGTCAAGATGTTCGCATACGGAGAATCCTTATCTTCAATGAACAACGCATCCTTCGTAGGATTCAAGTTCGCTTGCAGTGCATAGTTCGTATTGATAAGCGAGAAGTCAACTTCATCCAGCGTACGAGGCAGCATTGCAGCTTCCAGCTCTTTGAACTTCAAGTTCTTCGGATTCTCAGCAATGTCGTTAACCGTTGCTTCCAGACCTACGCCATCCTTCAACTTAATAATGCCCTGCTTCTCCAGCAAGAGCAGCGCACGTCCGCCATTTGTTGCATCGTTCGGAATCGATACCGTTGCGCCATCTGCAATTTCACTAACCGACTTAATCTTCTTGGAGTAACCTCCGAAAGGCTCAACGTGAATATTGCCTACAGTTACAAGGTTGTATCCCTTCGTCTTCACTTCATTGTCCAAGTACGGCTTATGTTGGAAGAAGTTCGCATCAAGCTGCTTCTCGTGTACTTGTACGTTCGGCTGAACATAATCCGTGAACTCCTTAACTTCCAACTCAATCCCTTGCTCAGCCAGCTTCGGCTTGATATGATTCAGTATTTCTGCATGAGGCACCGGTGTTGCACCTACGACAAGCTTCACTTTTTCTGTGCCAGACTTGCCTGCCTCACCAGATGCGTTCGTGTTATCGCCTGCTGTATTTTTGTTGCCGCAAGCAGCGAGTACCGCTACGAGTGTAATAAGCGTTAATACAAAAGTCCACTTTTTCATGTCATTCACTACTCCTTCCAAGATCCCCATTTTAATTGATGAATATTTGTAAGTTGAAGCTCCTAAGAGCGTGCTTCCTATGCCTATTAGGTTTTGATTCAAATGATCATTTCATCCAACTCGTAACTACCGATAATTCCAATTGAATTACTGGGATTATATCATATTTTGTGCTGCCGTCAACCATGAAATGACCGACTCAGCACAATATTTTTTTATTTTCTTGTATAGCGGCGAACAAATGCATCGCCAATCCATTGCAGCACCTGTACGAGTATAACCATAATAACGATCGCCACGATCATCATTTCAATCTCATACCGATGGTATCCGTAGCGAATCGCTAGGTCACCGAGACCGCCGCCGCCAATGAGACCTGACATCGCTGTATACGATACGAGCGTAACCGCCGTTATCGTCGTCCCTGCAATCAAGCCTGGCATCGCTTCGGGCAGCAGAACCTTATATACAATCTGCCAAGTGGATGCTCCCATTGCCTGTGCTGCCTCAATAACGCCCCGATCAACCTCACGCAATGACGTCTCCACGAGACGAGCGAAGAATGGTGCAGCCGCGATAACGAGCGGCGGGATTGTTCCTTCTACACCGATAGATGTGCCTACTACAATTCGTGTAATCGGTATGATCGCAATCATTAGAATAACGAACGGTACTGAACGCAGCACGTTCACAATGAATGACAAGATACTATATACGATCTTCCCAGCTCTGCTACCCGTGCGCCCAGTTAAATACAAGAGCACGCCTAGCGGCAAGCCAACAAGGAAGGTGAATAGTACAGAGAACAGCATCATCTGCAATGTTTCTCCAGTAGCCGAAGACACATCGCTCCAATTGACAGTAGAGAAATCGAAATTCATCACGCAATCACCTCCACTTCAAGACCCTGCGCCCGGAGAGAAGATAATGATTGCTCTACAGCACTTGTGTCGCCATCTAGACGAACGACCAATTGGCCGTAAGGAGTATCCTTCATCCGAGAGATCGTTCCCTGCAGTATTGCGAAGCTGACGCCCGCTTCCGTAAGGACACGATGCAGCACCGGCTCATACGTGACATCACCCAAATAGTTGATCTTCACAACACGGGAATGCTCAGCAGCCTGGCTCTTGAATGCCGCCCAAGGCTGAATATCCGCATCGCTGCGCTCTTCAAGAATGAATTCGCGCGTTACCGGATGCTGAGGCTTCAAGAACACGTCTACAACCTTGCCTGCCTCAGCAATCTTCCCGCCATGAATAACGGCAACTTTGTCGCATATCGCTTGGATGACGTGCATCTCATGGGTGATTAGCACGATCGTAATTCCGAACTTGCGGTTAATATCGAGCAGCAGCTCCAAGATCGCATTCGTCGTCTGCGGATCTAGCGCCGAGGTTGCTTCATCACAGAGCAGCACCTTCGGATCATTCGCAAGCGCACGCGCAATCCCTACGCGCTGCTTTTGTCCACCGGACAATTGAGCCGGGTATTTATGCTTGTGTTCTTCCAAACCAACAAGCCTAATCAACTCATTTACTTTCTTCTCTACTTTATCCTTGGATGTTCCCGCCAGGCGCATCGGAAATGCAATATTGTCATATACCGTTGCTGAACTGAGCAGGTTAAAATGCTGAAAAATCATCCCGATTTTACGCCGCTGCTGCTGTAGCGCCGACTTCGACAGCTTCGTTAAGTTAACGCCGTCTACCTCAACTACGCCTGCCGTAGGCCGCTCAAGCAGGTTAATGCTGCGCAGCAGCGTACTCTTCCCTGCACCTGAATGGCCGATAATGCCATAAATCTCGCCAGATTCAACCGACAGACTCACATCATCCAGTGCCAGCAGCCCTTGCACCTTGCCGTTAGCACCATATTGCTTACTTATATGTTCCAACCGAATCAACGGAATCGTCACCTTCCTTCATGCTAGCTACATTCTAGAATAGATAGGCACTACAGCCTTATCTTCATCTATTCGTATGCTGTATCCTCTCAATAACTGTCGCCAAATATACCACATTGCCTTGGCTGCCTTCACTTCTCCATTTTGGGGCCGCTCGTTCATGCAAAAAGCCCCCTCTTGGCAGATGCCAAAAGGGGGCGAACGTTCGGTATTCTGTGAAGAAACCAGATGAAAAATCGACTCTCCCTTTCTTATCTGCCAGAACATTACGTTCTGAAGGAATTAGCACCATTGACATCTTGCAATCACATAACTTATTGTTATGCATCCGGGTTGCAAGATCGGTTGCCGGGCTTCGCAGGGCCTGTCCCTCCGCCACTCTTGATAAGAAAACAGTTATGAAATTTAAATTGAGTATAATGCAGCAGGTGAAAGTTGTCAATTAACTTTTATTCCCTTTTCAATTCCATTACTTGACGGGAAGCAGTCGAAACACATGGATCAATGCGCCACACACCATCTCCAGACCATGCTGCAAATCTGCCACATTGGCCTGAATATCCTCAAGCTTAATTTTGTCATTCAAGCTGCGATGCCGCTGCCATAAATCATCCTGCATTTCTGGGTTCATATGATGAATCTCCATATTGCGTCGCTTGCGCAGCCGCTGAAGCGCATCTTCATGCTGCTCCTTCAATGCCAGCAGGGCATGTTCCAATTCAGGATGCTGTCCCTTGAAGCGCAATTGGCGAAGCACCGTAAAGTAAGAGAAATGATGCTTCACCCTCTCGGTCTCCAAGGACAGCACTGTATTCAGCAGCGTTCCAAGCTTGTCCAAAATCGAGAACACGCGAATAAATCCATTTTTATAAAAATAGACGTACCGGTAATAATCATCCTGCTCCGATTCAGACATCTCGGCCTCATAATGCTTCGACACACGATCGGCGAACTTGTCAGACGCATATACGCTTTGTTCCAGTTCATCCAAGGAGGTCTTCAGTCCGACTGTCCATACTTCTATCTTGCGCCAGAAGTGATCGGGATCGCCTGTCCCCTCCATGCGACTGCGTATTGCTTCCAAATAATTGTCCATCCCCGCCATTGCATCCTTCAACGTTCCGCTGTCAACACGGGGCGGCTCCCCGAACAAGCTGCGCAGCATGGAACTCACCCCCGCTTAAATCCGTTTGGGAAATAGTCTTTCCAACGGCGGTCGACCAATTCCACAATATCCTCACGCGGGAATAACTCATCTGGGTAGCCTGGCTTCATGCGGGCATCGATAACAATTGGCAATTTATACGAGAGATGGTGATTACGGACTTCCATTGCCGCGTATATATCTGATGCGGGGTTAAATCGCGTAAACACCGTCCACAAGAACGACAACTGCGTATTGGCAACCTGAGCGTCGTCAACGAGGAAGACGAGCGGCCACTTCGTCTCTTGTGCAGCAAGACGATGTAGCAATCGTTCCGCCAGCTGTGGTTCTGCTTCATACGAAGCACCTGACATTGTCAAGCAGCCACGGCAAAATACAGCCACATCGTTAATCTCATCGATCGGGCCTTCTTCGTACACGCCAGGCAATTCACGGACTACATCGCCCACACCGAGCAATATCCCCTTGCTGCCATGGTTCAGCTTATGCCCCGTATAGTCAAGTGTGTCATGGGACGTATTATTAATCACATACAGATCCGTCTCTGGCTTGAAGCGCTCTAGCACCGCTTCCGTAAGCTCTGCAAAGTTCTCTAAGTCAACCGGCTGATCCGTCAACATCAAGAACTTCGTCAAGCTAAGCTGCCCTTCGCCAAGAATACGGAAGCCAGACAGAAGCGCCTCACGAGAGTAGCTCTCACGTACAACAGCTGCGGCAAGCGAGTGAACGCCTGTTTCTGGATATGGATGTACCTTGCGTACCGCCGGCATCACCATCGGGAACGCTGGCGACAACAATCTAACCAGGTACTCGCCCAAATAGTAGTCTTCCTGACGCGGCTTGCCCACGATTGTAGCTGGGTAGATTGCATTCTTGCGGTGGTACATGTGCTTCACATTCAGGAACGGGAACTCATGCGCCCATGAGTAATAGCCGTAGTGGTCGCCAAATGGCCCTTCCATGCGGCGCTCATGTGGTGGAACGTACCCTTGGATAACGAATTCTGCTTCCGCTGGGATGCGATGTCCTTCGAATCCGCTATCTACCACTGGAAGACGCTCACCCATGACGAATGAGGCCATCAACAGCTCAGGGAGCTTCTCCGGCAGTGGAGCGATCGCAGCCGCAATCAGCGCTGGCGGCCCGCCCACGATGACGGATACCGGAAGCGCTTCATTGCGCAGCTCGGCCTCATGATGATGGAGGCCACCGCCCTTTTGAATTTGCCAATGCACACCTGTCGTGCTGTCATCGTAAATTTGAATTCGGTACATACCGAGATTGTGATCAGCGCTCTTCAGCTCCGGATGTTCGGTATAGACCAGTGGAAGCGTAATAAATGGACCTCCGTCCAGCTGCCAGCTCGTCAATGCCGGCAAGCCCTGCATCGGCTTGTCTGTACGCTTCACCTGCATAATTGGAGCTTGCGAAGAAGATACATCCTTCATGCCAACCTTCATAAGGCTAAGGAGCTCTTTCACCGTCGAACGCTCTTGCCACAGCTTCTTCGGCGATGGAGGCATTAGACGGTTTACGGCCTCTACGCACTTATTCGCGAGCTGCTCAGGACGCGTTCCGAAGGCCATATCCACCCGGCGCATCGTACCGAACAGGTTCGTCGTCACTGCAAAGGGGCTGCCCTTCACATTGGTGAATAGAAGCGCAGGACCTCCCTCTTCAATGACGCGTCGATGAATTTCTGCAATTTCCAAATACGGATCAACTTCCGCTTCAATAACGACGAGGTCATTCTCACGCTTCAGCGTGTCGACAAAGTCGCGTATATTCGTAAATGACAACTACGAGCCCTCCTTGAAAAAAATAAGCGTATCTGTGTTGCTGTACATGAACAGTTACATGGATGCCGCAGGATGTCTGCAATAATTTGCGTTCACAAGCGGGCATTGATGACAAACGAAAACTTCCTCTTCTGTAGTATAGCTGTTTTTTTGATGAACCTAAAGCCTGACCGAGCAGACAACTTACGACATTATTACGACATTGTAAGATAGCCGTAAGCCGATTACATGGTACGAGCAGAATGTCTACAGGTATAATGAGGTCATCAAAGGGAACACATCAAAAATAATTGGAGGTAGAATGATATGAAAAACAACAATCAAGTTATCGTACGCAAGCCGTGGAATGTTCGCTGGTTGGCAGCAGCAAAGGCTGCCGCATCTATCGTATTGCTCGGTGCGCACTCGAATGAAACACAGCAAGTAAAGGAAGGCGCCTAATCCAATGAATGTTTCTCAGAGAAAAAGAAGCAGCTCGCTTGCCTCTCGTTGACAATCTCCCATTGTCCAACAGTAAGCGATCTGCTTCTTTATTTATAACCACTGATTCCATTCTATAACTCAAACTCAATCTTCTTCGGTTCTTCTTCCCACCATCACAGCCAAGAAAAACGATCCTTATTTTTGCCGCAGCTGCCAGACACGGATGCTCATGTAACAGAGTACACTGAACAGTCCACAAATCAATACCGTATGTAATAAGCTTGCAAATAGGAATAAGTCAGGATTCGTGATCGTACTCGCAACGACCGCGCCGCTTGCAATCTGTGCTGCACATAGGATAAGCGCCCAAATGCCGCACAACTGAATCTCGCGATTGTCCTTGTGGTTGTGGTAAGCAAAATGGGACATAATCGCGATTACAACAAATAATAGTGCTGCTGCCACACGATGCATGAAGGCAATTCCCGTCCCCCCCGACAGCTCCGGAATCAACTCCCCGTTGCACAGCGGCCAGCCCATGCATGCCCCTGAAGAGTCCGTGTGCCTAACAAATGCCCCTACGTATATTACGATATACGTATATAGAAGTGTGAACCATACCCCATACCTAAATTCTGCACGAACGGAGTTTACAACAGATGCAGAATCGATGCCGCGTTCGTAGCGCCGTGCCACTACACTCATCATGAAGGAAGAAGCGAACGCCAGCAGCGAGAATCCGAAGTGAAGCGCCATAACAGGCGGAGACTGGGTAAAGACTACCGCAAGCGCTCCCATAATTGCTTGTATAATAGTAAATAATAAGGTGAGAGAAGAGTAATATAGAGCCTCACGATGATGCTTCGCATAGCGAAGAACGTAGATGAACAAGGCCAGAACAAGCAATCCTACAACACCCGTCACAGATCGATGAGAATATTCGATCATGGATTCGATCGTATATGCCGGAACAAACTTGCCATTGCATAGTGGCCAATCCGTGCCGCAGCCACTTCCGGAGCCTGTCTTCGTTACAAGCGCCCCGTTTAACACTACGATAAACATACCGATGCAAACCGCGTAAGATAACCGCCTCAATATCCGGTAGATGTTCGCGTTCACTAGTTTCACCTGACCCGTTGTTCAATTTTTTGCCATTACAAATTATGAAAACAGTTCCAATCGTCCTCCATTATACAAGATTTCCTAGCTGAGTGTACGGCTAATTTGTGACAAATATTACATCTTTCACTTCCAAATCGATGCATCAGCCCCCTTACCTCATGTACAAGATTGACTTCAGATAATATCGGCTTGCTTCGGATGTACATCGTTCTGCACTCCCTTTCAAGGCAATAAAAAAACCGCCCCACCAGCGGGACGGTTCTCATATGTGCATCGAGTGGCTATTCACTTATTATACAGCTGCAGATACTGCAATTGCCCGATCAACGAACTGCTCGATTTCAGGACGAGTCTTGCGCAGCTTGTTCACGAAGCGAATGGTTTCCTTGCCGCCCTTGAAGGCTACGAAGCTTGGAATACCAAGAATGTGGTATTGCTGTGCAACATCAAGGAGTTTCTCCGAATCGATTTCAACGAATGTCACCTTACCTGCATAATTCGTCTCCAATTCAGGCATGAAAGGATCGATGAAGTGGCAATCTGGGCACCAGGATGTCTTAAATATCGCTACAACTGGCTCCTCTTGTGCAATGATCTCATTGAACCGCTCAACAGTTTCTATTCTTTCCATACACGCTTCACTCCCTACTAAGTTCACAGAATCTAACATGGAACTTCTCTTATCCAACATCCAGCAGATGTAGTCTGATACTTCTGCTTTCTTGAACTTATAACATTTGGAGAATGGAAAAGTCAAACCCCACACATGAACGTCTACGGCTGTTTTTGGGCATACTATGAAGAAAATCAATGAATTCGGTCACGTATCGTCGTCTCGAAATGGAGGAGAACAATCGATGCTGTCCAATCTGTCCAAGCGCATGCGCCACGCGATACAGCTGATGCGCCACTCGTTCGATACGGCATATAGTGTCGTCCGTTCAACTTGGAATGAACTTTATCAACAACTCTTACAATGGCGGGAACGCCCGTCGTTTGATTGGAATCGCGCCGCAGCGAAACGTGCGGAAGAGCAGGCCAGCCGACTGCTGAATGAGAAAGTACGTCAACAAGGAACAACCAGCAGCTTTCGAGAGCGAGGAGATACGGAATTCTCAGCCGAGGAATGGCGGATCATCCGGCAAATTCAGAGCTCTGTTCGCACAGCCAATCGCAACAATATTACACGCACCGCAGCCTATGCGCGAATCTATCAGTCGTATCCAGAGCTGCATTGGGCCCTGCTCGCGCATATGGTCTCACGAAATGGCGGCTGGAGTATGACTGATTTGCAGGGAGAATGGCTGCCCCGCATTATGAGTGCGAACCATAGATTATGGACCTACCGAGTGCTGGAACGATCGAATGCACTCATATTCCATGATGCCTATCCGCAGCTGCTGCTGTATGCAGCCAGCCGCCGAGCAGGCAAGAGCCTGTTCCACTTGCTTCCTGCATTTGGCGTATCTGCCTTCATGACCCCATTCTGGGATGGCTTCTGGGTACAACAGACAAGTTCGCTGCTCACGACAGCACTTATCATTAACGAACAGAACGTCATTGAAGGCAGAGTCATGCGCAATCCCACCTACCGGGCGCATGTGCTTAATGAATGGGATTTCCAATTGCATGGTTGGCTGCAGATGAATCAAGTCATTTTCCCGCTTGGTGTTCCATCTCCACGAGAGGAAGAAGCAATTCCGCTCGTTGGGCTTAATTTAGAGAACTTTACTGACTTAGATGAACGCATAGCATTTGGAGAGAAGCTGTATGCGCTGTTGTTCCACACGCCCCATATTTATAATCATGCTGTTCGTTTCATGCGCGCGGCCCCTCATACGGGATCGAGAGCAGACTATTGGCCGCACCGCTTTGTGAAGCAGGCGATCCCGCCTGATCGAACCGAACTTTCTGTTACATACCGGGCCTATAGTCCGGCCTTAACTGATGTCTGGAAGGACGAGCCGGCACGGCAAATTGAAGAAGGCGATTGGTTCATAGATGAGCGAATGTATCGGCATCTCCAGCCGATTTCAGCTCCTTTGCAGGCTGACATGACCAGCTCTCATGATCGGTTGTGGCGGGAGACCGCCTCGCTCGCTGGGTTCATTCATCCGAGCAAGGGATAACGAAGCAGATTTTATAAAATTTCAGTCAAAGAAGGACACTTCTCCAGTAAGTGTCCTTAGTGTCCTTCTTCATTCAGCCTGCCGATTCCATGTATTCATCCGGCTTAATGCCTTCATATCGTGTAAACGCACGTTTGAACGAATATACGTTTTCGTAACCCACTCGGCGTGCGATGTCATCAATGCCGCATTCCTTTCCTCGCAGCAATTCCTTAGCCATTTCAATACGAAGCCGACATAAATAATCGTAGAAATTGATTCCAGTGACTTCCTTAAATAGTTTAGACGCTTTGGAGACCGACATCTGGAAGATTTCAGCAAGCTGTTTTAAGGATACGTCGGCACTCGTGTAATTTTGGTTTACGTACTGCAGCAACTGACTTCCAGCTTCAATCGTCGATGACGTATTGGAGTACCGATTTCGCTCGCATAGTAACGTTCCCACTTCAAACACATAGCCCCACATTTCCTCCGTATTTTTGCCCTTTGCTCTATTGGTAAATTGTTTCGCGTAAATGCCCGTATCGAGATTGAGTTCATGCAGCACTCTTAGCAGCGTTTCCATCAATAATGAAACGAGTCTGATCGTACTTGCTTCAGACAGGTTTCGTTTCCCGTTTTCCGCGCTGATTTCGTAGAGAATCTGCATCGAGGTATCCAGGTTCCCTATCTTCAAGTTATTAATCAACTGAACCTCCCAATCTGTCGGATAATAATAGTCAACGATGCTTGGAATGGACTCCTCCGGCGCGACCCGTAGATGTTCCCGTGAAAACAACGTATACTGCAAACTTTCATTAGCCGTATAGTACGACTTACTAATGCCAACGAGCCCCTTCTCCATCGTTCCATACAAGACAATAGGCTGGAAACCACATGCACGTTCAATTTCTTCCGTAATTCCGACAGCAATTTGTTCCATCATGCCATCATCTCCAAATCGGTTTGTGGAGGATAGGATCAACGCTTTGTCCGCATTCGTCACTTCGAATAGCTCATAGTCCAGCCGATGACAGTTCATCACTTTTTCGATGATAACCATCGTCATCATCTCGATTTTCCGGATCTTATCCAGATCGGAGAAATCACGAATGGCATGAAAGCTGATCAACATCGTGCAATAATGCATTTCCTCGGTATAGCCGATACCAAATTTCTTCAACCCGTTCAAGTGCTGATCATCTGCGAAATACCCTTTAAGCAGCTGGAGGAACAAATTCGACTTCGCCGCTTTTTCGTAGTCATGCATGGATTGTTGAAGCACCTGATTTTCACTCAACAGCCGCTCGAACGATTCCTCAATGTAATTATATTCAGAGCCGGATACGGGACTATTATTGCCCTCCTCATAACGAATCCCAGCGGAAAGTTTGTGAAGCAAGATGCCAAGAGGTCGGTAACTGACCTTGGCCAGCACAAAAGCCGACAACGTGCCGACCGCAATGGAGATCAAGATAGCCAGCAGTGAACTGAATAAGTTATTGATACCGATGACACTGTTATCGAAGTAAGAGATTTTATATTGCAGACTGCTCTCTTGGGAAGGCACAACAAGCTCATAGGTCTGCTCATTTTCCTGAACCCCGTTATCCGGATTCCGGCTCTGCTTGAAAATAGGCGTCCCATGCGTCGTAATTAAGATGTCTTTGGATTCCACACTCCCGAAACGACGCATGTATTCCGAGAAGTAATCGCTGTCAATAAATAGAGCCAGTACCGCCCGCGGGTGATTGACCACCTCCAGACTTTGAAGGACAGGAATAACCCTCTTACTGCTGCCCCACAAATTGACCGTTGCTGGTGCCATTACTTTGAAATACTGTTGCTCCCGAAGAGCACTTTGCATCATTTGCCGTGTATCTCCATCAAATATAGCAATATTAGAGAAGAAGTGGTCTTCCGAAAATGTCCCCCAAGTTGATAACATCTGTTGTTTATCTGGAAAAATGACTGTGCCGAAAGATAGCACATTTGTAGAATTAATTGAATTTTCGAAATTTCTTCGGATTTCGAGCATCTTCAACAGATCAAATTCATCATCATAAACATCCGTATTCTGCATCATTTTCCGAAGCCATGATTCAATGCTAATCATCTTCGCTATATTTTTGAGCTCATTCAATTTATTGTCCACAACCGCCGCAATCCGATTTGCATCCGATACATGCTTCTCATGCAGCTTCTGACGTTCCTCCATGATGTTCCGCTGTACATTTAAGGTGCTGAACACGATGATGGGGATGATCAAAATCGCAGTATAGGACAGAAAGATCTTTCGAAACGTGCCGCTCCCAAAGCTCCAATGTCGCATAGTCCGCACCTCCTTCGTTTTGAAGACCACTTCGCATGATGAAGCAATATGAAGAAAACGGCGAACTCCTCTAAGGAAGCCGAGGTGAACGCCAATTTTCCAGATTATTGGTGCAATGTTACTGGATGCTGTTGTATCTATCGAGCAGCTGCTGATCAATCTTCATTAATTCATCAAGCCCAAGCTTTTTCAGCTCGGAGATATATTGATCCCAATCGTCAAGCGATTTTTGGCCTAGAGCAAGCTTGGTTGCAAGTTCCTGAGAGTACGTGTTCAAGTTGGTTAAGATTTTTGTTTTCTTCTCGAGCTGCTGATCATCAGGAATAGCCAGATAGTTCAGGTTCATATTCACAAAATATGGTTTGTAATTTAAAATATTCAGCTCATGATCGGCTTTTGCTTTGGGCACACCAGAGAGCTCGAATTCCAGATTGGCGAATTGAACACGTGGAAAAACCGTGTCCCCGAATAACGGACGCCCAGTAATTTGACCCGATTTAGCCAACTCTTCGTCTGAGCCATTATTAATAAATACCTTTGCGCCGTTGCTGTCCTTCTTGTAAGTTTGCCCTTCGATTCCCCAATACAGAAGATCTGCATATTTTTCCGAGTAAATCGTATCGAAAAACTTGATGGCTGCTTCCACGTCCTTGCAATCTTTTGTAATTGCATACTTCTGCCACACAAGGAATGGAGGTTCCAACTGTGCTGCCGGAGTGACACCGTCGACCGCCTTGAGCGGCATCAATGGGAGGAACTCCCCTCCGCCGTTAATGGTAGGCTCCTGATAGGTCTCCAGATTATAATCACTCAATGAAGCAACCTGGTTTTCGGTCATTTTTTGTTGCTTTTGCTCCCCTGTCGCCCCAATCAGGCTTGTGTCGAGAATGCCCTCTTTCGTTAACTGCTGCAAGTAGCGGAAGTAATCTTTAATTCCGTCTTGATACCAAGGGGATACTACTTTCTTATTCTCAACATCCACTGCCGTGATATCTGTACCAAGCCCGAACCATTGCGCGATAGCGCCTTCAAATTTGCTTGGATCATACACGAGCACTTCGTTTTGCTTCCCATCTCCGTTGGCATCCTTTTCCCGGAATGTCTTCAACGTTTGCAAATATTCTGCGGCTGTGTTTGGAACCGGGAGCTTCAGCTTATCAAGCCAGTCTTTACGAAGCAGCATCGTCAATGCAACCGGTGCTGGCGTTTTACCCTGATATGTTTTTTTGTGAAGATTGCTGAACCAGTACATTTTGCCGTCAGGCGATGTTGTCGTCTTTTTGGCGTATGGGAATTCTTCATTGTACATTTTCTTAATGTTGCCGTTGCTGTACTTCTCGATCAGTGGATTCAGATCAAGCAGGACGCCCTGCTTCGCCAAATTCAACACTGTCGTATTATCTAGTGCCGAAATGTTTACGATGTCTGGAAGCGAGGAACCAGACGCCATTCTCGTTTGAACGACCACTTTATATTGCTCGCCTGGAACCATCTCGTAGTCCAATTGCAACCCGGCATCTGTGAGCATCTTATCGACTTCTTTCCATACCGGATATTTATCTCTCTCATCGAATTTGATATATTTGTTCGAACCTTGCGGCCCAAGCAGTTTTAACTTTTTGACTTCGGTAGAAGCAGATCCTCCTGCTTCCTCCTTCTTGTTATTGCCGCTGTTGGCGTTGTTGCTGGAGGTGCTGCATGCCGTGATCGACCCAATCACGAGAATTGCCGTTAATACGGAGATCAGTGTTCTTTTCCATTGTTTCATTTTTAGATTCCCCCTCGAATCGACAAAAACGAATTTCAAAATGATTTCACCGAAATCTGTCCCTTGTAGCTGAAATGCTAAAATCTTATCCCAAGATATGTTGCAAACGCTTTCAAATTGTCAAAAACATTTTTTCTAGTCCATACCGCAATTCCCTTCGACGTTAATTCGATCTTTTCCCTCAAAGAGTATAGTCCTACTCTTTTAAAGAACCCAGAAGCGCTCCCTTGATGAAATACTTTTGAAAAAATGGATACGTAAATATGACAGGCAATGCCGTAAAAACGATAATCGCGTATTTTAACTGGATGTTGGTCAACATGTTCGCCACCGCATTTTTGGTATCTTCCAGCGATAACATCTTTAGATCCACCGACTGTTGAACGACGACACGGTATAGATACATTTGCAGCGGATGAAGCTTTTCGTTCGGCAGATAGACAAGCGCGTCGAACCAGCTGTTCCAAATGCCGACAATCGAATAAATCGCAATAACAGCAAGAATCGGCTTGGAAATCGGCAATATAATCTTGAACAGCAGCTGCAGATGGGAGGCACCGTCGATAAAAGCCGATTCCTTCAGACCATCTGGAATCGTCATAAAAAACGTCCTAACGAGGATAATATTCCAAATACTGACCATCCCGGGGATAATAACTGCAAACATGGTATTATACATCCCGAGCTTATTCACGAGCAGGTAGGAGGGAATTAATCCACCCCCGAAATACATCGGAATTAGTAGAAATACAACGATCCATTTTCGCCCCTTTAGATTGCGTACCGTTAACGGGTATGCACCCAATACAGCCATTAAGCAGTTCAAAAGCGTACCTGCGGCGACGTAAATCAAAGTGTTCGAATACGCCCACCACATTTTCGCATCTCTTACGATCAATTCATATGAGCTTAGGTTAAAGCCTTTCGGAAACCAAA
Source organism: Paenibacillus wuxiensis (assembly GCF_040195695.1). NCBI lineage: Bacteria > Bacillati > Bacillota > Bacilli > Caryophanales > Paenibacillaceae > Paenibacillus > Paenibacillus wuxiensis. The sequence goes on along the minus strand of NZ_JBEFZI010000010.1, from coordinate 80,806 downwards.
CAACATTCATGGCGGCTACTTCCGAAGGCGAACTGATCGACATGATGATGACGAAATAAAACGGATACAGGGTGATTAGGCAAATGACGAGTGCGATCGCGTACAAGATAATGTCGACCACGACAGAGCCTTCCCTGATCTTGTTCGGATTTTTCCTGACCGAGCCCATTGTACTCCTCCTTACCACAAGGCATAATCTGAATATTTACGGCTTAGCGTATTTGCGAAATACAGCAGCGTGAAGTTGATGACCGATATGAACAGCCCAACTGCAGTCCCTAAGCTGAATTGTCCGCCAAGCAAGCCATCGCGGTACAAATAGGTGCCAATGACATCCGCCGTTTCATATACCATTGGATTATAGATCAACAAAATAAACTCGCTGTTCGCTGAAAACAGACTGCCAATCGCGAATATAAGCAGGAATAAGATGGTCGGACGAATGGATGGCAACGAAATATGGAGGATTTGTTTAAGGCGGTTGGCTCCGTCCATCTTGGCAGCTTCATATAAATGAGGATCAACAGAGGACATGGCTGCCAAATACAAAATACTGCTCCAGCCAAATGATTTCCATATGCTCGTAATCGTATAAATGGTCGGAAAATACCCCGCTTCCGTGTTTATCGCGACCGGTGTCCCGCCGAACATCTTCACGATGGTATTAATGATTCCATCTGTATTGATGAATGACAACACCATGCCCGCAACGACGACGTTCGAAATAAAGTGAGGCAAGTAGCTTGCGGTCTGTACGTACTTCTTGAAGATGCCACTCTTCAGTTCGTTAAGCAGTACCGCAAACAGAATGGGCACCCAGAAGCCAAACACCAGAAAATAAAAGCTGAGCAAGAACGTATTACGCATCAATCTTCCAAAATACGGGCCATTAAAAAATTCAATAAAGTGTTTAAAACCTACCCAATTCGTATCTGTTAATGAGAAAAAAGGTTTTCCCGGGAAATAATCTTGAAATGCGATGATTATCCCGTACATCGGAATATAACTGAAGATAAAAATATGAAGTAGAACGGGAAGCATTATAAGGTAGAGTTGAGCATTTTCACGCAAGTGAAATGATCGGCGCCCCCCCGGTTGACTGTTCGTCTTCATGATCTTCCCCTTTCCATATCGATTGCGGTAATTTTTGGGCCCCTTCCGCAATTTCATGATAATCTCGCCCGGTTTTGTAAGGCAAGCAACATTTTTTGATAGCGCTCACAATATTTTCGCTGCATTGAAATTCACCTCGAACAGCCATTGCAGACGCAGGTGATGGAGGCGAAGCAGCAATAAAACAAAAGGTCGAGTTAGGGTACAAACGTACCCCTTACTCGACCTTTCTCATTACCAGTATCATCTTACAGCCAGTAAATCAGCTTCAGCTTATGAGACAGTCTCTATGACAGTCCATGACAATCCCTATCGGAACAGATCTTCCTCCATCCACTTCAGCTGTGGACTGATGCGAGGCACGATGTCCATATTGGCTAGAATGTCTGCTTCTAGCGATAGTCCCTGTGCCATTTCGATAAGTTCAAGTTCCCCTGCATGCAGCTGGAATACTGCGCGCTCTGTCACATACAGCACTTCGATGCCACGTCGCTGTGCATAATCTGCGCAGAAGGTAAGTTGCTCTACCTGCCGAACGAACTTCCGGAAGCGTCCCTCTTGAAGGATGCGAAGGCCCCCATCAGCCATCTCCATCTTCAGACCGCCAGCCGTAAAGGTGGAGCAGAAGACAAGCTTCTTCGCATTTTGGCTTATATTAATGAAGCCGCCGCAGCCTGTCAGCTTGCCCCCGTACAGACTCACATTCACGTCTCCTCTGCCGTCTGCCTCTGCCATCCCCAGACAAGCCACATCAATCCCTCCTCCATCGAAGAAGTCGAATTGAGCTGGCTGATCAAGAATAGCCTCTGCAAACGCAGATGCGCCGAAGCTTAGCCCGCGTGCAGGTATGCCACCAACAGGGCCGGATTCAAGCAGCAGCGTCATATCTGTTCGTCCTGCTTCAAATGCTGCATATCCGACTCCCTCAGGCAGACCGATACCGAGATTAACAACACTGCGTGAGGGAATTTCCTTGAGGGCTCGCCGAGCAATGACTAGCCGCTCATCTCTTGCCATTGGAGGCACATCTGCGGTGGACGATTCCTGCTGTATCTCCCCAGCATATGCGGGGTTGTATACCTCTGCGAACGTCATTGTATGCTCCTCCGGCCTAGCGACAACGATAGCATCGACCAGCATGCCTGGGATGACTACCTGCTTCGAATGCATGGTTCCGTGCGGCACGATGCGCTCTACCTGCGCAATCACAATTCCTCCGCTGTTCCTCGCTGCTTGAGCAAGTGCCAGCATTTCTAACGTTACTGCCTCTCGCTCCATGGAGATATTGCCGCGCTCATCCGCAGTCGTGCCGCGCACGAAAGCGCAATGAATCGGAAAAGCTCGATAATAGAGCTGCTCTCGGCCTCCAAGCTGCACCAACTCTACAAGCTCTTCCACCGTGCTTGCATTCAGCCTGCCCCCTCCATTCCTCGGATCGACAAAGGTATGAAGGCCGACATGGGTCAATGTCCCCAATCGGCCTGCAGCAATATCACGATAGAGATGTACAATCACACCCTGCGGAAAGTTGTAGGCTTCAATCCGGTTATCGAGCGCAAGCGCGCCCAAACGCGGAGCAAGTCCCCAATGACCTCCAATGACTCGCTTCACCATGCCTTCATAGGCAAGATGGTTCACGCCGCGAACAACGCCATCCCCTTGTCCGGCTGCATACACAACTGTAAGCCCTGTCGGCGCCGCCTCTTTCAAGAAACGGCGCTCCAACGCTGACGTAAGTGCTTCTGGGTGAGCACATCCAACGAAGCCTCCCACAGCAACCGTTGCATCATTCGCAATTAGCGCCACCGCTTCATCCGCGCTCATGACCTGAGCGCAGCGGCGCGGGACAAGCGGTTGATTCAGCCGCTGATCGAATCCGCTATCCACAGTGCTGTGACGAGCATCTAGTCCATTCAAATGGACAACCCTCCGTTCACTTCCAGCACTGTTCCATTTATATAATCAGCTGCATCCGAAGCGAGGAATAAATACGCTTGTGCAACTTCATCCGGCCGTCCTAATCGGCGCAGCGGTACTTTTTCACGCATGCTGTCAATAATCTTGTCCGGCATCTTGGCCACCATCTCTGTTGCGATGAAGCCTGGGGCAACCGCGTTCACACAGATCCCCTTATATCCTAGCTCCCGAGCCCATGTACGCGTCATGCCAATGACGCCTGCTTTGGTCGCAGCATAGTTCGTCTGTCCAATATTGCCTTGAACGCCAACAATCGATGAAGTATTAATGATTTTACCCTTGCCTTGCGCCGCCATATAAGGAGCTGCAAGACGCGTGCATAGAAACACTCCATTCAAGTTCACATTGATTACATCCTGCCATTGCTCTGGGGTCATCTTCAGCAGCATTGCATCACGTGTAATTCCAGCATTGTTGATCAGAATGTCGATACCGCTAAATGTTGCAACCGTCTGCTCCATCAGTTGCCGCACGCTTTCTTCATCCGCTACATTCGTCTTCACGAATAACGCGCGATCACGCTGTTCACTTGCCAGCTCATCGATCACTTGCTGTCCCGCCGTCTCATTGAAGTCAGCGATGACAACATTCGCCTCTGCCTCAAGAAATAAGTGTACCGCTGCAAGCCCTATGCCGCTTGCTCCGCCTGTAATGATTGCCGTTTTCCCTGTAAGCTTCATCGTCATCGTCTTCCCCTGTCTCCCTTCAATCTGTATGGCCGGCCGATGCAGTTGACCCGCTAGGGGCTGCTTCTGATGAATCTCTCCCCAAGAAGGACTCGATTACATGCAGCAGCTGCGAAAGATCGTCAACTAAGGGTGAGTGACCGCATCCTGTCAATGGAACGAACTCCGCAATGTCTCCCAGATCAGCCAGCGTCTCTCTCGTCATCGCCTCAGTAATAACTAAATCCTGCATGCCCCGCAGAACCAAAACGGGGGCTTTTATTCGTTTCACAGCCCCGCTTCCCGGAGATGCTTCATGATCAAATACACTCACGTTAAACGTGTTCAGCGCATGATACACATCCATCAGATTTCGCTGCGTCAAAATATCGTCTATATAGGTTTCGTATCTTGCCTCTTCCGGTTGATTTCGATCATAGATAACGGCCTCATACAATTGCTTCATAAACCGGCGATCCCGACGTATGTTTGCAGATTCGATGAGGGTATTGCGAGCCAATGATCGAATACCTTCGATGGTCGTAATCCGGCGCGTAACATCTGGCAGGCCGTTCGATCCGTCCTCATAAAATGGGTAACCACGAGTCGAGACGCTTGCCAGTAGCACCAGCCGTGTTACCTCATCAGGATAAGCGGCTGTATACTCCATTGCCACCCCGCCGCCAGTCGACCAACCAATGAGGGTGAAACGAGTTAGTCCGAGTAAATCGACCCATTGCTTCACATCTGCAGTGAAATCAGATAAGGATTCAATCGGCGTATGATAGGTAGAAATACCAAATCCACGCAGGTCGACCGCATACAGCTTATACCGAGCATCCATCTGTTCCAGCACGACGTCCCAATGACAGGACGAATTCATGTTGCCATGAATCAGCACAACTACCTCATCGCCGCCATCACGTTCGCGGTATCCGAGTGTTTCCCCATTTGGCAATTCAACAGATTTTACATGAATCTTCATGCTTCGTCCCCCCATCTTAAGGTGAGTGCGCCCCACGCATACCCGATGCCCGCAGCTGCTAATACAACAATGCTGCCCGGTTGAATCAACTTCCGTCTTACGCCTAATTCCAGACATAGAATCGGATCGAATTGACCGATATGACCATAGTCCTCTAAATAAACGGAACGTTCTTCAGGAATCCCTAAGGAGCGCAGCACGTATTCATGTGCGGATCGCTTCATATGAAGCAAGCCGATAAAGTCAATATCCGGGATCGTATATCCACTACCCTGAATGGATTGTTCCACCACCTGAGAGAATCGCTGCATCGACACCGCATCCAGTCGCGACTTCATCCGTTCTGGATCTGGGACTCGGAAGCAAGCCTGACCTTGCGCCAGAAGCTCTGCCGTCAACGGCTGCTTCGTCCCCCCTGCTTGAATGATGACATCCTGCGCAAATGATCCGTCCGTAATAATTGCCGAATCCAGTACCTCTGGATATGAAGGGCCAGCCCCACGCTGGAGCAGCATCGCCCCGCCGCCAGCACCCAAGTTCGCCATGAAGCGAGTGTTCGGATCCGTTAAGTCAATCAGGTCGCCGTTGCGATAGCCGCCAGCAAGCAGCACAGTGCGAATACGAGAATCCCCCAACATCATCGACTTCGCTGTCCGAACAGCCATAATTGCCGTACAGCATCGGGAGCCCATATCGAAGCCCCACCCATTTACAGCTCCAATCTCATGCTGCAGTTGAAGAGCCGCCGTCCATACCGGGTATTCCTTGTATTCTTCACCGATATATATAATGAGATCAATTTCCTCAGGCGCGATCTGGGCACGACGAATCGCTTCCTTCGCTGCTGCAACCCCCATCGCGCAGGGATGATCATCAGGCCCTGGGACAGGCTTCTGCCGGATGCCCAGCTTCGACTCCACAATATCCTGAGGAATGCCTGACGCTTCTGCAATATCGCCGCTAGTCATTTTCTGATCAGGGATGTAAGTTCCTACGGACAACAGACGGACGATCGACTGTTCATTCTTTTCTCTTTCATTCATTCCGTTCTCGTTCATGCGCGTCATTCCCCCGCTTCATCATCAGCTGCATATAGCCAACCGCTTCCTCCCATGAAGCAACGGTCTGCTCTTCCTGGCCCTGTACATAGGTAATTCGGATTCGCCAATCGTCCAATCCCTCGGTCTCCTGCCGTATCCGGCAGCGGACGACAAAGGAACCGACCACAGAGGTATCCTCAACCAAATGATGTCGATTGTCCTGATTTCGACTGTCATGAGCCTCCAAGTGCACATCCTCTTCCAAGTGCTCCGCAGCCGAGTCCTTCTGCCTGCGAGAAGTCATCCTGCCTCCTCCTTCCCATGCCGTGATGCTGTCTCCGTAGGAGACGAAGAGGCTCTCCTTCCTCTCCGCTTCATCCACCACATTCGGAGCGTTCCGGTTATGCCTGCTGGGAAGATGAGCACGACGACAATGTAGAGAAGGCCAAAGAAAATAATCCATCTCTCGAATATGGGGTGGAACTTAGCCAGCTCAGTTAGGCCATGGTGCGCCCATTCAATAATCGCTGAGCCAATAATCGCCCCAAATAGCGTCCCAACGCCGCCAATAATCGTCATCAGAAGCGCGTTCAAGGTCATATCCATCGCGAACACCGTCGTATTGACGAATCGCAGTGTCAGCACATACATGGATCCGCTAATGCTGGCGACTACACCTGCGACTACACTTGCAAACACCTTGTAGTGGATGATCTCATAGCCGAGCGAAGCGGTTCGCTGCTCATTTTCACGTATCGCCATCAACACACGACCGACGGGGGATTGCGTGAACCTTCTGAGCAGCATATAGATGACAACCATCACAGCGAGCGATACCATGTACAGCACCGTCCGATCCTTTAGCTCCGAGGGAATCGGGAACGTGAAGCCGTCATTTCCTCGCGTCAGAGACCTCCACTTCTCCGCCAAGACAAGCAGCAATCCGGAAAAGGCCAACGTAAGCATTGCGTAAAAGTGATTCTTCAAACGCAAAGACAACATGCCTACCAGATAGCTGAGCAGCGCCGACAAAATCACACCTGCTGCAATCGACAGCAGCAAGACTCCGATGTTGGCCCCCATCCGATCAAGCATGACACCAGTTGCGTACGCGCCAATACCGAAGAACATACAATGACCGAATGAGACAATGCCTGTATAACCGAGCAAAATGTCGTAACTCATCGCAAAAACAGCGAAGATGCAAATTTGCGTCATAATAATGAGGAAGCTGCGCGAGTCATTGATCCACGGCAGCACGGCAAGTCCAATGACGAGCAGAAGGAACCATTTCGTTCCGATGTTTATATGTCTCATTACGCTCCCCCCTTCGCCCCGAACAAGCCTGAAGGCTTAATGAGAAGGACAACCACCATCAACAGCATATTGCCTGCAAGCGACAAGTCCGGCACATAATAGGCCATAAATGCTCCCGACAAGCCAACTAACAGTGCAGCCAGTGCAGAGCCTTGGATGCTCCCCATGCCGCCAATGACAACGACGATGAAGGCAAGAATGGCAAATTGCATGCCCATTTCGGCAAAGATCACTCCTGAGTATGGAGCAAGCAGTACGCCTCCCAGTGCCGCCAGACCTGCCCCAACCATAAATACAAGCGTGAATACACGCCGAATCGGAATGCCTAGCGCTTGAACCATTTCCGGATTCATAACGCCTGCGCGCACGATTAGACCAATCTTCGTACGCTTCAATATGAACAATAATCCGCCGTACACGAGCACACCAATTACGATGATGAAGATTCGGTATTTAATTAGAATCACTCCGCCAACTTCCCAGCTTCCGCTGAGTATAGGCGGGGCATCCGCCTTAAGTGGATTCGGGCCGAATACAACTTTGAGCAATTCACTTAACACGAGCATAACGCCTAGCGTGACCAGAATCTGCTGCACATGATTGCCGTACACGGGCCGAATGACAATGCGTTCCATCATGAAGCCAAGCAGCATTCCAACAAGAATTGCCCCCACAATCGCCAAGACGAATGAGCCCGTTGCCGCATACAACCACACCCCGCTATAGGCACCCCAGGCAAACAAGCCGCCGTGCGCGAAGTTGAGCACGCTCATAAGTCCGAATATAAGTGTCAGCCCCGACGCGAGCAGGAAGACGAGCATTCCGGTCGCAAGCCCATTAACAATCAGATTGATGAACCCGTTCAATACATACTCCCTCCTCTTTGGCGCATCGGTTACGCAATGCCCAAATACTTCCGCCGTGTCTCCTCGTCATAACGCAGTTCATCCATCGTTCCTGCCTTCACGACGCGCCCTTCGTCCATCATGTAGTACGCGCTTCCAATGCGGCTCGCCATAAGGAAGTTCTGCTCAACTAGGAGCACGGTCGTCTTCTCCTTCATCTGCTGGATAGCTTCCATCAGCTTCTCCACCATAATCGGGGCAAGCCCTTTGCTAGGTTCATCGATGAGGAGCAATTCATTGTCGTTCACATATGCCCGGGAGATCGCCAGCATCTGCTTCTGCCCTCCACTCAAGAGCCCACTCTTGCGGTTCCAGAAGCGGCGCAGATCTGGGAACAGCTCCATTGTCCATTCCAGCCGAGCAGCAGCCTCTTCGCTATTCCCTCTCATCGCAATACGCATCGTTTCTCCTACCGTTAGATCCGTGAAGATTCCCTGATCCTCTGGAACATACCCGACCCCTTTGCGAGCAATGAGATGCGTCGGAAGCTGATCCAATCGTTCTCCCTTATAGTGGATTTCTCCCTTGGATGCCGGATTCAATCCCATAATGGAACGCAGTGTCGTCGTCTTGCCCGCCCCATTGCGGCCAAGCAGTACGGTAATCCCACCAGCCTCCACTTGGAAGGTGACCCCTTGCAAAATGTGAAACTGTCCGATATACGTCTCAATTTCATTCACCTGCAGCAGCGTCATCATACAACCCTCCCAAGTAAGCAGACTGTACCAATTCATTATTCATAATTTCATCCGGATGACCATCTGCTAGCAGCTTCCCATTAAACAGAACGGCGATCGTATCGGATAAATCCAGAACCATCTCCATCTTGTGCTCAATGAGTACTATCGTTCGATCTTTGGCATCCTTCACCCGACGGATCACTTCCATAATCGCTGGAACCTCTTCCACCGATATGCCAGCCGTCGGTTCATCGAGCAGAAGAAGCGACGGCTGGAGCGCCAGCAGCATCGCTAGCTCCAGCTTGCGCTTCTCTCCATGCGCCAAGTGCTTCGCTGTAGCACCGCCTCTTCCTCCAAGCAGCACCATATCGAGCCAATGCTCCGCTTCTTCTTCAAACTGACGATACGCTCGCAGTGATCGATACCAATTCATGCGAACACCATGTCTGGATTGGACAGCAAGCCGTACATTCTCCATCACCGTCAGATTGGGGAATACATTCGTGATCTGAAAGGATCGCCCCATCCCTAGCCTTGTCCGTTCGAATGGGGGCAGCAACGTCACGTCGCGCCCCTCGAATTGGACCTGGCCAGAAGTTGGCCGCAGCTCGCCGCTTAACAAGTTGAACAAGGTCGTCTTACCTGCACCATTTGGGCCAATGATTGACTTGAAGCGATTACGCTCAACGGTGAGGTTCACTTCCTGCACTGCGATATGTCCGCCGAACGCAATCGTCAAATCTGTTGTGCTCAAAATCTTATCCACCGCTTGGGACGAATGGGAGCGGCGAGCTCTATTCGTCCCCTGTTCAATCGGCAGCGACTCGGCCGTCCTGAGGTTGTTCTCCGCTCCGCTCATGTCCCGACCTCCTAGTTAACGTTTGTTGTGAATCGGCGGTGCCGTCTCTTCTGGCGACAGTTCACGGATAAGTACAGGAACCGGATAATCGGTACCATCCTTCTTCTCCAGCTTCACCGCATACATCGTCTGCAGTGCTTGGTGATCCTCCGCTCGGAACGTCATCTTGCCCTTCGGCGCATCAAATGTCATTCCTTCCATCGCTGCAATCAGCTTGTCGGCAGTCGTATCCCCGCCCGTCTTCTTCACCGCTTCCACGATCGCGATCGCTGCTGACATGCCTCCAGGTGTGAACAAATCTGGCAAATCTCCATTGAATCGCTTCGTATGTTCTGCTACGAGCCATTTATTCACATCATTGCTCGGAAGTGAATGGTAGTACACCGAGAAGCCTTCCATCCCCTCCAGCTCCTGCATTGTCTTCAGAGCCGCGATATCCGGAGCTCCAGTAGACAGTTTGATGCCTTGCTCCGTTACCTTCATATCCTTAAGCTGCTTCCACGGCGTATTCGCTCCCGCCCATACTACGAACAAGTAATCCGGTTTTGCACTTACAATTTTCTGAATGTTCGCGGTAAAATCCGTTGCAGTAGCGTCCGCGTACTGCTCTTCTACAATTTCTGCACCAAGCTTGATCGCTGCTTCCTTGAACGCCTTAATGCCATCGCGGCCGAACGCGCCATCCGGTGCGAACGTTGCAATCTTAACGCCCTGCTTCGCTATCGCCGCCGCGCCTGCAACCGCGTCCTGCGAGGAATTGCGTGCAGTGCGGAATACGTATTTGTTCCACAACTCGCCTGTAATGCTATCCGCAACAGCCGGCTCGACGACCATAATCTTCTCGTATTCCTCAGCAAGCGGAAGAACCGCTAATGTATCCCCTGAGCTGGATGAACCAACAAGGAAATCAACCTTATCGGTTTCAAGCAGCTTGGTTGCCTTCTTAACGGCTACGTCCGGCTTCGTTTCCGTATCTTCTACAATGAATTCAACTGGCCGTCCATCAATCGTCTTCGTACCTTGTGTGGCATAGTCGATGCCAAGCTCGAATCCGCGAACCGTCTGTTTGCCGTAACTTTCAAGCGCCCCCGACATGGAAGCAAGCACTCCGATCTTGATTGGCGTCTTATCTCCATCGGACGATTTCTTCTCTTCCGTTCGATTATTCTTGTTCTCTGTCGATGCTGCACCATTGTTCTCTTGCTTCGCGGAGTTCCCTCCCGCATCACTTCCACTGCTTCCACAAGCAGCTGTCAGCAGCAGGAGCAAGGACATGAAGCTGAGCAGCAATAGTCTTGACATCTGTATGCGAACCGCCCGTTGCTTATCATGGCTGCGATGCAATTGTTGCTTCTGATTGCTTGTTTCACGAATAAATAACTGTGTCATAGACACCAAAAACCCCCTTACGAATCATTTCCCATTCATCATAAGAGGGTATAGTTACAAATGAGTTGCATCGGTTAGGAAACCGCAGCACGACATACTGCCAGCTTAATCAACAGATAAGCCAACATTCCGCAGCAGTACCCTCTTACTCGTCATCACTCAGTATTACACTCGATATGTCCCGAACAAGTTCTCGGATATCCTTCATCGGCTCGATCCCTAGCTCTTCCTCCAACGCCTTTCGGCATTTGTTGTACCAGCGCAAAGCTTGATTGCGATTGTTCATTTGAAGATGACAAGCAATCAGGATTCGGTACGCCTCTTCCCAGCAGCGATCTTTCGCTACAATCGATTCCGCCCAGCGGATCGCCTTGTCGAAGGTATTCATAGCCGCATAGTGGCAAGACAATCTCTCTGCTCCACGCATGAACAACACTTGCAAGCGTTCCCGTTCCTCAATGCACCAATCCTCGTAACGGCGTTCAGGCATATAGTCGCCTTCATAGATAAGGAGCCCTTCTTCCAGCAGTTTTATTGCCTGCTCCACATCGCCAGCTTCAAGCCCTTGTTCGATCGCCATCTCGAAGCGATTGGCGTCGAGCACCCAGCCTGCAGTCGGATTCAATTGATAGGTGGTTCCCCGTCTAATGATGTAATAAGGGTTCGAACGAACACGACGATGCGGTTCCAAGGCCGTATTCAAGGCATTTAGCGCCACCTTGAAGTCTCGATTGGCCGCCTTCTCCTCTGATTGAGGAAACAGAGAATCCAGCAGTTCTTCCTTCGTCAACGAACGAGTCCGTCTAGTCACCAGAAGCTGGAACAGCTCTTTTGCCTTGCCACGCTGCCAGTCTTTGTCCGACAACTCGATATCGCCAAGCTGGACGACAAAATTCCCAAGCGTATGTATATACAAGGTATATCCAGGGTGGTACGTAAGCTGATCTAGTCCTAATTCCGTAAGCATCGTCGATGCGTAGGAACGGCAAATATCAAGTCGTACCGCTTCAATAAGCAGCGGAATGAGCTGCTGCGTGTCGCTCGGCCCGAACAATGTACGCCGCGTGATCAGGAACGAGTAGCCTTCCCGCTCCGTCCGCGCCAAAAAGCGCTCCATCGCAACCGCGAACTTGCTGTCCTGCTCTGTCCGATAGGCGCATAATGCGAGCCACATCTCAACAGCAGCGCTGCCGAATCCATCACCGCAAGCGAGGAAACGTTCACTACATTCACGGAATACATCCTCGGCTTCGGCATACCGATTCGCGTTGAACAGTGCAATGCCCATGCTCAGCCTAATTAGCGAGGTGAGCCAGCCATCATTCGCGAATTGCGTCTTCTCCCAAGCACTATGCCCGTATCGTAGAGCCGTATCCGTTGAACGAGCTCTGCCGAAGAGCAAGCAGAGTCCCATATATGGCTCAGCGCTGCCGCGCTTCACTTCCAGCCGTTCCATGATTGACAGCGCCGCCTGATAGCAATCAGCAGCTACCTTCGCATCATACTTCCCAGTCAGCTGCGCAGCATGGCCCATTCGCATCCATCCGCAAGCCTCTACGAAGGGCGCCTTGAGGCGAATGCCCTGCATCATTCCCGCTTCTGCCGCCTCCTTCGCCGCAACTGGCTCTCCGCACATACTGCTGATAAGCGAGAGCAGCAGATCAATCTCGCGGTGCGAGCGGGATAATGTCTTGGAATGGTAGCTAAGCCCGCGGAAGAGCGAACCCTGTTCCTGTTCCATCATCTGAGCATGCATTAGCTTCGACTTCGCCTTGTGCAGTCTGCCGGTGCGGAGGAACAACCGCGCTTCAAGCAGCCAGTCTCTTCCCTCTGCGTGAATATGAATAGCCCGATCGTACCAGAGCTGCGCTTCTGTTCCTCTGCCCGCATTAAGCATATTTTCAGCCATCAATGTATATAAGCGGCCAAGACGCTCACGCTCGCCCGTTCGAACCCTTCCACCTGATTCATAGCTTGAATGCCGCAAGTTAACGCTTTCAATTCGATCTACATGCATGATCCGGCCTCCATAGAGCGACTCTGCAATTGCAATCGCACGCTCCAGCAGAGGCTCTGCCTTGCCAGGTTGTATCGTATCCAGAAATAAGAGAGCTTGCCCTTCAAGGGCCATCATCTGAACAATGCGATTGCTGGCACTATCTGCTTCATATTCGGCTATGCGGTATTGGGCTGACGCCTCTTCATACTGGCAGCGATAACGCATAATATCCCCATGCAGCACATGCAAATATGGGTATCTTCGCTTCGTACGCTCTGGAATCTCCAGCAAGGAGGCATGGACGAATTCCAAATGACCGCCCTGTATCAACTCTTCGCCCCCATCCTGCAGCAGCAGTGCCGTCTCTTCGCCATCCTGCAGCACCATCGCCTGTGCCATCGCCAGATCATAGCGGCCGCGCGATGCGAAAATGTGAATGGCCTGCTTCGCCAAAGACACGTAACGATCATGCTGTCTTCTCAACTGATCGAGCAGGAATTCACGGAACAGGGCATGATAGCGGAACTGCTTGTCATCGACTGCTGACAAGAAGCCGCTGCCGCACAGCTCAAACAACAGGGCATGTGAACCGCTTCGTCCGCATACGGCATCACACCAGTCACCGGTAAGCTCGTCAAAGATACTCGTCTCCAACATGAAGGAGCGCATCGACAAAGATTGCTTCTGGAACAGCTCCAATGCCAGAAACTGAAACAACTCCTCCATCGTATCTCTTGGCGCCCGCAGAAGTTCTTCTAGCGAGCCATTGGAGGACAGCAGCCGCTGCCATATAAGCTGTACCGCAATAATCCAGCCTTCCGTCTGCTTATAGATACGCTCAAGCTGCTGCTTCGTAAGCGGGTACCCGTAATAATCGCTGTACAACACTTCAATTTCTTCTTCATTGAATGCAAGCTCTTCCTTGCCAATTTCCAGTACATGGCCTCGAATGCGCAGTGCAGCTAGACCATCCCACTGAGGCTTGGCGCGTGAGGAAATGACGATGCCCATCTTGTCGCAATCAGGCAAATAGGACACAACATACTGCATCCATTCGTCAATGCTTGTAGTCGGTTCGACGAGGTGGTAATCATCAATGATTAATATCGTCCGTTCTGAAAGCGATACCAACTCATTCAAAAATAAGTCTGCCAAGGCAATGATATCTTCACTGCTGTTCCGATTTCCACCGCTGTGCAGCTCAGCAAGCAGCGATTCCCCAAAATCGGGAACCGATTGCCGCAACGTATAAATGATATGGGATACAAATGGGATAAAGTCATTGTCTTGGGGAGATGCTCCGTACCATGCATACGTCATGTCCGAGGAGCGCAAATAGGCGGACAGCGCCGTCGTCTTGCCGAATCCCGGACCAGAGGTCAATATGGTGAGCGGGAAATCTGTAATGCGGGTTAGCACTTTAGCAAGACGAGGACGGTGGAGCAGCTGCTTCTTCAAAGGGGGCGGCATTAATTTCATTTTAAGCACGCGGCCTTCTTTCATGCAGAACCTCCGATTCCTCTATTTTCCAATGTTGTCCTGTATATTGTATCATAGTTATACCTGCCTCAAGCACTTTTACAAAAAAATGAGCGGCTGACCTCGGTCAACCGCTAAACCATACTTTCATTGCTTTTTTGTCCAGCTTGCCCACTACTGTCTTTGGAAGCTCTTCAGTGAGAATAAAACGCTTGGGCACTTTATACTTCCCGATCCTCGCTTGACAGTATTGCTTGAGCTCTTCTTCCGTCAAGGAGGAGATCTCTCCTGTACTGACAGCAGCAACGACAACTTCGCCCCACTTCGAATCTGCTATGCCAAGCACAGCCGCTTCCAACACCTTCGGATGACTCTCAAGAATATGCTCCACTTCAAGTGGATATACATTCTCTCCTCCGGTAATTATCATATCTTTCTTCCGGCCAACAATATAGTAATAGCCGTCCTCGTCCCTTCGAGCCAGATCCCCCGTCAACAACCATCCATCCTGCATCGTCTCTTCCGTCGCCTGCGGATTGTTCCAATAATGCGAGAACAAATGACCTCCCCGAAGCGCCAGCTCTCCGACTTGACCTGCTGCCAGCATGCGCCCGTCAGATCCAATAACCCTTGCCTCTCCGAGCAGCATCGGCACACCTACCGATCCGGGCTTCATTCTAGCCGCTTCCGGCTCGATTATGAAATTGTTTGGACCAGACTCTGTCGCGCCGTACCCTTCCTTGAAAGGCAAGCCTCTAACATGAAATGCTTCATATACGGATAATGGACACGGGGCACCTCCCGAGAGAAAGGTTCGCATATCCGGAAACATATCATTTCTAAATGAATCGCACTGCACGAGCAGATGATACATCGTCGGCACCATTAACACAATCGTACAACGTTCTTCCCGAAGGAGTCGGATCATGTCATCCGCTTGGAAATTGCGCACGAGCACGACCGTTCCCCCAGCCATAAGTACAGGGAATGTCAGTGCATTAATGCCTCCAGTATGGAACATAGGCAAGATCGTCGGCGTAACGTCCGATTCGTTCAACTGCCAGCTAATTACCGTGTTCGCCGCATTCCAGAATACAGAGCCATGCGACAGGACAACCCCCTTCGGTTTCCCTGTCGTTCCCCCGGTATAGATCATGAGCCATGGATCATCGAGGCAGATTGCTTCCTGTGCCAATATGTCACGAGGTTGTGCAAGCTCATCTGCCGTTGCCCCGGCTGCAATCTCAGCAGATGCATCCTCGATTGCATTGACTGTCGAACTCTCCGGCTGTTCACATTGGGTCTCCGCCTGTTCATGCAGCAGCGCAGACACATCCAATACTTCTACGCTTCTTTCTTGTAATGCTTCAGATAGAGCAGCAAGCGAAGGAACCGTTCGATCATAAAGCAGCACCTTCGGCGAACAGTCCCGTACAATTTCATGCAGCTCTGCTTCCGCGAGCCTCCAATTCATTGGGGCGGCAATCGCGCTCAACAGTCTGCAGGCAAGCAGTGCATCCAGCATCTCAGCCTGATTTAGCAGCAGTACAGCAACCCGATCCCCAGCGCTAACACCATGATGCTGCAGTACAAACGCCAACTTCCTTGCACGGCATGCAAGCTCTCGATACGTGTATCGATTCCCTGTATGAGCGTCTACGACCGCGACTTTATCCGGCGTCTTCTCGCAGCGATGCTCGAACCAGTATGCAGCACTGTCCACCGTTTCAAAGCTTCGCCATGAATGCTGTCGTTCCGAATCAGCCCCGCTCGACGATGACAGCGACACCATGACCGCCTCCTACACAGAGCGCAGCCGCGCCGTATTTCACCTTTCTCCGCTCCATCTCGTGAAGCAGTGTCACAAGCACTCTTGTCCCGCTGGCACCAATCGGATGTCCGAGCGCAATCGCGCCTCCGTTCACATTGACGATCTCTGTATCAATGCCCAGTTCCTCGGTAACAGCCAGCGCCTGTGCCGCAAAAGCTTCATTGATTTCGAACAGTTCAATATCCTGCATGCGCAGGCCTGCCCTGTCAGCAGCCTTCCGCAGCGCAGATACAGGTCCGAGTCCCATCCATTCCGGCTCCACGCCTACTGCTGCATAACCGCGCATCACCGCGAGTGGTGATAAATTACGCTTCACAGCTGCTTCCGAGCTGCACAAGACAACAGCAGCTGCCCCATCATTAATCCCGGACGAATTGCCCGCTGTAACCGTGCCATTGCTAAGGAAGGCAGGTTTCAGTTTGCTTAAATTGTCCATGGTCATGCCATGGCGAGGGTGCTCATCCGTATCCACCGTCCGGAATGCCCCCTTGCGTTCAGGTACTCGGATTGGAACGAGCTCAGCTTCGAATCTTCCTTCACGCATCGCTGATTCCGCACGTTGTTGGCTCTTTAGTGCAAATGCGTCCTGCATGTCACGTGTGATATGATAGCGTTCCGCTAATTTCTCTGCGGTAATGCCCATTGGCTGCTGTAGAAAGGCACAGGTCAGTCCATCATGCAGTACAGTATCCAACAGCTCCCCGTGACCGTACTTATATCCCTGTCTTGCCTGCTTGAGTATATAGGGAGATTGGGTCATATTCTCCATTCCGCCAGATACGACGATATCTGCATCACCCGTCCTGATGTTCTGTGTCCCCAGCATGACAGCCTGCAGCCCTGATCCACAGACTAGGTTGACCCCCGTCGCTGGTGCATGGATAGGGATGCCCGCCTGTAAAGCCGCTTGTCGTGCCCCATTTTGCCCAACTCCAGCTTGCAGCACCTGTCCCATCCATACTTGATCCACATGTTCTCCCATGATGCCAGCGCGGCTGCAGGCCTCTTGAATAGCAGCTGTGCCCAGTTCCACTGCAGTCACATCCCGATAATTGCCTTGAAATGAACCGATTGGCGTGCGTGCCGCACCCATTATCCACACTTCATTCATCTATTCCACCCCACGTTCAGGATTTATGGCTGCCGCTTGCAGATATGTCCTGCAATGTTCAGAGGCTAACCCCTTCCCCAAATGCCCGTTCACCCGCAAGCCTGTATATCCACCATTTCCAGTAAACGCGATGACAGTTGCAAATCAGTTGCATAACGGTACAGACATGAACGCACTCCATGACCTTGCTCTTCACAAGGGCTATTTCGAAATAGATGCAACCGAGAAGAAGTGAACCGATTGGACAACAAAAAAGCACTCGAACCGCGACGCGGTTCAAGTGCTCTCCGTAATTTGTATATCTTTATTGCATCCGTAACGCCGCACCTAGCAAGGCAAGCTATGCCTTGAACTTCGCAGACAACTGCTGCAAATCATCAGCAATGGTAGCCAAGTGGTTCGCGTACGAAGCCATTTCCTGCATAGCAGCATTTTGCTGTTCACCCGCTGCCGCCACATTTTCCATTTCAAGCAGCGTTGTATTCGTCATTTCACTCGCTTCATCGAACGAAGTGATCATCGTACCATTGGCACTAGTGAGTTGAGTGCTCATTTGTGCAATATGACTCAGTTGTACGTTCATTTCATCAACTGCCGCGAACATGTCGGCGAAGCTGCTCGTCACCGTCTTCGTCACCTGCTGACCTTCCTCTACCGAGGCCGAACCGTTCTGCATTGCTGTCCATACCGCTTCGGAACGTTCGTGAATGTGCTGAATCATGCCTGTAATTTGTCCAGCCGCTTCATTCGTCTGCTCTGCCAGCTTGCGAACCTCATCAGCTACAACCGCAAATCCACGTCCATGCTCGCCCGCATGTGCAGCTTCAATCGCTGCATTCAGTGCGAGCAGCTTCGTTTGTGCAGACAATTCTTGAATGAATACGACGATCCGGCGAATATGCTGGGACTGCTCAATCAACTGCTCCGTTTCCTTGGTCGCCAGCTCTGTATGTTCTGTAATTGCATTCATTTGCGAGCGTACACTGCTCAACGCCTGCTCTCCTCGTACTGCCCATTCACTCATATCATTAGCAGCCTCAGAGGACAGATTAACCAGTTCGGTAACTTCCTTCAACTGGCGGCCAGACTGATGCGCATCAGAGCGAACCGCTTTGAGACGATCATTAAGGAGCGATGATTGTGCAGACACCTCCTGGTAAGAGGCAGCAACCTGCTGCAGAGACGCTACATTCTCTTCTGTATTAGCGGAGAGCTCCTCAGCAGAAGCTGCAACCGTCTCAGACACTTCGCGAATGCGAAGCAGAACATCAGTCAAGGACTGTGCCATCGTGTTGGAGTTTTTCTCCAAGCGTCCAATCTCATCGCTGCGATCCGACTCCGGAATCCGTTCTGTGAAGTCACCTGCAGCAATCCGTTCCGTCAGCTGCTGCACGCGGAGAACAGGACGAATAATGCTCTTTACAAACCGCCATAAAAATAGTCCCATTAATGCGATAAGAACGACTAGGAAGATGGATGCGACAATAAAAATGTAGTTGGCTTGACTGTTGATTTCCGACAAGGCGATGACCGAGACGATGCTCAATCCCATTTTGTTGCGTTTGTCGTAACTGACGAACTCATTTCGTCCTGCCGCATTCGACTTATATGAGCCGTTGTCTTTCGCTGTGGCAAGCTCTCCGTACGTAGCTTCGTCCAGAACCGTCCCCTGCTTGTATACCGGATGCGTTACGACCTGATTATCCTTGTCAACCAGGCTGATATAACCGCTTTTCCCTACTTTGTATTTCTCTACAGCCTTGTTAATCCGATCGATTGCCACATCAATGGCAACAACTCCATTCTTCCCTGGGAGCTCTTTAGCGAACGTAACTACCAAATCATTCGTTATCGCATCGCGATACGGCTTCGTCACAATTACTTTCCCTGCACTTTTCTTTGCCTGCTGATACCAGTCCCGCTTCATCGCATCAATCGTCTCATCACTGTCATTAGAACTGTGTATGTATTGATTATCTACAAAGACATATGCCGCATATATATTCTCAATATCTTTGGCAATCTCCAGCATCCGATCATGGATCCAGTCCTTTTGTTGCGAATTCTTACTAATGCTGTCAGCCAGGCTGTTTACCGTATAGGCATTTGAATCATACATGTCATCCAGCATACCGACAATGGATTGGGTAGCCCCATTCACTTGATTGTAGACCATGTCTTTCGTATTGCTTGCTGCCGTACCTGTCAGGATAATGATAAGAATAATCGTAGGAACGACAATAAATAACGCAAGTAAGCATATTATTTTCTTTTGTAAGGATTGTTGTATTCCTGTAGTCCACTGAATAAACCTCTTCATGTTGACACCCCTTTGCTTGCCAAGTCTCGTTGCCAAAATACGTTTGGTATATCGGTATAAAACGGTAAAAGTTTATACATTGTTACAAAATCAACATATGGTAATTAACACCATATCATCCTTGTATCCTCCCGTATCGCTTCCTTTCCCTTGTGCACCCTGGTGTACGACAAAAAAAGCTCCATGAAGGAAGTGCATCGCTTGTGCTTCCTTCGTGGAGCTTGTCAATTTTTTTATTCTCACTACGCTATAAATAGCGCGTATGTGAATTAACCACGTTCTCCCTGCAATCGCATCAATGGACGCAGTACCTTCTGAACCGCACGCGGATAACCCGACAGCTCATCATATCGAATAACGCGGAAAGCAACCAGCCCAACAACGAACAGAGCTACTACCCCCACACCTACAACACCTGCCGTGAACATGAAGGCAAGCTTGGCCGGCAAGATGCCCACTAATTGCTCGCCCAACCATTCGCAGCCATATCCTACGCCACCCGACAGCACGATGGTCATCAGGAAGCCTATCCAGCGATTGCCTAGTACCGAGAACGGAACAACCTTCTTCATGACACGAAGATTGAGCCATGTAATAAGCAGGAAGCTTAATGCTGTTCCTCCAATAATGCCGTAAATACCAAAGAAGTGAACAAGCGAGAAGCTGGCAATAAGCTTAATAATAATACCTAATGTTACACTGATCATGGCAATATAAGGTTTGCCAAGTCCAATTAGAATCGAGCTTGACGTCATCATCGTAATTTGGAATATCGTACCGAGCGTCAACGCTGCAATAATGCCTGCACCGTCCAACGTACTGAACAAGAAACCGTTCACGGAATATGCTGCAACCGCTAGAGCCAATACGATCGGCATGCCACTCAATACGGAAATACGCATTGCCATTGTAGTCTGCCGCTTCAAGTGAACCATATCCCGCTTCGCAAAGGCGGCGGAAATGACCGGGATGAGCGACGTGCTTAACGCAATCGCCAGAATTGGCGGAATGCCAGCGATCGATTGTGCACGCTGACCAAGGATACCATACAGATGCTTCGCCTCATCTACCCCAACTTCCGGTGAGAGAAGTGGAATCGTGATGGACGTATCAATAAAGTTAACAGCCGGTACGGCAAGTGAAGACAATACAATCGGTACGGACATCGCGAAGATTGAACGGAAAATATCGCTGAGCGGTACTTTCTTCGCACCCCTGCGGCGTGCGCGTACTCCAGCTTCCCGATCTGCCTGACGGAGCTTACGCAAGTAATAGATCATAATAATGAATGCGCCGACACTCCCTAGCACACCGCCGAAGGAAGCACCCGCTGCGATCCACTCTTGGTTCTGCCGCGTGCTCATCAAGATATAGGCAAGTCCGATCGCCGTAAGAACACGTAAAACCTGCTCTACGATCTGCGATACACCGCTTGCCTGCATCATATTGCGCCCTTGCGTATACCCGCGCATCATGGCAATGACCGGGAACAACAGCAGCGCAGGTGCTAATGCACGAATAGCAAGTGCAGCCTCAGGCAGCTGAATCATATCCGCATACACACCTGCGAACGCGATGAGCAGCAAGGTTGTAATCACACCGGATATGAGTCCGAACAGCAGCGCAGCATAATAGACCCGCTCCGCTTCGCGCACCTTATTCAGCGCGTAGCGTTCGGATACCATCTTGCTTAATGTACTCGGAATACCTGCTGTCGCTATTGCAAGTATCATCAAATAGACTGTCTGTGAGGCAGCAAAAGAGGCATTACCCACAGAACCGAGCATATGCTCAAGCGGAACGCGCTGAAAGAGCCCTAAGACGCGAGCGACGAGGGTAGCCGCTGCAATAATGAGCGTTCCTTTAATAAATGATTCCTTTGCCAAACGTTTCCCTTCTTTCTGTATGCTAGCCCGTATCCTAATATCCCGTCCGAACATACTACATTCAATTCAATTCTATTCATCATGGCAAAAGCCACCGTATTTTCTCCAAAGAGCAGGAAGCCGCTCCATAAGACAGCCCTAGTCTATATCAGACCGTCAGACCGTCTTATGGACACCTTTTCTATTAAAACATTTACAACCAAAGGAAGAACAGGACAATCATCACGATTTGCAGCGCAAATTTTACGACAATGCTCGTAAATAGTCCGACAACCGCACCAATGGCCGATTTTGTCGATTTATCCATACTCGCTCCTGTCATAATTTCCCCGATAAACGCGCCTAAGAGAGGCCCAAGTATAAGACCGAACGCCGGAATGACGAACGGACCGATGATGACCCCTATTGTACTCCCGATGATCGAAGCCTTAGAGCCTCCGAATCGCTTGACGCCCCAGGCATTGACCACGTAATCGGCAATAAACAGCACAGCTACAATAATCGTCTGAATCGCCCAGAACCAGAACCCGAAGGGTTCAAAGCTAATGCATAATCCATACACAAAGAAAGCTGCATAGATTGCCAACGCACCTGGTAAAATCGGATAGATAGCCCCAGCCATACCGACAAGAAACAGGACTATCACACTAATCCAACCGAAAATAACCATCCGTTCCACCACCTTGCACGAGAATAAACGCTCGTGAACAATCGATTACAGCATATACTCCCTAATGACCTGGGCAACACCATGCTCGTTGTTCGTTCGTACGACGATGTCCGCAGCCTGCTTCACTTCGTCCTGCGCATTCCCCATAGCTACACCAAGCCCTGCCGCTTGAATCGCGGCCATATCATTCAAGCTGTCGCCTACAGCAACCACTTGCGACATCTCGCAGCCAATAAGCTCGCATACAGTTTGTATTCCCGTTGCCTTGTTGACTCCTCCAGGATTAATCTCAATATTATGTGGCGAGGAATTGGTCAATTCCAATCCGCCCATGGCGCGCAGTTCGCGCCACAGAATTTCGCGCACACGATCATCCTTCGTAAAGTAGCCGAACTTCAGCCATTCCTCAGCCTCGATATCGGCTCCCCAATTCTCTTTGTTGTACAATCGTTCCGTCGAATAAGCCCAGAACCACACATTATGCTCCTCGGACATCGCGTGCATGCGCTTCACTGCCTCGCGATCCAAGAGATGACGCAAGTGCAGCTCACGTGTATTCTTCCACACTTCACTCCCATTGACTGTTATCATTGGAGCATTCAATCCGAGTTCTTCCGCATAAGGAAGTGCATTGACGAACGCGCGGCCAGTGGAGAAGATGACCGTAATTCCCGCATCGCAAGCACTGCGGATGGCATCAGCATTTTCCTTGGAAATGCGCTGATCATCATTCAATACCGTTCCATCCATATCGAGAGCCAACAACTTATATTTACTCATCTCATCCGTCACTCCTGTCTCTGATGCGTTCCGCTTCAGACGAGTTGTGATTCGTTATTTGTCGAAGCTTGTAACACTCATTGTCAATCATTGTCGTGCACAAATTTGCATAACGCCATTGTATCATATGCAGGCATTTACAACAAAGAATTCCTTTCCTTTACAAAGAGGCCGCTTACGCAGCAGTTCCTATGTGGCAATAACAAAAAAACACCCCTCTCCCTAATCAGGAGCAAAGGGTGTTCCTAAGCTGCTTCTAAGCAGTCATCTCTGCAATCCGACGACGCTTCAACACGCGTGCCAGCATTCCATGAGCCGGGGACAACAAAAAGGCAAGTATGAACAATGCGCCCGCTACCGTGACCATCATTCCCGCTATTGACGCATCCAGTAAGGAGGACAAGTAGTAGCCAGCTATTGCACATCCAATTCCAATGGCCACACTGTACACAATCATGAGACTCAAGCGCTCCGTTAGCAAGTAGGCGGTAGAAGCTGGAACGATAAGCATGCCGACGACAAGGATAGCTCCTACACTTTCAAATGAAGCCACTGTCGTCATGGACACGAGCCCCATCAGCAAATAATGAAATAACGCAACAGGTATGCCGCAGGCGATAGCCATCGCCGGATCAAATGCACATATTTTGAACTGTTTATAGAAAAAACCGATAACGAGCAATATCACTAGCAGTGTAAAGCTGAGTATCCATACGGCCTTCGGCACCATGTCGATGCCGAACAAGGTCATTGTATTCCAATGGACATAGGCGATTTCACCAAACAGAACACAATCCAAATCCAGATCCACATTGCGTGCATTCAAGCTTACGAGCACAACGCCAACCGCGAATAACGCGGTAAATACCACTCCAATTGATGCATCCGATTGCACGCCGCTATTTTGAAACAGCTGAATGAGAAATACCGTTACTAAGCCTACCGCGGACGCACCCAGCAGCATGACGAACGAATCACGCGAGCCGCTTAGCATGAAGGCTATAACGATGCCGGGAAGCACGGAATGGCTGATGGCATCCCCGATCATGGACATTTTGCGAAGCACGAGGAAGCAGCCCAATATCCCGCAAGTTGCAGCTACTAGCGCACCGGTCAGTATAATCCATAGGTCTGTCACAACGAAGCCTCCTTTCGCAATCGAGGTTCCGTCTCCTCTAGACGAATCCGCTCCTCCACCCGAATCGATTGATGATTACGGATCCGACGAATCCATTTCGCAAGCACACCGCGACGCGGGGCAAAAACAACCGAGCAGCAGAAGACGAAGGTTGCAGCCAATACACTGAGCGGTCCAGTAGGCAAATTGCTTGTCGTCGTACTGACAAGTGTGCCAATAATGCCGCTTACTGCTCCAAACAGCCCGCTGAGCTGCACCATCAATCCGAGTCGATCGGTCCAATAGCGTGCAGATACGGCAGGAGTAATCAACAGTGCCGCAACAAGCACAACGCCGACTGCCTGAATGCCAACAACGACGGCAATTACAGTAAACAGCATAAGCAGCTGCTCCAGCACACCAACCGGAAACCCAAGTCCGCGCGCAAAGCCAGGATCGAAGCTGAGCAGCTTGAATTCCTTAAACAGCAGGCTGCATGCCACAATAATAAGCAGCGACACGCCAGCCATCGTATAGACATCACTCTGCATCATGGAAGCTGCTTGGCCGAACAGAAACTTGTCGAGTCCGCTTTGGTTACCGTAGCTGGAATGTTGAATTTGCGTCAGCAGCACAATGCCTACACCGAAGAACACCGATAGCATGATCCCCATTGCCGCATCTGCTTTGATGCGCGTATAGCGTGTCACGACTGAAATTCCCGCTGTTGCCAGCATACCTGACAAGAAGGCCCCTAGGAAAAATAAGGGCAGCGATTTAACCCCAGTGAGCATAAAAGCAATGCATATGCCTGGCAGCGCAGCATGCGCGAGCGTATCCCCCACCAGGCTCTGCTTCCGCAAATAAGCGAAGCTGCCTACAATGCCACTCATGAGACCGAGCAGCAAACAACCGACGAGAATCCATTGCGTATTCGGATCACGCAGCACGTCCCAAGATATTCCGAACATTGCACTCACCTCGTTCCTACCATGACGGCGCCCGCATTTTGATCCAACACGGTCAGTCTGCCGCCATAGGTTTGCTGCAACATGCTTGTGTTAAATATTTTTTCGGTTTCTCCACAGGCAACCAATTCTACATTCAGAAGCATTACCCAATCGAAGTATTCCTTCACTGTTGCCAAGTCGTGATGGACGACAAGCACGGTCTTCCCCTGACGCTTCAATTCATTTAATAATGTAATGATCGCCTTCTCCGTCATCGCATCTACACCAACGAACGGCTCATCCATAAAATAGATGTCCGCATTTTGGGCAAGCGCCCTTGCCAGGAATACACGCTGCTGTTGTCCGCCGGACAGCTGACTTATTTGCCGGTCTGCAAAATCCGCCATCCCCACCTTGGCCAAACAATCGAGCGCAACCTCCTTCTCCTTCGCGCCCGGTCGCTTGAACCATCCTAAGTGTCCGTAACGGCCCATCATTACAACATCAAGTGCGTTCGTGGGGAAATCCCAGTCGACAGATTCGCGCTGTGGGACGTAGCCTACCCGTTTGCGGCTTTCCGCGTAAGGCTTGCCGAATATATTCACCTCTCCGCTTACCCGAGGAATTAATCCAAGCACAGACTTAATAAGTGTAGATTTCCCTGCACCATTCGGGCCGATAATGCCGATTAAATTCCCCTCCGGTATCGTAAAGCTAACATTGCGAAGCACGGGCTTCTTCTGGTATGCAACAGTTAAGCCGCTCACACGAAGCGGCGTATTCCCCTTATCCATCATGCTCATTTCGCTCCTCTCCTACCGTGTTATATCACTCGAAGTTATGTACATTACTTCAGTGCATCGACGATCGTATTGACGTTAAAGCGAACCATGCCAATATAAGTCCCCTCTTCTGTCCCCGGCTCGCCCATTGCATCCGAGAATAATTCACCGCCAATGACGACCTCATGGCCTTTTTTCTTCGCTCCTTCGATGACCGCCTCAATTGCCTTCTTCGGTACACTCGATTCAATAAAAACTGCCTTAATCTGATTGTCCACCAGATAATCGCGAAGATCGGATACATCCTTGCTTCCGTATTCAGAAGCTGTGCTGATTCCTTGAAGCCCCATGACCTTCATGCCGTACGCCTTGCCAAAATATCCGAACGCGTCATGCGCCGTAACGAGCACGCGGCTCCCTTCCGGAATTTCTTCTATCCGCTTGTGTACAAACGCATCAAGCTCTTGCAGCTTGCTTACATATGCCTCAGCACGCTGCTTATAGGCTTCTGCATGTGCCGTATCATATTCCACCAGCGTGTCGCGAATGACCTCCGTTGCCTTGATCCAATTCTGCACATTGAACCAAATATGCGGATCATGCGATTGTGCTAATGTCGGATCTGCGAGCAGCTCTGATTCCGAAATTGTTCTGGAGACGGGAACCGTCGTCTTGCTGCCGCTCATTTTCTCCAAAATATCGACCATCTTCCCTTCCAAATGCAAGCCGTTGTAGAATACGATGTCCGCATCATCCAGCTTCTTAATGTCTCCTTGGGACGCCTTGTATAAGTGAGGGTCAACCCCTGGCCCCATCAACCCAATCACATCAACACGTTCTCCTCCTACCTCTTTCACCACGTCAGCAATCATACCAATCGTAGTTGTCACCTTGATTGGATGAGCATCGGCAGACGTTGCAGTTCCCTCTGTCTTGCCCTCGTTTGTGCTGCTTCCACATGCTGCTAATCCTACAGCTACGCTTAAGAACAATATCGTCATAACCAACCGCTTCAACGCCGAATTCATTTTAAACTTCCCATTCGGTCTTTCAGCTGCCTTCGTCATCTTTCGTTCCCTCCCACATGAATGCCCAATGTTTTTTTGTAATGATTACGTTTATCACTGATCATTGTTTAATATACACAAATATGTTTCCCTAATGCAACTATTTTTGTATAAAAAAAATTCTTTCCCTAGACATATACTTTTGCAAAAAGAAAAGACTTTTCCATATCGTATGCGATGTGCTCCCTGATCGGTGACACCATGTACGATATGAAAAAGTCTATATTTTGAGGCTTGCAACGCTCAGAAATTCATCATTGCCACTGAACGCAGCGATTCCTCCTGCTTATTGATTGTTGTTAGCTGCATCCGTAGATTCGCCGCCTGTACCTTGCTTCTTCTTCGGCGTACCCGTTAGTCCGTATACCTCATCGTACGCATCAAACATAGCACGCGCGACCGGAGCTGCCCCGTAAGAACCATATCCGCCTTCCGGAACGACAACCGCAACCGCAAGCTTCGGCTTATCCGCCGGCGCATACGCGATAAACACCGCGTTTTCCAGCGTTTTCCCCGCTATACTTTGCTGCGAAGTACCTGTCTTTCTGTAGAACGAGTAAGGGAAACCATCAAAGCCATGAACGTTAACCTTCGACATCCCTTCTTCAACAACACGCCAGTGCGTGTCGTCGAATTTCGTTTCGTTCAACACTTCTCGTCCGAAGGTTTTTACTACTTTGCCATCTCCGTCCGTAATCTTGCTCACGAACTGAGGCTTAATGCGCTGACCATGGTTCGCTAAGGTAGCTGCGTATTGAGCAAGCTGCAAGGTTGTATATTTCCCTTGCTGACCGAAGGAGGCATATACAAGTGCGGATTGTGCATTGTTACGCTCCGCCTCCACCAGGTAGTCCTTCAATCCAGCGGATTCACCAGGCATACCGCTTTCTGTCTTCACGCCGAGACCAAAGGCATCCATATATTTATCCCATAACTCCAGCCCATTCCGGTCGGAAAGGGAAAATAGCTTTTTCCCGATCATGTCTACCATGAAGGCGTTGGAGGATACTTTAAGGGCTTTCGCAGCATCCATATAACCATAAGAGCTTCGACTCGAGTTCCATACCTTCGTCTCATATCCTTTGCGGCCGAACTCCCCATAGCCCTTATCATAGTATTCTGCCCATGGGCCGAACAGATTTTCTTTCAGACCGATGAGGACGGACAATGGCTTCATTGTAGAACCGAGGTATACAAGTGATGTCGGATGTCGTCCGCGCTCCTTGTCATCATTGTATGGTCCATAAACCTCGCGAATAGCTCCGTTCCCCATGAAATACTGAATCTTTTCATAGTCGTCGCTACTGATTTGACCATTCCGCCATACGTTCGGGTCATAATCTGGCATACTGGCTATCGATACGATATTGCCCGTGTCCACTTCCATCGCAACTGCATAGCCTGTGCGTGCATTTGGTGCATACTCGGTGCGGTTCGAGGAATTACGAATCTTCTCCAGCGTTTTTACGATGGACTCCTCTGTTGCCTTTTGAATATCGCGATGGATCGTCAAATGTATGTTGTTGCCGCGCTCCGGCTTCGTCAGCTGCATCGGCCCGATAATACGACCCGCCACGTTGACCGGGAACTTCTTCACCCCGTTCAAACCGCGCAGCTCGTTCTGATACATCAATTCGATGCCGTCAACGCCAACATCCTCGTATTCCAAGTATTCCTTCTCCGTAGGAAGCTGTTCCTGCTTCTCATACTGTTCCTTGTAGAACGGCATCCGCTCGCGAACACCCTTGAACTTTTTCAAATAACCGACCGTCTGTACTGCGATCGTATCCTTATCATAGTTACGGACACTATCCTCGACGATATCGATGCCTTTGAACTGCGATTTATGCTCCAGGAAGTAAGCAACCTCTTCCTTCGTCAATCCTGATTTAATGAGCCTAGGAACGAAAACAAAGTTCATCTTTCCACCCAAGTCCATTCGCTTCAAAATTTCTTCAGCTGTTAATGGCTTGTCTTGAGGACTGCCTATCTTCTTGAATATTTCCTCGAGCTGCTTCGCAAGCTGCTCTACCTCAGCTCGATTCTTCTTCTGGTCATCCGTCATCTTCTTGCTCGGATCCCCGTAATTCTTCACCACATTGAAGTAAAGAGATTGCGACGCTGTAGAATAGGCTAGCCGCGTATTCGAAGCATCATAAATAGTTCCCCGAAGCGGTGGTACCGCAGTTTCCCGGAATCCAAGCTGGGACTCCTTCTCCTTCAGGGCGGGACCTTCAACGAATTGCAAAATGGCCAGTCTCACGATAAGCACGGTGAAAATCAAAAATGTAATAAAAAAGAATAAGTTCAACCGAAACGAAAACGTACGCCGGTTCTGTACTTCCCGCTTCTGCGGATCATCCGCATTTGGATGACTCAATGCCAATCATCCTTTCTTGCTAACTTTTGCTGTACAATCTTATTTATTTTACCATACTGATTTGCCTATATTCAAAGGTTGTGCAGCTTCTAATCGCCATCGCCGCAAATTATCTTATCGTCAATGGCTTATCTGGAATATGAGTGGTGTCGAACTTAGGAGGATTGAACCAATCTCCCGATGATGCCCATGTGCTATCTAGCGGCACCCATTTCTTCTGTTCGCTTAGCCAGACCTCATTCCAGGCATGCGGACCATAGCCGCCATTGCCATTGTATCCAAGACCAGTCACAACCTTGACTTGAAGTCCTGAGGAACGAGCCATAACTGCATACAGACGAGCATAATCGATACATACCCCCTGCTTCGTAGCGAAGGTATCTTCCGGGGTCTGCTCCTTCCAAATCCGCTTCGTCTCGTATTGCTTGGCCTTATCCCAATCATACTGAACCCGAGAACCAACCCAATCATACAAGCGTCGCGCCTTCTCTTCATCGTTCGATGCTCCTGCCGTCACATCACGCGCAGCTTGCTTCACATCGGAAGAAATCTGATTATCAATGACTTCATATCGTCGCTGCAGAAGTTCTCCGAATTCTTGCCCCATTTGGGAGGTGAAGACAGGCAGACTCTCTGTAATTAATGATCCCGCAAGAGGCTCGATCACTTGGTTAGCCACCGTACGATAAGCAGAAGAGGATTGAATGATATCGCTTGCCTTCGTAGCAGGCTGAAGGGCAACATATACGAATAACACCATAATAATGATGAAGGCGCGCACACCACCAATTAGCGCACCAATTGCACCACCCGTTAGCCAATTGGCCATACGGCCAATCACTTGCATGAACCCTGAGCGAGAAGATGAGCTTCCTTCTTCTTGACTCGCCACAGAAGCCCCGCTCCAGATCAAAGAAACGAGCCAACCCATTATTCCTCGGACGAGCATATAGATGATGCCGAATAAGATTGCAACGCGCAGCAGTGCGAAGTCCCGTACCCCTGTCACGAAGGTATAATAGATCTGCTCCCACCAAACCAGTGCATGGGAGGGTATAACAATATTCCAATCAACGAACTGACGCTGTACCATGGGCGAGAGCCACATCGCAGCAGCGAAGGACAGGATAAGCGATGCAATGGTGCAGGCCGACTGAGCAACAAATAGAAAGAGGTGGCGCATGGACCCCGAAGCGCCTCTCGCCACCCCTTGAACTGCGGAAAGAAGCACGACCGCAAGCAGTACTAGCGTTATCGCGTTCCATTCCCACTGCAATCCGGTACTCATTTGTTCTGCTTCGCTTCCTTCACGAAATCGCGAATCGTATCGTTCATGCTCCATTCACCAAGGGAGACTCCATTGAACGATAATTTCACTTTGTCGCTGTTAGGAGTGCCTGTAAGCTCCAAATTCGGCGACTTGATCGTATAAGTCCCGTCCTCATTGCTCTTGAACGTCGCCTTCTTCGCTTCCTCCATCATGGAATTCATCGCTTGATCCTTAAGCTTCAGCACAGTCTCATCCTTCACTGTCGTCACTACGTTGTTCACGTCGTCCCACGTAATTCCGCTATAGACGGCTACAGCAGCGACAATTACGACGACCAGCGCCCATTTTATCATCGTTTTCACGAAACTAACAATTACGAGCAGTACGATGAGTGCGATTAGGAAGACAAGCCAATTTTGCTTAATAAATTCAAACCACATTTCGAGTTGACTCACTTCTTCAATCACCCTTTCCAAAGCGTATTATACATCATTCCCATATGATGCAACAGTCAGACCATCTAACACCTTCAGCCAAATTCGGGTACTAAGTTCGTCCGCTAATACGTACAAGTATACCATAGCGATCTGGAGGTGACTTGGCTTGCGTTCTGTCTTTTGGCTCTACCTGTTTTTATTCGTTGCGTTTTTCGATTTGCATGCGCAGTACCCCATACTGACCCCATTTGCAATTTCTCTTGGTGCTGCTCCATCCTTCATCGGATTAATGATGGGTATGTACTCGTTCACCCATCTGCCTGGCAACGTCATGGCCGGTTACGGAGTAGACCGCTTCGGCAGCCGCATCTTCATCGTGTTCAGCCTCATTGGAGCCGGCATTATTCTCATGCTTCAGGCCCATGTCGTCAACCCATGGCAGCTGCTTATTCTACGCTCTATAAGCGGATTCGTACTCGCGTTCCTCTCCCCTGCTTGCCTGTCTCTGCTTGCACGAATGGCACGCGATCATGTTCATCAAGGCAAGTTGATGGCGGGCAATGGGCTCGTCCATACATTGGCTTCTGTTGTCTCTCCTGCCGCTGGCGCTTATCTCGTTTCCCAAATCGGATTCGTCATGGCGTTCCAAGCGCTGGGCATTGGCCTTATCCTTGTTGGTATGTTGGCATGGCTGTTTATTCAAGATGTTCAAGAAAGTGAAAGTCCCTCCTCTAAGACGACAGCACCAAGCATCCCTACTTCAACACCAGCTGCATCTTCTGAGCATGCACCTGCTATCCCATGGCGCTTCTACTTTATGCCGCTTGCCATTGCCTGCTCGCAGGGCATCTTATTTTTTGAGTTGCCATTTATGGCTGACGCATTAACCTCAATAATGAAAACAGGCGTATTGTTCTCGGCCATCAGCCTCGGGGCGCTCCTTACCTTAAGCATGTTGTTCTTGAATCAATATTCTGCTTATATGCGCACATGGCTCGGCTCCTTTTCGCTAGCGATTCTGTTCTTTCTATTGGCAATTCACTGGCCTGTTCCTTTACTTCTCTCCTTATTTCTTATCGGCATGACGAAGGGAATCATTTTACCGGCTTTATCAGCACATCTCTTGTTGCTGAGCGGCGGGGCCAGATACGGACGAATCTTCTCTATTTTATCGATTGCTTCTTCTATCGGCTCCTTCATTGGACCGATGATTGCCGGGCAGCTCCGTGGGCAATTATCGCCGTACTTCATCGCATTTCTCGTCCTTATGACAGCCGTTACGCTGCTCCCGCCAGGCAAGCCTACATCGTTAGTGAAGAAGACTGTCCACAGCACGCGTCCACCTACGACGAACCCAACTACATAAGAACAAGAGCTGAATGTCCTATCCCGGCATATTGATGCCTTCGCATGGCTTGCGCCCATATTTCCAAATATGGGTGAACACACAGAACAGGAGAATTCCGCGAACATACTATAATGATGAGAAATGAACTACCGACGAAAGCAGGTGAACCTAGTTGGGGTATTATACTGAGCCTGGCGGTGGGCCAGAGCTGGCGTTCGGCGCACGCTTCTGGACAATAACCACCGTAATTCTCGCCCTGTTCATCCTGCTCGTCATCATTCTGCGTGCTCCTCTGCTGTAACCCCCCCATCTCGCTCTCTCCTTATACGGCTTGCCTCCGGGCAAGCCAATTTTGTCATGTGTTGCATCGCCGCAATGGATTTCATCATTCGTGGTACACTATTGATAATGGGAGAATTACTGGCCGGATCATTTCCATCAGATTCGGAATGCTGCCCGTACCGCATAGAGGAAGAAGGTGAACACGATGGAAATCGCTCTCATCGTAGAAGGCAAAAACGATCGCAGCCGCTTGCGAAAGCTGTTGGCTGACAAAGTTGACATCATGTGCACATATGGGACATTGAATACCGATCGCACAGAAAAACTGCGTAAGCAGGTTGGAGATAAGCCCGTATACTTATTTATGGATAATGACTCTTCTGGGAAACGTATTCGAGCTGTACTGCGAGACACGTTCCCGGATGCAGATCATCTCTATACGCGCCGAGGGTATGCTGGAGTAGAAGGCACGCCAGATGAGTATTTAATCCAACAATTAGAAA
The DNA here is from genome assembly GCF_040195695.1 of Paenibacillus wuxiensis. Classification (NCBI taxonomy): domain Bacteria; kingdom Bacillati; phylum Bacillota; class Bacilli; order Caryophanales; family Paenibacillaceae; genus Paenibacillus; species Paenibacillus wuxiensis. Next base: position 47,664 of record NZ_JBEFZI010000010.1, on the reverse strand, counting down.
AAGCGGGGTTAGACGAATACATCGTGTATCCGGTTCTTCCCCCGCTTAACTAATCTCTTATTTAATTAATTTCATGACATCTTCCGCAATCACTTCGGGCGTTGTTCGCTCCCGATCATTCGCATTATACGCTTTGCGAATATTGCCCTTCTGATCGACCAGGGTAATGACATTGAGATGTGTAAAGTTGCCATCCTGATCCTTCATCACAGCAGAGTCCAGCGCTGGCATCATGTTGGCCACGTCCTCTTCTTTTCCGCGAAGGAAATACCAACCTGAGTAGTCAGCGTTGAATTTCTGTGACCACGTCTTAATTGCATCCATCGTATCCCGCTCCGGATCGAAGGAGATGGATACGATACCTGCCTCTTTACCAAATACGCCTTTCTCCTGCAGTAAAGTCTGTACTTCAGACAGCATAAATGTCGTCGGCGGACAGACGTCCGGACAATTCGTGAAATAGAAATAGAAGAGCCTTACCTTCCCGTTTGTACTATCAAGACTTACTGTGCTTCCATCCACATTTTGCATTGAAAAATCCGGTGCCTTCTTGAAATCTTCACGCGGCCAATATAACCAAGCCGCAACAATTGCAAATACCACAACCAGTGACATTAAGAAGATTTGCAAAGAATACTTCTTCGCCCATAGAGACATCGTCTGTTCCTCCCGTTACACTCCCTTTAGTGGTCAGGCTGAATTCCAATTAATTCGATTTGATGCGATATTACATTTTACCCATCGTATCCAAGACAAGAATGAACAAGTGCAGCAATAACCAGTTAATTGAAAACAAGAAGTTGCGCTTCGCCCAAGCTTCATTGTCCTTCGCCTTGAAGCCCGAGATGCAAATATACAGCCAAAGCACATTAAGAATGGTTCCTAATACCCCGTAAATCCAGCTTACATAGCCATACGAATAGAACAGCCAAGTAACCGGCAGAAGCAGCAGTACATATGGAATCATTTGCTTTTTCGTCCGCTCGATTCCTTTGACTACGGGAAGCAGCGGGTATCCAGCGGCACGATATTCTTCAACACGTCGAATGCCTAGCGCCCAGAAGTGAGGCGGCTGCCACAGGAATAGAATGAGGAACAACAGGATAGCTCCTTCATCCACTTGACCTGTCACAGATGTATACCCCATAACGGGTGGCATTGCTCCCGAAATGGCTCCAACAGAGGTACTCCATGTCGATGTTCGCTTCAACCACAATGTATAAATGACTACATAAACAAACATGCCCAGAACGCCAAACCATCCTGTCAATGGATTGGTCATCAGGAACAAGACCGACAGACCTGCAATACCAAGAATAATGGCATACCAGAGCACAACATTCGGCTGTAACCGTCCCGTAGGAAGCGAACGATTGCGCGTACGTTCCATTTTCATATCGAAATCTCGATCAAAATAGTTGTTGAACACGCATGAGGACGACATCGTAAGTGCTGTACCAATTATCATCCACAGCATGGTCATCCACGGAATATCCCATTTGGCTGCCACCCAAAACCCTGTAAATGCAGCCATTAAGTTGGAGCGAATAATGCCCGGCTTTGTTAACTGAACAAACTCTTTCCATAATTCGACCCGCACCGGTTCCGGCGATAGCGGGATAGAGTCGGAAGGAGCCTGGTACGTATATTGTTTATCCAAAATGACCTGTTCCTCCTTGTGTTGTACAAACAAGAGCAGAAACTTTATGTTTCCGCTGTAATTTTCATCATATCAAAAACGTCCAATTGCTGACAATGTCTCGCAGCATCGTTCATCATTTTGACAATCTATTGGATCTTCCTCACAAAAGCGTGTGCGGCTATACTTATTTGGAAATTGATGCGAACTCCCAGATATGCAATTTGGATCTGCCGCCAGGAATACAATCGGTAATGACGTCCCATTCGCTCGTTTCCTCGAGACGAATCCGTCTTAGCTGCAAATACTCTTCGTGTGTGGTATCCATCCACTGCTCCACGAATACGTTAGGCTGGTCAGTTCCTTCATATAATACGACTTGAGGAAATGGCTGCAGGCGCTCTGTAATCTGTTCCAAATATGCTTCTCGCTTGTCCGGATCAATTCGATACTCGACAAATATAATGTTCATGGTTGATTCCCCCTCTTTCTTATGTTCCCCCACTGAATTCTTCTTGTGATTTGTACTCATGAGTCATATTCTGGTACATAATTGCTCACAATACAAGAGGGTGATTACGAATATGGATACAAGCACACATGCTGTTATCGGATTGGGGCTTGCCGGACTCTCACACATTGATCCTGCCGTCATGACCCATCCTGCGACGGCTTCGGCCGTCTTCTTCGGTGTTCTGCTCGGATCACAGGCTCCGGACGCGGATGTTGCGCTCAAGCTGAAGGACAACACCACCTATATTCGTCAGCATCGAGGCATCTCACATTCCATCCCGATGCTGCCAATATGGGCACTGCTTATCGCAGGTCTAATGACTTTGCTGAACAAGGGTGCCTTGTTCTGGCACGTTCTGCTCTGGACCGCTCTCGCCGTAGTTATACACGTCATTACTGATCTGTGTAATGCCTATGGGACCCAAGCGGCGTGGCCTGTTACAGACAAATGGCTGTCCTTTGACTTCATCTCGCTGTTCGATCCGATTATTTTCTCTTCCCACCTCGTAGCTGTAGCATTGTGGGGATTGGGTGTCTTGTCACCAAGAATAGTATTTCCCGTGCTGTATGCGCTGCTCCTTGTGTACTTCTTATGGAGGGCATCTGTACACAAGAAGCTTAAGGATCAGATGCTGCTCTTCGATGAAGAGTACGTCCATTCGGACACGTATACACTTATTCCGACCGTATCGCTATCCAGATGGAATGTAGTCAAGCCTCTTCCAGAAGGGGCATACCGAATCGGGAACTGGAATCACAATCGTCTCCATTGGACAGAGACGGCCTACTGCGATAAGCATCCAGCAGTAGAAGCTTCCAAGGAGCACCCTGCTGTAGAAGCGCTCCTGTACATTTCACGCTACGCTTGTGCAACGGTAGAGCCAACCGGTTATGGATATGCCGTTCGCTGGGCCGATGTCAGGTATAGGCATCGCAAGCAATTCCCCCTCGTTGCTGTCGTCATGATGAACGCCAAGTATGAGACGCTTGATTATTTCGTAGGCTGGCTGAACAAAACTCACTCCGGCAAGCATTTTGGATTGGAATACGAATAGAAACGGCGTGTAAGGGCACTTAGAAGAAGAAGGTACAGGGAATCTGTGAAGACAGGATCCACTGTACCTTCTTTTTTGGCCAAATGCTGTTGATGCTCACTTTTCATAATAAAAGGCTACCCCACGCGCAGGGTAGCCAAATCATTAGTGCATTTCGATTAGCGGGAACCGCCGGAAAGCGATTGTTGTGCCATTTGCACCAAACGCTTCGTCATGTATCCCCCGATAGAACCGGTATCACGGGAAGTGTAGTTCCCGTAGTAGCCGTCTTGTGGAATTGGAACGCCCAATTCCTGAGCAATTTCGTATTTCATTTGCTGCAATGCAGCAGTAGCTTGAGGAACAACCAAGTTGTTGGAACCAGAACGATTAGACATAGGTGAATCTCCTTTCGCAATTAGGCGCTTCTAGTTGTGCAAGCTTGCAAACTTATTTTATCCGGCCTGCAAAATGTTATACTTATCTGTAACATTATTTTGCGAAAAGGAGTCTTCCCCATGAACAAATGGTTATCACTATGGTTCGCATGCTCTTCCATCGCCCTGCTGATCGCAACAGCGATCTCCATCAGCCAAAGTGTCTGGCTTGCTCTTCTCTTTACCATACTTGCTATCGTGAATATGGGATGCGGCTTCATTGTGAAGGCCAAGCTTCGTCGGCGAAGCTTAGCCCAACAAGATCATACATCAGGCCAGTAGGCAAGCAGGCTTAACAAATCGTCCTAGATTTATTGCGGGAGCACGAAGCCCATCCGGCGTTTCACTTCCGTCAATGTCTGCTCTGCCGCTTCACGTGCTCGCTCAGCACCACGACGCAGCGCCTCGTGATGTTCACCTGTGCGTCTTACTTCATGATAGCGGGCCTGAAGCGGCTCGATGAGCGTAGCGACATGCTCAGCCAAATCTTTCTTGAACGGCCCGTACATTTGGCCCTCGTACTTTGCTTCAATGTCAGCAATGGACATACCAGCAGCGTGAGCATAGATGCTCATCAGGTTGCTGATTTCCGGCTTATTCGCAGGATCGTACTTCACAAGCGCTTCAGAGTCCGTCTTCGCACGGCTGATTTTCTTTCGAATAACAGCAGGATCATCTAGCAAGGCAATAAAGCTTCCAGGGTTAGGGTTACTTTTGCTCATTTTCTTGGAGGCGTCATCCAATGACATAATCCGTGCGCCGACTTCCGGGATATACGGTTCTGGAACAGTCAGGAAGTCGCCGAAACGCCCGTTGAAGCGTGCAGCCAAGTCCCGAGTAAGCTCCAAATGCTGCTTCTGATCATCGCCAACGGGAACAAGATCGGCTTGATATAATAAAATATCCGCAGCCATAAGAGATGGATATACGAACAAGCCCGATCCAACTGACTGCTTCCCTTCCGACTTATCCTTAAATTGCGTCATCCGCTCCAACTCACCCATATAGGTGAGTGTCGTCATCAACCATCCAAGCTCTGCATGCTGATGAACATGAGATTGGAGGAAAATGTTCGACTTGCTTGGGTCGAGGCCTGCCGCAATATACAAGGCAGCTACAGATTCTGTCTGCTCACGCAATTTTTCCGGATCCTGCGGTACAGTAATGGCATGCAGGTCTACCACCATGAAGAAGCACTCATGTTCTTCCTGCAGCTTCACGAAGTTTTGGATTGCTCCGATGTAGTTGCCAAGTGTCAATTGACCGCTTGGCTGAATACCAGATAATACGCGTTTCATCACGCAACACTTCCTTTTCAACAAATATCATTATTCTTGTATCGTCATACTCGAGAACGCAAAAAAGGCCCTTCATCCGCAAGGGACGAAGAACCGTGGTGCCACCCTAATTCGCCTGCATAATCGTATGGCTGTGACTTCTAACAAGCACAGTCCTACGAATGTTAGGAAGCATCAGCAAACGATGCTGACTCCCTCTTTGCAAGCCTTGACCTCTGTAACGCAGAGCTGCGGCTATGTCTACTTCATGCACATCACTGGTTCAACACAGCACTCCGAGGCCCATTCCAACTATGCATTCGCGTCGGTTCACAGCGACCACCGACTCTCTGGAGCTACCGCATAGCGTACTTGTCCTCATCATCATTTTACACGAATTCAATTATATCCTATCACTTATGCGAGCTCTACATAACTAGGAATTAGCCATAAGGATAGCGAAGATCATTGTATTTGTCAATCTATCCTTTGTCCGTTTATCGCCCGCTTGAATTAGACCTTGTGTGCTTCAATGACTTTAATGCATGAATTTGCTATCATGAAAATAACAAACCATTACATAACTTCACGAGCAAAGGGGCAATTCGCATGTATCAGATTACGAGAGGCAAATGGAACGATCATGAGACAGTTATTCTTCACAGTGACACGCTTGAGGCAACATTGCTGCCTTCCCTAGGCGCTAATCTCATTCGTCTGTGGGACAAAGTGCTTGAACGCGATATTTTGCGTACGCCAGCTGAGAGCGATCTGGATTATTATATGACCAAACCTTACCACTTCGGCATCCCTATGCTTATGCCGCCTGGACGGATACGCCGCGGACAATTCCAATATGCAGGAGTGTCCTATCAGTTTGATCAGAACACAGCCAACAACAATCACATTCACGGCTTGCATCGTTTGCAATCGTGGCAAGTTACATGTGCCGAAGCAACCGAAGATCACGCTATCGTCACGGTTCGGTTCCATTCTTCTGAAGATAAGCACTGGATGGAGCAATATCCAACACCTCTCCAGTTCGAGCTTACTTACGAACTGAAGGGAAGCCAACTGACACAACAATTGCAAGTAACCAACGTTGGTGGGCAGACTGCACCATTTGGCTTCGGAACACATACGTGGTTACAACTTGATGGCGAACCGAACCGCTGGACCCTGCAGGTTCCTGTTACAGGTGTGTATGAGCTGGACGAAGAGCTTATTATGACAGGAAATACGTTGCCGCTGGGTGATAACGAGAAGCTGCTCTCCGGAATGAACTTAGAAGGAACCGACTTCGATACGGTATTCAGCATAGGCGAGCATAAGCCTGAAGCTTGGCTGACCCGCGAAGACGGTTATCGTATCCGCTATACAGGCAATGAGCCTTGGTTCAAGCATTGGGTTCTCTACACTCGAGGCACTGCGAATGAAATTATCTGCATAGAGCCTTATACTTGGCTTCCTGATGCGCCAAATCTTCCATTCGGCAATGAGGTTACAGGCTTGATTGAACTTGAGCCGAACAAGCCAGTTAGCCTCAACTTAGAGCTTGAAATCCAACATCCATAACAGGGGAGGCGACAAGCCTCCTTTTTGCGTTCCTCCCACATTGCCAGATCAGGACAACTTGGCATTATTTACATTTCACAACGAGCACTTCCTCTCGCATATTTCATCTCTATCTCTCCATAATAACTATCACAAGGAGGTGAACAACATGCCAAATCAACAACAAGGAAGCGGAAGCCGTTCCAACAATCTCGTTGTTCCTCAAGCAACAGCAGCACTTCAACAAATGAAATTTGAGATTGCTCAAGAATTGGGTATTCCAATTTCTCAAGATGGTTACTACGGTAACTATACTTCTCGCGATATGGGCTCCATCGGAGGCTACATCACGAAGCGTCTTGTACAAATTGCTGAACAGCAATTGGCTGGCCGCGCTCGATAAGCTTAGCTGTTGAACCTTTTTAAGCTAGTTACGCAACACCCCATACTTACGAAAAAAAGCAGGACGTCCTACTACAACCAACTGGTGTTAGAAGGGACTCCTGCTTTCTTATTTACAAATAACATTCGACAATTGCGAATGAACACATTAAGATACATTTCTGTAAGTATGTAGATTCTCTTCCTTCTTATCCAAAATATGAACCATATTATGATTCGATTCAAACCATGTGCTGACATACAGCTCCCCATGCCTAACTGTAAAATCGTACACAATCTCCCCATGCGTCCAATGCTTTTTATGTTTCAGCGCATCAATCGCCGTTTGCAGAAATTGGGCAATTTGCTGCCTCGACAATCCTTGTCGAATCGGCTTTAGTTCACCAGCACAGCTTTCCAACGCATCGTGCTTCACACCGAATTTCCCAATGATATCATTGCGAAGACAAACTACAATTGTTCCACCTGTCAAACCAATCAGCTCTGATTCTAATTTCTCAAAAACTAGGCTTATTTGCCTAGCTAATGGAATCGAGACAGACTTCATCTTATTCATTCCTCCCTATTTTGACAGAAGCTTAGCTTCAATTTTATGGTTCTTTAGTCACAGTATAAGGGATTATTTTCCTTTAATCAACACATTTTTACATCATGAAAAATCGTCTTGACGAATTTCGTCTAATCGTGTTGAATTTACTAACATTTTCATAGACCATCCTCACAGCCGATGCTATAATGATTTCAAATTCTAAATTTTGGCATGACAGGGGAAAGGAGCGGTCCTATGAACTGGTTCTACAAGTTAAACTTCAAACAAAAGCTGCTGTTCGGCTGTTACAGTATCGTCGGCCTATTCGCATTAGCGACAATAGTCCTACTCCTAGCTGATGTATCGCTTACAACCGGGATAATCATTATCGCCATTCTAATCGGTGTTAGCTATCCCATTATTAACTTTCTGGAAAGTTCATTGAGTGCCCCGATCAAAGACATTGCCCAGTCAGCCCTGCAAGTATCGAAGGGTGACTTCTCCCAAACGTTGAACGTGACAACGAATGATTCACTTGGCGAGTTAGGGCATGCTTTTAATTCCATGATCATTAAGCTTCGTGAAATTTTACGCCAAACGACCGATATTACGCGGCACGTATCCGAATCAAGCAGAGAAATGTATCATATGAACCACAATTTAAAGCTCGTTATGGAACAGGTGACAGCTTCATCAAATGAACTTGCGATTGGAGCAGCGGAAATCTCCGAAGATGTCGCATCGATGTCGGATTCCGTCAAGCAAATTGAGCAGAAGGTTGAGTCCTATACATACTCTACGAAGGAAATGAATGAGCGTTCTGCCCTTACAGTCGGTCTCGTTGCTAAGGGAAGAACGGCAGTCGAGACACAAAGCGCAGGCATGCAGCGCAACATCGAGGCAACTGATCAAGTAGCTTCGACAATTGAGGAACTTGCACGACAAGCAGATGGCATCTCCAAAATTACACGCACCATCTCTGACATTGCTGAGCAGACGAATCTATTGTCCCTTAATGCCTCTATCGAGGCGGCACGTGCTGGCGAGCATGGCCGTGGCTTCGCAGTCGTCGCACAGGAGGTTCGCAAGCTTGCTGAAGAATCTTCCGCTTCGACGAAGGAAGTATTTACTCTGGTGAAAAGCATTGAGTCAGGCATCCGCCAGGCAATTACGAATATTCAAGTCAATGAAGAGGTCGTTCACGCCCAAACGGAATTAATTAAAGAAACAGAGCGCATCTTCCTAGAAATTGTAGATAGCATTCAATTTATTACCGAACAAATTGCCGCCTTCGCGAATGAAAGTGATACGATGCTGGAAGGAGCTGTAAACATTTCAAGCTCCATCGAGAACATCTCAGCAATTACACAGCAATCTGCTGCGGGAACAGAGCAAGTATCTGCTTCTATGAATGAACAAATTACATCCGTCCAAGCGATGGCCGATGCTACGGAGCAAATGCAGCAAAAGGTGATCCAGTTGCAGCGTACGATTCAAGTATTCAAATTCTAATATTGTATATAACCAAAACAAACGGGGCAGCCACTAGTAGAATGCTACTAAGGGCTGCCCCGCTGTTATTGGATTACCTATTTACCTACCTTACAGCGATTCAGCACCGTAAAGTATAAGTTTAATTTCCAATTCCATTATGCAAGTTATGCGGTCGCTTCTTGTTCAACTGCAAGCGTGCGCTTGCGATCCTTGCGGTTCCACAACATGAAGCCAAATGTTCCAAGAAGGGCAAGGACAAAACCAAGGCCATACATGACATTACCGCCATACGATTCCTGCAGTGCTCCGCCAATAACTCCTCCTGCCAATCCGGACAAGCCAAAGAACACCATACCGAGCAGCGATTGTCCTGTAGCTGCTAATTTATGCGGGAGAAGCTGCACTACGAATTCGATTGCTAAGGCCCAGAAGCAAGCATACGTAATCGAATGCAGTCCTTGCAGTACGATTAACATCACCGGCTCCGTCGTTATGGAATACAGCAGCCATCGAAGCGCATATAGCATGCCTACGGCGGAAAGCAATGTCAACATTCGATACCGCTTCATGATTCGTCCCATAATGATGAAGCCAAAAACTTCACTGAATCCTGCAACAGCCCATGCAATCGATACCTGCCCGGAGGTTGCGCCCAAATCGCTCATATGCAGCGATAGCAGCGCATCATTCATCCGGTGGGGCATCCCGATGACGAAAATAAGAGCAAGCAATACAAGCAAGGAAGGAATGGTGAGCGCCTTTTTCAAAATGGTCATGTTCACCGCTTCATCCGGCTCACCATCATCATATCTCGGTTCCTTCAAAAAGAACATACCGATAAAAAAGCTGGACCAGACCGGCAAATACATCCAGAACAGTGAATCCACTCCGCCCACCAAATCAAATACCTGTGCTAGCGTTACAGCCGTTACGGTGAAGCCAACTGAACCCCAAAGGCGAACAGCTCCATATGATTGCTGCATAGAATTAGCTATTTTAACTGTTAACGTATCAAGCAATGAAATCGATGGAAGATAGCAAATATACAAAATCAGAATACTTACCGCGACAAGGATACGATCCGTTGTCAAAAAAGCTAATGACGCTGATATTCCCAATACAATCCACAAGCCGATTAGTAGCGGGCGAACCTTTCGGATGCGGTCGCTAATCAGACCTGCGGCAGGCTGTGCAAACATCGCCAGAAAAGGCCCCAACATTAATATAGTGCCTACTTCAAACGGTTCGAAACCCCGCTCCCGCAATAGAAGCGGCAAATAAGAAAGCAGAACGGCATTCGTTGAGTAAAACAAAGCATGGAACAGCTTAAGAAGCCTAGTTGATGTCGCCAAGTTGTTTTTCCTTTCTATGTAAGCCTCATTTAACTTGCACGGTCTATCCGTTGTCACTCTAATTTATTCAGTCATTTGCAGGAACAATTCCACGTCTTGCAATGTCACATCTATCGCCGATTGCCAGAAATCTGGCTTCGTCAAATCTACGCCAAGGTGCTTCTGTGCAAGATCCTCTACCGTCATTACCGCTGTATCTCTCAGCAATGCATCATATTTCGCTGCGAAGGATTCACCTTCTTCCAAAGCCCGCGCATACAATCCCGTACTGAACAAATAGCCGAATGTGTATGGGAAGTTGTAGAACGGTACACCCGTCATGTAGAAGTGAAGCTTGGACGCCCAGAAGTGCGGGTGGTACGAATCCAGTGCACCACAGAACGCTTCCTTCTGTGCCTCTTCCATAAGTGAGCACAATTCCTCCGAAGACAATACACCCTGCTTACGCTCCTCATAGAAGCGAGTCTCGAACAGGAAGCGCGCATGAATATTCATGTAGAACGCAATTGAGCGCTGAAGCTTATCCTCCAGCAGTGTTAGCTTCTCTTTCTCATCCTTCGCCTGTTTCACCGCAGAATCTGCTACGATCATCTCTGCAAATGTGGAAGCCGTCTCTGCCACATTCATCGCATACCCCCGTGCAAATGGAGGCAAGTCTTCCATCACATGCGTATGATAACCATGTCCAAGTTCATGCGCAAGCGTAGACACGTTCGATGGTGTACCAGCATATGTCATGAATATACGCGTTTCTTTGCTTACAGGCAACGAAGTACAGAACCCGCCTGGGCGCTTGCCAGAGCGATCCTCTGCTTCGATCCAGCGCTTCTCGAAAGCATTCACTGCAAATTTAGCCATACGAGGACTGAATTTCTCGAATTGCTCTACTATTGTACGGGCGCCATCATCATAAGAAATCTTCGATTGCGTGCTGCCGATTGGCGCTTCTACATCACACCATGTGAGTTTTTCCACACCAAGCAGCTTCGCCTTGCGCTCCAAATACTTCACGAACGCCGATTTATTGCGTGTAATAGTATCCCACATTGCATCCAGTGTCGCCTGTGACATCCGGTTATAAGCAAGGGGCTCCTTCAATACTTCCTTCCATCCACGGTTCTCATACAGCTTCAAACGGAAGCCTGCAATGCGGTTCAATGCGTCTGCACAGTAGTCAGCACGCTCCTCCCATGCTTCTTCCCACTTCACGAACATGTCCTCGCGCACTGAGCGATCAGCATCGGACAGCTTGTTGTCAGCTTGTCCTGCAGAAAGATGCACCGTCTCCCCATTCTCTTCATGCGTGATGCGGAAATGGGATACGATTGTGTTGTAGTTGGCACTCCATCCGTGATATCCGTCCGTTGCCAAATCGCCTACAAGCGCTTCCTTCTCCGGTGACATTTTCTCCCGAGCCCATTCACGGCGTTCAGTCAAATTGAAACGAATGCCTGCAATTTCAGGCAGTGCAACAAATTCAGACCATACTTGCTCGTCCATGCCGCGCAAAAGCTCATCATAAAGCGTATCCAAGGTTACCATTCGGGCACCGATGGAACGTACACGATCCGATAACTGAATCGCTTTCTTATCCTTCACATTTTGTGCCGTCAAGCAGCCTATGTAAGCACCGGCCTCACGCAACTCTATAATCAACTGCTGCAGCTGCTCAGTCAATTTAGCAAGCTGTTGCGCCTCTTTACCAGATTGAGGAATCGCCATTGCCTTAAGCTCATTCGTGATCGAAGCAATCTTCTGCTCACCGGTTGACAATGAAGCCTTCAGTGCTTCGGATTCTGATCCACCTTCAAAAATGACATCCAAATCCCATGTTTGACTTAACGGTTGTTTCATCGTGCACACACCTTTCATTTGGCTTAATTTGTCCACACCTATTCAACCTTGCAAAGTTTGAGTTTTGCACCTTGACCGTGTATAACTAAACTATATCAAAATTTATAGGAACTCGCATAGGGAGGATCGTGAGATGAGACCATTACCAATCTCCGCAGACACCGCTGTCAAACTGTCTAAGGCGCTTAATGTCCCCTTAGAGCAGCTCATGCATATGCCGCAGCACATTCTAATACAGAAGCTCGCGGAGCTTAATAAGGCCGATCAGAGCCCTTCTGGCGCAGAACAATCATCGGAGAACACCAAGGAATGATACCATTTGAAAATACACTGCCGTATGATCAGCTAATGGGCGACCTGTATATATCAACCTGCCCGTTTTGTAAGAAAGACAATGTCCTTCTTCCCATTAAGCCAAATGAGCTTCCTGATATCCATGACGGCAAAAAACGGCTCCTTGTATTCCCTTGTTGTCGCAACCGCCTCGTCATCATCGATGCGGATAACGATTATTTGCTCGCAAACCGCGCGATTCGATAGAGAATGCATCGGATCAGTGAGGATTAATTTTCACTGGTCAAGACAAAGACGTGTACCCGCCACTTCTGCCGGATACACGTCTTCTTGTCTCCTCATTCAATCGGCCATACTTGATGTAGCGTTTTCAGTTGCTTCTCTCATTTCCTCACGAATCAGGGTCCACTGCTCTCTAGCAGCTCGGATCATTGCCGCATCCATGATCCTTTTATCATGAACAATTTTACTGAAGCATTTCACAGCCTCATTGAATTCGCCTAATCTGCGATACAGCTCCCCGATAATAAAAATGAGCCGCGCATCGTTCTGATCGCGCCACTCCTGCTCCAGCACGGCAACATAGGCGTCAAGTGCATATTGCATATATCGACGCTCTTCTACCACATCATTGCGGTATCGATACAACCATGCGATATGGTGAAGAAGACCAGCAACCACACGATGGCTCTCGCCAATAGTCTGAGCTGTTAACAGAGCCAGCTGGTACGTTGCAAGCGCATCCTCCCAAGTCCGCTCGCCACCGTAATCACGGTTCTTCCACTGGTTCGCGATGCGTGCTTCGAACTTCCTACGCTGCGGCTCGTACCAATGTTTTAAGGAATTTTCTGTGGATGCACATCCACATGAAGGACATACCCGAACTACGTAATAGTCCGGATTCACCTTGCCCTCGTCATAATGCGTACAAAAATCACTGTCAATGCGTGAGGGCTTCTTGAAGCGAGGCCGTACACGCGAAGTAACAAATACCTGTTCACAGTACGGACAGCCTACCTTCACCGTAAAAAGCGGTTCAACCTCCATAAATCGTTCCTCTTTTCTGCTGATCGATTATGTGAGTCGCACGAAGTCCATGAAAACGAATCTATTATGGAATACATGAGCCGTTCTATTTGAACAAGGAATTAAGCCTCATCATTCGTATTAATAAAGTGATACGCTGGGCCCGATAAGCGATCGATAACCATCGCTGCCAGCCCTGGCTCCATTCCAATCTCATGAAGCGCTTCCCGCATGCAGCCTAACCATGCATCTGCACGATCACGCGTTATCGGAAATGGTAGATGACGTGCACGCATCATTGGATGTCCGAACTGATCAGAGTAGAGAGATGGTCCTCCGAAAAACTGCGTCAAGAACATGAATTGTCGTTCCATTACCGGCATAATATCCTCTGGGAATAGTGGCGCAAGCAAAGGATGAGCCTGGACTCGTGGATAGAAAGCCTCCACCATCTTCCGAACCGTCGCCTCTCCGCCGATCGCCTCATATATTGTTTGACTGTACCGTTCCATAATCGCTCCTATCTATTCTCCATCATGCGACTGCAATCAACAGCCAGCATTTCGTCAATAAAGTAGTCCTTGTTCAACACTTTATTACAAACGAGCAGAAGTTTCAATCAAATGAGTCATGAACACAAAAATAAGCACAAAAAAAACGCTGAGCATCTGTTCAGCGTCTGGCCGTAGTTTGTAATCTCTTCTTACCTTGTCTTTACCAATCTTCTTCTGGTGATCCCATTAACGATTCTCGAATGACATAAACAAAAGCGCAAACAAGGATGCCTGCAATAATGCTCACACCAATCACCCCTAACGATCGGATACGCATTTCATCTTTCTTGTATTTTTAGTGTACCATAATGCTTCCCGAAATGACACGGATAAATGCAAGCGTTTCCTTTACGTTTTGATTACAGAATAAAGACAGAATTGTATCATCACAGCGCTGTTCTGCAGGTGAACAGCATGATTGTTGTCCCTTTATCATATGTTGTATTGCAGTGGTCGTCCCATTGACTGAAGAAGTAGAGGGAGTGAATATACAATGAGCCGCTCTCGGACAAGCTCCTCCATCCAGATTGTACTCATCGCAGCAACGATTGGTCTCTTCATTTTATTAATGATCATATATCCTGACACCGTATTATCCGCTTCGACACGGGGGTTGGCCATCTGGTGGGACGTCCTGTTCCCATCCTTGCTCCCGTTCTTTATTATATCCGAAGCTCTGCTTGGTTTCGGCATTGTACACTTCATTGGCACCTTGCTTGATCCAATCATGCGCCCGATGTTCCGCATCCCTGGAATCGGCGGGTTTGTGGTCGCTATGGGTTATGCTTCCGGTTACCCTGTTGGAGCCAAGCTCACCACTCAGCTGCGAATGCAGAGGCTCATTTCCCGTGAAGAAGGGGAGCGCCTCGTCGCCTTCACCACGTCATCCGATCCCATATTTCTAATAGGTGCTGTATCCATCGGATTTTTCGGAGACGCCAGCCTAGCTCTTACGATCGCACTTGCTCATTACGGAGCGGCATTTGTCGTCGGGCTATTAATGCGATTCCATGCTCCGCATGTTCCTATGACACCCATAGCAGCAGCTGTCGAGCCGATCTCCTCCCATGGACAGACGAAGCGTGTCAGGCAGACTCCCCTCGTTGTCCGCGCCTTCTGGGCCATGCATGAGGCAAGGCAGAAGGATGGCCGCTCCCTCGGCACCTTATTGCAGGAGGCTGTTGCCTCCTCTTTAAAGCTTATGATCGTTGTAGGAGGGCTGGTTGTCTTTTTCTCCGTTGCGATGGACTTGCTGTCCGCAATTGGGGTTATGCGTGTATGGGAGGCTGTGCTGCAAGGGCTGCTTCAGACTGTTCAATTCCCCGCCTCCCTCTCATCCGCCTTTTCCGGTGGAATATTTGAGGTCACACTTGGAGCTAAGGGCGCTGGAGCCGCGGACTCAGCTGGCACTCATGCACAAGTGGTAGCCGCAGCTTGGATTTTGTCATGGGGCGGATTGTCCGTCCATGCCCAAATCGTTAGTATTATGAATCAGTGCGATTTACGATATATTCCTTTCTTTGTTTCCAGACTCATTCACAGCTTCCTTGCCGCATTCGCCGCTTTTATCCTGTATCCGCTGCTCCATACAAGAATGGTACAATCCTTGCTCCCTACGTGGCTGTCTGACTTAGACCACAACATAATTCCAACGAAAGTATGGAATACAGCATGGTCAGCCACACATACTGGTCTTCTAGCAGCCTTCGCCATTCTCATTATATTGAGTATCGGATCAGCGGCTGTTGGATTGCTCCGATACTTCCATCGAATGGGCAGATAAGGGAACGGCTAATCTGCTTCAGATGAAATGGCGATTGTATTCCAGATGTGGAACGTATAATATGGAATTGGATATACTTCGTTATAAATCTTAATGAAAAGCAGTGCAAAGGAGCCAACGCCTTGAAGTACGCAGTAATGAACCGGGGAGACGACGTATCTGCCGCATTAGCTGACACGTTCCACCAACTGGCCAACGATCGGGGCCTAGTACGTGATGATGACGAACCGAATATTGTATTATCCATAGGCGGAGACGGCACGATGCTTCAAGCGTTCCATCGATACATCGATCAGCTTGATCAACTTGCATTTGTTGGCATCCATACCGGCCACCTCGGGTTTTACGCGGATTGGAAGCCAGATGAAATTGAGATGCTCGTTCAGTTGATTGCAGATAATCGAACTCAAGATCAAATATCACCACGCATCGTCAAGTATCCGCTAATTGAGCTGCAAGTCGCTACTCATGACAACGGCTCCAACAAGACATACATCGCATTGAATGAGTTTACGCTTAAAGGGGTAGAAAATACGCTCGTCGCTCAAATTGATATTAATGACGAACTGTTCGAAATGTTCCGTGGAGATGGGGTGTGCGTATCCACTCCGTCTGGAAGTACAGCTTACAATAAGAGTCTCGGCGGGGCAATGGTTCATCCCTCGATCCCATCGATTCAACTTGCTGAGATTTCATCCATCAACAACCGTGTGTATCGTACGCTTGGATCGTCGCTTATTTTGCCGAAGCATCATCATTGCGACATCCATTCTCAGAAGAAGCAGAAATTGCTCCTAACGGTTGATCATATCAACATTCCGTTGGAGCAGCTATGCTCCATACGCTGTAGAGTCGCCGATCAGAAGGTAACATTTATTCGCTATCGTCCATTCCCGTTCTGGAATCGGGTGCGTGAAGCCTTCCTCGGATATGACGAGCACGGCTGTTATAACGTATAAGTTCAACTTCACAATGCCCGCTGTTCACTGGACGGCGGGCATTGCTGTGTCCTATTCATGCAAACGGCACCGCTCCTCGTCTTGAACAGATGAGAAGCGGTGCCGGTAAGTCCACTGTGTCTGCTTAGGAACGCACTTCTTTAGGTGCGCGTTCTACCCGCTCTGCCCGTTCCTTCGATTCCGCAGCAGGTCGTGGCTGCGCACCTGACTGATTCGGTGTACCGCCTTTGCCATGATTCTGCTTATTGCGATTGCGCGAATGACGAGGCTTACGCTCAGACGAGGATGGCTTCGCAGCTGGTTCCGCTGCTGCATCCTGATTATTTTGCTTCGGCTGGAGTACGATCCCCTGCTTCGGTTGCTGCGGCGGCAAATCCGCAGTAGGCGCTTCCAATGCTGCTGCACCTTCTTGTTCTGCTTCATCTCCCTGATCTCCAGCAGTCCTTACACGGACATCCTTGTTGCCTACCCTCTCCAATATGAAATAGGCGCATCCGAAATTGCAATATTCATTAATGTAATCCATCATTCCGGACAAGGCGCTATCCTTAGTGGATTTCGCATGAGTGTCACGGAAGAAGCCTTTGAGGCGAAGCTGATTGTATCCCCAATCCCCTAGAATGTAATCATACCGTTCTAATACTTCGCTATAGCGACCCTTGAATGCTTCCGGATTCCATGCGTTCTTGTACTCATGAATGACTTCGTACGATCTGCCTCCAATTTGAATCACGTCCGTGATTCCCCCTTCCCCTGCCGCAGCAGGCTCAAGCACGAACGGAGGAGCGCGCTTTATCGAGGTTGTTCCCATAACATAGAGGCCTGCATGCTCCCTCTCCTCCCGATTGCCGCCGCTGCTCCTTACAAGTCGCTAGCAACTTGTAAGGAGACTGGGACATCGAGTAGATGATGCATTCTTCCCGCTGCTGAACATCGGCTTCTCGAACGGTCACTCTTTAGGCGAACTCCGTCTCATCGCCAGCGGCTAACAACACGATTACGCTTGTGTAGCCATGGACTTATGAGCGGACTGGACTTGTTCATGCGCATGGTAGGAACTGCGGACAAGCGGTCCCGATTCCACATGGCTGAACCCACGCTTCAATCCTTCGTTCTTCAGCTCTGCAAATTGTTCTGGAGTGTAATATTTCTCAACGAACAAGTGTTTCTTCGTCGGCTGTAAATACTGTCCAATTGTCATAATGTTGCAATCAACGGCGCGAAGATCGTCCATTGTCTGCAAGATTTCATCCCATTCTTCCCCTACGCCAAGCATAATGCTGGATTTCGTAGGAATGTTCGGCTGCATTTCCTTCGCACGCTTCAACAATTCAAGTGTGCGTTCATACTTCGCCTTCGCACGTACACGGTCGGATAACCGTTCTACCGTCTCGACGTTATGATTGAGAATGTCTGGCTTTGCGTCCATAACCAACTTAAGTGCATCCCAATTACCCATGAAGTCCGGGATAAGCACTTCCACACTACAGAGTGGCAACCGGCGACGTAGCGCCCGGATCGTCTCTGCAAAGATCGATGCTCCTCCATCATTCAAATCGTCTCTGGCTACGGATGTAACGACACAATGGCGCAAGCCCATGCGCTCTGCAGCTTCTGCTACGCGTTCTGGCTCCTGCAAGTCCAATTCCGTCGGCATGCCGGTATTGACCGCACAGAAGCGGCAAGCACGAGTGCAGATATCTCCCAAAATCATAAACGTCGCCGTACGATTTGCCCAACATTCATAAATGTTCGGACAACGTGCTTCCTCGCATACGGTGTGCAACGTTTTGGAGCGCATCATATCTTTAATCTCGGAATAGTTCTCTCCGGTAGTCAGCTTGATGCGTATCCAATCTGGTTTCTGCTTCTGCTCTCTCGTTTTCATGGAGTCTACCTTCCTTCTTGTTCGCTTAACCTTGACCTAATTCTGTATTATACCATGAACCCTTCAAAATCTATACCTACGTGTCCATTGCTTGGATAAAAAGGCCATTTACGCACATTCTAACATTAAATCAACCTTTTCAGGTATGGAATAAGGAGGAAATGAAGACATGAGACAAGCTCCATCTTATCTATGTGCAGGACTTGCCTTATGGCTGGGGCTGATGACACCACATTCGGCGGTGTCGGTTCATGCCGCTCCGTCTGGTTCACAGCAGCAAAAGATTCAGTCTAGCCAGCAGTCTGGAGCTGCCAAAGATTCTGGTCAGGCACCATCCCCGGCAGGGGATGTATGGAAAGAGCGTCGAAATTTATATGAGCAAATGTCAATTCTGACCGGTATCCCTTGGTACCGATTAGCTGCCATCGACCAGTACGAGCGGGCTTTGACCAAAGCCAACCCAAAACAGCGTAAACATCCAGATCGACTAACAGGCGTATATGTGGATCCCCGTAAATGGGCTGGCATGCTGAACCCGGATATCAATGATGACAACCCGAAGTCGATATCTATCTTTAGAGGTATTGGACGCGACGGTTCCGGGGACAAGCGTGCGGACGCCTCGAATGATGTGGACTTGCTCTACAGCGTCGCTTCGATCATTGGAGCCTATGGGCCTAATGTCGAAGATTTTGGCAATGGACTGTGGCATTATTATTCCAATCCGCGTGCTGTTCAGCGTGTCCAGCAGTATGCGCGGATTTTCGAGCATTTCGATAAAGTAGATTTGTTCGAGTACACTTTTCCATTGCCTCTTGGAAGCTCCTATTCATATCGAAGTACTTTTGGAATGGGACGGCATTACGGGGGGTATCGTATTCATGAAGGCACCGATATTTTTGCCGGATATGGGGTTCCTGTGCGCAGCACCTGCTATGGCATCGTTGAGGTGAAAGGCTGGAACCGTTACGGCGGCTGGCGGATCGGCATACGTGATCTGAATAACATATATCATTATTACGCCCACCTGTCTGGTTATGAGAAACATATTAAGGTTGGCGATATCGTCACCCCAGGTCAGACAGTCGGATGGATTGGCAGCTCTGGATATGGCAAGCCTGGCACATCAGGCAAGTTCCCTCCGCATCTCCACTATGGCGTATATCGCGATCGCGGCTTAGTCGAGTACGCGTTCGATCCGTATCCGCTTCTGTACCAGTGGGAACAATCCGATAAACGCAAGCGGCTGAATTCCAAGCGGCGCTAACGATTGGGTTCTAAATAAGGCAAAAAGGGCACATCTTTCGGCCGTACCGATGAATGTGCCCCTTCTTCATATACGAATCCCATACACATTCCATTGCGCATCTGATACAGTGCGCCATACTCCGATCACGATCCAGTATTGCCGTTACCGCCATGCTGCTGCACATCACCAGTCTCGGCCGGAGCTGTCGGATCAGCATGCGTTTCAGTCTGTGTTGGAACTGTTATCCCTTCCTGCTTGCTGCCGGAAGAAATACTCCCGCTTCCTCCGCTGCTTGGAACCGACTGCATAGGCAGCGACAAGGCAGGGGCTTTTTCCCGATTCGCTCCCACTGGCTGGCCCTTGCCATCATAATAGTACATTGGAACATCCCCTACGACGAGCAAATAGGAGATTGGAATTTGAGTTTCAACCACTTCAGGCTCCAGATCGAATGGAATGACAATCGCGACCTCTTCCGTCACCTTGATATACACCTCAACCAGTACCATATTGATGCCAACGTCCATAGGGCGGGTATTCAACTCCACCTTAACCGCACCCTGCGGCTCCATCTTAACCGGTATCCGTGGGCCGAAGGAAGCAATCAGTGGACTGCCCAGCGCTTGACCAAGCGGAATCTTGTCACTGATTTCATGAATATTTTTGAGCGAGGACTCTACAATATCTACCGTTTCGGAGGTAATCCGCATATGCTCGTTGTAATTCAAGACGAAGCTTGTCACTTTACCACGTGAATCGGTTTTCCATTCAATCAGCTTATCGAGTTCTCGCCCACGCATCACCTGATCGGTAATCGCTCGGTTAATGGCCTGCGTCGCAATTTGCTTTACACGAATTTTAGCCAAATGCATGAGCGGCCCCTTCACATTTCTATCCACGTAGACGAACAATTGCACTGTCAATAGCGTGAAAATAACGAGCGCAATGAAGAAGGCTCTGCGTTTTCGCTTCGGCTTCGCTTGTCTGCTGCTCCAGCCTGATGATACATTTTTGGCTTCTGATTGACTTGCAACTGGCAGCCTCGGCCGTGGACGCCACCCTGACGCTCTCCAGCCTGGACGGCGCTTGCTCCAAGATATTTTCGGCCATCTCCATCGCCGCGCACGGAACCCGCTCGAACGCCACCTGTTCACATCCGATTCCCCCTTCCGGTCGGTGCAACGAGCAGCCTGTACGTTCTCAGTGTATGCTTGCCCGAGGGAAAAAAGAAGAATTCAACCGTGTAATGTATTGCAGGACAAAAAAAACGAGCAACCAGATTAACACGGATTGCTCGTTCGATATGAATGATAAAAATAGTCCGATTTGCTCCATTACTTTTTCATTCACCATTCAATTTATTACGTACATGTAACCTGTTTCAAAATGTTAACGAAGAATATCTCCACTGATTATCTAGTGCCTTCCATACATCGTTCGTCTCAGCACCTACATACCAATAGGCAAATCCCGCCACATTGCGTTTGCTCGCCATTGCATACTTCGAACTCAGGGAGCGGCTTTCTTCTGCCCACACTTGATGTCTTATTCCTCGATCCATGAAGTCAGCGATATACTGTGAAGTTCGGTCATCCCATTTAACCTTGCGGGAACGCAGCAGTTCCCCTTGCTCGTTCAATGTCATTTCACGAGAAGTAACACCTGTTTCTTTTATCGTCCAATCTCTCGTATAGAAGGGAAGTGCTACGATGACTTTGTTAGACGGCACCGACTCCAGCAGTTTATCCAGCGCGCGCTGCACCCATGGCTGTGAAGACACAGATCCCGCATTTGGCGCACCATCCCAGTGCTCATCATAACTCATCAGGACCAAATAATCCGCAGACTTGCCGAGTGCTGCATAGTCAAACGCCTCCGTCCAATCTGTCCCCAAGTCTGGAGACACATCAATAGATAGGACTGCCTTCTGTTGATGCAGCTTAGCCGCCAGTTCCGATACGAATGCTGTTAAGGCCTGTTTATCCTCTGGTCGCACATTTTCAAAATCAAGATTTAAACCATCTAACCCATATGTCTTCACAAAGCCTGACAGCTTTGCAATGACTGCATTTTTCTTCGTCGGATCCGTAAGCACCTGATGCGTCAAATCCGCATTGAAGCGATTGCCTACAAGTGCCCACACCTGCTTGCCATGCTGCTTCGCCCACGATAGGAGCGTCTTGTCGGTTTGATCCGAAACCGTCTGCTTCGCATCAAGGAAAAACCACCTTGGCGATAATGTATTAACGGTTGATCCCGAAACCTTCTCTATATACTGCTGCGTCGAAAGCTCATGCATCCATCCCATCTCGATGCGCTTCGGCGGAGTCTTCGTCAGAGCCTTCGACCAATCAGGACGTTGAAGCGCCCGATTCAGTACGACGGCCGTCTCCTGCCGGGTCAGCGGATCATTTGGCCGGAACCCTTTATCGTCACCAGTCATAAGGTCCAGCTTTTGCATAATGCTTACATACGGTACTGCCCATTTCGCGATATCGAATGAATCTGGATAAGATAATACGCCAGAGCCGGATTTCGTAGATTGCTTGAACGCCCGCACAATCATTGCAGCTGCTTCCTGGCGGGTTACAGGCTGTTGCGGCTGAAAGCTTCTCTCCCCTGTTCCCTGTACCAAATGCAGCAATGACCCTGCTTGAACCGCACCATAATACCAAGCGCTGCGCGGCACGTCATCATAAGCAGGAATGTCGCTTGTCACAGGGTGCAAATTAAACATCCGATTGATCATGCTGATTAATTCTGCCCGGGTCACCGACTTCTCTGGTTCATAGCGTCGATTACCAGAGCCGGTCACAATGCCTTTCTTATATAAGGTGACAATATCCTGCTGCCCGTATAGACCAGCAATATCATCGAATGGCAAACCTGAGCCCGCACTCTTCGATTCTCCCCATGCCAAACTTCCGGTTATAAACATCGCGGCTACAGCCGTTAACAATACAATTTTGCGTCGAAAGGTCACTTCGATATCCTCACTTTACTAGAGATGATAGATTGCGCTATCCTATCTTCCATCCTAGCAAAAAAGAGAACATTGATAGATAATTAAATAATGGAAATTATCATACATTTTTGTATGATAATAGGAACATATGAGGGGTTACCTTTATTACATTCGGTTAACATTGCGTGTCTCCATTTTTTTCAGAGCTGTCTTATAGACGATATAGATCATTTCACTCACATTGACTAAACCTAATCCCCGCTCCTCTTTAATCGAGTACGTATTCGAACCCATGTCGCAATTCAGACGAACTCCGTCAAAATAGATTCGCTCTACTGGCGTATGGCCATGAACGATAGGCTTATTGTCGGTCAACCTCTGAAGAATAGACTTCGGAATGCTGTAAAAATCCGACTCTGACATCCAAAGTATACCTCTATTCTGTTGATATAACGGTTCATGAGGATTTAATCCGGCGTGCGTATAAACAAATTCATCATCTTCGTAGAGTAATGGCAGACCGCAGGCCCATTCTATGTATTTATGCATCTCCGACTCATCAGCAAATGCCCTCGAAAAATCCTTAAGAGTATCGATCCCTCCATGTTTCAGCCATAGCTTATCACCGTGTTGATAGTAATCCCTCATCATTTCCTCATGATTGCCAATCAACGCAATCACATTGTTAGGATATGTATCTACCAATTGCTTGATCTTCATGAGGACTTTGCCGCTTTCTTTTCCACGATTGATATAGTCCCCGCCGAACACAAGCTGATCCTTAGTTAAATCGATCTCCGCGTACTTTAGCAATTGTTCGAGCCCCTTATACTCACCATGTATATCACTCATGAAATACTTCAATAGACTGAACCTCCTCTGATTAAGTCCCGCATATGCAAAAAGACCGGACAAAGGAACGCGCAGTAAATCAATCCTTTTCCAGTCTCTTGTCTATTCAAATACTATTTTATAGGGATATTCATTTATACCACAGGATCTATTGCGAGTAATGACGCTGTCTCATTGCCTCATAGAGCAGCACTGTAGTAGCCATGGCTACATTCAGCGATTCCGCCTGCCCACGCATCGGAATAATAATCGTATCATCTACGAACGATTGCACATTCTGAGAGACGCCTTGCCCCTCATTGCCAACGACAAGCCATGTCGCCGGTCGATAGTCATAGCTATAGCAGGAATGCGTTGCCTGCAAGCTCGTGCTGGCTAGGCGAACCCCGCTTGCTTGCGCAGCAGGAAGCAGCTCAGCTAAATCCCCCTCTACAACCGGCAAGTGAAATAGCGACCCCATAGTTGAACGAATCGTCTTCGAATTATAGAGATCAACGGTCCCTCTGCCAATGACGACACCATGTGCGCCAACTGCATCTGCGGTACGGATAATCGTCCCTAGGTTGCCAGGATCCTGTACGCCATCCACAACAACAACGAGCGAGTTCGGTGATGCCAGCAAGCTGTCTACCGATGCAGCAGGCTTATGGACAATAGCGAAGACAGGCTGCGGGGTCTCGGTATCACTGCATTTGCGTATGATCGCATCCGTCACTGCAATCCACTCCGTGCCCGGAGCACGACCAGAGGATGATAGTCCCCCCTCTTCTCGCAAGTGGAATGGCTCCAACTCCTGCGGTATTCCGCTGTTCATGTCATACGCCACGACATCCACCTGCATATCAGAGCGCAGAGCCTCCAGTACGAGATGGATGCCTTCCACGATGAACAAGCCTTCACGGTTGCGGTGCTTTCGTTCTTTTAGCTGTACCCAGCTCTTTACTTTATTATTCTGTATCGATGTAATGCTCAATGGTTCTCTCATGATTCCGAAAATGCCAGCTCCATCGTATTCAAATGTTCGTTCTGCCCAATAATGACAAGCACGTCTCCTTCTTTAATGCGATCTTCTGCATATGGAGAAATGTTAGTCTTGCCGTTGTTCTTAATTGCCATAACGTTGCATCCATACCTCGCGCGGATATCAAGTTCCTTCAAGTTCTTGCCGATCATAAGCGGCGTCGCACGAATCTCTACAATACTGTGGTCATCAGACAACTCGATGTAATCCAAAATATTCGGCGAAATCAGGTTGTGCGCAACGCGCATCCCCATATCACGTTCAGGGAATACGACCTTGTCAGCACCGATTTTGCTTAATACCTTGCCGTGCAGTTCATTCTGCGCCTTGGCAACGATCGTCGGCACACCTAGATCCTTCAGGATGAGCGTAGTCAGGATGCTTGCCTGTATATCTTGCCCGATGGCAACAACGACTACGTCAAAGTTGCGGACACCAAGCGCTTTCAGCGCTTCTTCATCCGTACATTCTGCGGATACCGCATGCGTAACCATATTCGCTACATCCTGAATTTTCTGCTCGCTCGAATCAATCGCAAGCACTTCAAATCCCATTTTGCTTAAGCTGTTCGCTATACTTGTGCCAAATCGGCCCATACCGATAATGGCAAATTGTTTTTTGGCAGCCATAGGTTCACCTTCCCCATTTTCCGACAACATTCTATACCCTTCATTATAGCATGCCCATCTCTGTAGGTGAAACGCGAATCCCTTCCTTGAATGACTGTCCTCATCTCAGGGAATGTTATAGCATGAAGCAAGCACACGCGAAGGAAGGAGGACTGCCTGTGGCCGTCACATTGAATTTGCGTCAAGCCATTGTGCAAAAGGTAAAAAACAAGCCCGATGAAGATATCGTAGATATGATTGAGGGCTCCATCGATTACGATGAACGCGCATTGCCTGGATTGGGTGTGCTGTTCGAAATGATCTGGAAGGCGAGCAGCAGCGAGGCTCGTCAGCAGCTTATCGATACGCTTCAGAGCAAACTGCAAGACGAACAAGCTGGCAAATAATCATCAGATCTACATTGCCCGCATCCACGAAATGCAATTATGTATATCCACATTACAATGACGCAGAACCCATTACCCTTGAATAGAGGGATAACGGTTCTGCGTCTTTTTTTACATATCGCTTTACATTGACGCTGCGTCAAACTATACAATGAAAGCATAACCAAGCAAGGAGCCGATGCCCAATGAAAATTCAAGAAGCTGCAGAGCAGCTTGGGATGACAACGAGAGCAATACGCTTCTATGAGCAGAAAGGTCTACTGCCTCCGCTCGCCAAAGAACAGAATGGCTATCGCGTATTCAATGAAACGGATATAAGCCGGCTGCGGACAATAGGCGCACTGCGGGAGATGAATTTGTCAGTCGAGCAAATTCGCTGCTGTATTGATGATGCAGTTCAAGGGAATATGGCGTCTGTCCATCCTTTTTTATTAGAAAAGCGGCAAGAGCTGGCCCTGCAATATACCGAGCTGAAGCGGCTCCTCGGCCAAATTGACAAGCTGCTTAACGGCTATGATTCCGATCAAGTGAATCAAGGAGAGATGATGATGAACGATTTACATGCCATTGGCGAACAATCACGACGCTACCAGAAGCTGCGCAGTGATTGGAGCGACCGCTGGAATTTTGACAAGCAGGCAGGACAATATGATCACGCTGTAGCGAACGGTACGGGGCCATTGGATGTCCACGCCGATTATGAGGCCATTCTTGACAGGGTATGTCTTGAGGCGATTCAAGAGTCAAAGACCGGAGAAAGAGGACTTGAAATTGGGATTGGTACGGGCAATCTGGCTGGCCGCTGCTTGCGCCTGGGGGCAGATATGACCGGCATTGATCAGTCAAACGCAATGCTCGAGCGATGTCGGGAGAAATGGCCGAATATTCGGCTGCTGCAAGGCAACATGCTGGCTTTGCCAATAGCGGATGAACAATTTGACTTCATAATATCAACCTATGCGCTTCACCATGTAACCGATGATCAGAAAGAGATCGCCCTTGCCGAGATGATCCGGTTACTTCATCCTGATGGACGCATTGTAATCGCAGACCTAATGTTCCGGGATGAGGCGCATCGCGCTACCTTTATTGACCAGCTGACAGCTGCAGGGGACGTGCAGGGGATTGAAGCACTCCACGACGAATATTTCGCCGATCGTTCCAGATTGATTCCATGGTTAGAGCAGCAAGGTTTCAAGGTAAAGCCGGAACAGTTGAATCATTTAATGCACATGCTGACGATTTCCAAAGAGAGGGTGTAAGAGCCGTGACAATCGAATCAGCGCAGGATGGTACCGCCCAACCCCGAGATCGCAAAATGACACTTGTACCTCAATCGGATGAAACCAAGCAAGCGAACACGAAAATGAAACCGGATCATGACACCGTCTATGCCCAGCAGGCTGCCGATTATGACCGTATGATCCAGTACGAAGATATCGAGCAGGAATGGCGGCACTCTGTACAGCAGGTGCTCAATAAGCGGCATTATGAGCGGATTATCGAAATTGGTGCAGGAACCGGAAGATTTACTCGAGTTGTATTAGCTGACATGCCCAACAGAGATTGGCAATCTGGTTCCTATGTAGCCTGTGACGCATCTGAAGCGATGCTAGAGCAGCTAAAGCACAATATATGGCTTGATGTATCCTTGGGACGAATAAGCGCCCCTACAGCCGCTAAGCTGTCCACACATGAAGCACTGCACCACAAGCTTCCGCTTGCTGATCATTCTGCTGATCTCATTCTAGCAGGCTGGACAATCTGTTATGGTGCCTGTGAAGGGAATACAAGTGAAGAACAGGGCAGTTTACTAGATCGCATCATGAGTGAACTAAGACGCATATTGCGTCCCGGTGGATGTATCGCGATTTGGGAGACACTTGGAACGGGGGTAGCCGCTCCCGAAGTCCCCCCTGGATTGCGGACGTACATTCGAGACTTAGAAGAACGTTACGGGTTCGAGCGCACGGAATTAAGCACGCATTTCCGCTTCCCTTCGATGGAGGAGGCCAAGCAGATCACAAGCTGGTTTTTCGGTTCCACCGCCTGCAGGTTCCTCACGCCAGAAAGTGATGGCAGTGTCGTACTGCCCTCCTATACAGGCCTGTGGGTCTGGGATAATGACAAAGCCCGCCAATAATCTGGCGGGCTTCTTGTCGTCTATTTTCCTTAAGGAGCTGTCTCCATAAACTTCAAATCTGGCATTTTGTCCATAGCTGTACGCATCGCATACTCGTTCTCAAACAATGCGACAAAATTGCCGTTCTTGTCCTTCACGAGCTGTGAATTGATACGGAACTTCGTTGGATCAATATCCTTCGGATTGCCTGTTACCCATCTTGCGAACTGGTACGTTAGACGCTGCATCATCACATCAACGCCGTACTCCGCCTTCATCCGATATTCGAATACCTCGAATTGGAGCTGACCTACTACGCCCAATATCGTCTCATCAAATACGCCTGCGGAATGGAATATTTGAATTGTACCTTCCTCAGTCAACTGATCGACGCCTTTTTGATACTGCTTATGCTTCAATGCATTCTTAACCGTCACCCGGGCGAAAATCTCAGGAGAGAAGGTTGGCAGTTCATCGAACACCACTTCTCCACCTTGACTCAAGCTGTCTCCAATCCGGAAAATGCCTGGGTCGAACAGACCGATAATATCGCCTGGGAATGCCTCCTGTACGATATCCCGATCCTGGGCAAGGAATTGCTGTGGCTGCGCAAGCTTAATCTCCTTGCCTGCCCGTACATGTTTAACGGACATCCCGCGCTCGAATTTGCCGGAGCAAATGCGCAAGAAGGCAATGCGATCCCGATGGGCAGGGTTCATATTTGCTTGAATTTTGAAAATATAGCCCGTAAACTTCTCGTTCGTTGGCTCAATCGGCCCTTCCGTCGATTGGCGCTGAGCTGGCTTCGGAGCAAGCTGAAGAAAGTTATCCAAGAATGTCTGCACGCCGAAATTGTTGACCGCACTTCCGAAGAAGACGGGTGTCAATTCGCCGCGCTTTACCTTCTCATAATCGAACTCGTCTCCCGCTACGTCTAACAATTCCAACTCTTCACACAATTGATCATGCAAATAGTCCCCTGCAATTTGGCGAATGGCCGGATCGTTGTAATCCTCAACCTTCTTCACACTAATCTTCGTGTTATCATCCTGGAACAGCTCGACTTGATTCTTCATGCGATCATATACACCGCATAGACCGCGCCCCATACCAATCGGCCAGTTCATTGGCACAGATCGAATTCCAAGCACCTGCTCAATCTCTTCCATCAGCTCAAACGGACTGCGACCTTCACGGTCGAGCTTGTTGATGAACGTAAAGATCGGAATACCACGCTTCGCACATACTTGGAACAGCTTAATGGTCTGTGCCTCGACACCCTTCGCAACGTCGATCAACATGACAGCAGCATCCGCAGCTGTCAATGTGCGATACGTATCTTCACTGAAGTCTTGGTGACCTGGTGTATCCAAGATATTAACCCGATGCCCATTATAATCAAATTGCATTACCGATGACGTAACCGAGATACCACGCTGCTTCTCGATTTCCATCCAGTCACTCGTTGCATGCTTGCTCGCTTTACGAGCCTTGACCGTACCTGCGAGACGGATGGCGCCACCGAACAGGAGCAGCTTTTCTGTCAATGTCGTCTTACCGGCGTCTGGGTGAGAAATAATCGCAAAGGTACGACGCTTCTCTACCTCTTGCGCTAATTGTTCGGATAATTTACTCATATCGTTAGCCCTCTCATCACAAAATCACGTAAGTCCTATTGTAACACAAAATAAGTAAACCTATAAATGGGTAACGAGAACAACCTTCGAAGAATATGAAATATCTCTAATCCCTCGTTACTGCATCCTGCTATCTCCTAACAGCTATCCCCTATATTAGGAACTCATTCACTTTACAACTAAAAAACCGCCCATCCTCTCATCGAGAGAATGGACGATTCGATTATAACACAATACGTATTTTTAACTACTTATGATTGCTCAAGCAGAGCACGGACAACCAGTGTTACCGTACCCGCTCCATCCGCAGCGGACCCTTCAACTAATGTCCAGTTCAAGGCCAATGAGGAGCGAATTACTTCGACATCAGCTGAACTCAGCTTCAATCCTGAAATACGACCCATTTCCTTGGTATAATGCTCTCCCTCTTGCACATCGAAGCGCTCTTGCAGCCATATCGACAGACCATTATTCGTGTTAAATGTCATCCGATATCCCTCTGCAATTGCTTGAGCGAGCGGCTCATCATGTTCGTTCGCATAGGATACGAAGTCATCATACGTATACCACTCTTCATTAATCGTAATGAGTTCGCTAACATCTCCTGTGCGTGCTGCATGCAACAGCTGCTCTTCGGTAATGCCCTTACGACGAGCGCGTTCTATCATAATCGCGGTACTTTGCGATACCCGAGTCTCTGTAGACATCTATTCCACTCTCCTCACAATTGTGCATTGGCATAGATTAACAAATATCTAGCATTATATCATACTAGCTATAGGAAACCCATCACCTCTCGTAATTGCTATACGAGCTTAATATAATTGCACCACTTACACTTGACCATCATTCAAATGGCAAGCCGCATAATGCCCAGGCGAGATTTCCCGCCACTTCGGCTCCTCCTGACGGCAGCGTTCCGTGGCAAAGGGACAACGCGATGCGAACTTGCACCCTTGCATGTCTGCGAGCGGACTTGGTAAATCTCCCTGAAGCATCGAGATCGCTGAACCAGCCTGCTTCGGATCCGGTACAGGGATTGCGGAGAGAAGCGCCTGCGTATAGGGGTGTGCAGGATGGTTGTACAACTCATCGCTAGGAGCGACCTCGACCAGCTTGCCCAAGTACATCACGCCGATCCGATCGGATATATGTCTTACCATGGATAGGTCATGCGCGATGAACAGATAAGTCAACCCATACTCTTCCTGCAAGTCCTCCAGCATATTCACCACTTGGGCTTGTACGGATACGTCAAGCGCCGAGATTGGCTCATCGCACAAGATGAACTCAGGCCGTACCGACAGTGCGCGCGCAATACTGATCCGTTGACGCTGACCGCCGCTGAACTCATGCGGATAACGCTCCGCATGCTCTGGCTTCAGTCCTACCTTCTCCAGCAGAGACAATACCATATTACGCTGATCCTTCCGGTTCACGACGCCATGGATCGCCATCGGTTCACTAATGAGTTGAGTCACATTCATGCCAGGATTCAACGAAGAATAGGGATCCTGGAATATCGTCTGCATTCGCTTGCGGAAAGGCTTCAGCTGCTTCTCGTTCATTGTCGCGATGTTTTGACCGTCGAACAGCACTTCTCCATCCGTTACATCATATAGTCTTACAATCGAACGTCCTGTCGTTGACTTCCCACAGCCTGATTCTCCGACAAGTCCGAACGTCTCCCCTTTATGAATATGGAAACTGACATCATCTACTGCTTTCAATACTTTCTGTGGACGGCCGAGCAGTGATTTGGAGGCTGGGAAGTACTTTTTTAGTCCACGCACGTCCAGCAAAATTTCTTTTTGGTTACTCATTTGACAGCCCCCTCTCCAATCGTTCCAGACGCTGCTCTTCTTCTTCATGCACAAGCCAGCATAGCGAACGATGACCTGGATCGGTCGTAACGACCGGAGGCATTTGTCTGCACTTGTCCATCGCAGAAGGGCAGCGCTCCATAAATGGGCAGCCTTCCGGCGGGTGTAGCAGGTTCGGCGGCGTTCCCTCAATCGTAGCGAGACGCTCGCGTGTTCCTGTCGATACTTTCGGAATCGAGCGAAGCAATCCCTTCGTGTATGGGTGACGAGGACGCTCGAAGATATCCTCAACCGTGCCCTCTTCCATAATCAACCCGCCATACATGACGATAACCCTCGTACACACTTGCGCTACAACGCCCAAGTCATGCGTAATGAGTAGAATGGCGGTGCGCGTCGTATCCCGGAGCTCCTTCATCAATCCCAGAATCTGTGCCTGAATCGTGACGTCGAGCGCAGTGGTCGGCTCATCTGCAATAAGCAGCTCGGGCTGGCAGGAGAGCGCCATTGCGATCATGGCCCGCTGACGCATCCCACCGCTGAATTCATGCGGGTACTGATCGATGCGTTGCTCCGGCGAAGGAATACCAACCTGACGCAGCAGTTCGATTGCCCGCTTTCGTGCTTCCGTCTTCGACAGCTTCTGATGACGCTGCAATACCTCTACGATCTGTGCGCCTACCTTAACTACCGGATTTAGCGACGTCATCGGATCTTGGAAAATCATTGCAATCCGATTACCCCGAATGCGCCGCAATTCCTTTTCTGACATATCTAATAGGTTATCTCCGTGGAACAGCACTTGACCGCTCTTAATCTGTCCCGGATGTTGTATTAATCCAATGAGAGACTTCGCTGTCACGCTCTTGCCGCTGCCCGATTCACCGACGATGCCGATGACTTCGCCTTCATGAACATCGAAGCTGACGCCCCGGACAGACTGCACTTCTCCGTCGCGTGTGTGGAACGAAGTTCTCAGTTGTTGAACGGATAGCAGTTCATTCATAAGTCTCACTCCGTTGTATAGTATCGTTAGCCCTGCATCTGTATCGTTAGACGATCCAACTATCTGCTCTCTACAGTGCACACACTGCATCCTAGAACCTAACCCAGCTTATAATGGACTAACGTTGATTCGCTTTTGGTTCAAAGGCAACACGCAGCACATCGCCTAGGAAGTTGAACGACAGCACTGTAACCAAGATAAGCAATCCAGGGAACAAAGCCATATAAGGCGCCTCCCCGATATATCCTTGTGCGCTGTTCAACATACTTCCCCATGACGCATTCGGCGGCTGTACCCCGAGTCCAAGGAAGCTTAGTGACGACTCCATCATAATTGCCCCTGCAATATTGATCGTCGCCGTAACAATAATCGTAGGCATAATATTCGGAATGATATGCTTCCAAATGATGCCGAACGTGCTCTGGCCTGATACTCGCGCATACAGGACATATTCCCGCTCCTTGACGGACAATGTCTCCGCACGCACAATTCGGGATATGTTCATCCAGCTAAGCAGGCCGATGATCAGCACGATCGTAGTAATCCCTGGCTTCAAGTAAGCATTCAGAATAAGCATTAAGAAGAAGGATGGTATCGACATTAAAATATCAACGATACGCATCAACGTATTATCAATCCAGCCGCCAAAATAACCACTAATTGTACCTACAGCTGTACCTACCAGCACCGCAATAAACATCGATAAAAATCCGACACTAAGTGAAATGCGCCCGCCATACAATGCCCGTGCGAACACATCGCGCCCTTGATCATCTGTTCCGAACCAATGAGATGCGCTTGGAGACTGAAGTGTCTCCGTCACGACCATCTTGTCGGGATCATGCGGGCTCAAAAATGCCAAGGTGGAAGCAATAATGAGAACCGCGAGTAGAATCAATGCTACCAGAGCCAGCTTCTGTTCTTTCAATTGTGTAGCGATATTTCGCCATATCATTCGGTTCATCTGACTCACCCCGTTGTCTTAATTCGTGGATCTACTACGCCGTACAGCAGGTCAGCAACCAAGTTCCCGACAACCAGCATAACGGAAGAGATCATCGTAATGCCCATGATGACAGGGTAATCCAGCTGAAATACCGAACTAATCCCGAGTGCCCCCATCCCTGGCCATGAGAATACCGATTCCGTAATGAATGCTCCGGCAATCAGTTCAGGGAAGGACATACCGAGGATTGTAATGACAGGCAGTAGAACATTTTTCAGCACATGACGGCGCAATACCGTGCCGCGAGTGGCTCCATAAGCGTACTGAATTTGAACGTAGTCCTCTTCCAGCTGGCTTATCGTATGCGAACGAATGTAACGCATATAGACCGATACATTCATGAAAGTCAGTACCGTACAAGGCAGAATTCCGTGCTTCAAAATATCAAGTGTGGAATCTACCCCGATTGTCCGCATCCCCATACTTGGGAGCAGGTTTAATTTCAACGCAAAAATATAAATCAGCATAATGCCAAACCAGAAGCTCGGGATCGAGATTCCGATATAAGACAGCAGGCTAAGGCCGCGGTCACTAAGACGATTTTTACGTGACGCAGCGTACATGCTAAGTGGTACCGAAATGAGAAGTGAGATCAACATAGCGGATCCCATAAGGCCAATCGTCGCAGGCAGCCGTTCTAAAATGAGCTCCGTCACCGGCCGATGGCTCATCAGTGAATAACCTAAATCTCCTGAAAATACATTTTTAAGCCAGTTCCAATACTGCACAATAATCGGTTCCGTCAATCCAAGGTCATGACGGATTCGCTCTACATCCTCCGCGTTCATGTTCGGTGTGACGAACGAAAGCACCGGGTCTCCCGGTGCTAGTTTAATGAGCGCGAATGATACGATTGAAATAAACCAGAGCAGTGGAATGGCTTGCAGAACGCGTCGCGAGATGTATTTCTGCAATTCAATTCCCTCCGTGCAGGCGCCAGCCCTTGCTGGCGCCTGTATTCTGGATGTTTATGTTCGATATCAAATTATCGTGCTTAGTTCAGATAAAGTTTGGACAAATCTTCGAACATGAAGACCGGCTTCGCAACCGCTTCATCAAGGCCGCCATAACGTTTGTCTACCGCGATGATCGCTTTGTCGTTTGCAATCGGATATACAACCGCCTCGCTGGCAATCGTTTGTTGAATTTGCTTGTACAGTTCGCCACGCTTCGTGCTGTCCATCTCTACTGCAGCTTGTTCCCACAGTTTATCGAGTTCAGGATTGTTGTAATGGCCGTAGTTGTACAGTTGATTGCTCAAGTAGAGCGATTTGTACGAATCCGGTTCAGTTCCCATTACATAGCCATTGAAGGACAAATCGAATTTCGTGTTGTTCGGATCAAGCGACATATTGGAGAATGTGCCGGATTCAAGCGGCAGCAATTCCACTTCAATACCTACTTCTTTCAGCTTTTGTTGAATGTAGAGTGCTTGGCTTGTTTGAATCTTGCTTGCATTCGAGTATGCAAGCTTCAGCTTCAAGTTGCTTACGCCAGCTTGCTTAAGCAATTCTTTGGCTTTCTCCGCATTGTAGTCATACTTCTCAACATCTGCTGTGTAATACGTTGTATCCGGTGTAAAGATGGACGCTGCTGGGTCTGCAAACTCTGCAGAGCCATAAGCGAGCGGTATCAGTTCTTGCTTGTTAATTGCATAGGAAATCGCTTGGCGAACTTCCTTCTTCTTCATCGTATCGATGTTCATATTGAACACCAGATAGTTCAAGCGGCCTTCAGGGTATACAACCATGTTCAGCTTGCCACTTGTATTCAACTTGTTGTAATCCGCTGGTTCAACCTTGCGCATATTCAATTCACCGTTCTGCAATGCCAAGTTCGCTGCATTCGGATCTTTCGCAATGCGGTAGATGACTTGATCCAGATGACCCTTGCCTGCGAAATAATTATCGAAGCGCTCCAATGTTACATATTCGCCCGGGCGATATTCTTTGAACTTATAAGCGCCAGAACCAATTGGAGCTGCATTCTTCGTGCTCTTCTCAATATCAGTTTCGCCTTCGAAGATATGCTTCGGAATCGGCTTGAACGAAGCAAAGATTCCTTCAAAG
Organism: Paenibacillus wuxiensis; assembly: GCF_040195695.1. NCBI lineage: Bacteria > Bacillati > Bacillota > Bacilli > Caryophanales > Paenibacillaceae > Paenibacillus > Paenibacillus wuxiensis. The sequence goes on along the minus strand of NZ_JBEFZI010000010.1, from coordinate 12,310 downwards.
GAAGCAGATGGCTGTGGAAGAACCAAATCGACAGTTACGTCATCCACTTTCTTCGCTTGCAGCGGCTTGCCATTGAAGATGTAGGATTCACGATCCGTGCTGTGCTGCTTCTCATCCAAGATACTGTTGATTGTGAAGACAACATCATCTGCTGTAAGCGGCTTGCCGTCATGCCATGTCAATCCTTTGCGAAGCTTCAGCGTGTAAGTCAAGAAATCCTTCGATGGAGTAATGCTCTCCGCAAGTACGAATTTCTTCTTGCCTCCGTCTTCCACCGTATACAACGGTGCATACAAGGTTTGATTTATCGTCAACGTAACACGGTCATTCGAATACAATGGGTTCAATACACGAGGATCCTCTTGTACTGCAATAATAATATTGCCTCCATCCTTCGGTTGGCCTGTCCCTTCCGCCGTAGAAGACGTTGAATCCTTCGCAGGAGTAGAATTGTTACCGCACGCACTCACCACAAGGACGATAAGTGTGAGCAGCCCGATAATCCATAATTTGTTGCGTTTCATGTTGATTCCTCCCGATAGATGGTTAACAAGACTATGGAATCTAGTATAACTATATTTTTTTCAGAAGACAATAGTTTTTCCGAGCTTTTTGATAGGGATTAAAATCATCCTGTTTTCACAGTCACGAGATCGACACATGAAAAGGCGAAGCAGCCATTCGCTATAAACTGCCTTCAACCTTCAACCAAAAAAGCTGTGCCCCTGTAGAGGGCACAGCTGATTATCAATCTATGGGAAACGAATTACTTCGTCCAGACAACTTCACTTTCTTCCTGTCCATTAACAGGCCACCAGTGGAATCCATCCTCTTGCAGAAGCTTGTCTGCTTGCTCAGGGCCCCAAGAGCCTGCTGGATAAGCAAACAGATCTTCGTTAGATTTCTTCCATGCCTTCGCGATATTATCAACGAATGACCATGCAGTAGCCACCTCGTCCCAACGCGTGAAGTACGTGGAATCGCCGCGAGCAGCATCGAAGATCAGACGCTCATACGCTTCTGGAGTATTGATGCCGACCATGCAGCTTTGGCAGAAGTCCATCGCAAGCGGTTGAATGCCGCCTTCCGCCCCAGGCTTCTTACCATTAAGCTTCACGTAGATGCCTTCCATCGGATTTACGCGGATAACGAGCAAGTTCGGCTCCAGCTTATGCTTCTGTCCGAGGTATACATTCGTAGGCATGTTCTTGAATTCAACCACAACTTCTGTCGTCTTCACTGGCAGACGCTTGCCTGTCCGAATGTAGAACGGTACTCCCGCCCAGCGGAAGTTGTCAACGAATACACGTGCTGCAAAATATGTCTCCGTAACAGATGCAGGATTCACCTTATCTTCCTCACGATAGCCAGGAAGCTCCTTGCCATTCATCGAGCCTGCGGAATATTGTCCACGCACGACATTGCGGTGAACATCCTCTTGCTCTGGGTATTGGCGCAAGGAACGAAGCACCTTCACCTTCTCATCGCGGATATCTTCCGGATGCAGGCGGCTTGGCGGCTCCATTGCAATCATCGTGAGCATTTGCAGCATATGGTTCTGCGCCATATCGCGCAATGCACCTGCATGATCGTAATAGCCTCCACGCTCTTCAACCCCAACTGTCTCAGACAGGGAAATTTGAATATTCGCAATATGCTTGTTGTTCCAGAGCGGCTCGAAGAATGCATTCGCAAATCGAAGAACTTCAATGTTCTGTACCATTTCTTTACCCAAGTAATGGTCGATACGGTACACTTCTTCTTCTTTGAATACTTGACGGATTTCTTCGTTCAGCTTCTCTGCTGACGGTAGATCGTAACCGAACGGCTTCTCGATTACGAGGCGGTGCCAGCCCTTACTCTCCAGCATTCCGCCATCACGAAGATTGTGCGATACACTGCCGAACAATTCCGGAGCCAGTGCCAAATAGAACAGACGATTTCCTGGAATATCGTACTCGCGTTCGATATGCTCGGACTGCTCACGCAGTTCGCGGAAGCCATCTACATTGTTAATATCTAACGGTTTGTACTCAAAATGCTTAGCAAACCGGTTCCATTCCTCATCATTCTGAACCGGGTAACGGCAAAATTCGTCGATAGACGCACGCACATCCTGACGGAATTCTTCATGCGTACGAGCACGGCGGGCTAGTCCGATAACTGCGAAGCGTTCTCCTAGCTTGCCTTCGCGATACAGACTATATATAGCCGGGAACAATTTGCGGCGAGCTAAGTCGCCAGTAGCACCGAATATATAGAATACGGCGCCTTCTGCCAATTGGGATTCATGATTTTGCATCACAGTCATCTCTCTCCATCATCCTTACACTCGTTTATAGATCTGATATAGTTCCTATTTCGGATGTGATGCCATTTTAGCATACTTACCGTATAGATTCCATTCTTTCCTTGACGTCAAGTATAATTCTCATTGCCTTGTCTAGCTGCAATTCTCAATCCATTCTCATTAATATTCACCGGCAATCAGCGGTGTACCGAAAGATATTCGGGTTTCTCCCTTGTCCCTGTTTTCATGAACAGCAAGCTGCAAATTTGCATTTCCATGCTTCATTTGCACCCCTGAGCCCATATAGTCCGTCTGATAAGATACACTGATCGTGCGCTCATCCTCATAGCGGTCAAGCGGTTCTGCTTGTCCCCATTCCCGCAACGATCGCTCAGCCCTCTCGAAGCTGTCCTTCAGCGATTGGCTCGCTACTGTCTGAACGGTCGCCGTCCATTCTGCCCCGTAATGAGATGACAGCTTCTTCATCAGTTGTTCCCCTTCTGCAGCTGACTGAGTCATACCGGTTCTGGCTGAACCCTGTATGGATATCGTATAGTATACGCGCCCATTCTCTTCTTGAAACCACAGAATCGCTGCCTCTATCGAATCCGATATATAAATTCCGCGATACGCCTCCTTGCCTTGTTCCTCCTTGCGTATCAGGTGCGCAGTGATTCCTGCATCCTTCTGCCACTGTTCGAGGTTCTTCTCCTTGCTGCCATTAGCTGCATAATTCCCTTGAATGAGCACCGTAGTCTGGAATTTCCCGGATCCGACCAATTCAGCAAGCACCCACAGCATGTTCACCCGCTTCACAAGATCAAGCTTCTCGACCGATTCCCGACTCCCAGCCAACTGCCATCGATCATTGCTTCCGATGAGTGCAATGGCACCGCATAATGCTAACAACACCAATCCTACTGCCGCAACGGCAGAACGGCGTACTGCATGCATCCTTCCATCACCTTACCTTATCGAAGTGTAGCACCTCTTAGAATTAGGCGGGCTGATTCTAGGTGTATGACCATACCTAGCATTCGTTCATGGAATAGACTACTGACATATACATTCAATCAAGAATGGAGGCTAACCAACCGTGGTTCCCGTTCCGATAGACGAGACATTCATTCGATTGCTGTGTGGCCGCCCGGTCTGTGTTGTGATGCAGAATGGAGATCAATATATAGGACGGCTTACCTCTTGTGAGGGGGGGAAAGTGATATTGAACGGCGATATTGTTACTACCTCGCACGCTTCTGCTGCATCCGTTGAACCTTCCCCAGTTAAGAAGCGCAGAGGGAAAAAGAAAAACAGATCGCTTCAAGTTGCTGACACTTCACATCAAGTATATACAAGCGCATTCGATCCATATAGAGCCAGTCCCTTCTTCCCTGGTGGACGCCTCGCTCTTGATTTGGGTCTGGTTTCCTTATTTTTTCTGCTTTTTATCTAGAATTCCTGCATCCTCTTCTCAGTTCATTCGAAAAAAACCCGAACACTCTCCTAGGAAAGCGCTCGGGTTCTCGGCTATTCAGCCAATCCGTTCTTATAAGCGTAAATCGCTGCCTGCGTGCGATCCTCCACACCAAGCTTCGCCAATATATTCGTAACATGGAATTTAACCGTCTTAATCCCAATAAACAGATCATCCGCGATATCCTGATTGGATTTCCCCTGCGCTAATAAACGAAGTACGTCCATCTCACGCTCTGTCAATTGTTCATGCGCCGCAATTGGCTGTGCTGGCTGGCGGAATCGATTCATCATCTTGGAGGCTACCTGGGACTCCAGCACAGATTGGCCTCTTGCAGCCGCCCGGATGGCTTCAGCAATCTCTGTAGCTCGGGACGTCTTCAGCAAATAACTGAATGCTCCAGCTTCAATGACAGGATACATCTTTTCATCATCCAAATAACTTGTAAGTACGATCACTTTGCAGTCAGGATACAACTGCAGCAGCTTGCGGGTTGTCTCTATACCATCCATACCATCCATCACAAGATCCATAAGCACAACATCAGGCTTATACTCTTGGGCAAGACGTATTCCGTCCATCCCGTTGCTCGCTTCCCCTACGACCTCAATGCCTTCTTCTGTATTCAGTACTGCAGCAAGGCCGATGCGAACCATTTCATGGTCATCTACCAACAATACTTTAATAGGATTGTCCATCATCGATGTTTCCATCTCCATCGTTCAACTCTTCCTCCTTCAGACTAGGCTCTTCTCTCATGACAGGCACTCGAATTTCGATCCGGGTTCCTTTGTCAGGTGCGGTAATGAACTGAATGGAGCCACCCACTTCATTTACCCGCTCTTGCATCGTACGAAGGCCATAGCTTGCTTGCTTCTTATCGTCCCAATCAAATCCTATCCCATTATCACGAAGGAGTAAACGAACGAAATCCCCTCGATTTTGCAGTTTGATCTCCATCCGTGATGCCTTCGAGTGCCGCAGTGTATTCGACAACGCCTCCTGAACAATCCGGAACAAATGATTCTCTACGCCCTTCACTAATCCAATATGATCATCCATCTCGCAATGGATTTCAATTGGAATTTTGGACTGAAGCTCGCGGATCAGCTCCGCCAAGCCTTGAGTCAAGCCTTTTCCCTCCAAATGTACAGGCCGCAAATGAAGCAGCAGCGCTCGCATTTCAGACTGGGCAACGGAAGCCATTTCTTCAATCAGCTCCACCTGCCGCACCGCTCGATCAAAATCAACATCCAGTGTTCTCCGTACAGCGGTAGCTGTCATTGATATTGCAAATAACTGCTGGCTTACCGCATCATGCAACTCCCGCGCCAAGCGTTGCCGCTCTTCTATAATCGCAGATATCCGAGCCTGCTCTGCCAATTGCGCATTATTCGTGGACAAGCGCTGCATCGAAGTCACTTGTTCTTCCCAACGCTTGCTTACTCGCTCCAATTGTTCAGCTAGCTGACCGATCTCGTCATCGCCGAGATCCGGCATCGGTCGCGATAGATTCCCCTTCTCCAAGAGCAGCATCGATTCGCGCAGCAATTCCACCCGACGCTTCATTCGATAACCTTGGTAGAACGCAAATATCGACGTAATGATTGCAACGACAAACAACACCGATAATGTCGCCTTCACTCCGTCGATCCAAGTCTCAAATGGCTGCACATAACCATATGATTGCATCAAATAAATGATGACAAAGAATAGTATAATAGAAAGGAGAAGCGTCTCGCCCATTAATCGTACTACCATATTCACATGCTTTTTCGGTTCCATACCGGCCTCTGCATCTCCTTTCTCCGCTAACTGTCCTACATGTGCAACCTGACATCAATATCTCCTACAAGGTAAGAAATATGGAGTTTCACCTTTTGCTCCGTAAACTCGTAATTCGCCGATCGCCACGTCCACTTGTTCAAAAATCCGGTTTCTTTGTCGCGTCCCACATCAATTTGTCCAAATATGACCGTAGCTTCGATATATACACCAATGTCATCTGGAATCATAATGTCCATGTCACCTAATACACCTTGAAAGATGAGGGTGGTTTCCGGTTCTTCCAATATCGCTAAGGACAAATCAATATCACTTTCCCCAATGAAATGCCACATGCTCTGGCTATGCAAAATATACGGAACTCGATCCCACTTCAGGCTGGACGTAATATTCTGGCGCTTTTCGACATGATCATGTTTCTGGTCTTTGCGAGCACGCGAATAGAATATCCCTAACGATATCAAGATGATTCCGACGAATAGCATTAAATGTTCCAAAAGTAACAGTGTTCCGCCGATACCTAGCAAGGTGTACCCTACACGCAATTCTGCAGCACGAACTTTGCGTATGCCCAAATACAGCATTACAAGTGCGACAAACGTTACGAAACTAAGCCACTTGCCAATTAAAATGAGCAACCCGAAGACGATAAGAATATATGCAAGCAAACGGTTGTTTTTATTCATGTCGCACCTCCTGTCACAAATATTCGCGGATAGCACTTACGGCGATGCTAGCGCATCGCCGTAAGCTACCTATGTTAGCATATCACAACCTTGGACATCCCCCAAGGATTTATTGCTCTGTTTGACCCAATTTTTGCTTCAATGCTGCTAATTGCTCGTTAACCTTCATTTCCTTCTCTACATCTACAGGCGGTTGGTAATTGGATGAAGTTCCTGCATATCCGCCATAAGGTACACGCATGACTTCAGCTTCTGCTTCCAATTGCATGATCTTCTCTTCCATGCGGTGGAAGCCGCGTGTTGCAGAACCTGACTCGATGGCATGGTTGCTTGTAATGGAAGACATTTGCTTGCGTGCCTTCGCCATTTGCGCACGTGCAGCCAATTCATTGCGCTTGTTGCGCAGCTTGTAGAATTCATCCTTCATCGAGCGCAGCTGATGCATCAACTCTTCTGCATGGCCTTGTGCTTGGGCATGCAGGTCGCTGTATTCAGCAACTTTTTGATCATAGTACAGTTTTTCTTCCAGGAACTTGCGTGCCATTTCTTCTTGGCCTGACTTTAATGCGCGTTCTGCCTGCGCTTCACGGTCAGCTGTAAAGCGAATAGCTTCATCATAACGATGCTTGATTTGGCGCTCACTTGCCATTTGCTTGGCAACTGTTACTTCTGCATCATGGATTTCTTCCTCCATGTCGCGCAGATATTGATTCAACATTACCACTGGATCTTCTACTTTATCCAACAACTCATGTACAGAAGCCTTAGTCATATCTTTAATACGTTTGAATACACCCATCTTATTTGTCCCCTCTCTCGTACTTCGCTACTTTTTGGCGAAGTTCTTCGATTTCTTTTTTTAATGCCTTTTTCTCAATATCCATCATCATCGAATCGATGGAAGAATCATTAGAAGATGCATAATTCGCATCATAACTGTTGGTTTGCTTCACTCCTCCATATGTGGAGGATCCGTATGGATTCGTCGGGCCTGCTGCTCGTGGTCCGTTGTAATAGTTCGGATCATTGGAGTAGCCGCCTTGGTAACCTTGTTGGCCTTGATAGCCGCCTCCGTATGGGCCTGCACCATAACCGGTAGGTCCAAATGGCTGGTACGGCTCCTTAGGTACTACTAGTGATACTACAAAGTATACGGCGATAAGTGTGAACGCAGAGAAGAATACTCCGATTACAAACAGGACACGCAGCAGAGTGACATCGAATCCAAGCCATTCACCTAAGCCGCCGAGGAGACCGCATACTTTACGATCCCGTGTCGAACGGTACAACTTTCTGTTCATGGCTTACTTCACTCCTTTGCTGAATCTAATTTTTGTTTCAGGCGCTCCATTTCGCGCTTCAAAGCCATATCCCGTTCCGGGTTGATGTTGCCCATCGTTTGGCCGCTCATGCGGCGTACATCTTGAATGCCTTGCGTTTCCCATTCCATCCCGGACACTCGATCCTCGAGTCTGCGGAACATGCTGTCCACTTGCCCCACACCGTATTGTCCGAAGCGCTCGTTCATTTGCTGCTGCAAGCGAACGGTCTGCATTCTAGCGATGTAATATTGGCGCTTGTCATATACAGCTTGATATTCGCTCTTGAGCATATTCAATTGCTCTTCCAGCTCAAGAATCGCATCCTTGCTCTTTTCGTACAATTCTGAATACTGCTGCACCTTATCCTCATGCATCAGCTTCTCTTGCAATGCAATCTTGGCTGCGAATTCCTCACCCGCCTTTAAGGCCAGCATCGCTTGCTGCTCTCTGCGAGAACATAATTCTTGTGCTTGATTCATTTGATTTCTCATTTGATTCGCATGCATGACATATTGTTGATAGAGGCGGTCTGCCTCATTAATATCATGGCGTGTACGCATCAGGAACTGGTCAATCAAGCGGACAGGATCTTCAACCTTATCCAAACGTTCATTCAATGTTGCCATCGTAATGTCGCGAACCCTTTTCAAAATACCACTCATTCAGCCTTACCCTCCTTGAACCGACTATTTGCAATTATTAATAATCACCTTTGTTAAAACGGATGGCTCTTGTTGCGCTTGCCTCCCAACATCGATATCCCGAAACCAATCAATCCTACGGCAACGATGATACCGATGATCCAGGACAACTTGCCTATCAACGATATCGCTCCGATAATGATGAAAATCCATCCGAAGAATGAATTCCCTGCCTTCACTCCATAGTAGCCAAGCGCAATCAGAATGAGAGGGAACAAGTAGCCAAACCAGCTGCCCAGATGAATCCCGAACTTGCTAAGTAATATGATTCCTCCCAGAGCGATCAGTACAAAAGCGAATGTGTTACCTTTGTTCGTTTGCATTCGGTTCGTCACCACCTTTCGTCGTGTCTTGCTTATGTCTTTATTTTAGGTGGAAATGCATTTGCCCAAAACAGGCCGGGGACGGTTTTTGATCCTAGACTCAAGTCGGGGGACCTGACCGACCTTTGATCGAGCCTATACTAGACTGGTCTGAAGTCGAAGTTGAAACAAAGTTTCGCCAATTACGTATATATTTCCATAACTGCCCATTCGCTGCAGGCGTCACTTCCTTCAAGCGATGAGAAAGGAGCGCATCGTCATGCACACGTTATATTGGGGATTGCTGATATTCGGCGTTTTGTACGCCATCGTCTCACTTCTGATTGGAGAGGTGCTCAGCCATGTATTCGATGGTTTAGTTGGCGACAGTCACCTTGCGGTACTTCAGCCAACCATACTCGTAAGCGGCTTAACCGCATTTGGCGCAGTCGGAGTCCTGCTTAGCCGTTATACAGTTTGGGCTTCTTCAACCATTCTCCTCACCGCTCTTGCTGGTGCACTTGTAGTATCCATTGGTGTCTATTTTCTATATGTAAGGCCTATGGAGAATAGTGAGAACTCCATTGGATTCTCCATTACAGAACTTGCAGGTAAGGTTGGGGAGGTCAATGTTCCGATTCCGTCTGCTGGCTATGGAGAGGTCATTGTTCGAATCGGAGCTGGAGTAACGAATCAAATTGCAGCCTCCTTCGACAAAGAAGCCATTCCTTCCGGAACGACCATCGTCGTTGTTGAAGTAAAGGGAGATACGCTGTATGTATCCCCGCTCAACGAGGAAACACTCCGTCCAACCTATTAACATCATTGCTCTTCTGTTACTGGACTTATATCCTACATTCTCACTTCGATTCGATTTATGGATTCATGTGTATTCAGGCATTGCCTATACAAATAAATATAGAGGGAGCTGTATCTCATGGAGTTTAGTGAAGCATTGATCATCCCATTAATCGTTATTGGCGTCATACTCGTACTTGGCCTTGCATTCTGGGCACGCTACAAGACCGTCAGCCCTGACGAAACAATGATCGTTACCGGTTCTTATCTGGGACGCAAGAACGTATCCACCGACGAATCCGGACGCAAAATGAAAATTGTCCGGGGCGGTGGTGCATTTATCCTGCCAATCTTCCAGCAATCACAATTTCTATCCCTACTCTCACACAAGCTTGATGTAACCACACCAGAAGTGTATACCGAACAAGGTGTACCCGTCATGACTGACGCTGTAGCGATCATTAAGGTAGGCGGTACTGTAGAAGATATTGCAACCGCTGCAGAGCAATTCCTTGGCAAGCCCACCGAAGCGCTGAAGAGTGAGGCTCAAGAAGTTCTCGAAGGTCATCTGCGCGCGATCCTTGGTTCCATGACCGTCGAGGAAGTATATCGCAACCGTGATCGATTTGCTCAGGAAGTACAGGGAGTTGCCGCTAAAGATTTAAAAAAGATGGGTCTGCAAATTGTATCCTTTACGATTAAAGACGTGCGAGATAAGCATGGATACTTAGATGCACTCGGCAAACCACGTATCGCAGCCGTTAAACGTGATGCAGACATTGCTGAGGCAGAAGCTGTTCGTGATGCCCGTATCCAAAAGGCCAAAGCGGAAGAAGCAGGAATGAAAGCCGAGTTGCTCAGAGATACGAACATTGCTGAAGCTTCCAAAGAAAAAGAATTAAAGGTTGCTGCTTTCAAAAAAGACCAAGATCTTGCTCGTGCGGAAGCAGACCAAGCATACTTCATTCAAGAAGCACGTTCCAAGCAAAGCGTTGTTGAGGAACAAATGCGTGTCGAAATTGTTCGCAAAGAACGTGAGATTGATCTGGAAGCCAAAGAAATTCTCCGTCGTGAGAAACAATATGATGCAGAAGTGAAAAAGAAGGCCGATGCGGATCGCTATGCCGTTGTTCAATCTGCCGAAGCTGAGAAGTCACGCAAAGTACTGGAAGCGGATGCCCTGCAGTATCGTATCGAAGCCGAGGCCAAGGCCCTCGCTGAACAGAAACGCTTAGAAGGTCTGGCGATTGCCGATGCTGAACGTGCGCGTGGTACGGCTGAAGCTGAAGTCATCCGCCTGCGTGGTCTAGCCGAAGCAGAAGCGAAGGAGAAGCTTGCTGAAGCGTTCGAGAAGTTCGGCGAAGCTGCTGTACTCGATATCGTCGTTAAGATGATGCCAGAACTCGCTGGCAAAGTCGCAGAGCCACTCAAGTCCATCGACAAGCTCACTGTCGTTGACACAGGCAATGGTGAAGGAGCAGCACGGGTAAGCAACTATGTCACACAACTCATGGCGACTGCTCCACAAATGTTAAAAGACGTATCCGGTCTGGATATTGAGAAAATGATTAAGCGATTTACCAACGGTCCGGAACATAGCAAGCAGATCAAGCCAGCACTCGATCTACCTACGAACGAACCAACTAAACAGCCCGAGTAAACCTTGAAACACTTAGGTCTTATTCATAGAAATAGCCTTGCAGAGCAAACTCTACTCGTTCGCTTTGCAAGGCTACTCTATTTGTCCACCATCCCAGCCACATCTAACCGTGAAGCATGATCTACATCCATTTGATGCTCGTTCCTCTATTATGGACATCCTATGTTCGACTTAATAGGTTCGACTACTTCGCGTTTTATTTTTCCTGTCCTCATGATTCAATTTGCTGTTAAACTGGCTCAAGCAACTATGTAATCGTCTTATCGTATTCTTTCATCTCCGAGAATAACAAAAAACCTTCAATCGCTTGAAAGTCTTGTTTATAAATATGGTGCCGGTGAGAGGACTCGAACCTCCACGGTTTCCCTCACGATTTTGAGTCGCGCGCGTCTGCCAATTCCGCCACACCGGCTTATGAAATTAATGGCGTGCCCTGAGAGATTCGAACTCCCGACCTTTTGATTCGTAGTCAAATACTCTATCCAGCTGAGCTAAGGGCACAAAAGATGTTTGGAGGCGCCACCCAGATTTGAACTGGGGAATAAAGCTTTTGCAGAGCTTTGCCTTACCACTTGGCTATGGCGCCACATCTGGAGCGGACAACGAGATTCGAACTCGCGACCCTCGCCTTGGCAAGGCGATACTCTACCACTGAGCTATGTCCGCAAATGGCTGGGGATATAGGATTCGAACCTATGCGTGACGGAGTCAAAGTCCGTTGCCTTACCGCTTGGCTAATCCCCAATGTGGTAATGGGGCGATCGAAGGGAATCGAACCCTCGAGTGTCGGAGCCACAATCCGATGCGTTAACCACTTCGCCACGACCGCCATATTACATTAGAAATTGTTGGCAGGGGCAGCAGGAATTGAACCCACACCAAAGGTTTTGGAGACCTTTGTTCTACCTTTAAACTATGCCCCTACATGGTGGAGGATGATGGATTCGAACCACCGAACCCGGACGGGAACAGATTTACAGTCTGCTGCGTTTGGCCACTTCGCTAATCCTCCAAGATGGTGCCGGCGAAAGGAGTCGAACCCTCGACCTACTGATTACAAGTCAGCCGCTCTACCAACTGAGCTACACCGGCGAAATTTCTATGGTGGCTTGGGACGGAATCGAACCGCCGACACAAGGATTTTCAGTCCTTTGCTCTACCGACTGAGCTACCAAGCCTCATTGAAATCTTATTAAATTTAAGCCACTTGAAAATAAATGGCGGAGCTGACGGGATTCGAACCCGCGGTCTCCTGCGTGACAGGCAGGCATGTTAGGCCTCTACACCACAGC
>NZ_JBEFZI010000009.1:19410-373007 GCF_040195695.1 Paenibacillus wuxiensis | reverse complement strand
ACTTGGTGCTCTCCGTCCAGCTCGCTGATCAGGTTCCATCCATCGTACACGAATCGGCTTGCGAGGCCATTTTCATTGGCCCAGCTTCGAAGTCCTTCCGGGTCGTACCCATGCTCCATGTAAGATCCGTCTGGCATCTGTACCTTAGCGGTTCGGTTGAACGCATCATACGCATAGATCGTCGCACCTCGTTCAGATTGTTCCAGCAAAAGGTTGCCTTGGCGGTCGTAACTGAACTCCGTCTTCTGTTCCGTATCCTCTTGCAAAATGGAAAGCAATCGGTTCCGGCTATCATATGAATAGCTTGTCGCCTTCCCGTCCAGAATGCGGCGAATGCGGTTGCCTGCTCGGTCATACCTGAACTGTTCCTGTGCGCCGCTGCCGTAATCCGCTATCTTCAGCCGATTCAAGCTGTCGTAGTTGTACAGCGTCATCTGCTGCGGCTCCATCTTCACCGTCTGGTTGCCGTTGCCATCATAACTGTATTCATAATTCAGCAGTTGGTCGCCGTCCGGACTCGTCGCGCGCAAGCTCTTCACTTGACCATCCCGGTCATAGTCATACTCGACGCCGACACCGCTGCCATACAGGATCGAGGCGATGCGATTGCCTTCTCCGTATCGATATTGCGCAAGGCGTTCCTCGCCTTGTACCACTTCTTGGATACGTCCTATTTTATCATAGCGATATTCAATATGTCTGCCTGCCGCATCGGTCAGCCCGATCATATTGCCGCTCACGTCATAGCGATACTCCAGCAATTTGCGAGCGCCACTCGACTCTAGTTCGCACAAATGCTGTTGGAGGTCGCTTAATTGTTTCGGAAACTTCTCTACTTGTTGATGGTTATCGCCTAGATTTACATCATGCTGCCCATGCTGTAATCTCTGCGATGCATCTCCTACAGAATTCGCCCCATCGAGTCCCGCACTCTGGCCTGCATGCTGCCCGGATTGCCCACTGATTCGTTCTATGCCGCCATGATGTTGATTGCCTGTCCCATCCGCCTGTATGCTGTGCAAACCATTCGAACCGTTTGGAACATTGAAGCCAGGCAAACCACCTAAGCCATTTGAGCTGTTCGCCCCATTGGAGCCATTCGAGCTGTTCGAACCGTTCAATCCTTTTGTGCCGCCCTCTTCCTCTGCAGAGTGGGTTCCCATGAACCATTTCCGTCTGACCCGCTCCTGCCTGTGAACCGGCTTGTTCATAAGGTCGTTAGTCGGATTGCCCTTCGACCCCATAACCGAATCCGTTAGCGAGGTGCGCTGTTTCGATTCGATTACGGACTGGCGCAGCTTCTCAGCATCTGACAGACCAACTGCAATCTCCGCAGGCTCGCTCCAGTACTTCGCTGACAGCCTTCCGTCCGCCGTATACGCGTAGTCGTAGCGCATATGCTCATTCTGTGCAGCTCGCAGCGTGCCATCGCCATTGTAAACGAACATCTCTTCCTTACCGGAGGAAACTTCTCTACGCTTCACCAGTTGATCGTTGAAGTCATACTCGTATTCAATCACTTTCTCATTGCGATCAATCTGGCGGGCGAGACGACCTTGCCGATCGTACTGGTACACCATCCTCTGCTCCGAAGGATCAATTACGGCTGCCAGCTTGCCCATGCTGTTGTACTGGTACTGCGTTGTATTCCCGTTGCCATCTGTAGAGCTGGTAATATTCCCGGCATAATCATAGCCGTACCGCTCTTCGCTTCCGTCTGCACGAGTCACGGTCCGAACATTGCCCCAAGCATCTACCTTATAATTCGTAGCATTGCCTTCCCCATCTACAATGCCGGTAATATGACCGAGTGCGTCGTACGTATACTGCTGGCTCACCTTGCCGCGAGCGATCGCTTCCGCTGTCCGAATCTGCTTCACCCGTCCGCCAATCGTGTACGTATATTCTGCTTCAACGCCGTCAATGAGCTTACGCATCAGTTCGCCAGCTGCATTGTAACGATTCCGCTCTACAATGTGTCCGTAGGCATCTCGCACCTCGGTCAAGCGCTGCATCGCGTCATACTGATAGTTCGTGCCTTCGCCGTCATCGGTCAGCTTATTATATTGATTCGGTGCGACATGCTTCACAACTTGCCCGTTCTTATCATAGAACAGCCTTGTCGTATCTCCCTGCTTGCCTACGATACGAATCCGCCGGTTCATTACATCATAGCCGTATAGAACGCGATTGCCGTTCGTATCCGTTTCTTCCAGCACATTACCTGCGTGGTCATATTTGAAATACACACTGCTAGCCTTGGCAGTCCTGCTTGGCCTGCGGCTAATCTGCACGATACGATCGGCCCGGTCATAGCTTACTTCCGTCTCATAGCCTTCCGGCGTAACGAGCTTAAGCAAATTGCCGTTGCGATCATACCGATACGAAGTAACAGCCGCAACCTTCTCGCCTTCACTTCCTGCCCGCTCTTCTGCGAGGTCTTCCGCGTCAATCCGTTCAATCTTCCGCTCCAGCCAGCCGACCGCATTATACTCATAGGAGGTAATTTGCTCTTTCCAATCGCTTATCTTGCGCCGCTCGGACGTCTTCTGATTGAGGCAATCATACGTATAATGAACCTCGGCTCCAGTATCGTCACGAATCATCATGACCCGGCCCAACTTGTCGTAACGGTAGCGGATACTGTAATAGAGACCCGGATATCCTGCTTCGCTCACATACTCAGCCGTCCGTTTCTCCTCCAGCAGATTGCCTGCAAGATCATATCGATACTGCGTCAGCTTGTACCGAATCGTTCCGTCTGCTTCCTCCACTGGTTCTCGCTTCTCAGAGAGCCAACCTGCGCAATTATAAGCATAAAGTGTGCCAAAGCGCTCTTCATCCGTCGTGCCGCTCAGCCAACCATGAGCATCAATTGACTTGATCACTCTTCCAGCGGCGTCGTATACAAAATGGCGGCTCACATGCCCTTCCGGATCTGTAATCTGGATCAGGCGATTCATCGCATCATAGGCATACTCCATCCCCGGCCCGTCATCCGTCACTGGATCGTAATGCTCTGGATCAATCGTCTTGATCACATTGCCTGCGGCATCGTATTTCGTACGACCAATCCCGCCGTCCGGGTACAAGGTCTTCACCCGGCGATTTCGGTGGTCATACACATATTCGATGCCCGCCCCGTCATCGTCCTTGCGAGTATAGTGATTCGGGTTCACTTCCTTGATCACATTATCATGAATGTCATACATGACCCGATATTCATTGCCCATCGGATCCGTCGTCCGAATGAGCCGATCCATGAAGTCATACCGATATTCCGTCCCTATCCCGTTGCCCCGCTGCTCCACGTATTCGTTCGGCAGCACCTTCTTTACCAGATTTCCCATCGGGTCATAGAACAGAATGGTTGTATTGCCGGCCGCATCCGTAATGCGCGTTCGCTGATTGATTGCATTGTAGGCAAACTCTACCGTTCCATACGCGGTTCCGATGCTCGTCAAGCGCGCAGCATCGTCATAGCCGTACCGGAATTGCTGCCCCTCCGCATCCTCGACGAGGGTTGGCGCGTCTGCATGCTGCACCTCATAGCGGTAAGAAGTTGCATATCCGAGCGGGTCGATCCGGCGAAGCAATCTGCCGCGCTCATCGTATCGATAGGAAGTAACGGCATATGCCGAAGCCACCGCATTAACAACCCGATCCTCGTCATCAACCCGAACGCGCTCCTCCAGCAGATTGCCGCAAGCGTCATAGGTATAATGCGTCTCGCTGCCATATGATGTTCGAGTGCAGATCTGGTTCTGCTCCTCGTCGTACTGGTGGCAAATCTGCGATCCGTCAGGAAGCGTCTCCTTCAGCAAATTGCCGTACGGGTCATATTCCCACTGCGTTATGGCGCCGTTCGCCGCGGTATGGCTGTTCTTATTGTGGAAAACATCGTAGGTGTATGCTTCTTGTGTTCCGTCTCCGTACTCAATTGCGGTAACGAAATAATCGCGGTTGTAACGGAAAGTCTCCGTTACTCCGGTAGCATGGAACGTAAAGGTCGTCTGTCTGCCGCGTTCGTCATACGTAATATCGGTTCGGTTATCCTCATAATCATACTGGGTTACAATCCGATCCTGACGATCATAGACGTTGCGGACGTACGTGCGGCCATTCTGATCCGTTATGGTCAGCAGCCGCCCTTCCGTATCATACAGATAGGCTACCTTGCCTCCGTTCGGGTAGGTAACCCCGATTAGCAAATCGCCGTCATAGCAGTACGCAACCTTGCGACCGATATTATCCTCAACCGCCAGCAGCTTCCCATATTCGCACGTCATCGTCAGCAGCTTCCCACCCGGTGTCGTTACCGTGCTTAATCCGTGCTTATTATACGTGAGGAGCGTTTCGTTGCCATTGCGATCACAGAACGATTGCAGCCGTCCTGTAGCCCCGTCATACACATAAGTCATATACTGGTGCTTGACGAGATAACGTTCCTTGTCAGGCTCATCAATTAGGCGGTAATCGAGCGCACCTGCCCGTTCATTTCTCCATTCACCGTCTTGCTGAACGAAGCTCTCATAATGCCCGTCCATGCAGATCAGGAATGCCCGATCTTCAATTCGGGTAAGCGAGCTTTCCAGCGCGCTGATCCACCCTTTGCCGAGCAGCCCGACGAACGGATTGTGCGAATTGAAGCTACGCGTCAGTTCCAGCACATCTCCAATATCGTGCACAACCAGATCGGTCGCCTGTACATAGAATCTTCCTTTGGCGACATCAATCGGATCTCCCTTCGTCACCAGGTTGCCGACATTACTGACCAACGATATTTTCAACTGATTGAGCAGCGTCTCTTTATCGATCTGGCCGTTCTTCCAGAGCTGGAGAGCCGATTCTCCCGTCATATCACCCGCAACTCCAGCACCGTATTTTCCAAATGGATTCTTGCCGCCCATAAAAGAAAATGCCGCTCCAAAGACGCTTGTCACCGCGTTTCCAGCCAGATCCGAATTGCCGGAATTGCTAATTTGCAGCACGTTCGCGGACACGTAGCTTGCCGCATATCTTTGGCCGAACTGGGTCAACCAGCCGGCCCCGCACCCGCCCTTTAATATACCTGCGGAAATGGTCCCCGCAAGGGCGCCGTTATAAAAGCTCTTCAAGTAATGCCCGGTAAGCGCTCCCCATGAGAAGCTGCCGTCAAGCGGAGCATACGGATCGAATATCGCGGTGACGCCCGTGCTAATGGCACCGCCGCTTAATCCCCCTGCCAGCAAGGTAGTGCCGCCGAGCATGAAGCCTCCCCCAAGCACGGAAATGGTAACGGAGCCGTATTTGACGATATTGTATAATTCCTCGTTCCCCCCGAGAACCGTATCCCGCATGAAATTGTAGGATTGGGACAAATCACCCACCTGGGCCTTGGCGAAATCCTCTCTGCCCTCCGCGATCTCGCTCGCTCCTACGACCGCGGACACGGCGCCTGCCGCACCAATGATAAGCGGCAAGGCTGCGCCTCCCGTCACTACCGTTGCAGCAGCCACGGCCACGACGCCTACGACGAGCGCAATAACCCCGAATCCGATCTTGCTCTTCGCTTCCTCCGCCTTGGCAATGCACGCTTCCCGATAGGCGAGCGCCTGATCGTTAACCTCCTTCATCTGATTCGCGTCTTCTTCCAACAGAGCGCTGTCATCGAAGGTCACAGCTGGCGGCTTCCCCGGCTCGCCCAAATAAATGATTTTGGCTGCCATCACATAAGTCGCATCCTGAACAGCAATCGCATGCTCAAGAGTAACGAATTCCCCCGGACTGCGACTAAGAAGCACATCCTCCCCGGCGGATACGCTGATCCGCTTAGGCACGACCGGGACTGCTTCCGCCGCGCCACTCCCGCTCTCTCCAATCGACACGTTATCCGAAGACCGCACATACATATCGGTATTGGCTGCGATTTCGACCGTCCCGTCGCCTGCCAGCCGCATCTTGATGCTGCCCGCATCATCAGCGATGAATAGGACATCGTGCGGAGTGAGCCGCATTTCCTTGCCCGTATCGTTGGTCAGCGACCGGTTCTGCGGATCAGCGAGCTTATGCCCATACTTGCTCTGCTCCGTTCTTTGTCTGACCGATCCGATCGCAATGGCCTCTCCCTCGTTCACGGTTGGCAGGTGCAGCTTCACCTGTGAGCCCGGCTTCGGCATCAGGTACGAAATCTGATTATCGATGCCAGTTGAATACGGGAACCAGCACGTATTCCCTATAGTCGGTGCGGGATCAATGCCGAGATGGATCCGGATCTGATTGCGCGACACTTCCGTTATCGTTCCTTCCAATGACACACCTTGAAGCCGAGTATTAAAGATCCGGCCCTGCCTTACGCCATCAACGCTGCAGAACGAATAGGTGCAGCGAAGGAGGCCGTCTTGGATGGCAAGCTTCGCCTGATGGACGACGAACACCCCTCGGTCGAAGTTCACTGGCATCCCGAGTCGCAGCAAACGGCGTATATCTGCCTCGAAGCTGATAAAATCCGTATCCTGCAGCCTGGAATCCTCATTCGTCTGGGCGAGGAGATAGCGGCGCAGATCTTTGCGAATCACATAATGCTCATTGGCAACAGCGACGGGCTGCTGGTTCAAGGAGACGCCAACTGAGAACCGAACCGCCCCGGAAGTCGCATCCGGCAGGACGACAGCGCCAACATGCGATGCCAAGCGCTTTACAAATTGCCAGTCCGTCTCGTCATACTGCACAATTAGTTGTCCTATTTTGGCACCGTTCATGGCATAATCCAAGTAATCTGCCTTCGGATAACTGCTCAGCACCTGTTCGATCACTTCACTATAGGTCATGTCTACTTGCTGAAAAGAGCGTCTCTTGCGCTCAATATCCATCATATAGGTGGAGGACACTGCCTCCACCTGCAGCATATATACCTGTCGGACGCAGCTTATTTCCATATTCCGAATGATGCCCTGGAACAGCACGTCTCCATGCCAGCTTCGCCCGTCTTCCTCGTTCTCTCCCAACTCGCGCCGAACAATAACCCGATCACCGAATTTCAGATCATGAAGGAGTCCATCCTTCTTCTGCTCCGGTATGATGGCGCTGAGTCGAAGCTCAATATGTTCATTGACACTCATATGCAAGGAGAGTTCGGTAATGCGCTGCAGCTCCGCATCCATCTCCACACTCAATTCGCCAAATGACAGTTTCATTCTTGCCCCTCCTCCCGCCAGCTTTTACTCCCTTTGACCGTTATGAACAATCTTGATGGTTTCACCGTATACGCATTTATTCCAACACGTATCGAGCAGTGCGGGCGCCTCCTCGATCAACACATCCTCTTTCCCGGATTGCCACGGAAACGTAATATTCGGCACGCACATCGCCACACATTCGGGCTCCGGCACTTTTTCGGGCGGTGGTGCCTCTTTCTTAATAAAAAGACTGGCGAACCAGCCAGCCTCCTCCTGCTTCGGCATCGGGGGAAGCGCATTGATGACGGCCTGCACCGCAGGGTTCCTCGTACTCTTGCACAAGCCGAACGGCCTGATATTGACCATTGGCACGCAATCGTTCACGTTCAGCTGCGGCTGATCATGAATGTAATCCCCATGGCTTGCTGGAACGACGATCCGTGCTGGACGTGACCCTTGGGGACAAAAGCAATATGCACCGTGCACGACGTATTTCGGCTCCTTCTGTCCGCCTCCGTCATCCATCATTAATTCCATTTCCATCTCCTCCTGACCGTTATCTGCCGCAACGTTTGCGAACAGAATGATGCAAGTTTCGAACATAACGAGAGCACATCCTATGCGAGGGTATAAAATATGCAAGAGCACAAACAGTGTGGAGTACAAACCGACAAGGGTACCAACTATGCAGGATCCAAACTATGCAGAATCAAACGATGTAGGATCCGGCTCGCAGCAGCTTTCCACCTTCTCCAGCTTGATGCCCAGCAGTTCCTTACGCAGCAAGCTCTCGGCGACATCGAGATTGATGAAGACGTGCTTCTCCAGCAATCCCTGTACGCGAAATACCGCATGGCCGTCCGCCTTCGCTCGATCAATGACGATGCGCTTCACTGCCCCCGTCTTGTCGAAGACAGTACGATCCGATAAACAATCCACCCTCGGCAATAGAAGCAGCCAATATATCTTTTGCATGCTGTTCTTCGGATCTGACAACACGGCGCATTTGTATGCCAATTCCGAAGTATGCCGCTCCAGTACCTTTTTCAGCTCATCCGCTACGAGAACGATCGGCTTGCCGATATAATCGGGGTATACACTGTCTGCATGGCCTTCGACGAATACAGCCGTAATGTCATTGATTTCATCCGCCCGATCCGGCGTAAGCTCAATCGTTTTATTGGTGGATTTCAAGCCAGCGAATTGAAATTTATTTTCCACGCACTCATCCTGCGAAATGATAAAGTAGTCCACCTTTGCTCATCCCCTTCAACCCAGCCTAACCATCCAACCTTCGCTGATCATGCCTTATCGCTTCCATCGATGATGATGTGCTCCAACTGCTCAGCAGTTAAATCAAGCCGCTTCACATCTGACGCCCGGAACATCGCCCCGGCCAAGTCTGCATCCGCGAAGCTCGTACCCTTCAACACTGCCCCTCGGAAATCGGCACCTCTAAGCTCGGCTCCCCGAAAGCTCGCCTGCTCTAAATTCGCCCCCGCAAAGCTTGTCTCCATGAAGGGTGGGATATGGAGCTGATCCTGCGACGGAAAACTCATTCCCGCCTTGATATGCTCCAACTTGGCAGATTGCAAATTCGCCTCACGGAAGCTCGCACCATGTAAGATGTTATTGCTCAAGTCAGCTCCTTGCAGATTCGCTCCGCGAAAATCGGCTCCGATTAGCCCACAGCCCAAGCACAAACTGCCAACCAATGCACTTTCGGAAAAGTCGGCAAAACTAAGATTCAGCAGTTGAAAGTACATGCCGCTCAAATTCGCGCCACGAAAAACTTCATACACATATTCCGATCTGCCGCTGTCAGAGAACATCTCCTTCAGCGTCTCGACATCCTTGGTTCTTGCCTCGTATCTGTGCACCAGCTCTCCGCGATCTCGGTGCTCGCCCACATAGATGAACAGTTCATCTTCCTTATCAATTGCTGCGAATTCGTCTGTTCGCACGGCCTCTCTCAGCGCATATCTGGCAAGCTTGATCAAATAGGCCATATACCAGACGATATCTCCCTGCACTACAACTGCCACAT
This sequence comes from Paenibacillus wuxiensis, assembly GCF_040195695.1. Classification (NCBI taxonomy): domain Bacteria; kingdom Bacillati; phylum Bacillota; class Bacilli; order Caryophanales; family Paenibacillaceae; genus Paenibacillus; species Paenibacillus wuxiensis. The sequence continues at coordinate 363,803 of NZ_JBEFZI010000009.1, read as the reverse complement.
CAGCCGGCAGCAGCTTGCCGACATACTTCTTACTGGTCTCGGACAGATGCCGCTTGAATTCGTCCAGCTTAGCGAAAGCCCAGCCTACTTCATACTCAGCCGTGCATCCCGAATCATCCCCATGCCACTGTGCATCATACGCAGCTATGCGACAGCGATGATCCCCGTTCAAAATCTGGCTCCGCAGGATCGAATAATGAATATACTTGATCTTGCCTTTCCGCTTCTCATCCTGCATGCGGCGTATGTCCGCGCATAGCTGCTTGAACGACTCGATCCATTCGCCGGTTAGCCTGTCCCGATGCGCCAGCACCTCCCGATGGAGTGCCAGCATCAGCTCCATGCGCTTGTCGGCCACAGCCGTATCCAGCCAATGGCGCAGCGCTTCGTCTCTTGTCACTTCGATCGTCCTTTCCGCACCAAGCGCCAGAAATGTCTGCTAGTTCGTAAATACTTCGGTTCCTTTGAGCTCCGTATTTCCGCCGCTATTCAGCACGATTTTGCCGCCCTTCTGGCTTTCTATCGCAATTTCCTCACTAGCCGTCATAAGCAATTTCTTGTCCGCCCGGATGGTCACATTCTCCTTGGACGTCAGCGACACTTCCTTCTGACCGGCAATCGTGATCGAGCCGCTCTGATCCAGCATAATCGTCGCTTGCCCATTATTGGCCGAAATGAGCACATGACCTGGCGCTAACGTAACCTCCATGCCTGCCGAATTGCGGAAGTAACGAACATTCGGGTCAGCCATCCGATCCTGCGAACCGCCGCCGGATGCCGATGCACCCGCTCCCTGGCCACCCGGAGAAGCACCTGCAGGTTCGCCGGCATAGGAATTGACCGAACTGATGGCGAATGCCTCCTCCTCCCGTTCGCTTGGGAATGTCACGCGCACACTGTCCCCTGCCTCTGGCATGCAATACCAGCCGCTTCCATCCGCAGATGCAAATACAGTAGAGTAAGGGAACCAGTGCGCAGTTCCAGCATCCTGATTCTTATCGATATCGAGCCTTACCTTGACCTTGTCTCTGTTAATCGCCAGAACCGTTCCTCCTATCGAAGCTCCTCGAATGGCTTCGTTGAATGGCAATTCCCGGTTCAAACCTTTGCGGGTAGTAATCGTATAGGTGTGCGACATAGCTCCCTTGTCCATTGTCGAGACGACTTTCCCGACATACAGCTTCGCCCTCTGGAAGTCTACAGCGTCACCCAGATGCAGCAGTTGTCTGGTCGTCACCTCATAAGAGATGAAGTCGCTCTCTTGGGAATCCGGCCGAATATTATGGTGATAAGCCATATAATCCGCCAGCTTCTTCTTGGCGACATATTGGTAATCATCCAGCTTCTTGACCGTCCCGGTATCCGGCAAGCCGAAGAAGAATTTGACGTCCTTGAATTTCTCGGCAGGCACCACAACCGTGTCGAGGCGAGAAGCCATTCTTTTCAAAAATGCCCAGTCCGTTTCCTTATACTGTAGGACGAACTGTCCGATACCCGGATTATGATCCGTCGTGTACTGCACATCGTAATTGGAGTATTCCGCGCCCATTTTCCGAACTAACTGGCTGTATGTCATCGAAGCATCCTGGAAAGACCTGCTCTTGACGCGAATATCCAACATGACAGAACTTGTCCATGCTTCCGCGTGAATCGTATATACATCTCTCGTCCGTTCGATGCGCATCTCGGTGATAATCCCGGAAAACAATATTCGTTCTCCGCCCTGCTCCAGAAGCTCCATCACCTGAACCGGCGTCTGCTCGTTCAGCGAAAAGAGATCATTGTCTTTATGCTCCTCCGCGACAACGCCCGTAAAGGTAAGTTTTCCGTGTTCATTCACCTGCTGCACGATGGCGAGCTCCAGCAGCTGCATATGGGGAAATGGCTTTATTCGTACATTTTGATAGGACAATGTCGATACACTCATGCGCTCGCCACCTCTACCGATCGAATCATTTCCAGCGCGATGATGGACCATCGTGTTACATGCTTGTCGTTCCCGTTAATGTTGGCGATAAGGCGTTTGTGTCCAGCATCTACAAAAAACAGAAAATTGAACACCTTGCCATGCGCCACTGGATTCAAAAAGGAGCAGTAATGGATCGGCTGCCCATTCACTTCCTCCGTTCCATCCTCCAGCCACTCGGTATGAAGCTCCATGTTTGCCATGCTGCGAATCATGTCCGTCTTCATCTGCCTCAAGTCGATGGCCTGCTCTGGACGTTCTGTATATTGCAAGATGATGTTCAGAGCATGAGCCTCATTCTGATAAACCATCTGTTGTTCGGTCTCTAGCGTGCACAGGAGAAAATCCTTCGGAAATAAAAAGCTCAGTCCAGGCTCGAAAAAGTCTTGCTTTTCGAATTCCACAATCGTGCCGTTCAGAACGACGCCGCCATGGTGAACTCCGTTGCGCATATCCTCTCGCCACTTCTCCTCTGCATTCATACGGGCCGCATGTTCCGCCATCTGCTCGTCTTGCATCCGCTGCTTTTCAGATCCTACTGATCCAGCACCGGGCGAGTCGATTTTAGGCTGATTTTCCGCATGCTTCATCGCCAATTCCCCCTCACTTGGAATCTTTCATCTGATGGGTCTGTTTTTCTTCTTTCCATAATTGTATAAATATCCAAATCATTATTGAATATATCGGCAAATACTGGAATCTTATGAAGGCCGGTCCTTCCTGTTTTTAGGGGAAACACAAAAAAATGATCCTTCTATGTGAATCAATTCGCCAGCAACTTGTATGCGTAGTAGACAACTCAGTTGAATATGAATGATAATAGCGTTACAGCACAGACATTCATCCTTGTAAAATAAAGTGAGGAGGAGGCAGATGCAGCGAAGGCTCGTTATTCCACGATTATCATTCATGATGTTCATGCAATTTTTCGTATGGGGGGCTTGGTACGCCACTGCGGGGCTTACACTCAGCAAATATGGCTTGTCATCCATTATTGGAACCGCTTACTCCGTTGGAGCGATTGCATCCATTATTGCTCCTTTCTTCCTCGGCATGGTAGTTGACCGCTTCTTCGCCTCTGAGAAAGTGATGGGCCTCCTTCATCTTGCAGGCAGTGCACTTCTATGGGTGGTCGGCAGGCAAGTCGAGGCAGGCAGCGGAACAACGCTGTTGTGGACGCTTTTTCTGTATATGCTGTGTTATATGCCTACACTGGCACTAAGCAACAATGTAGCTTTTCACCATATTGCGGATGCTGCAAAGACATTCCCGATGATTCGTGTGTTCGGCACAATCGGATGGATTGTGGCAGGCGTCCTTATCGGCCAACTGGGCTACTCCGACAGTTCCTTCATCTTCTACATCTCTGCTATTGCATCCCTCTTGCTCGGTATATTCAGCTTCACTCTGCCCAATACGCCCGCTCCCGCCAGAGGAAAGCCTCTCTCTGTTCGCGACCTGCTCTGTCTTGACGCGCTGCAGATACTTAAGGAGCGAAGCTATTGTGTTTTCATCATCTGCTCGATGCTTATTTGCATCCCACTTGCAGCCTATTATTCGTTTGCGTCTCCCTTCTTAGAGGCTGCTGGGTTCGCCAATGTAGGCAGCGTTATGACGATCGGCCAGATGTCGGAAATCGCTTTTATGCTGCTTATCCCGTTCTTCTTCCGCCGCTTAGGCATCAAAATCATGCTCCTGATCGGCATGCTTGCTTGGACACTTCGTTACGTCCTATTCGCCTTCGGTGCGCCTGATCAGATTGGATTACTCATGATCGTAGGCATCGCTCTCCATGGCATCTGTTATGATTTCTTCTTTGTAACCGGATTCATCTATGCTGAGCAGCAAGCAGACAGCCAAGTAAAGGGGCAGGCACAAAGCTTGCTGCTCCTGTTCACGCAGGGAATCGGCATCTACTTCGGCTCACTTATTGCCGGCAGTCTGTTCAACGATACCGTGACAGCTAGCGGAACTGCTGCGCTTGCACAATGGAAGAGCTTCTGGCTGTACCCGGCAGGCGCTGCGCTTGTCGTGGCACTGTTGTTCCTGCTGCTGTTCAAATCGAAACCATCCACACATGCTGTTCACCAGCATGATGCGGCATTTGAAAGGAGATAAGCGTAATGAATCGTACGAAAGTAGCCATTTGCGGCGCTGGCTTCGTGGCCGACATTCATATGGAGTCCTTTACCCGATTCGTTCCAGAGGCAGAGGTAGTCGCTGTCTATGCCCGCAATCGTGAGAAAGGAGAAGCATTCGCTGCACGGCATGGAATACCGCAAGTGTATACAGACATGGAAGAGCTGTTGGCGCATTCCGGTTGTGAGGTTGTGGACATCTGCCTGCCGAACTTCCTCCATCACCGCGTATGTATAGCAGCTGCGCAAGCGGGCAAGCACGTTATCGTAGAGAAGCCGCTATGCGTTACCTTGGAAGAGGCCGACGAGATGATCGAGACATGCCGTAGCGCAGAAGTGAAGCTCATGTATGCGGAAGAGCTCTGCTTCGCACCGAAGTTCGAGCGGGTGCGCAAGCTGATCGAGCTGGGAGCCGTCGGCGATGTGTATATGCTGAAGCAGGCAGAGAAGCATTCTGGTCCGCACAGTGATTGGTTCTATGACATCAAGCAGGCTGGCGGTGGCGTGCTCATGGATCTGGGCTGCCATGCGCTGCAATGGTTCCGCTGGATGATGGGCGGCGCCAAAGTGAAAAGCGTATATGCGACAATGTCTACTGTACTGCATGGCGAGATAACGAAGGGCGAAGATAATGCGGTTACGATCGTAGAGTTCGAGAATGGTGTAACGGCAATCGCGGAGGACAGCTGGGCGAAGCCTGGCGGGATGACAGACAACATAGAAGTATACGGTACGAAGGGAGTAAGCTATGCGGACCTCTTTCAAGGGAACGCTGCTCTGACCTATAGCGAACATGGCTATGATTATGCGATGGAGAAGGCAGGCTCCACCCAAGGGTGGTCGTTCACCATCTATGAAGAAGCATTCAATCAAGGATATCCACAGGAATTGAAGCACTTCATTACCTGTGTCCGGCAAAATCTAGAGCCTTGCGTAACAGGCGAGGACGGGCGTGCCGTACTCGAAATCATCTACGCAGCATATGCCTCCGCCCGATTAGGGCGCAAGATTGAGCTGCCATTCCACGCAGCCGTACAGCGGCCGATTGATTTATGGCTGGGTACGGAGAATTAGGTCAGATCGATAAAGCATGAATTCCCTTGTGGCAACGAGAAGAAGGCTAGTACTTCCCAATTAGGGACGTACTAGCCTTCTTGTTCTTTCTATTAAAAGGGATTATGGAATATGTGTTCCAATCCAGATACCCAAATACAAGTACATCTTAGGTAAGTGTAATTTCTTTCATTTCGAGTGGCATCGATTGCTCCGCGGCCTCTGCCTTGCCTTGAACAGCCTTCTGATGCTGCTTCAATCGGATCCTCCAATCATTCATCTCCTGATCCGTCAATACATGGAACGTCTCAACCTTCCTGCTCGTTCCATCCTTAAGAACGACGACGAACTTGGGGAATACCGGTACGAACAAGATGCCCACTCGACCTTGCTCGACACGAATATCGACTACATCTGCCCATGCTGCGCGGAGTCCATATTCATTCCAAATTGTCTCCTGATCATAGGTCAGTAGGATATTGGTTCCTGCTGTTAAGGCACGCACGGATACGACGAGATTGCTCCCACAATAAGCGAATCCAATGCATGCAGCCGCTGCCAGGGCAATTCGCAAGCTGAGCGGCAATTTGAAATCGAGCACGGCCAGAACGATAAGGCCCGCCGAGAATAGAATACAAATGAATGCAATGAACAATCGGGCTGCTGCTTTCTGTTTCTGATACACGACATGATGCATAGCGCATTTCTCCCTTTCCCACAGGTTGTTCAGTAGCTTTATTCCCACTTCGACGAGCTGTACCGATTCCCCTTCCTACTCCATTCGACAATATGCCATTATTATTCTAATTATGCACCCGCACGCTCTATCTTCTCTCTTGTGTTCGTCTTCTTCTGATTCACCAGAGCCAACTGCGGCAAACAAATGCCTCCTAAAATCAGCACGATTCCTGCCCACTGCAACATCGTAACTTCTTCCCGGAGAACGAGTACGGACATTACTACCGCTGCTGGCAGCTCAGCCGCTCCTAGAATCGTGCCTAGTCCAGAACCAATCTTCGGGACACCAATTCCGAAGAAAATGACAGGTATAATAGTGCCAAGCAGTCCCATTGGCAGTCCGAATTTCCACAATCCATCTACCAAGGTGCCATCGATAAAGAATGCTGGCGGGAACACTAGGAATACAACTACCATTGCCCCCGTAATCATAGATAGACTCTTCGTCAAAATAGGAACGTCGGTTGCAACTCGCCCGCTCACAAAAATATATATGGCAAACGATACCGCTGAAATCATTCCGAACAGCGCCCCTTTCCAGCTCAATCCGGACAGTCCATGATCAGCGAGACCACCAGCGAAGACGGTGCCTACAAGCAAGATGATCACCGAAATTACCTTCATTGGTTCAGGACGCGTGCGCGTAATAACAGCTTCAAGCAATACACCAATCCACGTAAATTGGAATAGAAATACAACTGCGATTGAGGCTGGCAATTCTCCTACGGCAAGGCCATATGTAATCGAGGTGCAGCTCACAGACAATCCACAAGCTAGCAGAACTACAGTTTGCTTCCAACGCAGCTTATGACGAGAGAATAACAGTGTCATGACAACAAACATCAGCCACCCAAAGAAATATTGTCCGCCTACAATCTCAGGGACGGTAAATCCTTCTCCGATCCCCAATTTCATAAAAGAAGACACCGCTCCATAGCTGCAAGCCCCCAGGAATACAAGCAAAGCATATTGAAGTAATTTCATGTTGATGTTAGGCTCCTTTCGCTTTTGCACGCAAAAAAGCCCCTGCGCTCTTGGGCAGGGGGCGAACGAAACCAAAAGAATCGTGCTGTGACTATACGAGGCCGTTCGTCCTTCTACGAACGCCGCCACTCACACGCCTTTGCAAAATTTCGCCTCTCTATTCACATCTTTCGATGTGTGAACAGAGTTTGGTGCAAACCTTACTATTTATGCCCTTTCATTGTAGTAAGCATCCTCCACGCTGTCAATGAATTGATTCACCCGGGCAGCAGTGGAATCCAAGTAGTTCCTCCAACGACCGCCGCAACTTGTGTTACAATATAAGCATCATACGCTGTCAATAAAGATAGGAGCGGCACCATGTTAGCAATTATTTATGATTTGGAAATGACCGTAAAGCGCAAAAAAGGGGCGTTTGCCGAAATCATTGAAATTGGGGCGGTTAAAGTGACGGAGAACGAGGGAACATTCGCCGTTGCTGACACGTTTCAAGCGTTCGTCAAACCGACTCTTTCCCCCAAGTTAACAGATGATACAGTTAATTTTACCGGCATTACACAAGAGGATATTACACATGCCTCCACCCTGCAGGATGTCCTTGATCAATTCATCGCGTGGATTGACACGGATGACTATGCACTATGTTCCTGGGGGCCGGATGATAAAGCCCAATTCCTAAAGGAATGCCGCCAGAAGAAGATTCCACTCTACTGGCTTCGCAATCATAACAATTTGCAAAAACAAGTATCTACTGCTCTGAAGCGTGAGCATAATCAGCAGATTGGACTTAAGGCTGCGCTGGAAGCACTGGACGTCCCGTTCGTCGGGAATCAGCACCGGGCGCTGGATGATGCCTACAACACAGCACTTGTATATATACGGATGCACGAGCACATTCAGTTGACTCGCAATGAGGTTCAAGAACATCCGAGCTATGAGAGCAATGTTGTATATCGAGATGATACAAGTGACGAGGATCGAGACAATCCATTCGCGGCGCTTGCCAATTGGAATATGGACGAAGACAAATAGAACACGGTTTGTCCCGAGGTGGGGCAAACCGTGTTCTATTTACTTTACCATTCTATATCATGGTTGCAACGAACAAATAATTGCGGTTACGTAACTGCGAATTCTTCCGGGTTCGGACCAACACGCTTATCTTCATTAAGTGCATCAATGCTGTTCAGCTCTGTACTGCTCAACTCGAAATCAAATACATCGAAGTTCTCGCGAATGCGTGATGGTGTAATCGACTTCGGAATGACGACATGGCCATGCTGCAAGTGCCAGCGAATAACCACTTGAGCTGATGTCTTGCCGTGCGCGGCCGCGATCGCAGCGATCTCTTCATTCTGCAAAATATCTCCACCCTGCATCAGCGGGCTCCAAGCTTCCAAATAAATATCATGGCGCTGGCAATATTCACGCAGCTCGTTCTGAGCCAAGCGCGGATGGCATTCCACCTGATTCACAACCGGCTTCACGCTGCATTCCTGCGCCAAACGCTCCAAGTGAGGAATATGGAAGTTGGATACGCCAATCGAACGCACGCGTCCGTCTGCGTAGAGCTTCTCCAATGCTTTGTATGTGTCCACATACAAATCCCGGGAAGGAACTGGCCAATGAATCAAATACAAATCTAGATAGTCGGTCCCCAACTTATGTAAGCTCTCATCGAACGCCTTCAGGGTAGCATCATATCCTTGCTCGGAATTCCATACCTTCGTCGTCAAGAATATATCTTCACGCTTCACACCTGACTCTTTAATTGCTTCGCCAACGCCTGCTTCATTCTGATAAATAGCTGCCGTATCGATTAAGCGATAGCCTGTCTCCAATGCAGTCTTCACTGCATCCTTCACCTGCTGTCCCTCTTCAACGCGCCATACCCCAAGACCTAGCTGCGGCATGCTCAAGCCATTGTTCAACGTAATTTGCATGTTCATTGCCTCCTTCATAAATGTAGCAACAATTTCAGTATAGTCGTAAACGGCAGTCTGGTGCAAACCATCCTGTCCTACCTCATAACAAAGCTATTGTAATCGCGTTTCGGGCAAGAACATTTCACGATTTGCCAGAACTTAATATAACTTTGGAAATAAGTGGTCAGCTGCATTGACTTCCTATCCGGTTGCTGATAACATACTGCCATAACACCAATACCTTAGTTATCTTATAGGAAATATAATGATTAATCAACTATGAACAACGACTCATGACTTCTGTCGACCGGATCACCGGAGACGCATACCTAACTGCATGTTTAGGGGTGTCTTCGGTTTTTTTGCATTCATGTTCAAGGGAGGAACGTATATGAGCAGTCAACCAACGCAAATCGGGTTAGATACCATCCATCCGAAGTGGCTGGAGCGAATCGCAGAACAATTGAAAGGACTCAACTATGGATCACTGACCATCACGATCCATGACGGCCACATTGTACAGCTGGAGCGGACAGAACGCACCCGCTTCGAGCTGGAAGGCGCAAAAGAAAGGAGACAATCCAGATGAAAGTACAACGTCGTTTACCTGTACGTATCATCATCCTGCTTTCTGTGTTGACGCTCGCCTTGATGGCCTCCTGCGGACGCAGCGATTCAGGTTCAGGCAAGCAGGGAGAAGCAGAAGGAGCTAAGCCAAATACTGCTTCTGAAGAGACTGTGGAACTGCAGAACGTGTCCTATGACCCAACCCGTGAGCTGTACGCTGATTACAACAAGGCATTCGCCGCACACTGGAAAGAAACGGCCGGACAGAATGTCACTGTGAAGCAATCACATGGCGGCAGCGGCAAGCAAGCACGCGCTGTCATCGACGGCTTGAAGGCCGATGTCGTTACCCTCGCCCTTGCGTACGATATTGATGCTATTCGCAAGGCTGGCTTGATTCAAGAGGGCTGGCAGACACGCTTTGAGCATAACAGTGCCCCATACTACTCCACGATCGTGTTTCTTGTACGCAAGGGCAACCCTAAGGGAATACATGATTGGAACGATCTCATCAAGCCCGGTATTCAAGTCATCACACCGAACCCCAAAACTTCCGGAGGCGCCCGCTGGAATTATCTCGCCGCTTGGGGGTACGCCCTCTCTGAGAACAAACAAGATGAAGAGAAGGCGAAGCAATTCCTCTCCGCCCTCTATGCCAATGTCCCCGTACTCGATTCAGGCGCGCGCGGAGCAACGACCACCTTCGTGGAGCGAGGAATCGGTGATGTACTCATCTCTTGGGAGAATGAAGCTTTCCTCGCCACGAACGAGCTTGGGCAGGATAAATTCGAAATTGTCGTTCCTAAGCTAAGTATATTGGCAGAACCGCCTGTAGCGGTCGTCGACAAAACGGTGGATAAGCGAGGAACCCGCAAAGTCGCCGAAGCTTACTTATCCTATCTGTATTCAGAGGAAGGACAAGAAATTGCAGCAAAGCACTATTATCGCCCACGCTTAGAAGCCGTTGCGGCCAAGCACAAGGCACAGTTCCCCGAACTTAAGCTGCTCACCATTCAGGATGACTTCGGCGGATGGGAAGCCGCGCATCAGAAGCACTTCGCTGATGGAGCACTATTTGATCAAATTTATAAAAAGTAGAAGGGAGCACGGGATATCATGACCACACAATCCGCTCACCTTGGCCGATCTCCCATCAAGCCGAGGAAGGCATCGTATTCGGTGCTTCCCGGCTTCCGTTTCACACTAGGCTATACGCTGATTTACATGTCTCTCCTCGTACTCATACCGCTGTCAGCCATCGTCTTGAAGTCATCTGAATTAACCTGGGGCGAGTTTTGGAGCACGGTGCTGGATGACCGTGTCATCACAGCGTATCGGATCAGCTTTATCGTCTCCTGTGCCGCGGGACTCCTCAATGTCTGTTTTGGATTGATTGTCGCTTGCGTGCTAGTCCGTTATTCATTTCCAGGGAAGCGATGGATAGACGGCTTGATTGATCTGCCATTCGCACTTCCAACAGCAGTCGCAGGCATTGCTCTAACCTCCATCTATGCAGAGAACGGCTGGATTGGACAGCTGTTGTATCCGCTTGGCATACAGAGCGCCTACTCACAGATTGGCATCATGATCGCGCTGACCTTCATTGGCTTCCCCTTCGTGGTGCGAACCGTTCAGCCAATCTTAGAGCAATGGAGCACGGAAGTTGAGGAAGCAGCGGCAACCTTGGGTGCCAAGCGTTGGGCGGTATTCTCCAGAATCATTTTCCCCGAACTCATACCGCCGCTGCTGACAGGCTTTGCGCTTGCCTTTGCACGCGGAATTGGCGAATATGGTTCCGTTGTATTTATTTCCGGCAATATGCCATATAAGACTGAGATTGCACCGTTGCTTATTATGACGAAGCTGGAGCAATATGAATATGCCGCAGCCACGGCTATTGCACTTGTATTGCTTGTTATATCTTTTGTCCTGCTGTTTATCATCAATTTCATTCAATGGAGAATGGGCAGACGCGTTATGCCCCATTAGAGCCAATGAAGGATGAAACTGCACTCCGATTCACCCCATCAACAATACTTGAAAACGCGAAAACAAGGAGATTACCCGTATGACCGATACCTCATTGCTTACGGAACAACCTAAATTCACCCCTCATACTAGGCGCAAGTCAATGGGAGGCGGACTTCCGCCATCAGCGCCGCAATCTCGCGCATGTACAACGGAATCCCCCTATGTCCGATACCTGCTCATTGCCGCTGCTCTTGGCTTTATTGCGCTCGTCATTCTGCTCCCACTTGCGGCTGTGTTCGTGCAGGCATTCAAGCGCGGAGCTGATGTCTATCTGGCAGCACTTGTTGACCCAGATGCCTTAGCAGCGATCCGGCTCACGCTTGTCACTGCAGCAATCGCCGTGCCTTTAAATGCAATTTTCGGCATTGCAGCAGCCTGGTGTATCACCAAATTTTCATTTCGCGGCAAGCAATGGCTCATTACTATGATGGATCTCCCTTTCTCAATTTCGCCTGTCATTGCAGGCTTTTTATTTATTTTAATTTTTGGCTCAAACGGATGGTTTGGAGAATGGCTGGACAATCAAAATATTCGAATCGTCTTTGCTCTTCCAGGTATTGTATTAGCCACGTTATTTGTCACCTTCCCCTTCGTTGCCAGGGAGCTCATTCCGCTCATGCAGACGCAAGGAATACAGGAGGAGGAGGCAGCGGCCACCTTGGGAGCAAGCGGGTGGCGAATGTTCTGGCGTGTGACGCTGCCCAATATCAAGTGGGGACTGTTATACGGCATAATCATTTGTAATGCGAGGGCAATGGGGGAATTCGGGGCGGTATCCGTCGTATCGGGGCATATACGAGGCGAGACGAACACAATGCCGCTCCATATTGAGATTTTATACAATGAATATCAATTCTCGGCAGCATTCGCTGTGTCTTCACTGCTCGTATGTGTAGCATTGTTAACCATTGCAGCCAAGCACTGGCTGACGCGCAAGGAGGATTGAGCTGGATAGGTCTCACTTGTCATCGCGTCCAGAATGTCTATTGCGATCCGTTTCGCAGCATACGGACGCGCCAGACTCACCATGCTTCGCTTCATGGATTCAAGCAGGGCTGGCTGATTATACGCCTCGCAGAGTCTCATCGCCAGCTCAACGTCCTGCCGTACGACAACAGCTGCACCATGCCTTGCGAAATACCGAGCATTTTCCCGCTCTTGACCAGGCTGCGGGCGCGCGATAAATAGAGGCACCTGCATAGCGAGCGCTTCCGTTAGGGTTACACCTCCCGCCTTCGTAACCATTGCATCAGCGCATAACATCAGTTCATGAATAGAGGACACATAGCCGAAGACATGTACATTGCTCAACGAACGGAATTTCTCCTTGAGTTCTGTCTCCCAGCGTTCATTTCTGCCGCATACAATAACAACCTGGTGATTCGGGATTCGTTCTAATAGACGAAGAAATCGATTGGATATTGCCTGTGCACCAAGCCCACCCGACATTACTAACGTAGTTCGAAGCCCCGAATGTAATCCATATTTATGGAATAGTGCTCCCACTTGCTCTTCATTATGCATGGAGGACTGCTGAGAGTACAAGTCAAATTGATCACGAATTGGAATGCCGCTTACATGCACTAGATCTGGAGCGATTCCGGCTCTCATCATCTGTTCGGCTAATTCGACAGTTGCAACATAGTAGTGATCTGTGGTGGACAATATCCAGCGATGATGGAGATCGTAATCGGTGATGACCGTAAATGTGGGAATCGCCTTGTTCATCTGCCGGACAACAGATGAGACGTCGAAGTAGGGAAATGTACTGATAATGCCATCAGGCCGATGCTCCAGCAGCAGCTGCTTCAGCTTGCGCTTGCCTAGTGTGAACCCTGTGCGCACAAGTGGATGTGTACGTTCAATTCGGCGCGTTGAATAGTAGCTCCAGCCATAATAGTGAATCCCGTATTGCGACATCGTCTGACTTTGCATAAATATAAACCGAAACATCGCATCCATCATCGGATGCGCCTCAGCCATCAAATCCACAACAATAACCTGCATGCCAAGCCGCTCCATGTGTCCTTTGAGCGCCTGCGTTACCATCCAATGCCCTTCCCCGAAACGGGACGTTAAGATCATAATCTTGTAAGCAGCTTTATGCATTCTTTATTTTCCCTCCTTTCCCTCAGATTATTTTATCTTTCTCTCCCTTCCCACGGATTATAACGTTGGTTCCTCATCAGAGGTTTAACGGAAGTTGGATGTTTTGTGAATATAAGCAAAGAGCCGCCCTAACCTCTCGGAGAGGCGGCGGCTTGCTGGCGGATAGCCTAATTACTGTTCTTCAGAAGATTCAGGCTGACGGAATGGATATTCATAATTAAGCGGCTCATCGAATGTCGCATAGTCGAAGTTAACCATCAACAGCATGATGCGTTGACCCGTTCTCGGATCGCTGATGATGAGGTGATCACGACCAGCAGCCTCAATTTTACCGCGGAATATCTTCGCATTCCATTCCGAGTTGTTCTCATATGTCATATAGAACGTACCAATCTTGCCAAGATTCAATCGCAAAATGTTCTCGATAAAGGATTGTTCTTGCGGGAGCCCCGTCAGAACCGTGCCGGAAGGCGTAATCACATTACCGCTGGCGACCGAAGGAGGCATTGTTGCTGCCTGCTGCGTTGCAACCGGCTGCTGTATAGCTAATGGCTGTTGCATTGACATAGGCTGCTGCATTGGCATTGGCTGATTGGCGAAAGGCTGTACAGCTTGTTGCATTGGCATGCTCTGCATTGACATGTTCTGCATTGGCATACTCTGCATCGGCATGCTCTGCATTGACATGTTCTGCATTGGCATGCTCTGCATCGACATGCTCTGCATCGGCATACTCTGCATCGGCATGCTCTGCATTGGCATGCTCTGCATCGATTGCTGCGCCGGATATGGCGTCGGAGTTGGACTGATTGGGGCTTTTGATCCGCAACAAGATCCGCCTTTTGACGTGCTCATTGGAGAAATCGAACTATTACCGGATTGGTTCGGAGTTGGATAACCATAACTCATGTAATTCATGCTACACTCTCTCCTTTACAGTCTCATCTGGACTGATTTTTTAATGAAGCCTCGTTACCCCGAGTACACTGCTGGACTGTCGTCCCCAGTTGGGGAAAAGAAATAATGCGCTCGATACCGACCAGAATTTTGTTGATTGAACCACGTATCTGGGCACTCTTCCGCCCGCCTAAAGAACCACATTGCATAGGAAGCAGGCCAGGTGCGCTCGCCATTGATTGCGCGTTGAGCTAGACGAATATCAGCGTCACGAGCCCATTGATAGAAGCAGCCCTTCAGTGCCTGTTACCTCCCTCCCCCTTTCATTCGTTACCATCATATGTGCGAGTGCCTAATTGGTGACAAATGAAAAAAAGCCGGCTCCAATAGGAACCGGCTCATGGTCAGGTGCGAACACTCATGTTTAATTTGAATTGTTATTTTACAGCTGCAAGCAAGTTTTTAGCGCTTTGCTCAGCACGTTGCTTTGCGGAAGCAAGGATTTCCTCTGCACGATCAGGTGTTGCAGCCATGCCTTCTACGAAGACATTCTCGTAATCGGTAATGCCGATAAAGCCCATGATCGTTTGCAAGTAAGTGTCTGTGAAGCGAAGACCTGTTGTTGGACCTTCGGAGTAAATGCCGCCGCGCGCTTCGATATGAACCACTTTCTTGCCTCCGAGCAAGCCTTTTGGACCTTCAGCTGTGTATTTAAATGTACGGCCAGCGATAACCACGTTATCGATATAAGCCTTAAGAAGCGTTGGGAAGCTCAGGTTCCACATTGGTGTAATGAATACCACTACATCTGCTGCAATAAATTGCTCCAAAATTTCGTTCATGCGGCCAAGTGTGCTTGTTTGCTCTGCAGACAACGCTTCACCAGCGGCAGCTTTGCCCCAAGCATCCAGTACTGTGCCATCGATCAATGGAATGTTCTCTTCATACAGATTCACACGCTCGATTTGCACATCCGCATCAGCTTGAAGCGTAGTCAAGTAGTGCTCACCAAGACGAAGACCGAAGGACATTTCAGTTGGTTTAGGATTCGAATTAATAACAAGTACTTTTTTCATCATGTTCACCTCATAATTATATTCGTATAACATTATTGCCTTACATTCAGTTCTGACAAGATAACTCATAGCCTGCGGCAAATTATGATGTTGACTCAAAATTGTCCGCTTATTTAATGTCATTGACTTACTTTATGTAAGTATAATAAATGTTATAACTTACTTTTGTCAAGTAAATGAGTTAAATTTATTTTTAACTTATTTTTTGCATACATAACAAAGACAACCCATTGTTCTATTCTTTCTATTCCAGCATCTAAGTGGCAGAAACAGTTGCTTCATCACGCCCACTCATCCGAGAAGCTCTCAACCGAAGGAGTGCAAATGCATAAATGAGCAGCAACAATACCGCAGACAAAGAGGATACGAGGTACGTATTGCTATAAGTAGTGACTGATGCCACTGCACCGAGCAGCAACGAGCCAAGAGCCACACCCAAGTCAATTGAATTGTAGAACATGCCTGTTGCTGCGGCATGCTGGTCAGCAGGTACACGCTGCACAGCCCATGCCTGAAATGCGGGCTGCAGACTGCCATATCCTAGCCCGTACATAGCAGCAGCAAGACACAGCATTCCTGTCGATGCACTGTAGGCCAGGACCACCAGCGAAGCTGCCAACATTATTCCACCTGCAGGGACAACCGCGAGATGTCCCTTGCTGTCATACAGCTTGCCAGCGAATGTACGGACAACCAATATAGATATCGCATTACATAAGAAGAATAGGCTCACATTCGCGATCCCTCTTTCCTGACCGAACATGGTAATGAAGGACAGGATACCTCCGTACGTGATGGTGACAAGGAAATTAAGCATACACGGCAGCAATGCCCGCCGGTCAATCCAAGAGCCTTGCGGCCGAATGGTTGCTTGACTCGCAGGAGCTTTGGCACTGCGCAATAGGGGCAGCATTGGAAAAATAATAATGATAAGGACAAACGTCGTTCCAATTAAGTACTCATATCCGTAGCTTTGCAGCAGCCACAAACCAATAATCGGAGCTATTGCCATGGATAAGCTATTGGACAAGCCGTAATACCCCATTCCTTCCCCCATGCGTCGAGGAGGAATAATCCGCGTTGCCAATGTCCCTAGGGCTGTGCTCGTAATGCCAAATCCCGCCCCGTAAATCATGCGCACAAGCATGAACAAGGCCAAGGATGGTACAAATGCATAAGCGCCTGTCGACAAGGCATAAATGAGCAAACCGGCAATCAAAATGCTCATCGCTCGGAACCGATCAAAAAATCTTCCTGCAAATAGTCGAGTCACAATAGCCGACAAAGCGAACAAACTGACTACAAAGCTCACGGTCATATTGTCTGCTTGATAGGCATCCTTCACATATGCTGGCAGCGCAGGCGTTATCATCAACAGATTCAGTGATACGAGAAAGTTCGAGCCAGCTAGCACTACAAATGGCTTCGTCCACAATGGCTGCTTTTCTTCAAGAATCTCATCGTTATTTCTATATTCCGCATTCATGTCTTTCATTTCTTTCATCTCTTTCATTTGTTCGTACCGCTTCCCTGACTCGCCGCTGCCAACCGTTCCTTCTCAGCTGCAGCAGAATTATCTTGAATCCGCTGCAGTTGTTGCAGCAGATGCTGCTCCTCGTCGCTTGAGAATCCCGCCATAACTTGAGCGATATATTCCTGCTCAATGGGAATCAACTTATCCACAATAGAGCGCCCGGCAGCAGTTACCGCCAACCGATATGCGCGCCGATCCTGTTCGCAGGTTCTGCGCTCTACCCACCCTTTGCGCAGCAAATGCTGCACAATCCGTGTCAAGGTTGGCTGATCTTTCCCGCATCGCTCAGCCAATCCCTTTTGATTAATGCCTTCCTCTTCAACAAGACGGAACAGCACTCCCCACTGCTCAATCGTCATATCATAAGGCCGGAATCTCGCCCCTAACTCTGCAGCTACCTTACGGTGTGTCTGACCGAGCATGTAACCTACCCTTCGTTCCAAATGCAGTACCATTTTGTATGTTACCTCCTAATATTTCACCTGCACAATCGGAAATAGTTGTTGCAACAACTATTAACTTGTCATAACAACTATTATAACAATAAGCACTCTAATGTAAATAGTTATATATTAGTAAGCAGATTAGATCAAAAAAAGACGGTTCTATATTCTGAACCGTCTTTGGTCTTATATTATGAGGTGTAGGACTGGTCTGACACGCTTTGTACAATGCTTGACGACCCCATACCACCTGTTGATGCATAGCCTTCGGCCTGTTGAGTGAAAGCTGTAATGCTATTCACTTGACCTGTCGGCTGGAAGCTGTTCGGCACTACATTTTGGTGCGCTCCATGCGTTTGTGCTGTAATGCTTTGCACTTGGCCTGTTGGCTGGAAGCTGTTTGGCACCACATTTTGGTGCGCTCCATGCGTTTGCGCTGTAATGCTATTCACTTGACCTGTCGGCTGGAAGCTGTTCGGCACTACATTTTGATGCGCTCCATGCGTTTGCGCCGTAATGCTTTGTACTTGGCCTGTTGGCTGGAAGCTGTTCGGCACTACATTTTGGTGTGCTCCATGCGTTTGCGCCGTAATGCTTTGCACTTGGCCTGTTGGCTGGAAGCTGTTCGGCACTACATTTTGGTGCGCTCCATGCGTTTGTGCTGTAATGCTTTGCACTTGACCTGTTGGCTGGAAGCTATTCGGCACTACATTTTGATGCGCTCCATGCGTTTGTGCTGTAATGCTTTGTACTTGACCTGTTGGCTGGAAGCTATTCGGCACTACATTTTGATGCGCTCCATGCGTTTGTGCCGTAATGCTTTGTACTTGGCCTGACGGCTGGAAGCTGTTCGGCACTACATTTTGGTGCGCTCCATGCGTTTGCGCTGTAATGCTTTGCACTTGGCCTGTTGGCTGGAAGCTGTTCGGTACTACATTTTGGTGCGCTCCATGCGTTTGCGCTGTAATGCTCTGCACTTGGCCTGTCGGCTGGAAGCTGTTCGGCACTACATTTTGATGCGCTCCATGCGTTTGCGCTGTAATGCTCTGCACTTGGCCTGTCGGCTGGAAGCTGTTCGGCACTACGTTCTGTTGTGCACCGTGTGTCTGTGAAGTGATGCTGCCTACATAACCGCTCGATTGAAAGTTGTTCGGTACTACATTTTGTTCATACTGTTGTGAAGTATAGCTATGTACGTATCCTGACGGTTGAGGAGATGCACCTCTTGTCACATCAACGTTTAACGCTCCATAGCTTCCAGAACCCAAGTTGCTGCTCAAACCATAGCCAGAAGAGATTCCCGTTCCATAGCTGGCGCTATTGCTTGTATAAGATACCGGATTGGACGTTCCTTCGTTCACCTGCTGCACCAAATCCCGAAATTGTTGTTGACCTGGCTGGCGCAAGTACTCATTCGACATATGCCTATTCCTCCTATGCGATCGCATCTTATCCGTATGCCGCATTCATATTCACGGCGCACGATGTTAGTATGGATGAACAAGAGGAACAATTATGCATTTTACAGAAAAATTCAAGCAGCCGATGAAACAAACATCAACCTCCTACTTTAGACTGGTTCATACGCTGACGGGAACTGTGATTGGAAGCCTCTACAGGAATGAGCTGACCGGCCTTGCCAAGGCCGAATGCAGGCATGTAGTTATAGACCGCTTCATACTGGCCAGGTTCAATCTGATACGTCTCATGGTAAACGCCAACCTCCCCGGCCTTGCCGGTCTGATGGAACTTGCGCCATGTTTCCTTATGGAACCCGTTTCTGGCATACCGCTCCAAGTCATCGTAGGAACGCCAGTACTGTACCAACATCGGACCATTTCGCCCAATAAAATATTCGGCATGCAGAAAGCCATGCTCCTTGTCTTGATACAGCTCCTTCATCATACGCGGCATGGCCCGTGCGACTGGCAGCCATTTGCGTACCGCAAGCCAACGATTCACTCTCATCCCGATAATAAAGACAACGAATGAGCCTTCCATCTTGGCCGCAAAGCGCCCCATATGGATCCCCATCTCTATCCCTCCCTATTTTGCTAGCACTTCTAAATGCTCCATATAACAGGCCATAATATCATCTCCGCGCATCATAAGATGGGCCGTTAAATAGGCTCCATAAAAAATGGTAAACAACATCTCCGTTATTTGCCCGACACTATAACGTTCTGCGGCTTCTCCCTTGGCGATCGCCTCTTCAGCAATTCGCTGCATGAGTACATAAAGATTTGGATCAATTGCGCGAGCCTGCTCCTCTTTCCCAGGGAAAAGCAGATGAATCTCTGCATCCGTCAACATCGGCATAGGTGGATGCATCTTCTCTTCTGCAAGCAGTCCCACAAGACGCAGCATGATGCCCGGCCGAGCATGGTCATCCTCAACAATGCAGGCGAATAAATGCTTGGCAGCATCCCAGCCCCGCAGCCCCTGTTCGTCGATTTCTAGCCAGCGCTTCGTCAACCACACGCACATGTAATAGACAAGCACATCTTCCTTTTTCGGGAAGCACTTAAAAAAGGTCACCTTCGACACTTCCACTTGCGCACATATATCTTCCACTTTCATCTCACGAAAGGATTGCTTCACACTCATGTCCAAGCAAGCTTCGTAAAGTGCTATTTTTGTCTTTGCCTTCTTCCGCTCTCTCAGCGGGATATTCAACATCCCCATTTTTATTTCCAATCCTTTCTTGCCGGCAATGCATTAAATATACCTAAGTAATTAAATTAACTCAAGTAAACTTTTGTTACCGAGTGTAAATTCCCCTCCGTTTGGACTCTGTGCCCTTTTTATGTACAATGGAGTGGAAAGTAACTATAGAAAAGGAGATAGATACGTGTTTGAATGGAAAAATATTATTCGCGGGATTCTGATTGGTGCAAGTGACCTGATTCCCGGAGTAAGTGGGGGTACAATTGCTGTTGTACTCGGATTCTATGAGAAACTGATCGCTTCAATCAGCGGGTTCTTCAGTCGGGAGTGGAAGAAGCATCTAGGCTTCCTCATTCCGTTAGGCATCGGTGTCGGTTCAGCGATTTTGCTGCTTAGTAAAGTAATGAAGTGGCTATTGGCCGAGCATCCGCAGCCAACCTTTTTCTTTTTCCTTGGACTTATTGTTGGTATATTGCCATTTTTGTGGAGAGAAGCAGATGGATCGCGCAACTTCAAGCCTGTCCACTATATTCTACTGCTGATTGGAGCCGCAGCCGTAGCGTGCACAGCGTTTTTCAAACCAGACGATCATAACTCGATTATTGAGCTTACAGCATCCTCAGGGGTATTTTTATTTTTCGCTGGATGGCTGGGAAGCATGGCAATGATTCTGCCTGGCGTAAGCGGTTCATTCGTATTACTCCTGCTCGGCGCTTATCCGACGGCTATTCACGCCTTGTCAACACTGAACTTGCCGCTCATTGCCATTATTGGCGCCGGGGTAATCGTCGGATTCATTGTTAGCACAAAGTTCATCCGCTTCTTGCTTGCCAAGTTCCCATCAATCATGTATGCCATTATTATCGGCATGGTCGTTGGCTCCCTGGCCGTTGTTTATCCAGGACTGAACAGCTCAATTGGTACACTTGCCATTAGCATCCTAATGATGATTCTCGGATTTGCTGCCGCCTATGGATTAGGGAAGCAGCAGCCGCAATGATAAAGCTTCGACTACAACATGATTGCTTATACGACAGCAAGGCACCTCATCTTATTATCAGAAGATAAGGTGCCTTGCTGTATGAATGCACGATATGATGTTCAAATGTTGTAGGTAAGGTGCCAAAATTATACGTGCTGTGCCTCTAACGGGCATCTGACAGCTGGTGATATTGATTATGCAGCGGACGCAGCTCAAGCCAGCGTTGGAAGGATAGACCTTCCTGCTGCTCCTCATAGAGCGGATGCTCCGCCTCGCCAAGATGGGCCTCTGGCAGCTTCGATGAGCCCTGGAATGTCAATTGCACAGGCAATGTCAATGTATCCGGGTAGCCTGGAATTGCAGATGATAGGCGTCCCTTCACGTGGCGCACCTTGCTTGATGCCGAATGTCGCACATGTTCAGGATTAATTTGAACCCATACATCCCAACTCACTTGCCCTCTGCCATTGCGGAACGGAACTGTCAATCTGCTGTGTATATAGTAATATTCATCGTCCATGATGCATTCATCCGGCGTCAATTGACACCGTTCTTCCCGTTCCCACGGCTCAATCTCCGTTACATAGAATGGTGCTGTACAATCCGTGTACACACTCGCCACAGGAGCATCGCTCGGCTTCCTTAATCGTGTGCGATGCCTCCGGCGTTTTCCTAGCAATTCTGCTCTACTTTCTCTCTCTTCCATATCTCTCCACTCCCTCTACTTATTTTTTACGCAAAAATAGGGAAAATGAAAGAGGGAAATTGTGAACATTTCTCAACAAAATTCTACAAAGTACAACAAAAATGTTGTCTGTTCGTGTCGAATGATAAAAAAATGCGCCTTTATTCGATATTTCTCTTCTCTGTTTCAGCGGTAAATCAGATAGAAGTTGCAGATAGAATCTACGTGAAAGTCATTCGCATCCTAATGACAGCTCGTGGTCATGAATCTTCCCATAAAAAAACCTGCATGCGGCAGCTGCAGGTGGAAATGTAAAATATGATCCGTCGTTCCATCTTTATAGATTAACGATTAAGCAAGCTCCCTACATAGCGAAGCAATTCATTGGCGCAAACTGGGCAATACCCATGTTCCTCCATCAGTCTGGCTGAGACCTCATTAATGCGTTTCAACTGCGTTTCATCTGGCGTTTTCGTGGACGTCGTAATCTTGACGATATCCTTCAAGTCAGAGAACAGCTTCTTCTCTACCGCCTCACGCAATCGGTCATGGCTGTTGTAATCGAATTTGCGTCCCTTGCGAGAATACGAAGACAGCCGAATGAGGATCTCTTCCCGGAACGCCTTCTTCGCATTTTCCGACACGCCGATTTGTTCCTCAATTGAGCGCATAAGCCGCTCATCTGGATCCAGCTCCTCATCCGTAAGCGGATCGCGTATCTTCTTCCAATTGCAGAATGCCTCAATATTGTCTAGATAATTCTCGAACAAGGTCTTCGCAGATTCTTCGAACGAATAGACAAATGCCTTCTGCACTTCCTTCTTCGCAAGGCTGTCGTACTCTTTGCGAGCAATCGAGATATAGTTGAGATATCGTTCCCGTTCCTCCTTCGTAATCGAAGCATGCTGATCCAAGCCGTCCTTCAAGGCACGCAGTACATCTAATGCGTTAATGCATTGAAGATTCTGCTTTATAAGCGCACTTGATATCCGGTTAATAACATATCGAGGATCTACGCCTGACATCCCTTCCTCGGAAAATTCACTTTGCATTTCCTTCAGATCATTGTCCTTATAGCCTTCCACCTCTTCACCGTCGTACATCCGCATCTTCTTCACTAAATCCATGCCCTGCTTCTTGCTCTCCTTCAATCGGGTCAAGATGGAGAATATAGCAGCTGCCTTGAGCGCATGCGGTGCAATATGAACATGACCCATATCGCTCTGACTGATCAGCTTCGAATAGATGCGCTCTTCCTGCGACACCTTCAAGTTATACGGGATCGGCATGACAATCATACGGGATTGAAGCGCCTCATTCTTCTTGTTCGCGATGAAGCCTTTGTACTCCGCCTCATTGGTGTGAGCGATGATGAGCTCATCGGCCGAAATCAGCGCAAATCGTCCAGCCTTGAAATTCCCCTCCTGTGTGAGCGACAGCAGATTCCACAGGAACTTCTCATCGCACTTCAGCATCTCCTGGAATTCCATCAAGCCGCGGTTCGCCTTGTTCAGTTCCCCATCGAACCGATACGCGCGCGGATCAGACTCCGAACCAAACTCCGTTATCGTAGAGAAGTCAATGCTTCCCGTTAAGTCCGCAATATCCTGCGACTTCGGATCCGATGGACTGAATGTCCCGATCCCAATCCGATTTTCCTCCGATACAAGCACTCGTTCCACCAGCACCTGCTCGATGTCGTTGTCATATTCCGTCTTCAATCGCAGTTGGCATGACGGGCAGAGATTTCCCTCAATGCGAACACCCAGCTCGCGCTCAACCTCAGGCCGAAGTTCATTCGGTATCAGGTGCAGCGGTTCTTCATGCATAGGGCAGCCCTTGATTGCATATATAGCTCCCCGCTCGGTTCGGGAGAACTGCTCCATGCCCCGCTTCAGCATCGTGACCAGGGTTGATTTCCCTCCGCTCACAGGCCCCATCAATAGCAATATCCGCTTCCGCACATCAAGCCGCTTCGCAGCAGAGTGGAAATATTCTTCCACCAGCTTCTCAATGGCACGGTCAAGACCGAATATTTCCTTATCGAAAAACTTATATCTGGTCTGCCCGTTAACCTCTTCCACACCATACGACGCAATCATCTCATACACGCGCGCATGTGCCGTCATCGCCGGAGCGGGGTCACGACGCAGCAACTCGACATATTGTTTAAATGTTCCGGTCCAGGCCAATTGTTCACTTTCGGCACGATGTTCTGAAATCCGTTTGAATATGTCCATCCCTTTAAACCTCCATTGCTCCCGATTTGCAACACAGCCCTCCATCGCCGCTTTGCGTCTGTCTCACTTTAGAGAAAAAATTAGTGTACTACATAACTATGCGGAACAAGCCTGTGAATATCACGAAATTTTCTGCATATACAAGCCCAACCTTTGGTTCGATCATGAGCATGGTATAATGGGACGAAGAGTTATAGGAAAGAGGCCCGGAGAAATCATTACAAGATTTGTCCCCCTTTTTCATCGGGAAAGGAGTAACCGTTCGTATGGGCAAATCAACACCCCCTTCTACTCGAGCCAAAAAAACAAAACAATCTGCACGCTCACAGAGTGCAGCGCCTGTCCGCTCGGATTCAATCGCAGCAGAGCTGGAGCAACAACAGGAGACGAAGGAGACGAGAGAGAAGCAAGTGGACTCGTCTAGAGTCATTCTTAAAGAATCAGAGCTGTACGCCCCAATTAAGACGTACTTTGAAGCGATTGGATATCATGTTCGGGGTGAGGTTCGCCATTGTGATATGGTTGCTATCCGCCCAGATGCGCCGGAAGCAGAGCCGATTATTATAGAATTGAAGTCTTCCTTCAACGTAACGCTGCTGCTTCAGGCGCTTGATCGGTTAAAGCTGTCGTCGACCGTATACGTTGCTGTAGCCAAAAAAAAAGCAACCCGCAGCAGCCACCCGGTATCCGGACTTCGACAATTATGCGAACGGCTCGGATTAGGATTTCTGCTTGTCACCTTCTATAAACGAAAGGCGCCATTTGTAGAGGCAATCTGTCATCCTCCAGGATGGGTAGAGCAAGCAGATCAAGCCGTATATAAGCCGAAGCCAGTCAGACCGTCCAAGACTAGAGCTGCAAGGCTTGTCCGTGAATTCCATGCCCGCAGCGGCGACTATAACGTAGGCGGCACGACGAAGCAGCCGCTCGTTACAGCCTATCGTGAGAAAGCGCTTCGAGTGGCTAATGTTCTGCAGGAGGGCCCGCTTCGGGCTGCAGTTGTTCGCAGCAGAGCTGGAGTTGGTGATGCGGCCAGCATTTTGCAGAAAAATTACTACGGGTGGTTCGAGCGCCAGAGCCGGGGGATTTATGCATTGACCTCCGAAGGGACAGCGGCTATTGCACAATATGCGAATATTCTTGCGCAGCTGCCAGGATTATCGCCTTAGTCCATTTTCGGATTTATTACCCTGTCACGGCAACAGATCGTTAGCCTTCTATCTGAGACCTGTCCAATGCAATCCAAATCCACTTCTTACCCCATCCAGTTTCAAAAAAAAAAGCAAGCAGCCCAGACAGGACTGCTTGCTTCTCATGATCTCTACATTTACGAACGTTTTGCGTACGATTGCTTACACACCAGAGTAACGGCCCAAGAATTCGGAGGCTGCCTCTGTCAGGCGCTCCATTCCGGTACGGATGACACTCGGCTGCGCAAACGAATAATTAAGACGCATTGTGTTGCGATTTGGTTCACCTGCATAGAAGGACATGCCCGGAACGAATGCTACACCCTTCTCTACAGCAACCTTGAGCAATGCTTGGGCATCCAAGCCTTCAGGAAGCTCTACCCAGAAGAACATGCCGCCTTGAGGCGTATTCCACTTCGCGTCCTTCCACATCTCCTGCTGCAATTCGGAGGCCATCGTCTCCATTCGTTCTTTGTACACGGAAGACAGCTTGCGAATATGTCCATCCAGATCAAATACTTCTGGCAAGAGCATCTCACTAAGGATCAGCTGATCCAGAACACTGGAATGGAGATCCGCAGATTGCTTCGCCCGAGCCATCATGCGAATAACCTGCTTATCCGCAACGATCCAGCCTGTGCGCAGTCCTGGGGCAACTGTCTTACTGAACGTGCTCGTATAGGCTACAATTCGCTCCTCTGTTTTCCCTTCCAGGGAAGCGATATTCGGTACCTTGTTATCTGTAAACTTCAAATCTCCGTATGGATCATCCTCAAATATGAGAACTTCATGCTCGCGGCATAGATCCAGCAACGCTTGTCTGCGCTCCAGGCTCCATACTCGCCCTGTCGGATTGCTGAACGTTGGTACTACATATACAAATTTCGGATTATGTTCTTTCAGCTTAGCAGCCAAATCTTCCGGAACCATACCGTTGCTGTCGCTCTCCACCGGAATGATGCGGGCGCTGTAGGAACCAAGCACTTGCAGGCAAGCAAGATAAGTTGGATTCTCCACGAGGACAACATCACCTGGATCCAGCAATGCTCTTGCGTACAAGTCAATCGCTTGCTGAGAGCCTGATGTAACTAGAATCTCATCTGCTTCCGATTCAATGCCGCGATTGGCTTGCATACGAGCAGCCAGTCTCTCACGCAGCACAACGGCACCTTCTGTCAATCCGTATTGCAAGGCTTGCGGGCCTTGACGGAATACACGCTCAGAAGCTTCACGAATCGCATCAATTGGGAACAGTTCGTCTGCCGGTAATCCTCCAGCGAAAGAGATTATCGACTTGCCCTGTGTTAATTTCAAAATATCGCGCACTACCGAGCTCTCTACAGAGCGAACGCGAGCAGAAAAATTATATTGCATAACGGTATCATCCCTTCCTATTTCCAAAAATGATACACCCAACGCTTTATTAATGCAATGGTGAGTATGATTTGCAGTCATCACAATCTTGTCACATGTAAGCGCATCCGGCATCATAAATACATGATATAGAAATTGTGCGCAAAGTTTAAAGCCCCTTCATTGTTGGGTGCAATACTACTACTATTCTATGTCTTATCGAAGGTAACTACTATACCCCAATACATTTTAATAATCGATCAAGGTACAACTAGCTCTCGTTATCGTCCAAAAAAGGAGCACCCTGTCACCGAAGCTGGTGATGAGACGCTCCTTTTTCATATGCAATCATGATGAAATTAACATTAACTACCCGCTATGCGCTTTGCTCTCCTCCGCGAAGCAGTCCATACATCATGCGGAATGGAATCGAAATAATAATGCAGACACCTTCTCCTGGTGAAGCATCCCACGTCATACTGCCATTCAACAGAAGAACACGGGCACGGAGGAGCTTCAGTCCCTTCACCTTCGCACGTTCATTGAACACAGCTGCTGCTTCAAAACCAACCCCATCATCTTCATATAGAATGACAATTTGCCCTTCATCCTTACGTACTTGAAGGTCAATATTTTTGGCATAAGCATGCTGGGCTGAATTATGCAGAAGCTCCTGCACCATACGGAATACATGCAGCTTCATAGCCGGATACAGTGCATCAATCCCAGCTTCCTGATCCACTTGGAAATGAACGCGCTCGCTCCACTCTCCGCATTCCCCTTCAATATATTGCCGAACCGCATTAGCGAAGCCCGCCGTGTGCATAAGCTGTGGATCAAGCCCCAGACAGGTATGCCGCAGTTCCATATTCACGTCTGTCAACTGCTTCTCTACTTGAGCTAGCTGCTCCCGAACAGCGGTCGCTTCCGTGTTTGCGTGAATGGCATCAAGCTGCATGCCAACATCATGCAAGCGCCGCATAACCGTATGCTGCAGCATGTTGGACAGTTTCCCTTTGTCCTTCTCCATAGAGCCGAACATTTTCTCAATCACCCACGGCCCTGTTGTTAAGGATTGCAAGGTTACAGGCTTCCGTTCGGTTTCCCGTTTCAGCTGCTCTACTTGCGTATTCAGCAAATGAATCATCATCACTTTCTTCATGCCGATATTCATATAGCGGATTAACTGACGTATCCATTCTTGTTCCTCCATGTTCAGCTCAGCTCCATCTTCACGATGTGCGACTACCAAATACGCAATGTACACATCATGCCGTTCAACCTCGAACCAATAAGCCGACTCGGAATAGAATTGACCCGAACGAACTCGCCGCTCCACATCTGTTGCATCGAGTCCACCATCAATATAGAGCTCGATATCATTATGTGGGTTTTTGATTACAAGTGCTGCCCCCCGAACCTTCAAGGTCTTGATGAGGGAGTAGAGGATCGCCTTGCTCCATTCCTGCATCGTATCTAGTGCAGTTAATTGAGCCGTAATCAGCTGCAGCGACTCCTTCAGCCGCTGATTGCTCGGATAAATTGCTGTTGTAAGCTTCCGATTGAAGTATGGGAAGCTGTACAGCAGAACGGACAATAAAATAACGATAAAGCCAAAGCTGAATATATGCTGCACGATCGTATGAGATTCAACGAAGATGATCGCATTCAATCCAACAAGGAGCGCCCCCGGAACCATGGCGATAAGAACAAGCGACACGACCCGCTTAATGACAATCTCAAAGTCAGACAATTTATGGAAGCGATTCAAATACACAAAGCTTAATGGCAGCAGCAATGTGAACCACCCCGTCAATAGCGGCGGTACAAGCGGATCCTGACGGAATATCATTGGAACATAGGTCAATAACAGGATTGGTGTAAATGCAATCCCCATCCATATCCACACATAACGAATGACAGATGCGATATGAGGGGAGCTTAACCGATTGCGATAATAAGTGGATGCGATCCAATAGAAATTGTAGGCCACCCCGCTCACAAAGAGCCAATCGGCTACGATATTGTCAATTTGGTACACATCGTACACATAATCGGTCATAAGAAGCGTTGTTTTTAACACAAAGTATAAGCCAACGATTCCATAGAACACGTGAATGCCGCGCCGTGAATATGCGATACCCGCTTTCTCATAGAAAAATTGTGCGATGAAGTGCAGTAGAACGATCGGTATTAAGGCAACGGCGCACCAAATAATAATCTGACCAAGCATATCTCCCCGGAATGTAGCTCCCATGCTCATATAGATGATGACCATTATAAGCAGCAAGCAGGACAACATTCTCATGGACAAGCTGGAACGTTCCTTCCACCATATGTATCCTGCAAGTACAATGAAGATAAACTCACTCGCAAACGGCAGCACTCCGGAAAACGGATGACGAGGTTCGTACGCTATATCGATAAGCCTGCTATGTCCAGAGTGATCAATAACGATATATTCCGCTTGTTCAATCGTGTGCCATCGTCGGACGGTTGGATGTTCATTTGGCGGGTTGCCGTTAATGCTAATGATCCGGTCACCAACCTGCAGGTGGTGTCTTGTCGCGAATGCCTCTTTTGAGAATTCGGCGATTGTCCATACCCCTTGCTCTACCTGCACACGAAGCCCTAAATAAGGATACCGAACCGTTACAAATACGAACCAACACTGCAATACGAGTAATACTAATAACCCTATTTTTGTAATCGTTTTCAAATTTTTCGATTTTATTCCTTTTTTCTCCATCTCTCTTCTTTACCCCTGACAGAAGAATCATTTATCGACAAATTTCATCACAAACCTTTCTTTATTCTAACGAACGCTTCCTGTAACTTCAATGCAAGATTTGTATGAATTTTGCATCTCTTCCCCCAATAATGATAGAATTCATGCTAGAATGGGTAATGTTTTTACGTTACCATTCGACTTCTTTCGAGGTGATTCAATTGCAACCAACAGCACAGACGGAACGCGACACGGCACGTCGCTCCCGAACGAAGACGAGCGGAGCTAGCGCCAAATGGTTTCTCCTCTTCTGGGTCATTATGATCGGTATTGGAGTAACGGCTACCTACTTCTACAGCACCCATATGAAGAAAACAATGCTTCAGGAAATTCAAGTGCAAACCGAGGCCCAACTGCAGCAAGTCAAATTAGACTACGAAAAGCAGCTCGGCGAGTTAAATAAGAAGATGGATGCCATGCAGAGCAAAGTTCAATCGTTCAATGAACTACTTACGTTTACAAAGGATAATACTTCGAACAAAACAGACAACAGCAACAAGCTGTATACACAATTGAACGAAGTGAAGAAGCAGCTTGCGGAGCTGCAGAAGAAGATGGATTTGTTGAAATAACAAGCGAGGCGGTTTTTATGAAATTGCAAGTAAAAGTGGTCAATCGGCTATTCATGATGATCACTGCACCTTTTCTTGGCATGATGATCTGGATGCTGATCTCTTCGCAGAGCGTGTCGCTTCAATTCGATAACAAGCCGCTTGCGGAGCCAGCAGCATTCAATAAGACGCAGGCTCAAGTATCCACTCAATTGGATCAAGCGAAGGAGACGGCCGTCTATACAATCGAATCCGTACGACGTATCTCTACCTTGTATAATCGGACGACCACAACGATGAATGACATCGTTCAATCGGCGAACAGCCAAGCGAAGCGGCCAGAGCGTATCTATGATCGCCGGATATCATCGCGGCTCGGCACACCGAAGGAGCGCATCGACAGCGAGAAGCTGCGCGCGGAATTATACACAATCAATCAGCCCACTTATCGTGGATATGCGATGAAGGTCAAATTGAAAGATCCGCAGGCAATGCGAATGACACTTGGCCGCGACGAGTACGGCGGATCAGAGACGACAATGCAAGCTGTGAAGCGGCATAATGCCGTTGCTGGCATTAACGCTGGCGGCTATGCAGAGAACAGAGGCAAACGCTATCCACTTGGAACGACCGTGATGAATGGCAAATACGTCCCTTCATTCGAGCCAAGCTTCAAGAATCTGTCCTTCGTCGGCATGGACATCAATTCCCGCTTGATCGGCGGACAGTTCTATCAGAAGGAAGAGCTGGACAAGCTTAAGCCTGAATATGGAGCAACCTTCGTCCCTGTTCTATTAAAGAATGGTGCGAGTCTTACGATCCCTGATAAATGGAAGACGTCACCCGCGAGGGCGCCCCGTACCGTTATCGGCAATTACAAGGATGATCAGCTGCTCATCTTAGTTGTAGACGGCTATAACGAAGGCGGCAGCTCCGGTGCTACGTTGGAGGAACTGCAGCGCAAGCTGGCGAATCTCGGCGTAAGAGATGCATACAACCTGGATGGTGGAGGCTCATCGACGCTTGTATTCAATGGACGAGTTGTCAACACACCATCTGATGGCGAGATGCGATCTCTTCCTACTCATTTCTTGTTCTTCAAATGACAACTTACGGAACAACCTGCATTTCATATTTTCATTTTGGTATGTTTTGGGTATAATAAAGGCATCCATTGGGGGTGTGCATATCATGTCCGTAACTTTTGGGATCATTATGCTCGTATTCGCAATGTTCATCGTAGCTATGTTAACAGCTGGCTACAATGAGGATAAGACGAGCGGCTTGTAAGAAGAAGGAGCTTTCCGATTGCGGAAGGCTTCTTTTTTATGCTTCCATTTCTAAATATGGATACATCCGGTTGGATTGACACCCGTTACCTAACTTGATACGATAAGAATAACGAGGCATTTCACCCCACTGGGGCGAGATGCCTTCGTGCATATTTATAGGATTTTACATTTAATGGTCTACTGTGAGGAAAGGACTGATGCAATGATCCAGGTAAGAGAGTTTGTAGACGTAGGCTCAATGACAGCGGAGCAGAAGGCAAATGAGTTTTTGGCAACGCTGCAGGAAGAGCAAGTTATTGAGATTAAATACTCGGCAGCTTATCGCCCAAATCGCGAAATCTCCGAGCAAAGAAGCTGTATATTGGTCATCTATCGGACAGCTAGCGTTCCTGCTGGGAAGCATGAGCCATAGCTGCGATACACCGAACATTTGAAAAGGAGAGGTTTGTCATGATGCAGCATTTTCAGGCAGTAACAAGAAACAGCGAGGATCGAGGAACACTGCGGCAGCTTCGCAAGGATGGACGGCTGCCTTGTGTCCTGCTGCACAAGGGGACGAGCGTGAATCTTCACTTGGATGAGAAGAAGTTCTCCATGTGGGTCAGAGATACGACAAGCAGCCAATTGGAACTCAGCTTAGACGGGGCAGATTCGATTACGGCTACCGTCAAGGAGATTCAGCGTCATCCTGTTACGAATGACATTGTGCATGCTGACTTACTGCGTGTGTAATTCCCCTGCATTTCCTTCAAGCACTACTACAAGTATAATCATACAGCCAAGGTCGGAGAATCTCTTCTCCCCTTGGCTAATTTTATTTATAGCTCCACAAATTAAAAAGAAGCATCACCGAGTGTGATGCTTCGCCTCTTGTTTCTCTTTATCGAGCCAAATGAGTCATTTCATGCATACATTGTGCGCATATGTATCGATCCTTGAAATCTGCTACCCCATCCATTGAACCACAAAATACACATTTCGGACGGTAGCGCTCTAGAATAATATGATCTCCTTGAACCAAAATTTCAACAGGATCCCCCTCGTTCATCTGGTAGCGCTTCCTCAGTGATTTGGGAAGTACGATACGTCCCAGCTGATCGACTTTACGGACAACACCGGCAGGTTTCATCAGTTCCACCTCTCTTGAATATTCTCTTCTCTCATGTTTACCCTCGAAACTACTGCCCCTACTACTTCGATGCCTCGATCCAAAATCCTGCTGAAATTTGTCAATTCAATTCGTTTTTATTCAAATCTTGTAATAAGGTGCAATTACCGCAAATTAAAGAAGTCTACTTGACGCAGTGCTTCATATACGACAATTGCCGCTGCATTAGACAAGTTGAGTGACCGAACCTTATCCGTCATTGGCATACGCATGCAAGTCTCTGGATTCGCATGAATAATATCCTCAGGGAGACCTTTTGTCTCCTTGCCGAATACGAAGAAGTCCCCATCCTGGAACGAGAAGTCACTGTAGCAGTTGTCTGCTTTCTTCGTCGAATAGAAGAAGCGGCCGTCCTTGTATTTCTCCTGAAGTTCTTGGAACGAATCATAGTAATGAATCGTTACTGCATACCAATAATCGAGACCTGCACGCTTCAAGGTCGCATCGTCCGTTCGGAACCCGAGTGGACGAACCAAGTGCAGATGAGTACCCGTCGCTGCGCAAGTGCGCGCAATATTTCCTGTGTTAGCTGGTATTTCTGGTTCAACCAGAACGATGTTGAAAGCCATCTGATGTTCACCTCACATATTTCATTGTTATATTATACACCAATATGGCAAGCCTATAGATTTCCGTGCACAGCAAGTACATTGATCTTGTTGCACCATGTTCATAGAGGTGGGTTTGACATTGGATTTTGCATGAATTATTATAGTTCTACAATCGAATGATTCGACTATTGAACGATTTGATTATCGAACCATTTAATATCATAAGGGAGCTATTGTTGTGAAACGAGATGCCAAAACCGTCATCGAACGGTATATCGCCGCAGAATTTACAGTAATGAAGCATTTATTTAACGAGATCGGAGAAGCAATCCCCAATCATCTAACCATCGATCAATACCAGATTATGTGCGTACTTCATCAGCGGGGGCAGTGCACTTCCACTGATCTGGCCGCTGTATTCAAGGTCGTCAAGAGCTCCATTACCGCCATTATAAATAGACTTGTCGATCACGGATATGTAGAACGAACACCTGCTGAGGAGGATCGTCGCGTCATCGAACTGTCCCTAACCCAGGAAGGGCAGAAGGTCTATGAGCAAGTGGATAAGCAGGTACAGGATATTGTCTCCTCTTATCTGATTCATTTCAATGAAACGGAAGTCGAAACCTTCATCGGGACGTACGAGAAGCTCGCCCGCTTGATGACAGAAGGGAAGAATCAAACATGAGAACGATACTAAAAGCAAGATGGGCCGTCATGACGGCCTGGATTGCGGTTGCTGTTATTCTTGCCATAGCAGCACCGTCGCTATCTGAGCTTGTGAAGGAGCATGGTACGATTGGCGTACCTGACGGCTACTCCTCTGCAGAAGCGATCCGCATCATGGATGAAGTGTCCAATGCGAAAGGCAATGTGCATGAAACGAGTATGGCATTGGTCTTCCATAATCCAAATGGAATGACTGATAAGGACACCAAAGACATTCAGCAGGCTATTCAACAGCTCAATCAAAACAAAAACAGCCTTCATATCGTCTCCATGCTCGAACCATACGGACAGTCGGAATTAAAGGCTAAATTAATTTCCAAAGACAACAAAACTGTACTCACCTCCCTATTAGTCAGCACCGAGACAGCGAATCCGGTAGAGATTCGTGATCAAATCAATAAAGAACTCGCTTCTACTTCTGTTGAGCACTACATTACAGGTCAAAAGCTGATTGAAAATGACCAACTCATCAGCTCACAAGAGGGCTTGAAGAAGTCGGAACTGATTACCGTTGTATTCATTCTAGCCATCCTATTTTTCGTCTTCCGCTCGATCGTCGCAGCCTTCATTCCGCTGTTAACAGTCGGTCTGAGCTATATCATTTCACAATCCATTGTCGCATTTCTTGTCGAAAGCACCCAATTCCCGTTATCGACGTTCACGCAAATCTTTATGGTGGCTGTCTTATTCGGAATTGGAACGGATTACTGCATCCTGCTCCTCAGTCGGTATAAGGAAGAGCTCGCTAAGCACGACGATCTATGGGATGCGATTGCCGCTACGTACCGTACTGCCGGCAAAACAGTCCTCTTCTCCGGAATCGCCGTACTTGTCGGTTTTTCCGTGATTGGATTTTCCGAATTCAATTTGTATCGTTCTGCCGTTGCAGTTGCCATTGGAATTGCGATTATGCTGCTCGCGTTAGTTACGGTCGTACCGTTCTTTATGGCCGTGCTCGGCAAGAAGCTGTTCTGGCCAGCGAAGAAATCGATTGAGCATAAAGAAAGCCGTTCGTGGGGTGCCATTGGCTCGTTCTCACTGCGCCGACCGCTGGCAGCGATGCTCGTGGTTGCAGCCGTCACTGTGCCGTTCCTAATATCCTATAAAGGTGAAGTATCGTTTAACAGCTTGGAGGAAATCGGTGATAAATACGATTCCGTCAAAGCCTTTAATATTATTGCAGACAGCTTCGAGCCTGGCGAATCCATGCCGACCCAAGTCGTCATCAAGAGCTCTTCCCCGCTTCAAGTGGGCGAATATATGGCCGTAGCCGAGAAAATGAGCCGTGAGCTGATTAAGGTAGATGGTGTATCGGGCGTTCGCAGCCTTAGCCGACCTGCAGGCGATGAAATCAAGGACTTCCAAATTACCGAACAGGTCAAGACACTTGACAGCGGCCTGTCCAAGGGAAATGACGGATTATCCAAAATTAAAGATGGATTGTCCGAAGCAAGCAACGAACTGAGCAAAAACGGGCCTAAGCTCAAAGAGGCAGCTAGCGGAGCAGCACAGCTCACTGCGGGAACCGAAGAACTGAAATCCGGAATCAAGCAGCTGAATGACGGACTTGGCCGCATTGAATCCGGCATTCGCGATGGTTCTGCCGGTGCCGGCCAACTGCAGCAAGGTCTGAAGCAGGCCAAGGAGAGTGCGCAAAAACTTGCCCAAGCGCATCAGAAGCTGCTCGATACCTATAAGCAGATTGGGCAAGGTCTTACTGAAATAACAAGCGGCGTCGGCCAAATGAATACACAGTTCAGCGAATTGACCAAATCGCTGCAATCGTTAACGAGTCGGTTCGCCGGCTTGGAGGAACGCTTCCCGGATTTGTTGAAAGACGCTGATTATATGACAATTCGCGGTACCGTAACCGCTGCTGGGCAAGGGGCAGCCCAATTATCCGGCGCTCTTGGACAGATGCAATCTACATTAGCGAAAGTAAACGGAGGCATGGCTCAGGCGAACCAAGGCTACGAGCAAGCCATTACCGGCCAGAAGGCGCTGGCATCAGGATTCGATCAGCTCATTGCGGGCATCTCGCAGCTAGAGTCAGGTCTGAAGCAGGCAGCCAATGGCCAAGGCCAAATCATTAGTAAAGTCCCTGGCATCATAACAGGACTTGATAAACTTCAAGCTGGCCAAAAACAGATCGGAGACGGCTTCTCGCAATTATCTGATCAGATTGGCAAGCTGACGACCGGCTTGAAGGATGGAGCCGATGGATTGACGCAAGTATCGGATGGGCTCAACTCTGCTCAGGGATATTTGCAAAATGTAAGTACAGCGCCGGATAAAGGGCTTGGCGGCTGGTTCGTTCCTGATGAAGTATTAACGAATGACGCCTTCCGCAAGGCGCTCGATATGTACTTATCCGAGGATCGCAGTGTAATGACCTTGGACGTCATCTTTGCTGATAATCCATATGGAACCCCGGCTATCGATCGGATCGACGCTGTGAAGGCAGCTGTGGATCGCAGTGTGAAGGGAACTTCCTTGGAAAAGGCGACGATCGCAGTTGGCGGTGTATCGAGCACGTTTGCCGACTTGAAGCAAATGTCTGGTGAAGATTATATGAGAACCGTAACGTACATGATCATCGGCATATTGCTCATCCTGATTGTCCTGTTCCGATCCATCATTATGCCGCTGTATATCGTAGCATCCTTGCTGCTTACCTTCTTCACTTCGATGGGAATTACGGAAGTGATCTTTACGAAGATGCTGGATTACTCCGGCGTTACATGGGCAGCTCCATTCTTCGGCTTCGTTATGCTGATGGCACTTGGCGTCGATTACAGCATCTTCTTGATGGAGCGCTTCAATGAGAATAAGCATCTGGATGTGAAGGATGCAATCCTATACGCGATGAAAAATATGGGGACGGTTATTATTTCTGCCGTAATCATCTTAGGAGGAACATTTGCTTCCTTCTATCCATCAGGCGTACTGTCCATGATGCAAATTGCAACTGTCGTATTATCCGGACTTACCCTGTATACATTCCTCATCCTGCCGTTCTTCGTACCCGTCATGGTCAAGACGTTCGGTTCTGCCAACTGGTGGCCGTTCTTCCATAAGCAGCAGGACGAGAAAGCGAAACAGCAAGTTAGTGCCTAAGCTGCTTTTCTAGGTCACGTGAGTATTAATCCATTAAATATCCATTGAATATCCATTGATCACATGAAATACATCCGCAATGTTGAAGAGGAACCGAGCATCGGTTCCTCTATTTTTTACACCCAGTTTACGTTTGCTTAATATGCCGCTGACGAATATCCTTCATAATGTTGGTATATGGCATTCGATCGGGAAGCAATTGGCGCACGATATCGAATGCAGTAAATTGTTCAATCGATTACTTACTAAAAGAATTGTGGGAGGGACTATTTTGAAATCCAAAATTTTAGTTGTTGATGACGAACCTTCAATCTCTACCCTCATTGAATATAATTTGAAGCTGGCCGGCTATGACGTTCTGTGTGTTTATGATGGGGAGGCTGTATTTGATGTTCTATCCACTTTCCGTCCAGATCTGATCATACTTGACCGCATGCTGCCGAAGAGCGATGGATTGGAAGTATGCCGCAAGCTGCGCGTGGCGAACAATATGGTGCCTGTCATTATGCTGACAGCGATGCATGAAATAGGCGATAAGATTGATGGATTAGATAATGGGGCTGACGATTATATGACGAAGCCTTTCTCCCCGCAGGAGCTTATATCCCGCATTCAGGCTGTTATGCGCCGCATCCGTTCCCTTCCTCTTGTAGATGAAGGACAGGTGTACCAAATCGGCAGTCTGCACGTCATGGCGGATCAGCGTGAAGTGAAGCTGGAAGGCCGGGATGTGGAGTTAACTCCGAAAGAGTTCGAACTGCTCGTCTTCCTATGCCGTCATCGCGGCAAGGTATTGAGCCGACAGCAGCTGCTGCACGGCGTATGGGATTATCACTTCCTCGGCGATACACGCATCGTCGATGTCCATATTAGCCATCTGCGCGACAAGCTGGAGAAGAACGCGCGCAGCCCTGAATATATCATGACGATTCGCAATGTAGGCTACAAGCTTACAGAACCGACAAAGCGTCACTTGGCCTAACTTATTCCTCATTTCCGATATAGCCCCGCCTGTTTCCCCGAGCAGGCGGGGTTTTTATTATTCCATGTAAATTACTGCATAAGGCTTATGCATAATCAATGCCTTGGGCTATTATGAATGAACGAACACAATTACATGACCATGGAGGGTGCTATGGCGAACATTGTTAAAATTCGAGCAAGTGTTTTTATACCTATGTCTTGGACGGAGCCGAAGCAAGAGTTGGATACGGGAAATATCATTCAATACGAAGGGGATACTCGCGAATTTACACCGTATGCCGTAAACGCAATGCGTTCCAGAGTTGAGCAAGAAGTTGTTGTTGATTTTTATAAAAAGGAAGTGTTCTCCTATTCGAATACTGGCATCACAACCGAAAAAGTGACTCACCCAGATGGCTCTGAGCATAGAAGAACCGGCAAAGCCAGTACAGAGGGCATTTTGTGTTCCCATATTAGTTGGGGCTCTAATGAAGTCATGTTCCAAATGCGTGCAAGTGCCAGTAATCCATTACTAGCACTTGCGCCTCCTGTTGATTATTTATTACACATACGAGTTACAGAAAATGGTGCCGTTGAAGTTGAGGGCAGCCATGATGGATTCCCGTGTTTTGAATTTTATAAGCAAGTAGACTTTGGGGCATTTGAACAAATCTATATTCATGATTTCAGAGAAACCGGAGATACCGCTCAAGCTCTGGCCGGGAAAATGGAGTACCATTTCAAAAAAATGTTATAACGGAAATTGGCACTCTATACACGCATACAAAAAAAACGAGTTAGCGGGATACACTCCCCACTAACTCGTTGTTACTTATAAGAACAATGATTTCACGTTTCCCTTTAACCGTTGCGCTGTTGGAACTGCTTCATGAACTGCGCAAGAGCCTCACAGCTCTCGTATGGAACTGCGTTATAGATGGAAGCACGGAGCCCGCCAACGCTGCGGTGTCCTTTCAGACCTACGAATCCTGCTTCGCCAGCTTGCTTGATGAAGGCCTTCTCAAGCTCTTCGTCCGCCAAGCGGAAGGTCACGTTCATGAGGGAGCGGCTTCCGCGCTCCGCACAGCCGCGATAGAACTCTCCGCTAGCATCAATCGTGCTGTACAAGAGTTCTGCCTTAGCTTGGTTATCGCGTTCAACTTGCTCAAGCCCGCCGCGCTCCTTCAGCCATTGCAGCACCAGATTGACCATGTAGATGGAGAAGGAAGGTGGTGTATTGTACAAGGAATTATTTTTATAATGAGTACTGTAGCGAAGCATCGTCGGAATCGTCTTCGGGCTGCTCGCAATTAGTTCTTCCTTCGCAATGACGACGGTTACTCCAGATGGCCCCAGATTCTTCTGAGCGCCTGCGTAGATCATGCCGAACTTGGATACATCTACTGGACGGCACAAAATGTCACTGGACAAATCCCCAATAAGGGGTACAGAACCACTGTCTGGATAAGCATGGTACTGCGTTCCGCCAATTGTCTCATTGGAAGTGATGTGCACATAGGCCGCATCCTCTGGTGCGACTACCTCTTCTGGCATCGGAACGCGCATAAAGCGATCCGCTTCTGTCGAAGCAATAACGCGCGTTGCACCAATCAGCTCGGCTTCTTTAATTGCTTTCTCCGCCCAGCTTCCGGTATGTACATATGCGCCTACTTTGCCTTCAGTGAGCAAATTCATCGGCACCATCGCGAATTGTGTGCTAGCTCCGCCTTGCAGGAACAATACATCGTACCCGGAAGGAATGTTCAGCAGTTCCTTCAGCAATTGTTTCGCTTCATTATGAACCTGTTCATATACCGCTCCGCGGTGCGACATTTCCATAATGGACATGCCTTGCTCTTGAAAATCTACGAATTCGGCTTGTGCTCGCTCCAATACAGCCAGCGGCAGCGCTGCCGGCCCTGCATTAAAATTGTACGCGCGATATTGTCCCATCGGTTTCTCCCACCTTTGTCTCCATGACTAGCATGTTCGTAGGCGCCCATAAAATGATCCGAACGTCTTCTGCTAGCGATATTTTATCGATAATGATAGCAGTATTTGGGTTCGCCATCAAGGAGCAATCCATATGTTTTGCAATAGATTGACTTAGTCATCGAGCGATACTCATTGCTTAAGAGACATGGTTGGATCCATAATTGTTAAGCTTTACCTACGGATTCCCCCTTAACGAGGGTAACGTAGACGCGCTCATGCTCAACCTTCTCATCCGCAATCATCTTAAGCAGCTGCTCGCATGCGAGCGAGCCCCACTTGTGCTTGGAATAATCGATGGTTGCGAGTCGCGGCTGCATATAGCGAGTCAGCTCAATATTGTCAAACCCGATCAGATGAATATCCTCGCCAACACGGAGCTCTGTATCTGATATGCGATTGTACAACCCAACCGCCATTTCATCGTTCAAGCAGAATACAGCTGCTGGACTAGTGTACTCCTGCAAGATTTGCTCGGCAGCCTTCTCACCGCCGCTTTTGTTGAAGTCGCCGACGATTTCAACCCACTCCACATTCGCTGCCCGATCCGATACGAGCTTCACTGCCTTCATCCTCTGCTCGGAATCATACGATCCAGGCGGGCCTGTCACAATATAAATCTTCTGGTGCCCCTGCTCCACCAAATATTCCGTCGCCAAGGTCGCACCCGCCTTGTTGTCCAACAGCACCTGATTAATGTTCGGATGATCCAATTCCCGATCCATCACCACAATCTTATGATTGCGATCAGCGTACATAAGCAGTTCCTCGCTCGTGAACGTCTGATCGAGAATGACGGCGCCGTCGATCATTCGTTCCGGCAGCATGCGGTGAGACTGCTTCCCGCTGCATACGATCAGATCATAGCCCTGCGCATTGCATACCTTCTTCATGCCGTCCAGCAATT
This sequence comes from Paenibacillus wuxiensis, assembly GCF_040195695.1. NCBI lineage: Bacteria > Bacillati > Bacillota > Bacilli > Caryophanales > Paenibacillaceae > Paenibacillus > Paenibacillus wuxiensis. The sequence continues at coordinate 323,167 of NZ_JBEFZI010000009.1, read as the reverse complement.
CGCCATATACTTCGCCCTTGAAGTCCGTTAAAAAGGCGCCGATGATCTTCGTTTCTCTTTTTTTCAAATTGCGGGCAGCGGCGTTCGGTACATAGTTCAATTCTTTGGCAATAGCCAATATTTTTGAGCTTGTCTCATCCGTCACCTTGCTGCTGCCATTCAGGGCATAAGATACCGTTGAAATTGACACTCCTGCTTTTTTAGCGATATCCTTTATACTGACCACGTGTCCTCAATCCTCCGTTTGATAACCAATCCTTCTTCCTTATGATGTTGCATCCGAACGGATGCCGCTTTGTCATACTAAGATGTGCCGATGTCCGTTCACGCTCTTCAGATGTCCTTTCCCTATTGTAGCATTATAGGGAAAAGGGCGACCCGAAAAAAGATCGCCTTTGCCTTCCTTACATCCATATTTCAATCCGATTTGCGCCGCTTCTCCATTCGGGTTCCATATCCGCACTGGCGATTTGTATGCCAGCCTGCCGATACGGGTTATTCAACCGCTCCGCATTCACCAGCGTCCCATTTATCGCCGTGCGGCTCACGCCACCGCCTGCAATATGATAGATGAAGGTAACCTGTCTTCCGGCAAATTGATAGTCAAAATGCAGCCCATCCATCGTGTTCGGAAGCACAGGATCAATGACCAAATCGCCTCCAGCCTGCCGAATACCAAGCACATTTGCAATTAGTTGATTCATATAGATTCCCGGACCACTGGAGTAGATTCTCCATCCGCCCTTCACCTGCACCGATCCACTGCGAAGCGCATCCATATTCGCCTGCGCCTCATACCGGGAATGAAACTTCCCGTCAGAGCTGCTGAAGTAGGCATTGCTTTGGCGCAGCTCTGCGTTAGGGACGACTTCCCGAATACCAACGGGATTAATCGTCTCCAAGCCCCGCCAAGCATCGTTCGCACACCCAAGCTTCGCCATCGCTTCAACATAACGAATATGCGCATGCACATACTGCAGTCCTACCTCGCGTCCGAAGTTCGACGCCTGCTCAGCCCGCTTAAAGTGAGTGCTGACGCCGCCCGCATATTGAGCCGGTCGATTCATAAGCCGCACACCATCCGGGAACGACAGATTATCCTGAATCAAGCGATAATTAATGTGAGCCTGCTTCTCATCGACCAGTTCGGCAATAATGCTGCGCGTCATCGGCAGAAGCCGATATTGAATGCCGGTATCCGTGTCTGTCGGATGCAGCATCAACTTGGCATGCGCCGGATCTTCCATATAGATGAAGCCGGGAATAACCTCCGTGTGCAGCATGCAGCGCTTATAGTCCTGTTCAATGCCGGATGCGATCTCTTGCAATTCCTCAGCCAGCTTCTTGTCCACTGCCAGCAGCACATCAGCGAATTGCTTCATTGCTTGATACGTAAGTGCCACGGTCCAACTGCTGATCATATATTTCTTCAACTGCGCATTCGCCGGCTGCAGCGTATCATCCCAATCTCCATCGCCATAAGATGATAAATGCGTATCATGTAGGAAATGATTGCGAATATACGATATTTCCTTGATGGCATGCTCCAGTATGGTCGCCTTATCCGCCGTAAAGTCAAAACGCTGCTTCATGGTATAAGGAACCTTTTCCTTCAAAATACTGTAATCCCCGGTTGCCGTCAAATAATCGCCCAGCACCTTGAGCGGCCACACGATAATATCCCCGTGGCTCTCCTCCTGCTGTACCGTAAAGTACTCATCGAACATAAACCATTGCGGCCAGTTTCCATCATCCTCATATTGGTGGGAATAGACCATCTTCACAATATCCCGCACCTGCTCGTACTTGTGAGTAGCCATGAAATATTCAACTGGCCCTTGGCATACGTCACGCGTCCCCCAAGCCGCTCCGCCATACTGTTCTAGTCCGTGCGGCACTGCATAATGAACGAGCATGTTATGTGTGTACCACCACGCCAAGGCATTCATCTTGAATAGCTCATCGGATTGTCCCGCTCCATACGATAGATGGAATTCGTTCATCAAGCCTTTCAAAAATGCACGGTATGCGTCCATTTCGGTTTGGATATCACGTGTCCCCGGGGAGTGTTCCGAATTCGCTGCGTTCTCTCGTCCGTCCAGCAATCCCTGAATTGTTAACGTCCATTCTTGATTCATATCAAGCTGCATGACAACAAGTGAAGCGTCACCAGATTGGATGCCGCTTGCCAACATCGTCTCATCACCGATCGTCACTGACGCCCCTTCCACCCACATGCGATATTCTAGATTCGGGCACACCTTAGCACTCAGCGATTCCCGATTCGCATGGAAAATCAGCATTCCGCCCTCCTGCTTCATGTGAACCGGAAGCTCGAACTCGTTGACATTCATCGTCACTTGATTGGTGACCACATACTTATAGGCCGTTCCATTCACAGAGCGGACGTTCAAGCGGATCTCAGGCGCGTCCGATGCCGTGTAATTCGTCACAATTAGCATGTCGTCGTCAGTCTTGTAATACCAGCGCGCGTAATTGAAGCCCATCTCGAACATGGACGGCATCGCGAGCAGGCGATACTTCCCGTTCAAGTGTATATAGACGCGTTGCCCAGACGTCTTTGGCACGTTCAGCGGGTTGCGGGCATTGCTCATCATTTTATTGAAATTTGTGTTACCGACCACCACATGCGAGTTGAAAATGCCGTACATATAAGCAGTCGACGTTATGACCTGCGCGCCAAGCTTCACGCTGGTTCCGCTCATTACGATATGACCATGCGGACGTTCAACGAGCAGTTCCTTCTCTTTCAGCACGACATGCTCGTAGGAATCTGTGAAGAAGGACAACAGCTTGCCATCCATGCGCTCTTCCTGATTTCGTTCCGGGAAAAGCGCCTGTACTTCTGCTTCTGTCATCGAAAGCGTCCGCAGGGGTTCAGCAATATCGGCATTGAATTGGACAGGATTCGATGCTGCATTTTTTTCGTTCGCCGCTATATGACTTGACTCGGACAAGTAGGCTTCCCATGCCTGCCGGACCTCGTCCCGATACTCCAGCTCCGTTATTGCAGCTGCATGGTCTGTTTTGTACAGGCCATAAAATACAAACCGCTCTTCTCCATGAAGCATAACACGCTCTGATTGCAGCGCAGTATAGGCAAACTCGTACTGATACACTTCATTGGAAAGACAAGGCTTGATCACACTCACTGGTATGTTGGTTTCCTTATAGGACAATCCGAAAAATTGAAACCCGTCAGTCGAGTAGCCAATCGCACGGCTGAGCGCTCCCTGCTGCATATAAGGGAATGATCCACCTTGCGGTTGATTCTGGCGTGAGCATACAACACAGCCGATCTCTTCATCCTCGAAGACAGCATGATCGATATATTGCGACAGATACGCCTCGTTGCTGCGTACCGCACCTACTGAAGCAACGCCAAGATCTTGGCCATACAGGATATCGACGGTTACACCTTCCCCGCGTACCGCAATATCCCAGAACCAAATGCCCTCTTTCAGAAGTGCAAAGGTAACCGTATACGCTACTCCCTCGACGGCCCCTTCCCATACGGCCTGGTTCCCTTCCACCCGCACGGTGCTGCGTGAGCGAATCCCGAGCAGCGGATAGAAGCGGATACCCGAATCGTCGTGAATCCGCAGATATAAGTTATTGAGCGAGCCATCAAGCGGACTCGTCACCAACTGATTGAGCATGATCTGCCCGCTAACTGCTTGATGCAAATCACCGCTCGTCCAAAATGTAAAGCGCAATTCGCCGGCTTGTATCGTAAACTTCGACTGCGTTGATCTCTCTATTGTCGTCATGTCTGCCCTTCCTCCTATCCCAGCTCATAGCAAGGCATCTTTTGTATCTATAAATCTAGTTCTAGTTGTTCTAGTAAGGCTATGCTTTTTTGATTAGCTCATCTCTTATTCTTAAATAAGCATCAGCGAACGAGTCGGAAAGAATCTTGCAATGTATCACGGCTGTTCGATCCAACATGTACTTGGAACATTCCTTCATCGCTTGCAAAACGAAGATCAGAATGGTGATATCTCAGCTGCTCCTCGGTTAAGTGGAAGCGGATTTCCTTGCTTTCTCCTGATTCCAACTCAATCTGCACATAGTCCTTCAGCTCGCGCAGCGGACGAACAACCTCGCCCGATATGTCGCGGATATACAGCTGCACCGTTTCCACACCTGCTCTCGCTCCTGTGTTCGTAACGGTTATGCGGATTTCGAGCTCCTCCTCGTCTGATATCTCGCTGCTGGATAGCTCCAGATTGCTGTAGGCGAACGATGTATAGGACAGTCCGTAGCCGAACGGAAGCAGCGGCTCATTCGAGCAGTCGATATATTTCGAGACATAGCGTTCATCCGTCTTGCTCGGATTCAGCGGCCGTCCCGTATTGAAATGATTGTAATAAACCGGAACCTGTCCGACCGATTGCGGGAACGACATCGTAAGCCGCCCTGACGGATTCACCTTGCCGAGCAAGATGTCCGCAACGGCTGCTCCGCCTTCACTGCCAGAGAACCATGCTTCCAATACAGCATCTGCTGATTCGATGACGCCATGCAGATCGAGCGGCCGGCCATTGAACAAGACAGCAGCCATCGGCTTGCCAAGCGTCTTCAGTTGCTTCACTAGATCAAGCTGCACTTCCGGCAGACGAAGATCCGTACGGGAGGCGCCTTCGCCGCTCATCGCGGATGCCTCGCCTAGCGCAAGCACAATGACATCCGCGGCAGCAGCCGTATTGAGCGCTTCCTTCAACTGAGCTGCTGTCATACACTCGATGTCGCATCCAGCCGCGATGCTCAGCTGCCCGCTTGGCAGCCGCTCCAACAAGGCATCGCCCAGCTTCACCGCATCCTCCTTCGCACCGACGCAGGACCACCAGCCTAATATGTCCTCGCTCTGGGCGAATGGCCCAATCAGCGCCACCTTAGTATCAGGCTGCAATGGCAGTATGCCGCTATTTTTCAGCAGAACGCAGGATTTAGCTGCCAGCTCGTAGGATGCCTTGCGATGCTCCGCGCAGAAAAGAATCTCACGCTCCCGTTCTGGATTCGAGCCGCGCAGCGGATTCTCGAATAGGCCCAGCTTGTCCTTGAGGCGCAGAATACGCAGCACCGCTTCATCGACAAGCGCTTCATCTATCTTGCCTTCGCGGATAAGCCCCGGCAAATGATGCACATAGCACGGCGTCATCATCTCGATGTCCACTCCCGCCCGTATAGCACGGAGAGCCGCCTCGCGATCATCCTCAGCCGCACCGTGAGCAATCATTTCCCGTATGGAAGCCCAGTCCGATATCACAATGCCGCCGAAGCCCCATTCCTCGCGCAAAATTCCGCGCAGCAGCTTCTCATTGCCTGTTGCGGGTATTCCGTCAACGGTATTGAAGGAGGACATGACCATCTCGCAACCTTCGTCCAGCGCTGCCTTATACGCAGGCAAGTAATATTCGCGCAAGGCTCTCTCCGACATATCAACCGTGTTGTACTCGCGGCCTCCTTCCGGTGCCCCATAAGCGGCAAAATGCTTCACACATGCGGCCAGCCGCTCCGAATCTCCCTTTACATCGCTGCCTTGATAGCCGCGCACAAACGCCCGTGCGAATAAGCTGTTCAGATGCGGATCCTCGCCCGTCGTCTCCATCACTCTTCCCCAGCGCGGATCACGAACCAGATCGACCATCGGTGCGAACGTCACATGAATGCCCGCGACAGCCGATTCTCGCGCCGCGATTGCCGCACTCTGTTCTGCGAGCTCCGTATTCCACGAGCAGCCGATCGCGAGCGGGATCGGAAAAATGGTCTTGAAGCCGTGAACGACATCGGCCATGAATAGAAGCGGAATGCCAAGACGGCTTTTCTTCATATAATTCTGCTGCACATCGATTACCGCCTGCGCCCCGGACAAGCCAAGCACAGAGCCGCTCGCCGCAACCATCTGCTCCGTTATGCCCATTTCCTCCATTGGCCCCGTCACCTGCCCCTCGCTGTCCGAGCCTTCATGAAAATGTCCCGTAAGCTGCAGCAGCTGAGCAATTTTCTCTCCCAATGTCATCTGTTGTACAAGCGCTTGAAGTTGTTGATTATCCATAGTAGTTCCTCCACGGTTCGAATTTCTCGTATGAAAGATCATTGACTGGTCATCATTCGAAGGGATTATCATTTTTCATTTTTCATTTCCTAAAGTAGTGATTCTCCTTCCTCAGGGACTTGCGCAATACTTTGATTCCGTTGTGCGTGCGCCAAAGAGCAGCAATCATCGATTGTGCAAATTCCTCATTGAGAAGAACAATATTGTGGAAAAGGAACCCGGCAGCAGCAATCTCTGTGCTCAATTGGCATACCGGGTTCATTCAAACAAATCGTACCTATTTCAAATTGTTCAACTCATCCAGAGCCGGCTGTACGAGTGACATTTTGCTCTCCACCCACTTTTTCCAGTTCGATTCCAGATCACCACTCTGCAAAATAAGATTCGTGTACTCCGTCTCGTAAGTGAAAGTTGCCTGGTTCTTCACCTTGGAATCGTGCAATTGAACCGTCCAGTCGTAGGCGGCCAGCTTACCGCCCTCTTTGCCCAGCTTCGCCTTGTTCTGATAATGCAGAACGGAGCGGTCGCGATATTCCTTCTTAATCGCCGGGTTAATGATGCTGAAGTCGTCTCCTAATAAATACAGCCCTTCAAAGCGGCTTGGGTATTTGTCCTCAAGCGATGTTCCTTCCGGCAGCAGGCTTACAAGCTCCTTGTTGTCGCCGTATTTCCAATCCTTGCCCTCGAAGCCCATGTTCAACATCATTTGCCCTTCTGTGCTAGTCGAATAATCCAATAAGTCCATAACTCGTTCAAACTTCTCTTTACTGATGTTCGGCGAGAAAATGAGTGCCGACCAGAAATTCGCCTGCTCCAGATTGCGATATTTGCCGTCGTCGCCAAGCACGATCGCAGTATGAACAAGATCGTCGCTGCTCACGCCCAGGTTTTTCTGCATATCCTTATCCACGTCTTGTCTAAAGGAAGCCAGACCGCCAAGGCCGGCTACTGCCGCTGCGCCTTTCACGCGGAAGTTGTCGCCTCCCTCGCTGTTTTTCCATGTATAGAACTCAGGATTCAACAGTCCTTCCTTGTATGCCTGCTGCATCAGCTTCAAGCCAACAAGCGTTTCTGGATCAGCTGGCCCCCAGTGATATTTTCCATCCCCTCCTTTATAGAAGGCAGACTCCACACGGGAATGCTCACTGTTCGGCATAATGATGTTCACCATTGCGTCTCCTGCATTGAAGGAAAGAGGCACCAGATTCGCACCGACCTTGCCCGGATCCTTCTCTTTCACCAGCTTGGCAAACGTCATTAATTCACTTGTCGTATAGGCATCCTTTAATTCAAAGCCGACAGCCTTTGCCCAGTCCTTGCGCAGAACAATAACGCCGTTTTGGTTGACAAGCGGATCAGCAGGCTTGTTCTCGTAGTACACGGGACGTGGCAGCAGATAAGTGCCGCCCTTCAGCTCTTCCAGCTTCTCGCCAAGCCCAGTCAGCTTGTAGGCAGTAGCCACGTTCGGCCAGCGCTCCTTCCAATCGTCCGGGAACTTGTACAGAAGCCCTTGATCGATATAGTTCATCGCGTCGCCGTGAATATAGTTCCATGTAGCCACGTCAGGAAGATCGCCGGAGCTGACCCACAGCCGCAGCTTCTCCGCCCATGAATCCCATTCAATGAAGTTGTAATCCCACTCCAGATTAAACTTATCCATCCAGAACTTGTGGAACTCATTGTTCAATTGTCCGTCCTTCAGATTAATGGTGCTTGCCACGGAAATTTTGAGCTTATCCTTGTAATTTCCGTTTTCATCCTTCTCGTTTCCCCCTTGCGCCCCCTCCTTCGAGCATGCTGTAGCCAGCAGCATTACCAGACATAGCGAGAGGAGAAGAATGGATCTTACCGACAGCTTTTTGTCTGCTTTCATGTTTTGTCGCCCCTTGTTTTTTGGATAATAGATTTTTGATGCATAGTGCCGTCATACCATCATGCAAAAATAACAAAAATCTATGTGTATCATCAGGTCTTAATTGCCCCTGTTAACACCCCTTTAGCGAAATGCTTCTGAAGCAGAGGGAAGAAGCACATGATAGGCACCATCGTGACGAACACCGCCGCCATCTTCATCCCCGTTGAAAAAGCTTGCTTGCCGACAGCACTTACGCTTGAAGCATTAGATGCGTTCGTCGTCGATTCCACAATAATGGTGCGAAGCACGTTCTGCAGCGGAAGCTGCTCTGCCTTGCGCAGGAAGATCATCGCATCATACCAGCTGTTCCAATATGCGACTCCATAGAACAGCGTAATGGTTGCCATAATGGGAGCGGCCAGCGGAAGCACGACGGAGAACATAATTCTCCATTCGCCCGCTCCGTCCAAGCGTGCGGACTCCATCAGCGATTCCGGAAGACTGTAGAAATAGTTCATCATCAGAATCATATTGAAAGCGCTGAAGCTGCCGGCAAAAATGACAGACCATAATGTTCCGGTCAGATGCAGGGATTTCATGATCAGGTACAGCGGGACAATGCCACCGTTAAAAATCATCGTGAACAGCACGAGAAAGAAAATAATCCGTTTGCCCGGAAACTTGCTTCTGCTAAGTCCATAAGCCATGCTGCTCGTCAAGAACAGGCTTAGCGGCAAACCGACAATAAGCAGCTTGAAGGTGTTCCAGTATCCCATAAGAATACTTCCGTCCATGAAAAGCGCCTTGTAGGAGGCCAGCGTCGGATTTTTCGGGAACAACATGAACGGATTGTCGGCGTACTCCTTCGGCGTCGAGAATGAAATCATAATGACATTCCAGAATGGAATGAGAATCAACAGTGCAATACCAAGTAGAATGACAAATAAGATATAGTCGAGGGCAGTCATCTTCTCTCTGCGGAACGCTGACCGCCGTGCCGTTTTCTTGCTCATTGTTGCTTCCCCTCCTTATCGGAATAGCCCGTCTCCGCCCAGCATTTTCGCTACTCGATCGGCAGCAAGCAGCAGGATCATATTCACCAGAGATCGGAACAAGCTGACCGCCGTTGAGAACGAGAAGTCAGTCGAAGATTGGAAGGTGATCCGGTATATGTACACATCCAGCACCTCGGACACATTTTTCGTAGCTGCATTTGCCAAGTTGAAAATTTGATCAAAGCCCGATGACATCAGTCCGCCTACGGACAGAATGAACATGACCGTGACGGTTGGCATAATGTTGGGCAATGTAATACGGAACACCTGCTGCATCCGTGACGCCCCGTCAATCTGGGCAGATTCGAATTGATCCTGATCGATTCCCGAGATGGCAGCCAAGTAGATAATGGCTCCCCATCCGGTCGATTTCCAAATGTCCGTAAGCAGCAGCATCGGAACGAACGTGCTCTCTGACCCAAGAAAATTAATCGTTGGCAGTCCAAGCAGCGTCAGCGTGCTGTTCACAAGTCCATCATAGGCTAGTACATTAATGACAACCCCTGACACGATAATCCATGACAAGAAATGGGGAAACGTCAGCACGGTTTGAAATACCTTTTTCCCACGCTTCATTCGAAGCTCGTTCAGCATGAGCGCCAGCAGGATCGGGAATGGGAATTGAATGACCAGCTTAATGATGTTGATGTACAGCGTTCTCCACAGCGCATCGAGGAAGGCGGGATCACGGAACACGTACTTGAAATTTTCAAACCCGACCCACGGACTGCCCCAAATGCCCAGGTTCGCCTTATACTCCTTGAAGGCAAGCGATAAGCCGCCCATCGGCAAATACGCAAAAAGAAGAAGCCAGATCAGCCCAGGAAGAAGCAGCGTATATACCATTCGATGCTTCCATATATCACTGAATAGCGCTCCCAGCTTCGAACGACTCTTCAGCTTGCCGTCTGGCCCCTGCAAGGCTGCAGATTTCACATTGCATTTCCCCTCTCAGTTCGCTTCTTGTTGTCAAAAAGAAAGTCAAACACTGTCCTCAAATGCTTCTCCCAAAATACCCAGTCATGGATACCCGAATCTTCAACATAGCGGAAGTGGAACCCGGATGAAGAAGTCGCATTCATGTACGCAGCAAACGCTCGATTCATTTCGATGAAAGGATCTTCCGTGCCACAGCAGCACAGTATGGACGGCATCGGGTTTCCCGCTTCCAGCCTCTTGGCAACCAGCGCATATAGATCCTGCTCGGGCTTCAGAAGTAAATCCATGCCAAACACCGCCTGCATCTCTCTCACCATTCCATGGGGCATATCGGGATCGCGAAGTCGACGCTGCATATCGGTCACCCCGGACAACGATACTGCCTTGGCGTAACGCTCGGGATAGGTAAGCGCACATTTCAATGCACCATATCCCCCCATCGACAAGCCCGCGATGTATGTATGCTCTGGCTCGACATTCAACTGGAGCAGCTTGCTGCACAAATCGGGAAGCTCTTCGGTAATGAATGTAAAGTAGTCGAGTCCATACGCCATGTCTGTGTAATAACTGCGATTAGCCTCTGGCATAATTACCGTGCAATTGTGACGCTGCGCATATTGCTCAATCGTCGTCAGCCGCTGCCATGTGCTCGCATTATCACCAGCACCATGCAGCAAATAGAGCGTACTGCTTGGCGGAGTTTGCGATTCCAAGGGATAAATCACGTGAATGCTCGTGTTCATTCGCAAAACGTTCGACCCAGTTTCTATCGTTACATGCGCCATATGTAATCCCTTTCATTTTTGGATTTTTGAAATATAGTTCTGACTGCTAATAGATCATCAAACATCGACCGTTTTACATGTTCATTCGCTACTGTAATCCAGCTTTTCGTCTGCAACTAAGTGAAAATCACTCGCTGAAAACACATGATTGCGTAATGTAAGCAACTCTTTCGAATCGTTTCGACACAATCATAGATCTATGTTCCTGAATCTGTCAATGCTTTTTTTGATGCATTCGATCAAAGGGGTAAAATTTGAATACTCATAATTGGCAATTACCCAGTTTTTGAGATATAAAATAAAAAGAAAGCGATTACTATAGACTCATTGACAACGCACTAGAACCAATGACATACTTGAAGTATAGATTTCATCATACATAATTGAAACGTTTCTATTCAATAGTGACGCGTGATTTCATGATTTTCATGAAGAGATTTAGATCACGTTTCTACATCGATCATCCATGACATATACAACAAGCGTTTTGGCGAAACGGAATGTGCTCGAATTCTAATGCGCGTGAAATGGTTTGGGCGGATATAGGAACATACCACTCATATTGAGAAAGGAGTAATGGAGATGATAGAACCCTCAAGCCTGACCGAATTCGTGAATCGGATTAAGGCTGAACAATTGCAGGTCACCTCTGTGCGGGTTCGTCAGGGCGGGAAATTGATCGGAAAGTGGGATCAGAACGAAGACAGTCGGCGGTTGCAGCACTCGATCAGCAAATCGTTTACATGCATGGCCGTCGGTCTCGCCATGGAGGAAGGCAAGTTGACCCTGGACACAACGCTAGGAGATATGTTCCCGCAGTACGCTCATATGCACACGGAGCCCAATCCCCTGCTTCACCCCGCAGGCATCAAGCTGGGCGAACTGCTTCGCATGTCTTCCGGTCATGACTCTCCCCCTCTCTGGGCAGAGGAACGAGCTTCGCTGCAGGAAACGGATTGGGTTCGCTATTACATGTCTCTGTCTCTGGATAGAGTGCCAGGCGAGCGGTTCACATACAGCAGCGGAGATACCTTCATGATCTCGGCAATGGTACAGGCAGCCGTCGGATTAACGGTGCACGACTACTTGCGTCCAAGGCTGTTCGTGCCGCTTGGAATTACAGAAGAAACGTGGGATTCCTCGCCGCTTGGCGTAACGCTGGGCTGTGCCGGGCTGGCACTTACGAACGAAGAACTGAGCCGCTTCGGCCAGCTGCTTCTGCAGCATGGAATGTGGAACGGGGTACAATTGATCCCTGCCGATTGGATTCAGCTTGCAACGAGCAAGCAGATCGGCAATGAAGGCAGCCGTGACTGGTGTCAAGGCTACGGCTATCAATTCTGGATGTGCTCCCACAATGCCTATCGGGCGGATGGCGCGCATGGTCAGTTCTGTATGGTCATGCCCGATAAGGATGCCGTGATCGCCATCAATAGTCAGGAAGATCGGCTGCAGGATATTTTGGATGCGGTGTGGTCAAAGATTTGGCCGATGCTATAGGTGTGGAAATGTTAAAAAGCCTTAGTTACATGACCTGAAGTACAAAGATGAGAAGTGACAGGAAAATCGGGATTAGCCAGCTATACCCTTTTCTACGATCCATTTGACTGGTGCTGTTGTGACTCTCCTTGCTCTGTTCTTTCTTGGCAATGATTCGCAGCAGCATATACCCTATATAAACAGCCGGAACAGACAAGGCTCCCCATCCTCCTATTATCCAATAATTCGGGGATGCTTCGGTTGAGGTGATGCCCATAACGAGGTCTCCACCCTTCAAATAGGAACCAATGACATAGGTTGTATTTGTGGCCAAGTGAATGACTATTCCCGGCCAGATTGACCGGGCATGAAGCACGATTATGGCTGAAACCCATGCGGAAAAGAACAGCTCCAGCAGCCGATACGGATTGTCGTGAAATAGAGCAAACAGGAGAGCACTCATCGCCGCTGCAAACCATTTGCCCTTTTCCTCATATCCGGACAATAGCACACCTCTAAACAGCAACTCTTCGCATATCGGAGGAAATACTCCGATAGCCATGATGAGCATGAGCAGCGATGTGAAGTCAGCAGCTAGTGGATAATAGGACATCTGATACGAGCGACCAAGAACATTCGAAATAAGCTCTGTGACTTGATGGATGAACAGCATTGGAACCTGACTGATTCCGTAAATTAGGAGGCTTAGCAGCATCGTACTTAATGATACGTGGCGGAATTTGAATACAGCCTTCCAAGACATCCGCTTGCTCCTTATGAATAAAATGGAAGGTAGTACATGCAAGCCAACTTGTGCAAACATGACATAGAGCAAGAATAGGCCCAAGTTTGCGTACAACGGCTGCTTGTCAGGAAAAATAAAAGTGGACAGCATATTGCTTAATACATAAGAGACAAGGAACAGCCAGCTCGCGTGTAATGCATGTATTCGTTGAGGCATCGGCACCTTTTCCTTTCCAAGATATCATTTCCCATCTACACATTCATTCCATTATCCCTATCTACTTCAGCATTCTAGTAGAAGCACAGTCATGTTTATCAACCCAGAAATGAGAATAATAGGCAAATCAAGCGTAAGCTGTCCGATTCGACATGTCAATTCTTTTATGTACCGGTTGGAGTTGGCTGTATATCACAATGAAAAAGCTCCCACAAACGATTGTATTCGTTCGTGGGAGCTTTGCTATATACCAAGATTTTTTTGATGTTACTGTAGGTGGTTCCAATTAATTAGATACTGTTGCTTCGCTCACGTTCTCTACTTTATTTTTGCGTGTGAACAAGCGCTTCATCCAGTTCGAGAAATCATCCAAATACGTGTACATAACTGGCACCAGCAGCAGCGTAAAGATCGTCGAACAGGACAGACCGAATATTACGACAACCGCCAATGGCGCTTGCATTTCCGCGCCTTCCCCGATGCCGAGCGCAAGCGGCAGCAAGCCGAGCACTGTCGTTAACGTCGTCATGAAGATCGGACGAATCCGGCTCGGCGCACCTTGCATGATGGCCTCATGGCGATCCAATCCGCTGCGGCGTTGGATATTAATGTAATCCACCAATATAATCGCGTTGTTGACGACGATACCCGCGAGCATAATGACCCCGATAATCGCCGTTACGCTAAGCGGTGTGCCCGTAAGGAACAATCCGCCAAGGACCCCAATGAACGTCGTAGGCATCGCGAACATAATAATGAACGGATACAGCAGCGATTCGAACTGCACCGCCATCACGACATAGACGAGGAAGATGGAGAATACGAGTGCAATTCCAAGATCTCCGAATGCTTCCACCATATCTTCACTCGCTCCGCCCATGGAGTATGAATACCCATCTGGGAAATTCATTTTCTTCAGCGATTGTTCAATGTCCTTCGAGATGCTGCCTAAGTCTCTGCCCGCAATATCAGCCGTAACGTTAATTTGACGCTGCTGATTCTCGCGCTGAATCATGACAGGCCCTTGGAGCTGATTGAACTTCGCAACAGCAGACAGTGGAATTAACTGGCCATTCTGCGATTGAATCGTTAAGGCATTCAATGCAGCGATACTGTTGCGTTCTTCCTCCGGCATAATGACTCTCACATTATATTCATTGCCGTCTTCCCGATATTGGGTAGCCATCTGCCCATTCATGGCAAGCGAAATCTCGCTTAATATTTGCTGGTACGAGATGCCATAGGAAGCGGCCAAGCTGCGATCGACAGTAATGTTCAACTCCGCATTACCTTCCGCAGCGGAAGACTCTGCATTGTATACCCCTTGTACGTCAGAGATCATCCACACCACTTGATTCGCAACTTCCTCTAATACCTGTTGATCCTGACCATTCAGCTTGATGTGAATCGGAGCTCCTGCACTTAAGCCTGACTCCTGTGCAGATACAGTAATGTCTGCGCCTGCAATATTGCCTGTCGCATCGGTTAATTTCTGCATCAGTTCCTTGGTCTTGATATCCCGCTCCGAAGCGCGAACCAATTGAACGGTGAACGTAGCAGAATTCGTTCCGCCTCCGCCGAATCCTCCTCCTCCGCCAATCGATTGCGAAGCCGTCTCAATGATCCCCTCATAAGGCTTGAGCAGGGCTGCAACTTCGTCAGCGGTCTTCTTCGTCTCATCCAAACTAGTGCCGCTAGGCGTCTGAACCTTGATCTGAATTTGCCCTTGATCCCCGCCAGGCATGAACTCCATGCCGATGAACGGTACAAGGAAGAAGCTCCCTACAAGTAAAGCAATGGTAGCAAACACCGTCGTTTTACGATGTCCGAGCGCCCATTTCAATATCTTTTTATACCCTGTAACAAACCCGCCGAAGAAGCGCATATACCAGCCCCTCTTCTCCTGCTGCATGATCTTCTTCTCGGATACGATCTTCGACGCCAGCATCGGGATGAGCGTAATCGCCACAACGAGCGATGCAATAAGCGAGAAGCAGACCGTCAGTGCGAGCGGCCGGAAGATATCGGCAGTCAAGCCCTGTATGAACACGATCGGCAGAAATACGACGAGCGTTGTCATTGTTGAAGCTATAACCGCAGAAGCGAGCTCAGATGATCCCTTCACAGCCGCCTCCTTCATGGACATGCCCTGCTGTCGATAAGTAAATATATTTTCCAATATAACGATTGAGTTATCGACCATCATCCCGATACCGAGCGCAAGCCCGCCCATCGAAATGATATTGAGCGTCTGCCCCGTGAAATACATGAGCGTAAACGTCGAAATAATCGCGATCGGCATGGAGAGCGCGATAACGAAGGTCGAGCGTACGCTACGCAAGAAGAGAAGCAGGATCACGACGGCCAATGCGCCGCCGCTCATCATATTGCCGATGACGCTGTCAATCGATTGACGAATGAAGGTCGACGTATCGGACACTTTCTTCAATTCAATACCTTGCGGCAATACATCCTTCATCTTCGCGAGTCCCTTGTCGATGTTATCCGCAACCGCTACGGTATTCGCATCCGATTGCTTCTGTACCGACAGAACGAGGGCAGGGTTGCCATCTACTAACGTCAGCGAGGTTTGCTTCTTGAACGTATCCTTGACGACAGCTACATCACTAACTTGTATTTGTCCCCCACGCGGCAAATGAATGATAGTCTGCTTGATATCATCTACGGAACCGTATTCGCCCTTCACTCGGATTTGCAGATCCTGCACACCTTTCGGTACAGAGCCCGCTGCCTGAGATTTATTTTCTGCGTTGATCGCCTGCACCACTTGAGATGGCGTAATGCCGTACCGCGACAAGCTTGCACGATTCAGCTCAACGAGAATTTCACGCGTTTTACCCCCAGCAACAGAGACAGATGCAACTCCACGTTCTCGTTCCAAGGATGGAATGATGGTCTTGTCCGCAAATTCTTGAAGCTTCTCTGGAGATGCGCCCGTCAAGCCAAGCGTAATGATCGGCATCTGGTTCGGGTCGAACCGAAGCACGGTCGGATCATTGGCATCATCAGGAAGCATCCCCTTCACTTGATCGACCTTCTCCCGGACATCGATCAGGGCGTTGTCCATATTCGTGCCGGTCTTGAATTGCAGCATAACCAGCGAGGAATTCGCCTGTGACTGAGACGACAGGGTGTCAATCCCTTGAATCGTGCTCAGAGAAGACTCCAGCGGTCTGGAGATCAGCTTCTCAATTTCCTCTGGAGCCGCCCCTTGATAGGAGGTCGCGACCACAGCAATCGGCACATCGATTTTCGGGAAAAGGTCGATAGCAAGACTGCGCAGACTGAACAAGCCCAGTGCCAGAATCGCCAGCACGAGCATCATTACGCCGATAGGACGCTTAACGGAGACGTCGATTACTTTCACGTTAGCGTGCCCCCTCGACAATTTTGACTTTATTGCCGCTTGTCAGAGTCAGCTGTCCTTTGACAACAACCTGATCATTCGGCTGAAGATTGCCCTTCACCGCCGTCAGCTTGGATTGCGCCTCAAGCACCTCTACCGCTTCCTCGACAGCTTGTCCATCGCGAATAACGAATACGTGTGAAGCACCATTCTTCTCGACGATTGCTTCTGTCGGCACGAGCAAGGCATCCTTCAGCACTTGCTGATCAACTAAGAATTTGGCCGTCATGCCCGGCTTAATCTCGTCCTTCTTGTTCTCTGCCTGTGTTTCCAGTGCGTAAAATCCAGATTCGTTCGCCACAGGAGACAAGAATGTAATGTGCGCATTCATGGTTTTGCCGAGATCCGGCAGCTCCACCTTGACTTCCTTCCGATTCTGCAGAAGCAGCATCTGATTAGCGCTCACATTTGCCGTGAACTTGATCGGGTTGGTTGACACGATCGTGAACAACGGCGAAGTGCCTGCAGCAATCTCGCCTTGCTCGGCCGCTACACGCACCACCTGACCACTGATCGGCGCCTTGATGGACGCGTCTGCTTTACGGTTGCTCGCTTGCTGAATACGGAGCTCGGCCTGTTCGATACTGCGCTTCGCCTGATCCAATTCAAGCTCAGACGCCTGTGCATTATGCAGCGTTTTATATTGGTCCTGCGCCTGTTCCAAGCCCAGCTGCTCCAAGCGGAGCTGGATGTCCAGATCGTCTGCCTTCACGCTCGCCAGAGTCTCGCCTTTGCTGACGGTGTCACCCTTCTTCACATTCACACTTCTCAATTCACCGCTCAGCTTCGGGATCACCTCGACAGATCGGCTTGCACTCGCTGTCCCAATCATCTCATTGGTCTGATTCAGCGCTCCCTTCTGCACGGCTGCCACCTGAACAGGCGTCTCCTTCTCCTGTGCTCCCTGCATTGGCTGTTCCGCCTCCGGACTTCCGCATCCTGTTGCGGCTCCGAGCATAAGCAGAATGCTCCCCATAATCAGCCAACATCTTCTCACTGCCATAATTGTCCCACTCCCCTTTTGTCTATCATGTATGAAATAATCCCCCTAGCATTTCAGCGCAGCCTACTTACTAAAGTTCTAGTTATATGGTTTAGACGTAAAATATCAGCTGCTCCCCTTAATGATAACACGAGAATGAACTGTGGGTCATTCCATAGAGTCGATGAAGATGTGAAGATTTACTGGAAAGTATTAAATGTTTACGAAAAGGGGTGGGTAGTTTCGGTATATAAGTTGAGAAGATAGAAAAAGTATAAACAGGGTATAAAATCCAAGCATAATGCTGTACGCATACAATTTTGACGGAATTTTGATATCGGACTAACGAGGGTTAAATTTTTCAGGTTGTTCCGCCCGATTCATTCGGCACTGGGTGGGTATTAAAGAAAAGGCCTTGAAAGAGAGTATCTTTCAAGGCCAAATAAACACACTTACTTTATATAGTTATCGATAGATTTTCCCTTCCGTTTCTATTACTTCATACTCATGAACCAAACGTTTCATGCCCGGAAGCCCCTCTTCCGAATATCCCAATTTACTCAATGCAGTTATTAAGTTTTGCAGAACTCTTTTCCATTCAGAACTAAATGATTGCTTTGTTAATGTAACATTTCCACTATTTTGCAATAGTTGCCCTGTTCTTCCTGAAACATCCCCCCACTTGGCTTTAATCACTAACTGTGTTGAGTCCCATGACAAATGCCATACATGTGCAAACGTATTCGAAGCCCAATGGATAGTCTTTGCACCTGAGTCTTCTTTTCTTAATACTTCTAAAATTTCTAATATATCATCAATCATAATACTAATATCATATTTATAACCCAGTAAAATCGGAACATAATTCCATACAATCACCGCATTTTCAGTCAAAAGTGGAAATGAACTCTCTATCGCATCTGACAGAGATTCTGCTTCACTATCAAATACTCCAGTAATCCTTGGACAACTTGCTTGTATAATAAATGACATTTCGAAACCTCCTTTATGGGGCCGGATATCCGTGGAAAGTACCAGTACCATTATTTCTAACCCACATTCTTGTTGCTTGTACAGTAGTTCCATTAGGCATGTGTACAACGGATGTTGAACCGGTTGGAAGTTCAAACCAAGCCCCTTGACCCTTTTCCAAAGAACTGGCTTTTGTAGCGGCATACTCCAAATCCGTTTTACTCCATTGTCCTTGGGGTGTTCCCGTACTTTTAGCTGTTGCCGAACCATATTTCCATTTAACCCCATATTTACCTGACTTAAGATATTTAGCCTCTGGTCTCAGACATCCATTCGTAATTATGCACCCAAATCCCAATATCAGTTACATAATACGTGTGGAAATCAGCAACCGTAAAGTTATAAACCGTAACTGGCTCAACTAGCTTAACGAACTCAACCTTATCAATCGTCAAGTTGCTTCCGTCAGCTTTTTGGAGCTTATCGCCTATTTGGAGTTCATCCGCAAAGACCCAACCTTTTCCTTCTACCCAGAAAGGATGGTTGTCGGTCGTCGGTCGTGCCATAATCATAATCGTGACGGCCCTATTCGCTTCAACCTTACCTTCGACGACAATCTTTGCACGGACTTGTTGAAGCAATATCACACGCGGATTATGAGGGTAATTTCTAATAGGGCATGCCTCCCGATTCATTCGACACTGGGTAGGGGAAAATAAAGACCATGAAGGAACGTTTCCCATGGTCTTTATAAGTTTAGTGCTTTTCCACAAACAACCCCATCTGCTCAATCGACGGTATTATTGAATCAATTGATTTTGAAGTGTGAATTCCCATCAAATAATCATATCCTATAAACACCTTCATCCTTCTGGGATAATAAACCTCTGCACCAATATCTTCACGTAAAAGTAATCTGCAAAACAAATCTATTTTCTTATTATCTAACTTATCCCTATCCTTAACATGCAAATAGGTTTCTAAAACATCTTTTGAATAAAGTTCTTGGATTTTTTTTCTAATACCTTGAAATGTATCATATGAAAAACTGCGTCTAACATCATTAATCGTTAAATAAGGAATCCTCATGTAGTCCATAATTAAATGTATTGCATTAATATAGCAATCTTCAATTTCCTTGTATTTGTCGACTGTCAGCATTTCTCCTTCAAAAGACTTGCCAATATCACCAATTCCAATCCAATCTTCCTTCAAATATCGCCTTTTTTCATCACGAAAATCAGGATTATATTTTGTTATCTCGTATTTGTACAATTTAATCACCTACGCGATTCAAATTAGCATCATACGTTCCCATTCTCGTATCTCTGCTATTAAGCCGTTCTGGTGTCGTTGCCTGCTTCCAAACACCACCATTATGCGGCCCCAAACCGTTACCACTGCCAATATCTTGACTGATATATGTTTTAGTTTTTTTGTTATAAAAAATTTTTTCTTTGGTCTTTGCAGTAAACTTGGTTGGTTCGAATCCTAATTTCTTGGCAGCATTTGTGGCCTGCTTCGTTGTCATCCTTACCCAACCACATTTTGTATTATGAACCCATATCCCTAAATCCGTTACATAATACGTATGGTAGTCCGCAACCGTAAAGTTATATACCATCACTGGCTCGTCCAGTAAGACAAACTCTACTCTATCAATCGTCAGATTACTTCCATCAGCCTTTTGGAGTTTATCCCCCACCTTAAGCTCATCTGCGAAGATCCATCCCTTACTTTCCACCCAAAACGGATGGTTGTCGGTCGTCTCGATGAGGAGATCACCAATGTATAGCTTTATTATATCATTACGGTAATTCGTATAGAGTGCTGTGACTTCCTTATAAGCCAATTCTCCATTTGCATCAAACTCAGACTTAGCAAGAACCTTATCTCCGACTTCAATGTCTTCGATATTCTTCTCCCCTTCGTCTGTTTGAACCTTGGTTCCAGCGGTAAAACAATTGCAACCACTGTTTTTTCCAACTTTCACACTCGGCTTATTTTTAGCACTGAATTTTGGAAGGCCTTTTGTTGATAGCGAATTATTGGATATCGTAGCAAACATATATTCCGCATCTGTTAAAGGGAGCTCAAGCTTCATTTGATTAAATTCCGCTTTGCTGTAAGTCTCCCAAAAAGTCTGTCTGTTTTGTTCCTTTGGTAATAAATATTCAATTTGCGCCTTGTTATTATAAAAACCTTTTACTACCCCGGCTGACATATAAGGCAATATATAGGCCATGACGATTCTATCATCCATATAATAATCAGCATTACTTTGATCAGCACATTGACCTGTATGAGCATATTTCCCGTCAACTGACACACAATAGTTCCCAGATGGATCAGAATAGATTAATGGATTGTTCTCAACATACGTATACCGATTCATGCTTAACGGATTAGTAAGATTCCCAGCATATGTGTCTTCCGACATGAAGCGGCCTTGGCTCGGATCATACCAGCGCGCTCTTAAATATTGCAAGCCTGTCTCTGAGTCCCAATACTCTCCGGAATAGCGGAATATGTTCGGTACTTGCTCCTTCTCCGTTTCCGGATTGCCCCAGATGTCGTACGTATACGTGTTCAATTCCTTGCCTGCACTATCCAACAGTGATACGACGTCTCCATGTCCATTAAAACGATAGTATTGGAGCTCCTTGGACTTCATATCTTGACGTGCCCACAGCTTGCCCTGCACATCATAGATGTATGCATATGCGATGCTTGGCTTGCCATCTGCTCCTACTTCAGCTTCTGCAACTAGATTTGCAGATGCATCATAGTAATAGCGAGTCCGCTTCTCCTTTGTTGCCCGCTCATACAGCAGTCCATCCCCGCTATAAGCGTAATTAACTTCCTTTCCATTGCCCCCTTTTACTTGAGTAAGACGATTAAGCAAGTCAAAGGTATAAGATGCATTCTTCATGCCAGACACGGTCTTGTTGACTAATCCAGTCCGGTTACCAATTACGTCATACGTATACGTATCATCTGTATTCTGATCCTTGACGCTTAGTATTCGGTTCAAAGCATCATAAGTGAACTCACTGACTTGATTTCCTGATGTTATGCCCGTAATATTTTTGTTCACATCATACTGGTAATTAAATTTCTGGTCACTAGGTGCGCCATTATTCGATAATCCTGTTAGATCATATCCATTGAATGAATAATCAGTGCTTAACCCTTTGCCATTTGCTTGGCGCTTCATTTGCTGGTTCGGACTGTACTCGAAGGTGAATCGATCCAGTGGTGTATTTGCCGCAGCATTCAACCCTTTACTGTTTGCATTTCCTCCGTATACCTGAAGCTCCGACACTTGATTCATTTCATTTAATTGTCCTTGAACACGCATGACTTGCTTATCCGCGCCTGTTAAGGTATATCCAGTATGCTGCTGCGAGTTCCGTTCATAATCCAAATTCGTACCGTCTGGATAAGAAATGCCAATCAGCATACCATCATCCGCATCATATTTGTAGCCAGTTACCCCATGACGATCCTTCATCACAGTAATGCTGCCATTGGAATCATAACTATAATCTACGGTTTCCTCTGCTGTTTTCATTGTCTTCAGCAAATTATTTTGATCGTACGAGTATTCGGTGGCTTGGCCAGCTTTGTTGACGAATTTTTTCAAATTATTGCTTTCGTCGTAGTAGAATTTCTCAGTGCCTCCCGATCTTGTATATCTCGTAAGACGTCCGAGTTCGTCATAATTAAGCAGATCCCGCATGTTGTTTGAAGATGAAACTTCCTTCAGAAAACCACCTTGGCTATACGCATAGGAGGTTAATTTCCCATCTCGATCCTCAACGCTTCTCAATCTGCCGAGCACATCGTAGCCAAATTTCACTTGTTTTCCCTTGGCATCTTCATTGTTCAAAACATTACCTGCGAGATTATAAGTTAGTTTGCTTGTAATGTTGTAACCAGCACCCGTATTTTCTTCCATAGCGATCACTCGCCATAGTGAATCATACGTTTCACGAACCTGATATCCTGCCGCATCCGTATACGTTAACTTACGATTAATTAGATCATAATCTACGCGATCTTTCGTTTGATCCGCATATTGCGTTTCTAGCAGACGGCTAAATGCATCGTAGCGGAATTGTGTCTTATTGTCTTCCGCATCAGATTGTGAGATCAAGTTTCCTCGTTCATCATAAGTATATTTGTAACGAGCTTGACCATTTTGCTCCTCTGCCAGCATTCCTACAGGATTATATCGTTGTACCGTTATGATTCCATCCGGAGCCGTCGTGGTTACCTCGTTATTCGAATCGTCATAATCATTGCGAATTGAGGTTCCGTCTGGATAGATCAACTGCAGCATACGTCCTACGCGATCATATTGGTACTGTTCCGAAATACCTCGACCATCAAGCACCTTGTTCAATTGACCCGTCGGCAAGTATTCGAATCTCGTTGTAATCATATTCTTGCTTCCATCTGCATCGGTTACATTCAACGCTCGACTTGTAACGAGTGATTTCCCGTATGGAGATTCATAACCGAAGGACGTAATGATTAGGCGTCCATCATCATATACAATGCTCGTTGACACGTTCCCGATTGAATCGTATCTATATTCGGACGAAGCAATTGCTTTGTTGGACGAAGCACCTTCATGAACAGAATGATTTGTAACGCTTCCTTTATCATCGTACTTGAGTACAGTTACACGATTCTGATTCAATGCAGGTAAAATCTTCGTTAGAACCTGACTAGGTCTTGACCAATTGTACGGCGTTGAGCCTGTCTGATATTGAATTGTCGATTCTTGTCCTGTGCTAAGTTTTTCAGACAACAACAATCCCTTATCATCATAGCTGTACGATATGGATTCAGCCTTCGTCGATGCTCCATTCTGAGAAGTCGTTTCTTCAACTCGGAGCGGCAGATTATGCTTGGCTGCCATATCATAAGTCATCGAGCGAACCATCTCTGTCGTTCCATCGCTTATCTGAACCCGCTCCATAACATGCAAGTCGGGCTGATTTTGAGATGCATATGCTTTTTTAATTCGATATTGCTCCGTTAACTGTTCGAAAATTACCTTCGTCGTCCAAGCTGCGTCTTTCCCGAAGCTTTCTAAGTCCTCGTTCGAATATTCCAGCTTAATAGGATGTAACTTCACGTCTCCTTCCATCGAAGCATAAGAATCCTCTCGGCTCCGAACTTTGTATACAAATTCAGAAGCATATGCTCCGATCTGTTTACGCTTAGCCACATAGTCAATAGTCGTAAACGCAGACGAAGGATGAACAATTCGGGTTAACATGGCATATTCGTTCATCCCTTGATTATCTATATCATTCACGAGATCCGGTAAAAAGTTAAATCTCGATTCCGGAAAGTAGTATATATACTTGGTGCTGCGACCAGCCGGATCGACGACCTGGTTCAATACCGTGCGGCCTTCCTCTTGACCTTTGTTATATGTGTATTTCCGTTCCGTCCCTGATTGTTGAACGATAACCTGATTCGTACTATATGTAAAAATCAGCTTATTTCCATCATTATTCGAAATCGATGACAGTACTTTATTGCCATCATTCGTGGTATATCCAAATTCAACTTTATTACCGTAATTATCCTTAATCAGAATCAAGTATCCGTTCGCATCCAGAAAATAATCATATCCGTTCAATATAGAGAGCTTATAGGCACTTGGTATGCCTGATACTGACTGGCTGGCATCCACCTTGAGAAGCACATTTTTCAGCCCGTATCCTAATAAGCTCAAATCTGTACCTAATTGATAGGTTCCAATTCCGGGAACGCACAAATACTTATTTCCGTTATTCGTTTGCAGATAAGGCAGATCCCATCTCCAGCCCCGACCTAGTGCGGAGCTAGCCTCTTCTCTTCGTACTTTCACAGCATTACGATATTGACCCGATTGCGCATCCTTCTCCACACCCATTTCCTGACTTGCTAATGCGCTATCATATTTCCGTACGAGAGCAAAAGGAATCGTACCTGGCAGTACAATATCTACAGATTGAACGTAGAAATCACCAGTCGTCGTAGAAATCGAATCTTGACCGTAACCAATTTCGTATGAAGAAGTCTCATTTCTTAACTTATGATGCTGCAACGCAGATTCATCATAGGATGCTGAAGCAAAAGCAGGTTGCCCTGCTTCTACTTCTACCAATTGATGTTGAGAATTCTTCGAATATACTTCCCTAGGTTTTTCCCCTGCATCCCATAGGATTGGTTCTGTTACAGAAGCGCTCTTCAGAATTTCATCCGCACTTCCTCTGCCCTGCTTCTGATCCAGTAATGCCTGATAAATGTTGTATAATGAATGGCCGGAAGCAATCTGTTTAAAGAGCCATTCCTCTGTAACTTGAAATTGCTCTAGTACCCAGTTAATTGTAATAGGCTTAACAGATTCACTTGCCCGGGCCTGTCTATTACTGTTTTGTTCCACTTCTGCATAGACATTCGTTATTGGAAAGCTAGGTAGAACGATTGCTATACATAACAGAATCGCTAAACATTTCTTAAACATCTGCAAAATCCTTTCCTGTTCAAATTCGAGAACTTATTTTTACTATCTAAACGGGTAAACCTTTTTCGTTCTCTTAATTAGATTCCCTCTAGCGTCAT
The DNA here is from genome assembly GCF_040195695.1 of Paenibacillus wuxiensis. Classification (NCBI taxonomy): domain Bacteria; kingdom Bacillati; phylum Bacillota; class Bacilli; order Caryophanales; family Paenibacillaceae; genus Paenibacillus; species Paenibacillus wuxiensis. The sequence continues at coordinate 298,003 of NZ_JBEFZI010000009.1, read as the reverse complement.
ATTCGAATTGAATTTCGTCTCCTGTATAGAGCGTTATTTTGCTTAAGGTGTTATTTCCATAGTTGTATTGGTAAGTTGTTTTAGGCAGCAAGTACAAGGATGCTGCAACAAGAACAACATCTAGCCCTTTGCCTTTCTCTTCCTCCAAGGTCAGATAGTAGACTTGATTAATTGTCAGTTCATATTCCAGTACTGTGTAGTCTTCCCCGTGCATTTGCTTTACTTCTTTGGAGGCCTTAATTGGTTTCGTCAGTGATTCATCTGCATATAGTGTGATGACAGGCTGCAGTTCAAATGGTTCTTTTTCTTTCGTCACAAACCGAACCAACCCGGTACGAGCGGCTTTATACTTGTAGTAGCCTGTTTGATTCGGCTGTTTGATTACCGTTTTCTGTACGTTATTAAGTAATTCCTCAAATACGACATCCCCTCTAGGGATCGTAAAGGCTCGATATGGCGCTCCGAACTTAACTGGCGAATTGGAGGTTAGCGTAATCCGAACATTGCCTCCTTCAGAAACTTCTACACTCGTATCCACTTGAGTGCCTTGCTTATGAATACTTCCATCTGCCTTATAAGCAACAAAATCATAGAATTTCGCATTCGCCTTCGATGCATCGGTTACAACGTGAGCTGTCGAATTCGTCTTGTTCTGGAACATGACTTGCTGATTCAAATCAAGCACTCTCTTAAGCAGAGCTGGTTCTTTGCTTGGAGTCGCGATAATCTTGTCATTCTCCTTGAAAAGAACAGGGAGTTCGGAAGTACCTGTAATCACAATCGTGCCACCAGCAGGTATAGTCACATTTCCTACATGCTCCAATTGAGCGCTTAATGGGATATTTTGAACATCATATACCGCGTAATCATAGTGACGTCCTACATCTGACGGTGCCAAATTATCGAGCAATACGGACTGGTTGTGTTGGTTTACGAGTACGTAGCTCTCATCTTTGTTTACTTTGAACGATTTCCCTGGCGTAACGGTTTCTCCTCCTTGGAAGGAAGTATATACACCTGCGAAGGTAATTGGCTCGGCACTTACAGTTGTAACCACTACGTTACATCCTGCAGGAATACTTAATGTACCAACGTATCGGTCACTCATTTTCTGAACACGACCGTCAGGCCCCGTTAGAATATAAGCGTATTCATACTGTAATCCTCCCGGGAGAGAAAATAACGTTTCCGTAGAGTCGCTTATATTTGTAAAAGAATAACTATTCCCTTTTGCTACTAAAGCACGGAGCATAGCAGGGTAAGCTGACTTCTCTACGGAGATGCTATCGTTGTACCGGAGTACCACGGGTGTAGCTGATGTGACGGTAACCATCATTTTTCCAGATACTGATGTTGTAAAGCTACTTGTTGAGTCCGGCGTTCTACTCGCCACTTTCCCCATTGCGTCGTATACTACTGTATCTAATGCCCCATGTTCAGAAGTGACATCTTTTCTAATTACCACTCCTGATGGACCCTTATTTAAAAATGTGTAAGATTCATTCTTATTTATCGTAATTTGTTGATACGTACCGCTAGCGTTTTCTTGACCCTTAAACACCGTGTAAATTCCGATAAAGGTTACGGGAGCATCAGAAGCTGTCATCACTACGACTCGATTGCCCGCTGCAACGGATTGGCTGTAAGAAGTGCTTAATCCACTACTGCTTTCGGTACCATCTGTACGATAAATAACATAGTCAAATTTTCCTCCCGAAGAGATGGTTGCATCGTTATTCAGCGTTCTTGTTTTCGTGCTTACATTCGTGAATTCATAGCTTTTCCCTTGCGTAAGTGTGACCCGCAGATGAGATGGATCGGAACTTTGCTGAACAGTAATAGTATCGGCATACTCAAAAGTAATTGGCTCGAGAGACTGAGAAGTCACAATTGCATAGCCTCCCACCGGGATATACGTTGCAACTTTCGAATTGATCCCATCGCCGTGAATGTTCCCGCCTGATTCATATACAACATAATCAAATGACCCTTTTACCTTAGGGGCATCATTTCGAACGGATTGCATTCGTGAACCATTATTATGAAATACATAGGATTCACCTTGATTCACCGTAATGCGCTGGATTGCCTCACCTGGGTTTTCCTGTTCAGCGAATATGCGATATGGACCACCAAACGTGATAGGTATGCCCGTTACATTGGTAACTACGATTGTATGGCCTGCTGGCACACTCGGTTTACTATATGAATTTTTCCCTCTCGACCGTTCACTTCCATCTGGATAGTAAATGACATAATCAAATCTTCCTCCAGAATAGGAAGAGTCACTGCGTAGATAGGCTGAGCCCTCACTTCTGTTCGTGAACTCATGAGTCTGCCCTTGTGTCAATGTCGCACGAACATAAGCTGGTTCTCCGGTATATTCCATTGAAAAATCATCAGTATATTCAAAAGTTACTGGTATGTCCGATTGAACCGTAACAATTGTCGATGCCCCTGATACTATGCTCGGTTGCTTCTTAGAGTTCATTTCATCATATAATCGAGCCCCATCTGCTCGATAAGTCACATAATCAAATGTTCCTCCGAGCTTAACCGCATCATTATGCAGCGAGTGACTCTTACTACCATTATTTGTAATGATATATGACTCACCTTTGCTAACTGTGATACGATGAATTGCTTCATCAGAATCGCTGCCCTCGAACGCTCGATAAGGTGCACCTATCGTAGTAGGGTTATCGCTAACTAATGTTATAACGATCTTGAAGCCTGATTGAACACTTGGCTCACTGCTGCTGTTCGATCTATGGGAGTATTCTGTACCGTCCGGCTTATAAATTACATAATCAAATCGGTGTTTGCTTGGATTTTCAAACTGAATGGATTCTGTTTTCGTACTTAGATTGGTCAGTTCATAGCTTTCACCAGGCTTCAAATCAATGCGTAAATAAGCAGGCTCATCACTCACTTCACCATCTGCGATTCGGTAAGGAAAGCCTATCGTCACAGGGTTCGAAGTTACTCCTGTAATTATTAGCTCCTCGTCATTAGAAATCTGTGGTTTACCTACGGAATAATAGGTTCCATGAACCCGCTTGCCATCAGCATTGTACACAGAATAGTCATAGCGCCGCTCTTGACTTGAAGATACGTTGCTCGCGATTGACTTTGATTCGTCCGGGCCAACATTTAGTAAGCGATAGCTTTCCCCTTTCTGTAAGGTGAATTTTAATAACGCAGGCTCAGATGTTATAGAGTAGGTAGCATCGTCGCGAATCTTCACCGTCATCGGATTAGATTCAGACGGCACTGTAACGATTGCTGTCTGCCCCATATCGTAGGTTATGCTTCCCGTATGATCCATTGCTTTACGTTTGACATCACCTTTTTTTCCAAAGACGACATAATCGTAAAAGATGTTCTTGGATTCGCTTGCATCCGTATATATTGTTCGAAAAGTTGATGAGCCCTCATAGAGGAATTCATACGATTCTCCGGGCTGAATGACAAATTCTACATATTCAGCGGCAATCGCGACCCTATCTCCGTATACATTTTCTGTAACAGGTATAGTTGAAACATCAGATTCAATATCTTCCGGCAATGGAGCGATAACCTCTTCCTCTTCTAGGTCAAGCGCTAACACTTGTCCCGTTCCCGGAATACTTATCGCTATAGCGATGGCAAGAACACACTTTACTAGCTTCTTGTAAATCATCTTATTCTCCTCTCCAAAGAAGTTCTAGAATTTAACAATCATCCATTCTATAACGGTTCCACAATAAGGAATATTAATAGGGAAAAAGTACCTTTTTAAAATCCTATAATTAGGGTTTCGTCTTACTATTTTTAGATCGAAAGACCGATGTATCTTCTTTCATCTGCACAAAAAAACCTCGCCTCCAGCAAGGAAGCGAGGTTTTCACCTGTCTGTTAATTCGGTTCAAGCTGCGTCATGATCGTCTTCATCTCATCAATCGGACGATTGGCATCGTAAGGGTATCGGTTCAGCACTTCGAGCAGCAATTTGTACCATTTTCCCTTGTTACCGATATTCGTCAGCATATCATCCATTGCAGCGATCAACTGCTTGTATTCAGGAATTTGCCCTGGTGAATATACCTCAAACTCGTAGAACGAGTTACCGAAGACGGTTGCCCGCTGGATGCCTTGGAACTTTACATAGCGTGCTGGCGTCATATCAAATTCGAGAATGTCCATTTTACCCTTGGACTCAATGATTCCACCTTCACCGGAAATATTTCTCCAGTTCGTCTTGTCATCAGACACAAGGAGCTGATACTTCTCCGCATAGGCGCCTTCCCACTTAATAATTACTTTATTGATATCCTTGACCTCTCCCAAGTCTACAAGGAACCACGCATCATCCACATACTTGCTGGCCCAGCGAGTAGAAGGATTGCCATCTACGGCCTTGTCAGAAGAATAGTATGGGAACTCTGGTTCCGAGGATTCCGTAGCCTTGTGCAGAGCCAGATTTTCCGTGCTGAGCAGCTCAATCGCTTTATTGTAGATGACCACATTATCCAAGGTGCCCTTGAAGGCGTTGGTCTCGCTGCCAATGCGAAGCGTCGGTAAGACGAGTGTGTTCATTTTCGGATACTCCATTTCCAGACGCTCCACATACTCATCAATATTGACGAACAGTGATACGCCCTTGTCATCGCCCTTCAGCAAGATATGGGTCCACTTGTCTTCTGGAACGACATAATTGAACGTGCTGTTATAATGCTCCTTGCTAAATCCGAGCTTGCCTGTGTTGCCCTGTTTCAATTTCAGCGTACCAACAGGCGATTCCATTAATACGGCGTCATCCGGATTGTTCTTGTCGGGCTTAATCCACATGGAAGCGGTCCAGCCAAATCCAATTGCATCGACTGGTGTCTCGATGTAGCTCTTGCCGCCATTGAAGTGCGCGCCTTGTTCATACTTGCCTTCCGTCATATCCACATTGACAGCCTTGCCATCAAAGCCATTGCCCGAGCTATCCTTGAATCCCTTCTCGAACATGTACTGCATAACAAGATTGTCTGGATTATTTATCGAAATTTTGTGAGAACGATCGGCATTCGGTGCATCGCCGATCACCTTCGTACGATTGTTAAATTGCGCGAAGGATTTATCATCACGTGTTCCCGTCCATAGCTTCTCTGCTACGACCTGTATGCCAGGCAGCAGTCGGATATGCGCATCGTCCATCGATAAGCCATTTGCTTCGGATACGTCATTCCACATGGAGAACATGCCGCCCTTCACGCGCGGATGGCCAAGTGGCAGCGATGTGTTCTCCCACTTGTTCGGCTCCCACTCATCGTACAGGAATTGAGAATTCAAGTAGTTCCCATAAAGGGTAGGCACGATGTACATATATACATTCTGCGAGTTGATGACGTCATAGCCGAGATCCACCGCCTGCTGTGGCGCACCGTATGGCTCATACCAGATATCCATCGTTGCGTCATTACTAATTGGCGTCGTTCCATTATACTGGGTCAAGCCTCCCCATATGTGCGGGTGCTTGCCTTTGCTGTTCATATGCTTCACGAGTGTATCCATGTACCAACGGAAGCGCTCAATATCCGGACCCCAATATTCATCCGTGCCAACATGCACTTCTGGCCCGACGAAGGTTGGATCACTTCCGTCTATATACTCGTTGAATAAGTTCTTGATGAATTCCACAGTTTCTGGCTTAGAAATATCCAAATGGGAATCGTCTCCAAGCGCCGGATTGTAAGTCGTGAATGCACGAGAGTGTCCGGGTGTATCGATTTCCGGGATGATATTGATGCCATAGTCCATGCCCATAAGCTGCAAATCCTTGAATTCTTGCTTCGTATAATGCCCACTAGCGCTTGCAAGCCCCGGATACGTCGTGCTTTCCAAGCGATAAGCTGCACGTGTGCCATCTGCGAATGGCTCCCCGACATCATCATTCAAGTGAATTTGGAACATGTTCATCTTGTACCATGACAACAGCTTCACATAATCACGAAGGAAATCAATCGTGAAAAATTTGCGGGCTACGTCGATCATGAGTCCACGCTTCTCGTACTTCGGATAATCCCTTGCTTCACCTCGTGGAATCGTGAAGTCCTTATTCTGCTTGATAATTTGGAGCGCTGTTCTCGTTCCGAAGAAAGCCCCCTTGGCTGAAGAAGAGGTAATGGATACATACTCCCCTACCTTGAATACGTTTCCTTCATCGCCAAGCCATGATAATGTCGGATCAATCGACAGATACAAATCCCCAGATTTCGGCGTTCCAGAGACAACTGTAAGCTGGTATCCCGTCAGATCCAATACATCTTCGATAGTCTGCTCTGCCGCCTTGCGCAGCAAAGACTCATCCTTCGGATTGACTACAATTCGCGAGGACTTCTTCAACTTGAAATTGCCGGAATCCCCATACCACTCGCGCAGAGAAGGAATCACTTCCGGCTCGGCATTGCGATCCGGTGTCTGCTTATACAAGCCCGGAACGATGACAGGAATACTTCCTGACAACAGCTTCCGATCCGGATTGTTCTGATCCTCTACTTGAATAATCAGATTCACCTTGGCGTCTACTAGCGGTGTACGGATATTGCCTTCGCGGTCGATGACAGGAACTCTGTCGCTGCCAAATATGCTGACACTATAGCCTTCAGGCACACCTGCAGCGGACCAATCGAGCTTCGTCTGTCCGGCTTGCACCGCAAGCGCAGCCGTTACCTTATCGATGACAGATTGCAAGTCATTCAATTGATACACCTCAAATTCAAAAAAGGAATAGCCATACAGCACCCCATCGACAGGAGCGCGCTTAACGCCTTGAAACTTCACATAACGAGCTTCGAGCGAAGGGAAATCAACCGTCTCCACACCGCCTTTACATTGGATGAGACCATCGTTTTCCTTCACATTCGTCCAATTCTGAGCGTCATCCGATACGAGGATCTTGTATGTATCAGCCGGAGTCTGCCAGCGGATTACAACACGATCGAAAGCTTTCTTCTCTCCGAGATCTACATAGAACCATTGATCATCTTCTTTCGCTGAAGACCATCTTGTATTCCCTTTGCCGTCTACAGCCAGCTCAGGCCCCAAATAATCCACTTCATTGCCAGAGGAGAAGGCCTGCTTGTGCAGAGCTAGATTCGTTCCGCTAAATGTAGCAGCCGCAAGAAGGCGAGCCGCTTCCTCATTGGAGTCCCCAGTTGGATTCGGAATGATATTGCCGTCCTTGTCATACACGACATCTGTAACGCTCGGCAGAGTCCCATTGCCCTTATCTGAAATAGATAGGATTGGGCCAACATCGTGATTCTCCACCTTTACATTCTCCTGCCCGTTTGATTGAGCGTACGCCTTCGAAGGCTGAACGACTGTAAGCGTCGAAGTCATCACAACCATCAAACTGAGCAGCATCGAAACCGCCTTCAAATAGATAGATTTCTTCATTATTTCCCTCCATCTCATGTAGTTATTGGATTGCATAGTCCCTCCTTCTTCATCCCTCCAATCTCTCATCTGCGCCGAACTACGTAAACGCTTTCTTTGTTCTTACCTCTCTATAATATTACAAAAAAATGCAATCAGAAAGGAGGAACTTTCCAATTGCATTTCTTTTTGTGAATTTATACTCCGATATAAATCATTTTTTTCGCTGCTGGGATGCATGAATCGCTTGAGCAAATCGTGCTATTCCTAACCCAATTTCCTCCTCATGCGGTCTTGCATACGTAAACCGGACATACCCTGGTTCTGAACCGTAGACCGTTCCGGGATTATAGAGAACCCCTCGCTTTATGCTTTCCTCTAGCAATTTCGCATCAGGAATCGGTGTTTTTACTTTACACCATAAGTGCAGCCCTCCTTGCGGAAGGGAATACGCCACCTCCCCCGGAAGTTCGCGCTCCAGCGCATCGATAAGCAAGTTTCGTTTCTTGAGGAGTTCCTGCCGCAGCCGCGCCAAGTGGCGGTCAAAATAAGTTTCCGACAGCAACCGTGCGGCGATCCGCTGCGGCAGCACGCTCATTCCGAAATCGATCTGCTGTCGTTCAGCAGCAAGCCGCGTAATAACAGATTGCGGGGCAACCATCCATCCGATTCGCAGGCCAGACGCTACAATTTTGGATAATGAGCCAATATAAATGACGGTATTGTTCGTATCAATCGACTTCAGTGTCGGCGGCGGATTGCCTGTGAAGGAAGTCAGACTGAACGGATCATCCTCCACAATGGGAATGCCTAAGCTGCCGCAAATCTCAAGCAATTGTTCCCGTCTAGAGGGGTCAAGCACACGGCCCGTTGGATTATGATAATTCGGATTCACGAATATCATCCGTATGTTGTGCTCCCGATACAAGGACAATATCCCTTCCGGACATACTCCCTTCTCGTCCACAGGCAGCCGAAACAAGCGCAAGCCCGCCGAGTGAAACATAGGCAGAGAATAATAATAGGAAGGATCCTCGATCGCGATCGCATCCCCAGGCTGAAGCAATCGACGAGTTATTAAATAGAGCGATTGATGAGACCCAGAGGTAATGAGAATCGATGATTCTGTCGTCCGAATGCCGCGATATTGGTGTAAAGAAGTGGACAGAACCTCCCGCAGCGGCACATAGCCCTGAGGATCGTCGTAGCTCATATCCTCATGCAGCAGATGCTCGCTCAATAGCGTCCGCATCTCTTCATTTGGCGACAAATCGGGTGACAATTCTCCGCTGGCAAAGTCTATACAGTTGCTGCCCGAATCCAGTGCGGAACGAATTAGTTCTGCGTATACCGGATCAGGCTGTACCAGCTTGCAGTTATCTAAGTATTGATGCCAATCTGGCGTTTGTTGAGAGTCTGCCCCCCACTTCGACTTGCTTACTCGAGTACCACTGCCGACCATACTCTCGATAATGCCTGCTGCACGCAGCTCTTCATAGGCTTGAACGATAGTGCTTCGATTAACATGTATTTGCTCAGCAAATTTACGTTCCGATGGAAGGACGCTTCCCGGAGTAAATTCACCGTTATAAATGCTGCGCTCAATATATGCGGCAATCTGCTGATATAGTGGTTGATTGCTGGAACGATCCGGTTGCCACATAGGAATACACCTCTTACTATTATAATCTGTGATTTTTATCACATATAAATAAGTATATCATTCCCCTACGGACTCTCAGATGACTCGATTTCATCGAAACGTTGTCAACTCTGTGTCAGTCTCTTGAACATGGATGATTCCCCCCCGTTGAAGTGGATGGCGACACCCCATCCACTCTGCTCTATGATAAGGCTGAACGTGAGAACATCACTTGTCGGGTTAGCAGTTCCATGAAAGTAAGTGTGAACGAAGTGTATAACGATGCACATTCAGCCTCGTCATGCTCTTTACTTAAAGCTTTTCTATCGACCGATTGATAGTTGGTGCCGCAACCAGCACTCCATAACGTGAAGATATTCACATTTTAGGAAGCTCACAAACGAAGTTCTCTTTTTGAACGACGATCACACATGTTTTACAAGGAGGTCTACATGGATCAAGTCATTCTCGCGCGAATCCAATTCGCATCAACAACGTTATTCCACTACATCTTCGTCCCTATGACGATTGGACTGGCGTTTTTAATCGCTATTTTGGAGACGCTCTATGTCGTCAAGGACAAGGAGATTTACAAGCAAGCAGCCTTGTTCTGGAGCAAATTATTTCTGATTAACTTCGCAGTTGGCGTCGTCACCGGCATTTTGCAGGAGTTCCAGTTCGGGATGAACTGGTCCAATTATTCCCGCTTCGTCGGTGATGTGTTCGGGCCATCGCTTGCCATTGAAGGGCTGCTCGCCTTCTTTATGGAATCCACCTTCATCGGCTTATGGGTGTTCGGCTGGGATCGCTTATCGAAGCGCGTTCATCTCGCTTGCATCTGGATTGTCTCGATCGGTACCGTATTGTCCGCGTTCTGGATCTTGACCGCCAACTCGTTCATGCATGCGCCTGTCGGATATGAATTCAACAACGGACGGGCAGAGATGAGCGACTTCTTCGCACTCATTACGAATCCGCAATTGTGGCTGCAATTTCCGCATACGCTGTTCGCCGCATTCGCAACCGGCGCCTTCTTCATGGCAGGCGTCAGTGCTTGGAAGCTGCTGCGTGGACACAATCCGGACATGTTCCGCCGTTCGTTCCGCGTCTCGATTACCGTTGCCTTGATTTCGTCCATCATCGTTGCCTACATTGGGCATGCACAGGCGCAGCATCTGCTCACTTCTCAGCCGATGAAGATGGCAGCAGCCGAAGCGCTCTGGGATACGAGCGAGGATCCGGCACCGTTCACGTTATTTGCCAAAATCGATACAGAAAAGAAAGAGAATTCGTTCGAAATCCAAGTCCCATATATGCTCAGTCTGCTATCGTACAACAAGCTTAACGGCAGTGTGGAAGGGATCAATCAAATTCAAGCGCGCTATGAACAAAAATACGGACCAGGAAATTATATTCCACCGATCAAGATGACGTTCTGGAGCTTCCGCATGATGGTTGTTGCAGGAGGGCTCATGTGCCTTGTCGGCATCTACGGACTGATATTGTCCCGCAAGAAGAAGCTGGAGCAGCGCCCCTGGTTCTTGAAGCTGATGGTCGGCATGATCGCCTTTCCGTTCCTCGCCAATTCGGCGGGATGGCTTATGGCCGAGATGGGTCGTCAGCCGTGGGTCGTGTTCGGAGTCATGCGCACAGAGGACGCCATATCGCCGACGGTGACAGCGGAAGAATTGCTCTTCTCGCTCATTGCATTCACGACCATTTATGCGGTACTGGCCATTATTGACGCTGTTCTGTTCGTCAAGGTGATTCGTAAAGATGAGCAGCTGGAAGAACCGGAGGAAGAAGATATGGAGAACTACGATCCATTTGATAAGGAGGTAACACATGCTATCGCTAAATGAGTTATGGTTCATACTCGTTGCCATCTTATTCGTCGGATTCTTCTTCCTCGAAGGATTTGACTTCGGGGTAGGTATGGTCGCTAGATTCCTCGGGAAGACGGATCATGAACGACGCATCATTATCAACACAATCGGCCCTTATTGGGATGCGAACGAGGTATGGTTAATTACAGCTGGCGGGGCTATGTTCGCCGCCTTTCCAGAATGGTATGCCACGATGCTCAGTGGCTTCTATATTCCATTCGTCGTGCTGCTGTTGGCGCTTATTGCGCGCGGCGTAGCGTTCGAGTTCCGGGGCAAGATGGATTATGGTGCTTGGAGAAAAGCGTGGGATGCGGCGATATTCATTGGCAGTCTGCTGCCTCCGTTCCTGTTCGGTGTCGTATTTGCCAATATTATCCGAGGTGTGCCGATCGACGGAAGCAAGGAAATGGTCGGAAGCGTGTTTGATCTGCTGAACGGATATTCCCTCGCTGGCGGTGTGGCCGTAGTCATGGTATGCATCCTGCATGGGCTCGTCTTCATTACGCTGCGAACCACCGGCGAGTTGCGAGATCGGGCCCGGAAGGCAGCTCGCGATATAGGCCCTGCCGTTGTCGTGGTACTATTGCTATTTGCCATGATGACGTATGTCAGCACCGATATTTATACTATTCACGGCAGTGGATGGATCGTCCTGCCACTGTTAGCTGGGTGCGCATTACTTCTAGCAATATTGTTCATTAGACGGGAAAGGGATGGCTTGGCATTCGCCATGACAGGGGCCGTTATCATTTTGTCGGCCGTGAGCATGTTCATCGGCTTATTCCCACGAGTGATGATCAGCTCAATCAGCCCTGAGTTCCATTTGACGATTATGAATGCTGCTTCTGGTGCTTACTCGCTGAAGGTGATGACGTATATCTCTCTGACGATTCTGCCATTTGTGCTCGGATATCAAATTTGGAGCTACTATGTCTTCCGCAAGCGGATTGACGATAAGGAGCATTTGGAGTATTAAAGTATATGCAGGATCAAGCTAGCAACATAGAAAGAGCAGAACCATTCCATCCCGAATGGTTCTGCTCTTTTTATCGTTATAGTACCTGTTGTACGATAGTGCCCGTTGTGCGGCATATATGTGAATACTCGATTGTACCGTGTACAACATTGAATTTTCACTCAAAAATTTTACTAAGATATTTTTACTAAGATATCTCACACGGAGAACTTGATACCGTACCGCTCCCGCAGCGTGTCGATAACCGCATGTACTTGTTTCGGCTCCGGAATCCATAATCCTGCGGCTGCTTCCTCCATGTTGCGGCTCGATTGACGTTCCCGCACCACTTGTTTCACAGCTTCTATAAAAACTTGCGCCGCCCCGCCGCCAACACTGCTGCCGAGCGAAGCCAGCTCTTCCAGACTGCCAGTCTTATCTTCCGTCACAATAGGATGATCCGGTTGCACCTCACCCGACGCAGCACGCTCATAGAAGGAGCGGACGAGCTCAGCACTCTCCTTGCCCGAACCCTCGCAGATGACGAATGCTTGCACGACAAAGGCATGGGCCTGACGCCGCTGCGCAATGCCGCAAAATTTGATGCCGCCTATGCTGAGATCATAATCACCAGGACAATACGCGCCAGCGATTTCACCCTTGTAGACCGTATAGCCCGTGTTCTGCAGAGCAAGCTTGATCAACTGATACATGCGCTCATAGTCTGAGCGAAAGCATTTGTCGCCCATCCCTTCCTTCGGCAGTATCAAGGAAATATTCACAACTCCCAAATCAAGTGGCACGGCAGCCCCACCCGTGCTGCGAACAGCCGTCGAGTAGCCAATCGATTCCAGCCATTGCTGCGCCTCTGCCGCATGCGGCAGTCTGCTGTCACGCAGTCCCATCACAAAGCCCCGCGGATGACGCCACAGGTGACATACAGCAGGTCCTCCCTTGCCTGTATGTCTGCACAGCAGCTCGTCCAATGCAAAAGGATACAGAATGTCAAGCTCCTCCAGATGCTGCGTGCGATCCAGCACGAGGATATTGTCTAGTCCTTCTCCCATACGAAATGAAGCCGTACATTCCGCCATTTCTGCATCCCCCTTATCGATCATAAAACCTACCGAACCTTTATACTCATCGGATTCCTAGAGATACGGATCATCAACATTATGCATCATCTTGACCGACCATTCGGAATTACCGAGCCACTATTATGAATCTATCCAATCTCGAATCTATAGGTATCTTAACATGGATGCGTTCGTTACGGAAAACAAGTGTTTCATCGGTAATTCCCCTGACTTTAGCGCCTATAAAAAACCCCTCCAAAGGAGGGATAGACGTAACCTTTTTTCAGTTGCTAAAACGAAGATACAACTAAAAAATTGGCGGTGTATATGTAATACATCGAGTCCGATCTAATTTTTAGTCATGTAATACATTTGCATTATTATTTCCCCTCGAGGAAGGCATGCAACTTTCGAATATTGCGGAATTTAACAAAAATTAGTATACAGGCAATATATTCCTCGGTTTATTTTGTATCAGTTTCATCTATTATCACTAATTTGTAAGTGCTATCATTTTTGAAGTGTTCATAAGTTGCAAGATATGTTTTACCGACAACTAAAAAATTTTGAGTAGTAAAAGTATCAAGAAATAACTTTACTCACGGTATTGGTTCTTACATTCACTATCAGCATGGGTACAACATTCGCCGAGAATACAACATATACCGAAACCGAATTGGACACAATCTTAACTAAAGCGGAAGTTCCACAAACAATCCTTGAAGAAATGGATTATGATCTCAAAAACTCCAGGGTAACGCCAAAGATTTCGGTTTTGTTCTCTAGAGATGGTTTTCCATAAGCAAAAAACCGCTTAGCGATGTCGCTAAGCGGTTCATATTCCTACATCTGAATCGATTCAATCATCTCATGAATGGCCTTCTGCCATTCATCTTGCTCATTAGCTGGAGCGCTAAAATGAATCTCCAGAAGTGCCCCAGCTAATTCCGCCCAACCAACGAAAAGATAAGTGTCTCCCTTCTGTGAAGGCATGATGACTTCATTGACTGCAAAGTGCTTTCCATGAACGAGTAACGTTTCATTTTTCAACCACTCCAGCTGTTCGCCTTCACTGTCTTGTTCCAAAATCAACTTCATCTTCAATCGTGCTCCATCAATACCAGCATCGGTCACGCGTTGCTCTGGGTCATGCCGCATCTCGAGCTTCACTCTCTTATGGCTGTCCGTATAGACAAGCTCCGAGTTCGATGTCTCATCCAATTGCAACTCTAATCCCTGTGGGAGCTTTACCGACATCAAATTTGAGAACACTTGGATTATTCCTTGCTCAGCAACCTTATTTTCCGTTTTGTTATTGTCTTTTTCTTCGTGTCCTTGTTCCTGCTGCACATTCAAAGAGACTCTCTTGCTCTCGCCAGCATCCTTCTCTTCGTGTCCTTGAAATCCGCAAGCCGAAATGCTTACTGCTACCGCGAGCGATAGGATTGTCATCCACTATCTCATCCTGTTTCCTTCCCTATTTCTTCCCATTGGCGTCTACCCCCATTATCGTCTATTCATTTAAATAGGTCGTCACACGGTTCGCGATCAACTCCGCGACCGCTTGTGCCGATTTCTGACCGCTAAAGTAAGCCTTCGCTTCCTCATCAATAATCGATTGAATCTTCGAATCATTCGTTTGCGGTGTAGTCGCATGCTCCAGCATCTGCTTGATCATGTCGATGTCTGCCTTCTGAACCGGGATCGAGGAACCCATGGGCGATTCGATCGCTCCTTTGTCTAGAAGATCCTTAAACGTCTTTTCGTTTACCTTTTTATTGACAGAGAATCCTTGTAGTCCAGGCAACGTCTGGATCTCCTCGGACAATAAGAACTTCATGAAGTCCCACGCTTCCGCCTGCATGCTCGAATTCGCGTTGAGCCCTAAGTTCTTATGCATCATGAAGGTGCCTCCAGTCTGTTGCCCCGTTGTGAGCGGCTTGCGATAGATCTTTCCTTGCTCATAGAACATCGCTGGTCCAATGAAATAATCTTCAGCCGATAGGATCAAGGCCGGAGCAAAGAAATAATCTCCTGCTTCCACTTCCGCATCCGTAACCACCTTGTCCGCATACATCGTCTTCACTTGCTCCATCAGTTCAACGAATGCATTGGCATCGAAACTAGCAGAGCGTTTCTCTTCATGAACAATGCGAGTATAGTTATCGGCGAATAGAAAGTTCAACATCCGCTCGGGCGGTGTATTCCCCATCGAATACGTATGTCCGCCGGATACCGCCAGACGTGTGCCCACCGTCGTGAATTCTCCCCATGTCCATGTGCGGTCATCGAATTTCACGCCGGATTGCTGAATTGCCTTTGCATCGCCCATCAAACTGTCTAAGAAAAACCGCAAAGGCAGCGAATAAAGCCCCCCTCGCATCTTAGCCCCATCCAAGATGTTCATCTCATACGAACTGGAATCAAAGGCAGGGTCCTGCTTCATCAACTCACTCAAGTTCACCAGCGCTTGCTTGTCTACGTATTTCCCAACCGGCAGACCTTCCACATCTAAAGCAATCAGATCGGCCCCTTTACCAGACAATAGCTCTGTATTCGTGGTGTTCACATATTTCTCTAGATCCCCTTCTTGACTGGAGCCTTCCCCTTTGTTGTATACCTTGATTTGAATATCCACATCAGGATGCTGCTCTCCATACAACTTCACCGCCTGCGCATACACAGGATCCGTTTGAAATACAGATAGAACTAAGGTTTTCTTCCCGTCGCGGCCCTGCTTTCCTTCCTGCTTAGACTCACCATTCTGTCCACCTGCGCACGCTGTCAACGCCATTGCTAAGGCAACGAGTAAACCAAGCACACTCCTTTTGTTCATCCTAAACCTCTCCTCCCCATTCTCCATACGATTCATGCAGTTCAAGCGCATTACACCCTAACACGTTGACCTTCGGTTAGCGGTTCGCTGCTCTCGACAATTATTCGATCTTTCCCATATACCCCTTGCAGCACCAGTGTTTCTTGCCCATTCGTCCTCCCTAACCGGACGGGAGATTTGCGAACAATGAAGGTATTGCCGAGCGGTCCTGGACGCTCTTCGATGACAAGAACATAGCTGTTCTTCCCTTCCTGACGTATCGCTTCGTTCGATACGAGCATACCTCCATCGGTCTTCTCCGATTGTGTCAATTCCACACTCACAAGTTCATTCGCCTGAACATTCGGATGTTGCACCTTTACAACGACCCGTTGGCCGGAAACCGTCTGAGACGCACTTCCTCCCACCCCATCTTGCAAGGAAGCACCTCCATCAGCACCTGACATCGGACGAATGTCCGTAATAATCCCTTCAGCCGGGATTTTGGTCCCCTCATGCTCGATTTGAACTTTCAACTTCTCATCGGTACGCAGTTTCAGGCCTAAGTCATCCGGGATGACCATTTCGAATTGATAACCTTGCTGCCTATTAGCTATGCTAATATCTGGCCCGCCACTCCCCGAAGGCTGCTGCGGCGTCGCATGAACCTGTGTCACAATACCGTCAAAAGGCGCGATAATGCGTTTGCGATCACTCGCCTCCGACTGCATCGTGGTCACTTTTCGCTCCTGAACTCCTATAGCTATTCGCGCCCGCTCCAACTCCCGCTTCGTGCGGCGCGCCTGTATCTCATCGTTATTTTGTACAGCTTCAATGTAGGCATCTTGCAAGTCAGCCAGTGAGAGCTGCTGCCCTGCAAGACCAGCCTGCACGTCCAGAATATCCTGAGCAGCAGAAGGGTTCTCATAGGTGATTAATGTCTGCCCCTTCGCCACTCGATCTCCTTCCTTCACATGGACTTCCTTGATTGACCATTCCGCCTTGTTCGATAACTCGATAAGCTGCCGCGGCATCAGCCGTGCCGTACCACGCCAATCGGTTACTAACGCGTCTTGCCTTCCCTGCTCGGTTCGCACCTTCGGCAGATGTAAGGTCAGCAAGGTATTGCTCGATAGGGTAAGGAGAAGAAGCAAGCCTACGAATAGGCTGGAGAGCCTTACTATTTTTCGTTTTTTACTTGCATCCAGCGCTTCTGTAAACCCTGTAGCCATCCTATCCCTCCTCTCATGAGCTACCCTTTGATCCCCGACATTTGGACCCCTTCGATAAAATAAGACTCCGCATATAAGAACAGGAGCACCATTGGCGTCATATAGATCAGCGATGCGGCAAAGCCGATGCCTTGGGCTTCCTTATGAATTCTAGATAAATAGAGTGATAACGGCTGTTTAAAGACATCTTCCAAAAAGATCAAAGGCTGCTCGACCATATTCCAATAATCAACGAACAGCAATACAATCAGCGCCGCAATTCCCGGCTTCATCAAAGGCAGCATAATCTGATAGAAAATACGGTAATGACCGGCTCCATCCATCTGAGCTGCTTCAACAAGCGCATAGGGAATCGAGAGCATAAATTGTCTCAACATGAACACACCGAATGCCGCGAATATCCCTGGTAAAATAATCGCGCCAGCTGTATTCATGAGTCCCAACTTGTCAGCAATAATATAATTCGGAACCAAGGTCACTTGGAAAGGCATCAGCATCGTCAGCAAATACACCCGAAACCAGCCTTCTCTGCCTCTGAACCGGAGCTTGGCAAAAGCGTACGCAGCCAGTGCACTGACAACTGTCTGTCCCGCAATAATCGCCACGACCATTGCAACGGAATTCCATAACATGAACAAATACGTCGGCGTCTCTAGCAAAACGCTCCCATACTGCTCGAAGGACAGCCAATCCGGGATGAGCTTCAGATTCACATATACAGCAGTCTCTCCTTGCGTAACGACTGGCATTTGACCCACTAGGCCGTAATTGCCGCGAATTTCCTGCTCCGTCATCAGTGAATTTGTGAAAGTTATCACAATAGGAAATAGCATGATGACCCCGATGCATGCCATCACCAGCGTGACCGATAGGTTCCGAATGAAACCCGCCTTCTTCATTCTTCCTCCCGTTTCATTCCATAAATTGTGTATATCGCTTCTCTACTCGAAGCAGCAGCGCCACGATGATAAAGATCCCGATCACCATCAGTGTCGCAGCCGCTGACAGCTTCTGCACATCCATTGCGAGGAACATATTGTTCATATAATGCTGAAGCGTGTAGATGCTGTCATGCGGATAATCACCTGCGATCAGGTATGTTTCACGGAATACTTTGAACGTATTCATCATCGACATGAGGACGACGAAGACCATCGTCGGCGTTAGATAGACAAGTGTAATCCCGTAACATTGACGCCACTTGCCTGCTCCCTCCAGCTCAGCCGTCTCATAGTAATCTCGCGGGATGCTTTGCAGTCCGGCAAGGAATAAGATGATGTTGTAGCCAATATGTTTCCATAGGTAGAACACTGAGATCACGCCCCTCGCCCAAGCCGACTTCATCCAGTCTACCTGTTGTTCAATCCCGACAGCATGCATCCAAGCGTTAATTGATCCGTTCCAATCAAACAACACTTGCCACACCATCACAACAGAAGCAACGGGCACAACCAACGGCAGCACATAAGCCATCCGAAGCCATTGGCGTAAATAAAGGTTCCGGTTCAGCACGAGCGCGATCCCGAGTGACAGGATAAGCATCAGCGGGACATTCACCGCCGTGAACCAGAACGTATTCGAGACGGCTTTACGATAGGAATCACTGTTCAACAGCTCCCGATAGTTGGCGAGTCCAACAAATGAACCGCCAACCGTTCGATCCAATACCGAATAGACGATCCCCATCCCGAACGGAATGAGATAGAATAAGGCAAAGCCAATGGCGCTCGGCAGCAAGAATGTTGCTGCTACCAGTCCTTCTCTGCGGCTTAGACGATTCCGCTTCATGACTTCTCCGAAGGGAAGAATGCAACACTTGTACTGCCATCTTGGAGATTTACTTGGAACATCTCTTTGCCATCCGCTACACGCTTGTAGATGACGATGAATTGACCGATTCCTTGTGCTTCACCTGGCTGGGTTCCTGCCACTTCAGGCTGATATCCATCAATAGACACATCCAATTGCTTCAAAAATGCATTAGCCATCGCGATCGCTTCCGATTTCTGCAATTGTGAAGCATGCGGAGCGTATGGCTCTAGACCTATCGCTTGCACAAACCGAATCTGTCCTGTCTCCACATCGACATTGGCTACAACCTCTTTATGCGTCTCCTCGAATGTCTTTCCTTTTCCCATTAGAATTACATTTAATGTATGAATCTTTTCCCCTCCATTGATTCCCTTGGCAATTTGAGCGCTTGCGATGTCGAAATCCTTCGTCTCAGGGAACCCACGGTAAATGCGTGCAAGCACTTCTTGCGCCGTCTTATTGCCGCTAATCTCATCCGCATATAAGTTCGTGGTAACATAATCTGAATCCTCATCCTTCGTGATGAAGCTGCGCACATCTTCCGTCCCGGATAGATTGAGCAAGGCACGAATCTGCGCAGCTACGGTAGGCCCGGTATAGATGACAATCGGCGCGAGGAGTACAACCGCAAGCACGCATGCTACCATGCGAATGTTCAGATTTGATTTTGATGTTTCTTTGTTTTTTTCATTACGATATCGTTCGTAAGAAACTTCTTGAATGCGCTTCTGCATGTCAGATGGATTTTCCATTGCTTCCGCACAATCCTGAAGCTTATCGCGCAGTTGTTGTTCAATGGACATAAAGTTCCTGCTCCTTTTCTGATTCAAGATACGGGCTGAGCTCGCGAAGCTTCCCCAATGCAGCATGATGCCTGGATTTGACTGTGCCTACGGGAATGTCCAGCAATTCAGCGATTTCATCGAAGGTGTATTCGTGATAGTAGCGCAGAATAACCACCGCTCGAAGCTTATAGGAGAGCTGATGAACCATGGTCAACATCTCCTGATGGGTCTCGGCCTCCAAAATCCGGCGATCCGAGAACATATGCTCTTCTCTCTCCAAGAGCTTCTTCTTCTCGAAGATTCGGAACCTCCTCCAGCTTTTTGTTCTCCACTTCTGTATTTGTTTCAGCGCAATGCCATGCATCCAAAATCGGAAGGGACGATTCACATCGTAATTATCGATGGATCGCCACAACTGAAAATAAATTTCGTTCATGACATCCTCTATCTCATTTTTCTCCGTCATCAAAAAGACAACGGAGCGGTAAATTTCGGGGAATGACCAATCATAGATCACTTGAAATGCAGACGAATCCCCTTCCTTCATCCGTTCAATCCAATGCTCGATATTGATATCTTTCATGAAAAAAGGGCCCTCCTTGGTAAGCTTACAATCTATATTGCCTCGTTCACCCGAAAAGGTTCGGTTTTCTTTTATTTTTTTTCAAGCCATTATATTCGATTATATCGTTAATGAAGCCTTGCGTCGTTGTTGGCATCGTTACAGGGCAAAGATGGCAGAACATAAGAAAAAGACGTGAATGAGAAATCTCTTCTCACACACGCCTTGTTCACATCAGCATCAGTTACCGATTATAGGGTACGAAACTTCAGCTTGGTGCAATCGATAAAGAACGAATACGTTCTTGTCTCCTTGGCTCCTTTTACGGATAACGCGAGCTTCAAATTGACAATATCTCGATCCTTCAAGCCTTGATTGCGGATCCAGCCATGCAGTTCCTTCTTCGGTCGAATCGTTTTGTCCGCAAAGTCCGGATTATCCGATGCAATCTCGACCGCTTCTGTAGTTCTCCCTTTAACGCCGATGTTCGCTTTCGTTATTACTTTTTGCATATCAAGTGTAACCTTGTCTTTATCCGAGTTGTTTTTAATCGTCACTTCGAAGTCCGTAGCCTTTTCCGTAACCCGAATCGAATGAACCGTAACCTCTACATCGTTCACCGTATAGGTTACTGGCAGCTTGTCCATCTTCTTGTCGCTGCTGTCAGGATTTACTCCCGGCTTCTTACGATTACGATTCTCGTCCTTCGTTATACCGCCATGATCGATAGCGTCTATACTGGACTCCTTAGGGATATCTTTATCCATCGGCGACATCGTTCGATTGCCCATTGCCCCGGACAGCTCTCGCACTGGAAGATGATCGTCTATCGTTACAAGCTTGTCGATCGACAGTTTCTTTCCTTCCTCATCAAGTCCTTTCTTCTCAGCATTGGCGATTATCGCCGAAGTACTTAATGCGATGCCCGTGAACAAGATAGCGCCAAATAGGAAGCCTGTTTTCCATGTCTTCATGCTGTATCATTTCCTCTCGTCTCATTCTTCTCCCAATGCCGATTCTCATATCACTCATTTATTCGTCCATTCACATCGCGCTTCCATCCGTTTATCCTTACTGCCCGCTCCATCTCTCAACATGTATCTCTAAGGTTGCATCCTGCTCTGCCTTATAGCTGCGTTCGACGCGAGCCCCCGCTCCATCAACCTCCACGATTCCGTCTTCTCGGTTCACTTGGAACAGCCAATCTGTATGCAGCGGGATACGCAGGCGTGTCGCATATACATCCTTGTTCGGATCGTACGTCAACGGGAACCAAGCGTACAGCTTGAGATCCTGCGGTGTACCAGGCGGCACATGGACAATGATCTCCAAATCAACATGCGTACGGAGCTCCTCCACAATTTGCAGAGGCAGCGAGGCTTCCCATCCCTCAAATTGCACCGTTACTTCCGTAACGCCCGGGCGAAGCGGAATGACCCTGCCGTCGTCCCGAACCTGCGCGATTTGCTCATCCGCTACACAGTACGCAGCACGAAGCACTGACATCTTGAAGCCGGAATCGAACTCGATAATCGGATTCAGCCGGCACGGAGGCCCGGCGATCCCAACCACTTGATCGCCTTGCAGTGTAAGAGAGCAAGCCTTGCCGCGCTTGCCGAAGAAGTGAAGAAGCGGTGCAGATACTCTTGCTGCCCAATCCTTCTCCACGTGCGCCGCACCGGGCTCATAGAGGTAGACAAGCTCGTCATCTGCTTTGTAGCCAATGCTAAGCAATTTTTCTGCTGCTTCGCGCACATGCTTTTCCATGACCAGCAGCCCTTCACGGCTGCCGAGATCGATCCAAATTTTCTTAATGGACTGCTTGGCGGTAAAGGTATGGTACAAAGGCACTTCTTCCAAGGTTTCGGGATAAACGCAATACAAGTAAGGAGAGACAATCCCCAGCATGCTGAACACGTCGGGACGCCGTAGCCCAATATGGTATGTCACCTGCCCGCCCCTCGAAGAGCCCATTAAGGCCGTATGCTCCTGCTCAGGCAGCGTGCGGAATAAGGCATCCACATAAGGCTTGACCTCTTCGATCAAGAAACGCTCATACTGATGGCCTCGCGGTTGAACTGAAAACTTGTCGTCCTGATAACAAACGCCCTCCAAATCATGCGTGAACTCATCTGCCCGCTCCATCCCCATATTCGGAATGCCGACAATGATGATCTCCTCAATACGCTGTTCGGCAATCAGCTTATCGGCGGCAGCGTGCACGTTCCATGAATAGCCGTTGAAGGCCGAATGAAAAATATTTTGACCGTCATGCATGTATAAGACTGGATACCGCTTGTTCGAATCTTGTTGGTAGCTCGGAGGAAGATAAATGAACAGCTCTCTATCGTTGTTCAGATGTTCCGAGTGAAATGTTTCAACGCGCAGGATGCTTGATCCGTACTTCGTGCTCATCGCTCCTCCAACCTTTCCGACGCTAAATCGATCCAATTCTCGACTTCGTAATACAGCTCCAAACCATCAGTAACCGTAAATTTGCGATATGGCACTTCTTGACCGTAACGATCCGTCTCATGTTTGCCCAAGCCACGGGAAATCCGGAACTCGAACGCCATATCCCGCGGCACCTCGAACGTGCCTCCATATTGCCCTTCATCGATTATTGGCAGCTCGATCCCTGCATACAGCCTTTCGGTAGGCGGCGTATTTTCGGGCACCTTTACGACCAACGTAACTGCAGCCGTCTCCGAAAGATACGGAATAACTGTAATTTCTGCATGTGCTGTGAGCTGATCATGATGATAGATGACGCGCGTCTTGCCCGACCGCTTCGGAATGAGCGTTCCATCCACGGTTACTTCTAGGATGCGGGGATCGGCCACTTCATACCGAGCGTTCAAATCCGTCATGACAAAACCGCTGTCGTAATGAACGACCGCATTGAACCTTAGCGTCGGCCCCAGAATTCCGACTACATGGGAACCGTGCAGTTCAGCATGTACAGGCGTACCGATATCTCCGAAGAAATAAAGGAGTGGCGCATGAACCCTTGCGGCCCAATCCTTCTGCGCGTGTCCGGAACCGACGGCATAGTAATACATCAGATCATTCCCCGGCTCATATCCGATCCGAACGAGCGTGTCTACGACCTGCCGCACATGCTTCTCCATAACGGTAAAGCCTTCCGCATCACCTACATCCATCCAGATCTTGAGATCCTTCTTTTCCGTATAGATATGACTTAGCCAGCGATCCTCCATCGTATCCGGATTTACGCTAACGACGAACGGACATAATGCCCCGATCATGCCGAACGTATCCGATTGGCGAAATCCGATATTGTAGGACACCAAGCCGCCAGCGGATGACCCCATTAAGGCAGTGTGCTCCTTGCCTGGAAGTGTACGGTATTCTCGATCGATATAAGGCTTCACTTCCTCTACGAGAAACTGCTCGTACATCTCGCCTTGATTCGCTGTGTTAAATAGGTTGTGCCCATCCGGATTCGCATGCATGTACTCCGCAATCCGTGCATCTTCGATATGGGAAATGGCCACTACGATGATTTCCTTCATCCTGCCTTCGGCTACAAGACGATCAACCGTAAGATGGACATCCCAGGAGTCTCCCTTGTGATCCGCGAAAAAGGCATGCTGCCCATCGTGCATATAGAGCACGGGATACCGCTTCTGTTCGTTCGTCCGATAGCTCGGAGGCAAGTAAATAAATACTTTTCTTCGATTAGATAGGATGCTCGAATAAAATTCGTCAATCTCAATAAGACGTGATGAATCCACTACGCATTTCTCCTCATATATTGATCTACGAGGAGACTGGCAATTTCAAAAACTTCTCCTCGTGCACATACTCCACATCATCAATAAAGCTGTTCATAACGCCTACAAATGAATCGTATCTACTCAAGTCGAAAGTGACCCTCTCTGTATCTTGACCGAGAATTTCGGGACAGTGGCACGTGCACCATGCAATCAAGTTGGGATGGACTTTGGCGGCTTCATTGGCAATAAATTCGTTCAGTACGATGCCCGGCTGGCCATCGAACTTGGTCAAGAAGGACTCCATCCCCTGGCTGTGTTCATATACATGAATCCGTTCTTCCGGCAAGCCCGATGCCTGCTTGATAACATCCGCCCATTGGTTATTGTTGTAGCGATCCATGATAAGAAACTGCGGAGCTTCATTCAGCAAATCGCAGGATCGTTGAAAGCCCGCTTCCACATCAGGCATAATTTTATGAAAAAGCGAGTCTTCAATATAACTGTCCACGACAAACACGGGAATCCCGAAGCCAAAGTAGGGCGTAATCGTCGCAAATCGCTCCTGATCCACATTGATTAAAAATACGCCGTCCAAATTCCGTTCCATAATAACCTTGTATGACGGTTCCGTATTGTCGATTTGCATATAAATAACATGATAGCCAAGCGCACTGCATTGCTGTTCGATCTTGCTTATGGTCTTGGCGTACTTCAAATCTGACCCAAGGCTTTGTTGATCGTCCTTGAATACCAGAATTCCAATCAAGCCCGACTTCTTTACTTTTAAAGAGCGGGCTGTTCGGTTCGGCACGTATTTGAGCTGCTGCGCGATTTTTAACACCTTGACGCGCGTCTCATTCGAAATGGATTGATTCTTAACGTCATTCAATATATAGGACACAGTAGCAATGGACACACCCGCTGCTTGGGCGATATCTTTTATCGTTGTCTTCTTCATCTTATTCGACCTCGCTCGGCTTAGACTTAAACGTTTAAGCCAATTAAAGCATACCGCCCATAGGGTGTCAATTTAGCCCTTGTCTCCCGCAGACCATATCTAGTCGCAGCTCCATTTATCTTCATTTAGCTTGATTCAGCCATCAATACCACCCAACCATACGCAGGCAAGTTAATTGTAACGTTGTTATTTTCCAACGCAAATGATCCATCTCCGAGCATCGAAGGTGATAACGACAACGAATCGGCCTGCTCCAACGAAAAGGAGAACGCTCCTGCCTGCTCGCTATTATTGAAGCAAATATACATTTGCTCGTCAGCATGCTGTCTTCGGATGACCAAGTGATCTCCGGATGCATAAAAGAATCGGAATGAGCCTTGCCGCAGTGCTGGATGGGCGGTACGCAAAGCGATCAGTTCCCGATAAAAACGCAGCAGTCCGCCATTCTGCTTCTTCTCTTCCCATACCATGGGCTTCCGGCAATCCGGATCCGGCCGGCCTGTCATGCCCACCTCGTCCCCGTAATAAATGCATGGCGCACCGAGGAAGGTGAACTGGAACAGCGCTGCAAGTTTCATTTTGCGTTCATCTTGAGCCATGGTTAACAAACGCGGGGTATCATGGCTGCCCAATATCGTGAAAGTAGCTTCACCCACTTGCTTCGGATAGTCAGCCAACAACCTGTTCACTTGATAAGAGAACTGTTCCGCATCGATTGTCCCTTTTGCAAAGAAATCAAGAATGGCCGCCGTAGCCGGATAATTCATAACCGCGTCAAACTGATCGCCGCGCAGCCAAGGCATCGCATCATGCCATATCTCACCCAAAATATAAAAATCCGGCTTCAATCCTTTGCATGTTCTGCGGAACTCCCGCCAGAAATCATGGTCGATCTCATTCGCAACATCCAATCTCCAGCCATCGATATCGCATTCCTGAATCCAATATTGCGCGACTTCAAGCAGGTAGGCTTTGACTTCGGGATTGACCGTATTCAGCTTCGGCATGTGAGATTCGAAGGCGAAGCAGCGGTAAGATGCTCTCGGCTCCCGCACGAGCGGAAATTGCTCGATATGGAACCAGTCCCGATAGCGTGATGCTTCCCCATGCTTCATAACGTCCTGGAACGGGGCGAACCAATAGCCGCAATGATTGAATACCGCATCCAAGATAACGCGAATCCCCCGGTCGTGGCAGGCCTTCACCAGTTTCTTCAACAGGGCCACGTCGCCAAACTGCGGATCCACCTTCAAATAATCCGTCGTGTCATATTTATGATTCGTCTTTGCCTCGAACAACGGGGTAAAGTAAATGGCATTAACGCCAAGCTCGCTGATGTAATCCAGACGATCCAACACCCCTTGGAGATCACCGCCGTAGAAATCATCCTGCCCCGGATCGTCGGCTGCCCAAGGCCGCACCTGTTCAGGATCATTGTCAGGGTTCCCGTTGGCAAACCGATCAGGGAAAATCTGATAGAACACCGCATCCTTCACCCACGCCGGCGGCTGTAGCACCTCGCTTGACCATAAGAACGGATAGTCGAAAAACGTCAGTGGATCAGCTGGCTTTTCGGCAACGAATCCCTTTTCCGTATACCATATCGTCTGCTCGCCCGCAGCTAATTCAAAGGCATAACGAAGCCGCTTGTGCGGAGGAGCTACCTCCACATGCCAATAATCGAACAGTTCGTCACTGCCCATGATGAACATGGCAGCTTCCCTTACGGTCTTGTCCCAATCGTATTTATCACCATACAGAGCTGTGACCGACTGAAGATCACCTTTCTTCGCGCGCAGCCGGATATGGATCGTGTCGTTATCGTAAGAATAGCAATATGAATTTCCAGGTCTATGGTAGATCGCTTCCTGTAACATAACAAACTCCTTTTTGTCGCTTTTGATCACGAAGATTATTCAGGATGTAAACTCGACATCGAATCTTGCATTCACTCTCGAATTCTTGCAACCTTCTCGGTGCTGAAAACCGACTTTCAGACACTAATTTATGGTCGCTTTTGATCACGAAGATTGCTCAGGATGTACCCTGTCGTCAGCCTTTGTCTGCACCTGCCGTCATCCCATGAATGAGATACTTCTGGAAATACATATACAGGAACGTAATCGGCAGCGCTACAAGAACGGCGCCAGCAGCGAAGGTCGTAAAGCTTGAATTCGTCTCATTCGCCACCATGTTGTACAAGCCTTGGGCTAGCGTCATCTTCTCAGATGATCTGAGCACGATTTGTGGCAGGATAAAATCCATGAATGGCGTAATGAAGCTGTTCAATGCAACAAACGTAATTGCAGGCAAAGACAATGGCAATATGATTTTGAACATCGTCTCAAGGTGGCCCGCGCCATCAATATAGGCCGCTTCCTCCAAGCTTTTCGGAATCGTGTCGAAATGGCCCTTCATGACCCAAGTTCCCATCGAAATAGAACCGCCCGCATAGATGAGAATGAGACCCAAATGCGTATCAAGCAGCTTCGTCTGCATCAGGAGCACGAAGATTGCCATGATGGACAGAAAGCCCGGAAACATTTGAAGAATGAGCAATGTCATTAACCCTTGCTTTCTCCCTTTGAATCGAAAACGGGAAAATGCATAGGCCGTCGCTGCCACCAATGTCGTTGATAATGCCGCATTCGCAAGAGCGATCGTGACTGTGTTCGAAAACCATAGCACGAAATCCGTATTTCGAATCAGTTCCGTATAATGAGCGAGCGTGGGCTGATCAGGAAACATTCGGCTTACCATTAAGGAATTGCCCGGGTTAAGCGAAGTTCCGATTACCCAAACCAACGGATATACCGTTGTCAGGAGCAGCACGGCAAACACCGCGTAGATGCCCGCCACGACCAAGTTGTTCAGCAATTTAGACATTTAGACCATATCCTCTTCTTGAGTTATCTTCATCCGCCGATAGTTCCATAAGGAGAATACCGTGATAAAGACGAACATAATGATCGAGACAGCAGAGGCCATATTGAACTGGCTTTGATTCAACGTCATCTTGAATATCCAAGAGATTAAAATATCCGTGCTGCCCGCGTAATAATAATCAGGCTGGGTCGGATTGCCGTCCGTTAGCATGTAGATCAAATTAAAGTTATTGAAGTTAAAAGCAAATTGCATGATTAAAATCGGTGCCGTCGCCGCCAATACCAACGGAAGCGTCAGCTTGACGAATCTCTGCGTTCCCGTTGCTCCATCCACAGCGGCAGCTTCGTACAAGTCCTTCGGCATTGTCGTTAATACCCCTGACATCAATGCCATCAGGAACGGAGTGGAGAACCACAAGTTCACGAGCAGAATCGTAAACTTGGCCATCGTCGGATCAGACAACCAAGGTACTGGCTCTAATCCGAGCTTGGTGATCATATCGTTCACAGGTCCGAACGAACCGTTCAGCAGCACCCTGAATACCAGAATCGATATAAATTGCGGAACCGCCCACGGCAAAATGAACATCGTACGCCAAAACTTTTTGAATTTCACTTTGGGATGGTTCACCATCAATGCTAGCAGAAGCCCACTAAAAAAGACGGACACCGTAGAGGCCGCAGCCCAGATGACGTTCCACACCGAAATGCCGAAGAAGGTGTTGCGCCACGCTTCTTGTGCAAATAAATCATAAAACGAGCTTAGCCCCGTCCAATCTACTAAGTTCCGGTCGGGAATATGGTTCGGAGCCGAATAATTCGTGAAGGCAATCAGCACATTGAAGATGAGCGGCACTACCGTTACGAACAGCACGAAGCAGATAGAAGGCAGCAGCAGCAGATATGGGAAATGCCGAAGCTTCGTCTGCTTGATGGATTCGATGAACCCCGGAGCAGGGTGTCCTTCATCCCGCAATGCTCCGTTTCTCTTTGCGTCATAAATATTCAGGACATAGCACCCGGCGAACAAGAGAATGAGCACCAACGTAATAAGTCCTTCAATCATCATGAAAATAGAATGATCGCCTTCGAACACTTGTCCGGCAACCACCTTCGTAGGCGCGTCGCCTAACGTTATCAGCCCTCTAATTCCTCGATAAGCAATCGGATAGTAGATCCAAAAGAATAACTGTGCCGCGATCATCCACAGCAAGCCCTTCATATACTGCTTGTTGTACAGCTGGCCTAATCCGATACACACAGCGGAGAATACAGCCGCTTTCGTCCGATGCCGACGGGCACCTGTTGTCAGTTCCATTCGGAAGACCGCCTTCGTCGATTTTTTTAGATGTAGTTCAAAAAGTCCGCTTTGAGCACGATGTAATTCAGGATGAAGCTATTTTTTTGTCTGAATCGCTGTATTGATCTGCTCGACTGCCTTTTTTAAAACTTCGCCTGGTTGTTGATTGTCATTCCATATTGCAGCAAGGGCAGCCCCCGCCGGCACCCATACGTTGCCCATTTCTGGGATGGACGGCATTGGAGCAGAATGCTTCGTTTGTTCCAGAAAGGCAAGTGCGTTCGCATTCCCCTTGATGCTCGGCTCCTCCATCATGTCTTGTCTCGGCGGCAGTTGTGTTGTCATTTCATATCGCTTGACGAGATTTTTGCGAGAGGTCGCATAGCTCGCGAACAGCTTCGCAGCAACCGGATATTCGGTATAGGAACTCACATACAGCGCCCGGATGCCGGACATGCTTCGTGGATGTTCTCCATTAGGCAGCAGAGGAAGCGGCGCCACTCCGAAATCGATGCCCGCGCTCTTCACGTCCGTCATGAGCCAAGGCCCTCCTATGATAGCAGCTGTTTTCCCTTCCATGAAAAATCCGGTAATGATATTGTCGTTCATATCGTTGCTGTTGACAGGCAGGATTTTTTTCAAAGATTGAAAGAACTCGGCTCCTGCAATCGATTCCGCATTGCTCAAGCCGATATCACCAGCATCCTTCCCTCCATTGCCAAAGATGTATCCCCCGTAGCCTGCCAGAAACGAGTAAGACTGATACAATTGCCCTACATTCCACATAAAGGCGTACTGTTTGTTTTTTGGATCGTTATACGTATCAGCGAACCGAATGAGCTCTTGATAAGTGGCAGGAGCTTTATTCAGCAGTTTTTTATTGTAGTACAGCGCGTACGTATCGATCGCGGTTGGAAAACCGTAGAACACCCCATCATAGGTGACACCTTCTAGGGCGGAATCCATAATTTGATGTTTCATTTGTTCGTCGTATGCATCATTTTGCAGCACGAGCCCTGCCATGACTGCATTCCCCAAATGATCATGCGGCGCGGAAAACACGTCGGCCCCGATTCCGGCTGGTCCATCTGTCGTCAGCTTCGTGACAGCGTCGATTGACGGAACCGCCACTACTTTTACACCAATCCCATATTCCTGTTCGAAATCTTCTGCGACCGCTTTCAAAAAATCCAGTTCAGGCCCCTTCGATTCCCATACGAGCAAATGGGCTCCCTTCTCCGGGTGCGTTCCGGCTTGCCCTTCTTCCTGATGTGCATTCTTCCCTCCAGCTTCCGGAGATGTTGAGGTCGCATGCTGTACGCCGCAAGCCGAGAGCAGTATCATGGTGCACAATGAGACCATCAACATTGAAATGAAGAAGCGATTAGACACATCCTTCTCCTCCCATCCCATCTATTAGTTGTTGTTAACTTAAACGTTTAAGTAATTTCAGTAACATGATAACTTCTAATGCCCGATTCCGTCAAATAAAAATTGTGGAACCAGGGACAACATGAAGAAAATAAGCTGCTGTTCGTAGTAAGTTCCAAAAACAAAAACCCCCGTATCCGCTAGGGACACGAGGGCTATGACGATATGAATGTGGGTATTAGCAATCAAAATACAAGCTATATTCTTGCGGATGGATGCGGATCGCTACGGATTTGGCTTCCTTGCGTTTGATATGCAAATAATTTTCGATAAATGCTTTGGTAAATACTCCGCCTTCAAGCAAGAATTCATAGTCAGCTTCAAGTGCATCAAGTGATTCTTCCATCGTCGCTGGAACGCTGCGAATCTCACGCTTCTCCGCATCCGACAGTTCATAAATATTGCGGTCATATGGACCATAACCAAGCTCTGTAGGATCCAGCTTGCGCTTGATTCCGTCGAGACCTGCCATCAACATTGCAGCGAAGGCCAGGTATGGATTCGCCGTAGAATCCGGTGTACGGAACTCAATCCGGCATCCCTTCGGTGTAACAGCCGCTACCGGAATACGTACAGCCGCAGAACGATTGCCTTTCGAGAACACAAGATTTACAGGCGCTTCATATCCCGGCACAAGTCGCTTAAAGGAGTTCGTGCTCGGATTCGTCAATGCGATAAGCGCTGGCGCGTGGTGCAAAATTCCGCCGATATAATGCAGTGCCATCTCGCTCAAGTTCGCATAGCCGCCCTTTTCATAGAACAACGGTGTATCGCCGTTAAAGATCGATTGATGCACGTGCATCCCGCTTCCGTTATCCCCGAACAGCGGCTTCGGCATGAAGGTCGCTACTTTGCCGAAGCGACGCGCCGTGTTGTGCACGATGTATTTGTACTTCATCAGGTTATCCGCAGTACGCGTCAGTGAATCAAAGCGGAAGTTGATCTCGCCTTGCCCTGCCGTTGCAACCTCATGGTGGTGACGTTCAATGCGAAGTCCTGCTTCTTGCAGCAGGCTGCACATCTCACTGCGCAAGTCTTGTTGTGTATCGATCGGCGCTACGGGTACATATCCGCCTTTTGTATGAATCTTGAAGCCCAGGTTCCCTCCCTCTTCCTTACGGTTCGTGTTCCAAGAAGCCTCTTCGGAATCGACGAAGAAGGAAGAACTGTTCATTGTATTCTCATAACGAACATCATCGAAGATGAAAAATTCAGATTCTGGCGCAAAGTAAGCATCCGTGCCTACTCCTGTGGTTGCCAAATACTCTTCCGCCTTCTGTGCAATGCTGCGAGGATCACGCTCATAACGCTCGCCGTCAGGCGTGAAGATGTTGCACATAATAATGAGCGTCGGACGTGCCGTAAATGGATCGACATAACTGCTCTCCGTATCTGGCATCATGACCATATCGGATTCTTCAATTCCACGGAAACCCGTAATCGAGGAACCGTCAAACGCAACGCCGTTCTCGAACGTGCTCTCATCCACTTCGGATGCAGGCAAGCTGATATGATGCGCACGACCTAACAGATCAATAAAACGAAAATCCACATACTCAATTTGTTTCTCTTTCATTAACTCCAACACGGTATTGACTGACATCTCGATTCCTCCCCAATCCGAACATTTCATATTCTTTTCATCCGAATGTTCACTTTGTATTATTTGTTGAAATTATTATATGTAGCAGGATGCTCTTTCGTCAATACTCATGTAAGGTATTTTTTTATTATATGTAAGGTTATCTAACATTGACATTGATTTCATTCCCTACACACCTTAAATACTCATGATCATTCCGGTATATTTTAGACTAACTTCATCAATACCTGATCGTTTGAACTAATTTTTATCAATACACTACGTTTCGGTACATAACCTATCATTCATTTTATTTGCACAATCACACATATAGATAAGTTTTATCATTAAAAAATTCAGCTGCTTCAATTCCTTACTCGCCTAAGAAATCATCTTTTATATCCGTATTTTTTCATGCTTACACCAGCATCAACTTTTACACCTGGAGGTTCATCGATCAAACTTCATTCCTGAACGCATTCGAGATTTCCAAAGGAAACCGGGCTACAAAAGTGATTCTGAGGTTAACGCTTAATTGAGGATAAATAAAAACAGGATGGGCAAAAAAATCGCTCCATCCTGTTACGTCTATGATTCTTTATAATTCTTCGCGGTAATGACAGTTTCAAATTCAAAGGTTTCTGGCAGATGGTCGGCGTAAGAGTACTCAAAGGTGCGTCCGTCAGTCAGGTAGGCTACCTGTTCGACCCGCATCAGGAAATCCTGATCCTGCACGTCCATAAACTGCTTTTCCCTTTCATCTGGGCGAATTCCTTTGACCCGGACAATCGATGTCCCCACTTCAAGACCAAGCTTGTTTTGTATGTGCGAGTATATTGATTGCTCTAGAACCGAAGCTTCAACACCTGGTATGACCGAAATCGGCATCCATGTATGCTCCATAATCGTTGGAATACCGTGAATGATGCGGAGGCGGATGATTTTATAGACAAAATCGCCGGCTGCAATCCCCAATTTTCCAGCAATGGTTTCATCTGCTCCGACAATCGCAAACTCGATGATCTTGCTTTCAACCTCACTGCCGTACACAGCTTTCGTACCGGTTAAGGTCTGAATCATTCGCGCCTTCTCCTGCTGATGCCAATCCTGTACCACCGTTCCACTGCCCCGTCGGCGGATGATGTAGCCGTCACGAACTAACAGATCCAACGCCTTTTTGATGGTGAGAACCGACACACCGAATTCTTCAGCAAGGATCGGGCTGCTTGGGATTTTCTCATTGACTTTATACTCACCGTCTAAAATCTGCTGTTTGATTTTTTGGTAAATGGCGAGGTATTTTACTTGCGTAGACCCGCTTGCCATTTCCTCGCCTCCTATGTGCTGGATGTTCTGCTTAGACACCTTCTATTCATTCAAATGCAATGCCTCAAGCTTATAAACGGAAGGGGATGGTGCTGCAAATCCGTTCTCCAAGATTTCCATGCTTGTTATCGCTTCTTCGTTTTTCACAAGCTTTGCTGCGCCATGTACGATGGTTTCATACGCTGCATCATAGAAACGACCGTAATCGCCAAGCGGAGTTTTGATTTGTTTTTCAATCCAATCACCGTTCGCGTTCCGGTATTTTGCAATGCCATAGTACATCGGTGAATCTTCACCAAAGCCTGCACTCTCAGGCATAATGCCTGCTTTCAGATCATTTTCCTGCTGATCTTCACCGTACTTGATGAATGAGCCATTTGTTCCGTGAACGATAAAGCGCGGATAATCTTTTGCTACGACATGGTTGGTTTTCAGTTTAACTTTCAATTGGTGTCCGTAATGAAGATCCACATCGAAATAGTTATCAACCGCACCTGCCACTTCATTATTGCGAATATCGTAGGTCACCACATCTGGACGTCCGAATAGCGAAACCATGCGATCCATCATGTGAATACCCAATCCATAGAATGAACCTTCTTCTTTCGCACCTTCGCGGCTGATTGAACCAGGACGGAAATAATCAATATGCGATTCAACTTCCATAATGTCGCCAAGGAAGCCTTGTTCAACGACCTGCTTCACAGCTAAGAAATCACCATCGAAGCGACGGTTTTGGTAAGGCATCACGACTACACCCTTTTCGCGGCCTAAAGCTAATAATTCTTTCGCGTGTTCAACGGTATCGCAGAATGGTTTTTCAACGATAACTGATTTCCCTGCAAGTATAACTCGTTTCGCCAATTCGTAGTGCGTGTGTGCTGGCGTACAGATCGTCACCAATTGAATTTCTTTGTCGTTCAATAGTTCATCCAAATCAGTGGTGAAGGCAACACCCTTTTCGCGATATGGAGCCGCTAATTGTTCGTTAACGTGCCGGACATAAATTGTTTTTACTTTTATATGCTTACGCGTATTCACGTAAGGCAAATGATACCGGTTGGCTGACTTCCCAAACCCGATAAAGCCCATGGTTAATGTCATATGCTATAACTTCCTTTTTTTAAATTCACTTCTAAGAATATTATATATATTTTGATTTAAAAGTATATAGTTTTATATTTGAAAGGATACAAAAAAGAGGCAAACCCAATGATGTAGGTCTACCTCTTACCTCTCGCTTTACGCCTTACGTCGCCTTTATTTTTCCCACGTATCAAAAAAGGCTGGATCCATCTTCTTCGTCTCGAATGTTTTGCCGCACAGTGGCGCAAGCTGCTCCAGCTCGCGCAGCAGGCCAGCGAATTGATCCGGGAAGAGGGACTGCACCCCATCGCCTGTCATCGAATTGTCTGGATCGGTATGCATTTCAATAATAAGACCGTCCGCACCAGCAGCTACAGAAGCCTTCGACATCGTCTCAACAAGCTCGCGGCGTCCTGTCGCATGGCTTGGATCGGCAATGACCGGCAAGTGGCTAAGCTGCTTCATAACCGGAATTGCAGTCAAATCAAACGTATTCCGTGTATACGTCTCGAATGTGCGAATACCGCGCTCACACAGCATGACATTTGGATTGCCTCCTGCCAATATATATTCCGCAGCATTAAGCCACTCGTCATAAGTTGCGCTGAAGCCGCGCTTGAGCAATACCGGTTTGCCGCATTCTCCAAGTTTGCGCAGCAGATCGAAGTTCTGCATATTCCGTGTGCCTACCTGCAAAATATCCGCATGCTCCGCACAAATATCTACATATTCAGGCGTCATCACTTCTGTAATGGTAAGAAGTCCGTGCTTCTCGCCCGCTTCCTTCATCATCTCTAGTCCTTCCACGCCTATGCCTTGGAAGCTGTACGGTCCAGTACGCGGCTTGAATGCTCCTCCGCGCAGAACTTGTCCGCCTGCTGCCTTCACCAGCCGTGCAATCTCATTGATTTGAGCAGGTGATTCAACCGCACACGGCCCTCCCATAACTACCAAATTGCCGCCGCCGATTTTCACGCCGCGTATTTCAATTACCGTATCTTCCGGATGGAAGTCACGACTTGCCAGTTTGTATGATTTCGTAATTTTAACCACGTTCTCTACGCCCTTCATTTGTCTAAGATGTTCTGCCAACTTCGGCTCCGCATGTCCAATTATCCCAATTACCGTATGAGCCGTGCCACGGGATATATGAACTTGATTGCCTTGCCCTTCAATGATGCTGGCTATATTCGCGATCTGTTCTTCAGATGTCTCATTATTTACAATAACAATCATGATTGTACACCCTTTCTATGCGCAGTGCCAGTTAACCCCTTAAAGCAGAAATGCGTTCATCGATGACACTTCTTATTGTAGTTTTACTTTTACAATTACTTTACCACTTTAATGCGTATAAGCTTTTATGCTTTTAACTGTTAAAGAAACTATACAGAACAACTACCGGATCGTCAACCCTTTTGATGCAACTATTTTTCGAGTAAGTTGTCACAATCGGAGTTTTGACAATTCGTCATATATAAAAAAGAATCGTGCTGAATAGGCACGATTCCTTCGCATCCTCATTCTCATTGAGGCAGCTATTAAAACTTTCGCACAACCATATATGGCTCTTCTCATTGCGAAATCACTTGCATGAACTGCTGAACAGTTATTTGAATATAACGTGCTCTCTCCACGGGTTCGGTTTGAAATCTGTCATACAATAAGAAGTACATCACCAATGTCATCTGGACATTACGTATTGCAGAGAAGAGGTATTCATCATCCCTACTCACATGCTGTTTCAATAATTGATACAAAGGCTGCATTCCCTCTTCTATCGTCATAACAAGCCGATTCCGTACTTCTTGATTTCGTTGCGCTTCTCCGAAAAACATGACAATTAGCTCTTTTTTGTCATGCAGCATATCCATCAAATTTGCAAAATACATATTGAGCATCACATCTAATGGTTGATTTTGCAAGGAATCCATAGTTGCTGTATTCTTCAATTCATGATTAATGGTGTGCTTCTCTAAAATTGCCCAGAGCAATTCTTCCTTGGAGTTGAAATAATGATAGATTAATCCGTCCGTGACCTCTGCTTCACGAGCAATATCTTTGGTCGTGCTTGAGTCATATCCCTTTTCAGAAAAAACTCTTAACGCAGAATCGATTAATTTGTTCTTGGTTTCAAGTGCTTTTTGTTGACGAAGAGTGATTTTTGTCATTTGCGGCTCCATTTAACGAATATTTCATGTTCAAAAAGTCTGGCTGAGCTTTTAGAAACTTTTAGACCGATTTACTATCAAACTAACAAATCAATCTATACATGTCAATTTTTCTCCGAAGCAACGCTTGTTTTCATAGGTATACCAATAGCACAAGGTATTGCCGCGATGGCGCTGACCATAAACCCCGCCAACAGCAAGGAGAAGTTTACTGCTGACCCATCGATAGATGCTATGGATAGCCACAACGTAGATACAATCGAACCTAGGTATCGTATGACATAATAAATTCCAGCCGCTATTCCTGCTCCTTGTGCTTCTCCAGCTTCCAATGCCGTTGCCTGTATTGCTGCATTTCCACTTCCGAGGCTAAGCCCAGCCAAACCGACACCAACAATAAACAGTGCTAATAGTTGGCTTGAGCTTGCTATCAAGAGTAGTCCACCCGCAATGGAAGCGAGTATACATCCGGCGAGAACAGCTGGGCGCTTTCCAAATCGATCGCTCATTGCACCTCCTGCTGCTGTAGCTGCGATCATAGCGACGGAGAAGACAAGCATTACCGTTCCACTTCCTGCATAATTAAAATACCACTTTTCTTTTACAAGCAAAGGCACGCACATCAGCAACAGATACACCATGAAATTGTTTAAGAATACCGATGCAGCAGCAGCTCGAAAGGAGCGAATTTTAAACAGCTCTCTTACTAATCGAAGAAGTACAAAATCATTCGTTTGCCTTATTTTCTTTTGCGTCTTTCTAGCTCGGCATATTAGGTTCTTGTTCGCTATTAACGTAATAGGAAAAAGCATCAGTATTAATGTAACTATAAATTGAAAACGCCAATGATAATATTGAATAAATAAGCCACCTAGCGGCGGTCCTAGTGCAGCTCCTATCCCAGCTGCAGCCCCTAACAATCCAAACATTCTCCCTTGTCTTTCAATCGGCGTCATCTCACGCAATCGTACAGAACTAGCTGGCACGAGTGCAGCGCCCCCACTCGCTTGGATGAGTCTGCCTATTAACAAGCCCATAAAGGTCGGGGCAAGCCAACATATTATTGTTCCTAACGCAAACATAACTGTACCGCTAAAAAGAATTGGCATGCTGCCGAATCGATCCACGAATCGTCCTGCGAAGATTTGAAAGACAGCCATCCCTATTAGATATATCGTGACGACCCATGCCCCTTGGGAAAGCGGCACTTGGAACTCGTTTGCTATTGGTTCCAGAGCTAATGCAACCATGGATGAATTGAGCGGAACCACAAATATTCCAATAATCATACAAATGATAGTAAAGTTATGCCTCATGTCGCCCCCGCCTTCATCGCAACAGTTGTACCATGCCTGTTGTTCCGTTCACGATAACCCGATCACCATCAGAAAGGAATTTCGTAGCATTTTCGCATGCCATGACCGCAGGAATGCCATATTCTCTGGCTACAATTGCCGAGTGTGACAATACGCCACCTGTATCCGTTACAACAGCTGCAGCTACAGAGAAAAGTGGTGTCCAAGCTGGATTCGTATTCGCGCATACGAGAATATCTCCCCGCTTCAGTTTATGGAACTCTTGAGGCCCTCGAATCACCTTAACGACACCTTGAGCTTCTCCTTGGCTTGCCCCGGCTCCAGTGAGTACTTTTTCTTCAATTTCTGACTTATTGATGGCATCGGAACTTCTGTAATTATTCATTCGGTTCCATACTTCTCGGCGCTGAAGTGCGAGTTCCGCCATTTCCGCTTCATGTTTGTCAGCAATCATGCTCTCCAATTCATTGAACGTAACAAAATACAGATCCCGTTCATCCCGTATTTTCTCTTCTGCTATGAGCCACGCAGCAACTCGCTTGATACGGTCGCGTAGAATCGCAACAATCTCTTCGTACATATCCAACGTAGCCTCGCGAGCGACCCAAAATCCCCTAGTCATATCCAGCGCCTTTTCGAATGTTTCAATCCATTGCGGCTTTTTCAATCGTCGTACGATTTCCGCACGGGCATTATGATATTCTTCTGTTCGTTCCTTCTTATCATCAATCAGCCCCTCTGGATGTTGAATCAGAGCTTGGACCATGCTTAAGACGTTGTCAGGCTCATCTCTCCATGACGGATAGCTCGGCTGCGGTTCCATTCCTGATGCACATCGGCATCCGTGTTTGCTCAAGAAGCGTCCAATCGCTTCCTTGAATGCCCTACAGCCATCACTATTCATAATAGTCTCGTACATTCTGCCAAACGGCTGCTTCTCCAATATGTCCAAAACAACAGGACTGGCAGCCGCAACTCTAGCTAACTCCTTCATGTCCCGGTTTGCAACAGCCGTTTTATAATCCAGAGCCTGCAGCAATTTTTGCTTCATTAAATAGACTTGCTTTACATTCGCACGATGAAGCATCTTGTCCAGCTTGCTCTGGGCCGCGACGCCAGCGGCCATATATTTTCGGAAACGGCGATACATAAGCTCACTTATCACCCCTTCCAATTTCTTAATCTCCCTAACCAAATCTTGCGGTGAGGAATCCAGATGGACGGATTCAACAGGAAGCAGGGAACGCAAATACGGTTGGTCTACCTGCAGCCACTCTTGCAGCGGGTCATACTTGATCCAGCCTTTCAGCTTCAACCAGGCAACCGGAAGAGCAGCTATCGTTCGCAAGTTGGCTGGAACCGGCGGATTGAATAAAATTAGTCCAGTCGGATGCTGATAGGAAATATCTTCAGGCATTTCTATACCTAATTCTTTTGCTGCCCTCCTTACTCCGGCAAGAGCTGGAGTAAGACTACTATCAAAATCTAGCGGACGCAGCGGCTCAGGAAAATGGTCAACGAGTACGGGTAAAAATCGCTTACGAGCAAAACGAGGAATTCGTCCGAGATAAATCCAACCAGCGTACACCTGCTCGTCTTCATCGGGAAGACGGATCGCTCCATCTGTTGCATGCTGCAAGCTGTGCAATGTTGTTATAGGACGGGACTGAAGCAAGTAAATTCGGTCATGTTTCACGGCCCACTCGATATCCTGCGGCGAACCATAATGCTCCTCCACTTTTTTGGCTATGCGACAAAGATCTATAACCATCGAATCCGACAAACAAGGTCTCGTCTGTAACTGGGGTGGAACCGGCACGACGACACTTCCCTGCTCCTGTTGGACTACCATCTCTTCCTTTTTTCCAATTTCGCAATCAATGATTTCAAGGGTTTCCTTCGCAATGCGATAGGTATCTGGGGTAACAATTCCAGACACTACAGCTTCACCGAGACCTAAGCTCGCCGTAATTAACATCTGATCGTGGCAACTATTCAAGGGATTGACTGTGAACAGAACGCCCGCAGCATCGGAGTCCACCATTTCTTGCACAACGACACTCAATGCAACGGAGCTGTGGGTAAATCCCTGTTGATTGCGGTAATGTACAGCTCTTTCTCCCCACAAGGAAGCCCAACATTCCCGAACGGAGTGGAGCAAAGCCTCTTCTCCATGAACGCCCAGAAAGGTCTCTTGTTGTCCGGCAAAAGACGCCTCAGGCAAATCTTCAGCGGTAGCCGAGGATCGCACTGCCACCCTGACTTCGTTGCCCAATTGGCGATAATATTCGCGAATGCGCTCCTCAATCTCTGGAAGCATTGGTGTTTCCAAAAACAATTTTCTGGAAGAATGGCTTTGATATTCCGGATCATGGCTATGTTCTCTTTCCAATTCTTCCAGCTTACTTGCGATAATCGTTTGCTCAATCTGACGCTTATATGCCAAAGCCGATATACTAAAAGCTCGCGGAATCGGAAATCCTGCCCGGATCATTTCCCCGAGATTCGCCCCCTTTCCTCCAACCAGAGAGATGTCTCCTTTTCCCACATGATGAATCCAAAACACCAAGTCATTTTCCAATTGGACATCCATAAATTTCGAACCTCCTTGACCCTTTTAAGATATAATAGACATTAGCTTATCATTTAATTTACTAAGTACTTAATAAGTGAAATATAACCCTCAGCTTTCATGTTGTCAATAAGTGCGTGTAAAAAAATAAAAAAAACCGCGATGTACGCGGTTTTTTCTCGGGCTTTTCGTGATAAGTTCCTTCCTATTATTTTTTATGACTTTTTATGAAGTAACCGGAATCTTCATTTCCAGTGCTTTGTGGTAGTCCTTTATCATGTTTCGTTTTTTATCCTCAAGAGGCAGCCCGTTCTTATCGACAAAAAGAGTAAATGGTTTTACAGTAATAAATTTAGTTCCAGAAACAGATGGAGCATACATGATTTTTTCATTATACTCTTTATCCGGCTTTTTCGCATACGTGCCCAGTCTAAACTGAACTAACTCGTTACCTTTATCGTCTACGATTTCGTAATACATTTTGGATTGATGATACTTATTCGGCCGCTTCGTGCTGCTGCTTGGAATTTCTCCCTTGCTGTGAATCTGCAGCATTGTCGTCGCGTCGGTCATTCGCAGATTCATTACTTCGTAACTGAATTTCTGCGTATTTTTCTTCGCATTCGGCTGTATGTTAATATCCCGTTTGGAGATGTTTTTCACCGGAATGACTAGAGTCATCTCCGCTGCCTCAAATTTCGCATTAATCGTCAACTCAAATTCATTGGGAAGAATAGGCTCTCCCGTTTTCGGATCAGCAGCATTTGTAAACTCTATCATGCACATATTATTCTCTTTTCCATTTTCCACAGGAACTGAACTTGCCATCATCGCCAGCTTGTCCACCTGAAGCGGCTGTCCATTCAGCAGATAGCTCTTACTAGCATATAGCGGATTCTCTCCGCCTTCGGCCTTCAACACCATGACAAAGCGGGCACCGTCGTACATAAGCTCAGGCACGATCAATGTAACTCCATCTTTTGTTGCCTTCGCATTTTTCACTGTGGTCAAGCCTTTTTTGCTGGCTGCCTTTGCCCCTGAGTCCCCCCATTCCTGTAACACACTCGATCCGGATGCCGCTGCACTTGCGGTAGGCAAATTAACAACAGTCATTCCTACTCCTGTACCCAATATAGCTGCCATACAAGTTACCGCTACCATCTTCTTCATTAATGATTGTTTATATGTACTCATTTCCACATTTCCTCCTTCATTCTTGAATCACCTATTATATAGAACAACTTCAACCTCCTCATTTGTGACATTATTTTCTGACCATCGTTTCCGCAAGTTTGATTAAGTCTTCCTGAGTCAATGCATTTCCTTCGTTGGTTATAATTCGAAATTGCTTGCCTTGTTCCGTCCATAGAAGTGTGTTTTGCTGCGGGCTATCCCGATATTCTGGCTGCAACTTTTGTCTTGCCTCTTCAGCAGTTTGATAATGATACCCTTTCTGGGCAGGGGATGCTTTCGAACCAAGTGCAATATATTCCAAAAGCAACGTATCCTCACCGTTCATATATTTCAGTACAATTTGCCCCGCTTCCGTCCATTCATATTTCTTCGACAACACCGCTGCACCTTTCTTTTTGGCTTCTGCTCGCAAATCGTTCTTAAATTGCGGACTATATGGGCACCGTATTTCTGCTTTCGTTAAGGAATACCCTTCTGGCAGATTTGTAGGCTCTACTAATACGGTTCCTTTCAAATCAGTGGCCTTCTTTAAATAATTCTCATAGGTTTCAAATGAAGGGGCGACATGTCCGGTGAAGATAATTTCCTGCCCCTTGCTTTTCGTCTTTTCATTGTCGATAAATACGGCATAAGCATCACCTGGATTTTGCTCAACCAGCTTGTGCAGTCTTGCCAACTCATCTTCAAAGACCTTCGGCTCTCCCGAAGGACCTTTCACGGTATAGTCAATTGTACTCTTGGCTGGCGCCGCCTCCGCGGCATTGTTCACATAGCTGAACATTAGCAACCCGCATATTGCTGCAATGATTAGTTTTGACGTCATTTTCATAAACCAATTCTCCCCTGCACCTCTATTATGGAAATTTTCTTCTCATCTATATGAACAACTTAAAAACGAGAATTGTGACACGGATCGACTTTTTATCAAATAAATAAAAAAATCCCTTAGAATAAGACTGGCTGTATCGCCGTCTTCTCCAAGGGTTGTAGTAGCGCATGAATTCGAATTTACGCATCGCTCTTTTTTGATCCACCGTCATCACGGTTCTCGTCAAATAACGATTTTAAATCCTCGATTTCCTGCTCATTCAGCTTTTTATCCTGCAAAAAGTTGGCCAGCATCGGCTTCAAAGCTCCGCCATACAGCTTTTTCATGAAGGATTTGGTTTCGGATCGCAGGTACTCCTGCTCGCTGATAAGCGGGTAGTACAAATAGTTTCGTTTCGACCCCTTCTCCAGCTTTGCACCAGCTGCTTCCTTCTGAACCAAGCGGCTCAGGAGCGTCCGAGTCGTATTCGGGCTCCACTCCATCAAATCCGACATTTGATTGACTACCTCAATGGAAGGACAATCGGGACGCGCCCACAATACGCGCATAACCTCCAGCTCAGCATCCGTAATAGGCGGTACTTTATTCATTCATGAAACCTCCAAACTCAATCATTCAAGACCACGCATGTAGTTATACTCATGCTATAATTGTACTTTTACAATGTCAACCTGTTTTATGTTTTTGACCATATTAAAGCCCATGCATCCTATTCAGAATGCATGGGCTTGGACACAAACTATTTCTTCACCATCGTTTTCGCCAGCTTGATCAGGTCTTCCTTCGTCAATGGATTGCCTGGATTGGTGCTTATATAGTACAACTTTTCATTATCTCTCCAGATCAAATCATTTCGTATCTCGACTTTAAGAGCGCTCTTTTCCTTTTTGTTTTCTGCTGCAGTTATATAGGTATAATGCCCTTGTTTAAGTTGCTTCTTATCTACTGAATCAAGATTTCTGCTTCCCAACGTAATCTTATCATCTCCATTTGTGTACTCCAATATTATCCCGCTCGAGGTTGTCCAGTTGATTTTTTTAGAGTGAACCTTCTTCCCTAACTTCGTGGCCTCGGTCTCAATTTCTTTAGCATCATGGGCGCCCAAAGGGCCTCTAATTTCTCCAATAATGAATTGGTAACCTTTAGGCATGTCCACAGGTTGCTGAAGTACTGCATCCTTCAATGCAGATGCTCTGTTAAGATAGTCTTCATACGTATCGAATTTTGGATAAACACTTCCCATATAATATGTGCTGGCTTTTTTACGTTGAAGGATCTCACCGCTGACGTATACGATATACGTGTCGTCTGGATTTTTTTCAAGCAATTTGTAAATTCTACTCTCCTCCGCTTTCTGCAGCTTCTCACCTTCACTCATTTCCTTTGGTTTAGCTGTCCCAATCTTCCCATCTGGATTGACAGCACCCGGCTCATTGTTCACAGCAGACTGTGGTTCCTGCTCCTGCACGGAGCTCTTTTGTGGCGCACTCGCAGCATTTCCTTCCTTTGCATTAACCAACGACACACTGCTTAGCATAAGAATCATTGCCAATCCCAGAATAGATAAGCGGTAGGATTTTTTGTCAAATTGTTTGATCATGATAAGTCTCCTTTTCATTTGTTTATGAGTAGAGGACAGGCTGGCAACCCCCGGGTAATGATGTTCTCCCGAAAAATGCTCCAGTACATGGATAATCGTTTGCCCGTATGCATGGTTTTGCTGTACATGCTCCTGTGAACTGATCCGATCCAGCA
This sequence comes from Paenibacillus wuxiensis, assembly GCF_040195695.1. NCBI lineage: Bacteria > Bacillati > Bacillota > Bacilli > Caryophanales > Paenibacillaceae > Paenibacillus > Paenibacillus wuxiensis. The sequence goes on along the minus strand of NZ_JBEFZI010000009.1, from coordinate 253,686 downwards.
CGTATGCATCACAGGCCATCTCCTGATCCTGCCTTGCTTTATGTACGGCAAGCCACAATAATGGATTAAACCAATGGAAGATTAGTAGGATATGCATCATCCAATTCACCGCCACATCCCGCCGCTGTATATGGGCACATTCATGCGCCAATATGTATTGAAGTTGATCCTCTTGCAGCGTGACGAGCAAACTTGGCGAAATAAGGATCGCTGGCTTGCTATAGCCAACAACGGCAGGCCCGGGAATAATCTCGCTAGCGACAAACTGCACGTCACGCTTTACGCCCATTAGCCGCTTCGTTTCACGGAACACTGTCGTTAAAAAAGGCGTTTCAATTTTTTTGGCCGCACGTAAGGCTCGGCTCAATCGAAGTTGGTCGAAGACAGTCTTCGCAGCAAAAAACAAGATACCCAATAGCCAAACCGACATAAGCATATTGATGAAGCCCAATTGCTTGAACCCACTCCACCAGAAGCGTATGTCCCATAAAGCACCAGATTCATGAGGCGAATCCGATATTTGTGCACTCCCTCTTAATAGGTTGCTTTTCTCCGAATCAATAGAATTCTCTGCTTGAGCTGCCGCTTCTCCCTTTTCACCTGGCCTTTTCCACAAATTGTGCCAAGCTGATGCATTTTGAGTTTGTTGTCTAGTATCGGGCACTATGGTCTCCAATGAAAACACATTGTACAGGCTAAGTGAAGACTCCGGTGCCCAAGGCAGCAGCAAACGAATCGCCACAGGGATCCACAGCAGGTACTTCCATCTGACTTCAAGCTTGTTTTTTAATAGAAGTTGCAGCATCAAAACCAGTAAAACCAAGATGCTTGCCATAAATGAGCCGCGAATCACCCAGCCAAAAAACGATAATAAACATTCATGCATTGTCGAACTCATTTGCAATCTCTCATTTCCGGTTCGTCGCCGCGATTTTCGTCAAATAAAGCCTTTAAATCCTCGATTTCCTGCGGATTTAGCGTCTTATCCTCTAAGAAGTGGGCCAGCATCGGCTTTAAGGCCCCGCCATACAGTTTCTTCATAAAAGACGTAGTTTCCGATCGCAAGTATTCCTGCTCGCTGATGATCGAAAAAAATAGCTGGGTGCGCTTCGAACCCTCTTCCAGCTTCGCCCCCGCCGCTTTCTTCTGCACCAAGCGATTTAGAAGCGTTCGTGTCGTATTCGGACTCCAGCCCATGCGCTCCGCCAGCTGTTTTACGACCTCACTGGATGGGCAATTCGGATTTGCCCATAAGACGCGCATTATTTCCAATTCCGCATCCGTAATCGGTGGTATTTGATTCAGATTCATGCATGAAACCCCCAAAGTCCAATCATTTAGTTAACTACATTTGTAGTTATAAATACATGCTATATTTTTACTGCATCGATGTCAACAGATTTAACATACAAAATGCTCTCGTTTATGCTGCATGCATTCATAATTTGTACCGTCAGCAGAAATGATGGTGTACGGATTGATCCACACTTGAACCTAGTAACAACACGCTACTTAGAGCCGCTATACTACTTTGATACTGCAATCATTCCACAACACTCCTTTCAACGATCAATTGGAATAAATTAAACTACGGATGTAGTTAATTAATATACTACAACCGTAGTTTATATATGTCAACATGTATTCACCAAAATTTAGCGATGTCAAAGCTATTTTTTCACCATCGTTGTCGCCAGCTTGATCAGGTCTTCCTTCGTCAGCGGATTCTCAGCATTGGTTGAAATCGAGAACCCCTTACCCTGTTCATACCAATTTAATGTGGTCGTAATAAATTTAGGATCAAGTTTTGGATTTTTCTTTTTCACATCCGCAGCAGCGATATAGACATATCCTTGTTGTTTCTTTTCCATCTCTTCAATCCGATAACTAGAGAACTGAATATAATCTTTGCCGTTCACAAAACGCTACTGGATCATATTCGTATCCTTCCATTCAAGCTTCTTTGAATACACCTTTTTGCCGAGCTTTTTCGCCTCAGCCTGCATGGCCGCCGCATACTCATTTGTATATGGCGCAGCAACAATAACCCCGTCGAACGTATAGCTCTTCGACAGATCAGCAGGCATCTGCGGAGCCGGCTCTTTCATAACACGCAACAACTTCTCATAGTCCTCGTATTTCTCATAGCGCGGATTAAAATTGCCATAACCAAAAACCTCAAATCCCTTTGGCTGATAACTGCTGTATATCAGATACATATCACACGGATTTTTTTCCAACAGTTTGTCAAGTTTAGCCTTCTCGGCTTGCTCCAACTTCTCGCCTTCATTTGCAGTCATTGGTTTCGTTGCTGCTGCCTTCAAGCTGATGCCGCTTATAGCATGATCTGACGCTGTGCCTGACATGAGGTGCATGGATCCGAACAATAGAATGCTGCATTGTGAAGCAATTGCTATTTTCATCTTCGTATTCATATAAAATCGCACCTTTCCTGTTTGACATGTAATATCTACCATTTATATAACAATTTCAACCGTCTGGTTTGTGACATGACTTCAATCGAAGAAACGCAAATACCCCCAGGTTAGACATGCTGATCCACGTCTTCCCCTGAGGGTGTTCAATATCGGATTATCTTACGTTTCGCAGCAATAACATGGCGATTCTTACTTTTTGACCATCGTTTTCGCCAACTTGATCATCTCTTCCTTCGTCATTGGATTCTTTGGATTCGTATGAACGGAAAGCAGCTTGCCGTGTTGGATCCAAACCAACGAATTTACTAGATATTTCTCGCCTACATATGGATTATCTTTTTTCATTTTTTCCGCGCTTGTATAGGTATACTCTTGACTATAATTTTTCTTATCCACCGCATCAGGCTTACGGCTGCTTATTTTGATAAAATTGTCTCCATTTTTGAATTCTAATTTGGTTTCATTTGTAGTTGTCCAATTCAGTTTTTTAGAGTAAATCTGTTTGTTTAATTTTTTTGCTTCTGCTTTCAATTCTGCAGCAAAATCAGCGGTATATGGACCTACAATCTCTGCTGCGGAGAAGACATATCCTTTGGGCAAGTTAGCAGGTTTTTGCAGCGTTGCTTCCTTCAAACTGGCTGCCTTCTTTAGATAGTCCTCATACTTGCTAAATTTCGGCATGCTGTTGCCCAACATGTCGACCTCTGCTTTGCCTTTAACTTTCGTCAATTCATTACTGACATATAAGATATAGGTATCTTCCGGATTTTTTTCAAGTAATTTGTTGATTCTCTCCCTCTCTGCTTTTTCCAACTTCTCGCCCTCAGTCATGGTCTTTGGTTTAGCCGCTGCCGTCTTCAACGTTATATCGCTTATCGAACGAGAAGACGCCGCCTCTGCCGCGAGATTCATCGAACCAAATAATAGGATGCCGCTTATCGTTGCGATTGCAAGTTTCATTGTCATTTTCATATCAAAGTGCCCCTCTCTAGTTAAGCTTTTGACGCCTTATCTTATATAACAACTCTCACCATGCCTTTCGTGACATCATTATCAAAAAATCCCTAAAAAACAACCCCCTGAAAAACTGCTAATCTTCACAGCTTCCCCGGGGGTTACTCGATATACTTCGTCCGATTACGAAACCCTGCTTATCTGATTATTTTTTCTCAAGTACCATCGTTTTCGAAAGCTTGATTAGATCTTCTTTGGACATATCCGTATTCGTTTGAATAGTAATTGCTTTATCTTTCACCCTCCAAGACAGGAAATTGTATTTTGCCTTTTCGCTAGCAGGTTCATAGACATAACCTGTTTGCTTTTTCGCTGTTTTCGGGTCGATCGTGTACATTTCAAACAGAAACGTGTTCTTCCCATTCACAAACTCAAGCTTGATTTCGCCCGGTACCTTCCAATCATATTTCTTCGCATAAAGTAATTTTCCTTGTCCCTCAATAGCAGCTTCTTTTTTGACTTCTGCTTCGAACTCCTTACTTTTCAGATACTCGATTTCCGCTTTGGCTAACTTATATCCCTTCGGCAGGTTGGTTGGCTTCTGCAATACTGGCCCTTGATACGTAGCAGCCTTTTTTATATATTCCTCGTATGTTTTGAACGTAAGCGGATTGACTATATAGAGGAATTCCATTCCGGACATCAATTTTTTATTGCTAATAAAAGCAACATACACGTCACCCGGATTTTTAGCCTCTTGCCCTATTCTTCTTACTTCCTTTTCATATATCTTATTCTGTTCTTCTAATGTTAGCTCCTGATCAGTCGATGTGGCAGCCGCAGTGTCACTCGCTGTCTGGGATGGATCCGCCTGAACTGTGAAGCTCATAGAACCGAACATCAGGATGCCGCTTAATGTAGCAATTACTAATTTCATCGTTGTTTTCATTGGATGATTCTCCTTCTTCGTACAATTATGAGTATGTATTCACATATGTATAACAATCTTACCGTTCCATTTTGTGACAGGCTTCCAATGATTTCATGGAAAAAATAAAAAAACTCCCCCAAAGGAACTTAGCATTTAAGTTCCTTTGAAGGAGCCATTCACATTTGCCTAAACATATTGCACATGCAGCACTTCATGAAATGAAGTTACATTACTTTGGACCGAAGCCCGCTTCTTCACGATTTCGACTTCGTTCGAACAGGAGGAAGCAGCTTCTTCATATTTACCGTCCGCGTCTTCTCCCATGTCTCTGGATCCGCCTCGTCGAACTGTTCCAAGAACGCAATGACTTCCTTCGTAATTGGCGTCGGCGTCGAAGCGCCGGAGGTTACCCCAACCTTCTTAACGCCTCGCAGCCATTCCACATCCAGCTCAGACAAGTCTCCAATGCGGTACGCCGTCGTACCGGCAATCTCCTCTGACACCTGAGCAAGACGGTTCGAATTATTGCTGCGCGGGTCGCCGACAACGATAACGAGATCACATTCTCCCGCTTGCTCCGCCACTGCCGCTTGACGAACCTGTGTCGCCATGCAAATTTCGTTATGGATTTCGGCTGATGGGAATTTCTCAACCAATCGATTCATAATATGCTTAATGTCCCATTGGCTCATCGTCGTCTGGTTCGTAATAATGATCTTGTCTGTCGCCAGTTGAAGCGACTGAACTTCTTCTTCCCGCTCAATCAAATGAACACTGTCCGGCGCAACACCAATTGCCCCTTCAGGCTCCGGATGTCCTTTCTTCCCGATGTAAATAACCTCATAACCTTCCACCGTCTTCTCGCGAATGAGATCATGCGTACGCGTTACATCCGGGCAAGTAGCATCGACAGTCGTAAGCCCCTTCTCACGAGCCTTGCGGCGAACCTCTGGCGATACACCATGCGCCGTGAAGATAATCGTCCCCGACTCTACTTGATCCAGGATTTCCATCCGGTTCGGGCCATCAAGCGTAATGATGCCCTCATCCTCGAATGCGTTCGTCACATGACTGTTGTGCACAATCATGCCCAATATATAGATAGGCCGCGGCAAATCCAGATTGCGTGCGGTTTGCTGTGCAATAACCATTGCATCAACAACACCATAGCAATAACCGCGCGGTGTTATTTTCATTACTTCCACAAGTACACCTGCTTCCCTTCCAATCGCTTCGTCTGCTATAAGAGCTGCAATGAAACTGCACCACTAGCATCCGGCATCTTCATTATACCGGAACTCCCTCGCATTCGTCGACCGAAGCAAGCGGCAGCCAAACGATGAACGTCGTCCCCTCATTTGGCTTCGTGACTACTTCCACAGAACCGCGGTGCTCATCAATGATCCATTTCGCGATCGACAGACCGAGCCCCGTTCCGGAAGTAACGCCGCGAGATACGTCAGCACGATAGAATCGCTCAAAGATATACGGAACTTCCTTCTGATTCATGCCCATTCCCGTATCTTGCACCTTCAAGCCAATTTGCTCATCCTGAATAATCGCATCCAGACGTACAAACCCGCCATCCGTGTATTTGAATGCATTCTCGATGAAGATAAACAGCATTTGCTGCAAATAATCTTTGTTGCCGTACACTATTTTCTGATCGATTGCTGCTATGTCTCCAAGAATCCATTCCGCCTTGCGCGGCAAGAATTGCGCTCTTCGCACAACTTCCTCAACGAGCGACTTCAATTCAATCATCGACTTCTCCATCACATAACCGGCATCCGCCCGAGCCAGTGACAGCATATCATTGATAAGCCTGCTCATTCGACGCGATTCATCTGCTATGTCGCTTAACGCCTCCATAGACATTTGCTGCTTGTCTACTTCTGTTAACGCCAGTGTCCCGCTTTCTTGCAGCCACATCTTCTCAAGCAGATCAACATTTCCCCGAATCGTAGTCAGCGGAGTGCGCAGTTCATGCGATGCATCAGATACGAATCTCCGCTGTGCCCGGTATGCCTCGTCAAGCTCATTATAGAAGGCTTCCATTCGCCCAAGCATGCTGTTAATACGGTCAGTCAATTGACCAACCTCATCATCCGGCGGCCCGACACGCGGAATTCTTACACTGAGATCCGCACCCTTCTGAACCCGGTCTGTCGCTTTAATAATGTTCTCAATCGGACGTAATGATTTCTGCGCCAAGAAGAGCCCTAGTGAGAACGCCAGTACAACGGTAACCATGGACGCAACAACGAGAATACTCCTCAGTTCACGCATAAATCGAGCCTCATGTCCGGTAAAGGCAGCGACCTGTACAGCTCCGATGATCGTATCATTGTTCTCCAGCTTCAGCAGCTTCTCATACACGAGAAATTGAAACGATTGCACCTCAACCTTTCGTATGCCTGCTTTAATTTGGCTTGGATTCGAAGGAACAGGCAGCTTCAGATTAAGGGACTTCAAGTTATCAGAACGAATTAGCTTGCCTGAACTGAAGTTAATCGTCTGAAAAAACACTTCCTCATTATTTAACCGATTAGACTGCTGAACATCCCAATTCAGCTGGGAACGTTCCCAATCGATAGAGGGGAGGATATACAATTGATCCATCTGATTGGAAATGCGGGTCTTAATATCTTTATAGATGTTGTAGTCGACAAATGTATAAATCGCAATCCCGAACAAAAATAAGGTAAAGGCAAGCAAAGCCGAATACCAGACTGTAAGCCGCAATCGAATTGACATCGATCTAACTGTCCCCTCTCAGTACATAGCCCGTCCCACGGATCGTTAGTATGATGCGTTTGCCTCCATGCTCCTCTGTCTTCTGACGAAGCATGGCAATATATACTTCCAACACATTAGATTCACCGCTGTAATCATATCCCCATATCTTCTCCATAATCATATCGCGCGGCAGTACCCGCTTCGGGTTCTGCATGAATAGATGGAGCAGCTCAAATTCCTTCGCTGTAAGCTCGATCGCCTTGCCGTCCCGCTGTACTTCACGTGTATGTAAGTCCAGCACAATATCCTCGAATGTTAGGCGATGCGAACCCCCTTCACTATCACTGCGACGCCGCAACAGGGCACGGACACGTGCAAGCAGCTCTTCAAGTGCAAACGGCTTGACCAAGTAATCATCCGCCCCGTTATCAAGCCCCTTCACGCGATCCTGCACCTCATCCTTAGCCGTCAGCATGAGCACAGGCACACTGCTGCCCCCTTCACGCATACGGCGGCATACTTCCCATCCATCAACTTCGGGCATCATGACGTCTAATATGACCATATCTGGTTCATGCAGCATCATGTCCCGCAGCCCTTCCGATCCATTCGAAGCCGTACGTACCTCGTACCCTTCGAACACCAACCCCCTTCGAAGCATGGAAGTAATTTTCTCATCATCGTCAATTACCAGTATCGTTGATCGCATCATACTCATCCCCTTTTTCCGATTTCCATCAAATATGCAAATCATTTGTTATTCTGCCATTAAAGCGAAAAGGAAGCCAGAAATCGCATAAGCCATTCTGTGCTTCCTATCTTTATACTTAGGGGGATGCGTCCTTCAAGTGCCATTGCTCATGTCGTGACGCACTCCCCTCCCCTTATTGCTGCAATTGTTTCGTGAATTTGTTCTTATCGCCAATCTTCACACTTACATCAATCGACTTGCCATTGCGTACGACTTGAAGCTTAACGGTATCGCCAACCTTCTTCTTGCTAATCTGTTCAATTAGCTCTTCCTTGGTTGTATATTTAGTCCCATCCATACCGGTAATGATATCATATGCGCGCAAATCTGCCTCATAAGAAGGGGTGCCGAACAACACTTCGCTCACGAGAGACCCCTTAATTAGATTCATACCTAATCGGTCTGCAATATCATCTGTCATCGTAATGAGTGTTGCACCGATAAATGGCAGAGGCTCCTTCGCAATCTCGCGTTTGTTCTTCAAATCCTCAACAACCTTACTCATCACATTCGATGGAATAGCGAATCCAATTCCTTGCGCCTGGCGACTTACCGCTACATTCATGCCGATAACTTCGCCCTGCATGTTCAACAACGGACCGCCAGAGTTACCAGGGTTGATCGATGCATCTGTCTGAAGCAAGTGTTGGTATTCACGAGCGCTGCCGTTATCGTCAACATTGATTTTGCGTTCGCGTGCACTAAGTACACCAACAGTAACCGTATGATCGAATCCAGACGGGTTGCCGATTGCAACAAGCCAGTCTCCGATTTGAGTTGCATCAGAATTGCCAAGGCTAACAGTAGGAAGATCGCCCTTGCTTTCAATCTTCAGTACAGCCAAATCCAAGTCTTTGCTATGTCCAAGCAGTTCTGCCTTAATCGGCTCCTTGTTTCCTTCCACCTGTACCTGAATCGCCTCCGCACCTTCAATCACGTGCTGATTCGTCAATATATAACCGTCTTTATCAAAAATGAACCCTGTACCGATTCCAAGAGGCTGCAGCTTCGGCTTCACATCCTGGCGGGAATTGTCATTCCCATAGCCGTCTCCGAAGAATTGGCGGAAGAACGGGTCATCCATCCACGGATTGCTGCCACCACCGCTTTGCCCTCTTGTCGTTCCGAATGTCTCGATCTTCACGACAGCAGGACTAGCTTTCTTAAATACATCCGCTACACTGTTCGAGCCGTTCGGCAGCGTAGTTCCAGGCCCATTGGTCTGCACCGCATTCGCACCTGCCGCACTGCTTCCAGCCCCCTCGCCAGCAAGCGCCGTTCCTCCTGTAAACAGGTTCGTCTTGTCAGCCGTAATCATAAGCGCCGTAATGACGAGCGCCCCTGCCATGAAGGAAGCAAATATTGCCTTGAAGGAAGTCCCTCTCTTGCGCTTCGAATCCTTGAAGTTCCAATCACCTTGCGGCGGAGCAGATTGGCCTCCTCCGTCACCACGCATATTCGGAGCCGTATATCCACTCGCTTGAGCCCCTCCCTGCTGCGTAGCGCTGGAGAACGGAAGCGGCTTAACCGGATTCGGCGGCGTTACCTGCACATCATTCATACGTCCAGTTTGATCTGTCGATGTTGTGGTTCTCGAAGGTTCTTCTTGTTTTACGGATTGATAAGGGCCGTAGGCGTAGTAGTAACGTTCATTTTGCTTGCCCAGTTCCTGTTCTTCACTCAGGCTGTCATCGCGCTCTTGTCGAGCAGCGCTGTCGTCTGATGCTGATGTATGAGAATCCTTGTCGGATGCACCAAATAAATTGCGTTTTTGTTCGTCCATTTTGCCTACCTCCTAATGTACTCGTATCAAATGAAGTATCGTAATGATATGTTTATATAATGGACGATAAACCTTAATCCTAGCTTAAAAACAATATAAAACACCATAAAAGATGATAATACAAAAGTTCGACAAAAAAACAGGCCCTTCGGCCTGTTCTGCAATTCCTGTCGATGCAATAAAAAGCACAGTTCAAATCTACTAGTGTCTAGACCTAGAATATCATATATCTAGACAACTGAGACCATCACGTTCACAACTACTACGTCTATTTACAGGATAGACGAAATTATTCGTTTTTAACCCACCCTTTACGATGAGCGAACACTGCAAGCTGTGTACGATCCTGCAGCTCACACTTCATAAGTAGGTTCGATACATGTGTCTTAACCGTCTTGATGCTGATATGGAGCTCATCTGCAATATCCTTGTTCGTCTTGCCATCAGCAATAAGCAGCAGCACTTCCTTCTCCCGCTCCGTCAGTCCCTCATCATCCGGCTGAGCTGCACGCTTGCGCAGTCCACGGGTCAATGCCTGTGATACTTCACCGCTCATAACCGGTCTGCCCTGCAGCGCGCCACGAATCGCGTATACCAGTTCTTCAGCCGACACCGTCTTCAGCACATAACTGACTGCCCCCGCCTGAATCGCTTCGACAACCTGCTCATCTTCCATGAAGCTGGTCAGCATGACAATTCGCAAATTCGGAAACTGTGCGATAAGCTCTCTTGTTGTCTCTACCCCGTTCAAGTCAGGCATCATCAAGTCCATAAGGATTAAATCAGGCAATGGCTCATTCCGACTAGCCATCGCTTGTATGGCAGCAATCGCTTCTCTACCACCACTAGCCTCGCCAATAACTTCAATCTCCGGATCGAGCATTAAGTAAGTTTGAAGACCTAGCCGCACCATTTCATGATCGTCCACAAGAAATACCGATGTCTTATCCCCCAACCGATTCGCCTCCCGTCCGTTCTCCGTTACTCACACATTTCTGTATTGGAATGACCTCCGTCATTTGACTGCTCTTCTATTTCTTCAAATCGAGGGATATGTACGCGTATTGTCGTCCCCGCTCCCGGACGGCTTATGAGATCCATGTGACCGCCAAGCTTATCCACCCGCTCTCGCATCGTCGTCAGTCCATAGCTCCCTGCCTTGAATGACGCACTCTGAAGATCGAACCCTTGGCCATCATCTGCCACAGCAAGAATAATCTGATTCGGCGTCTCCTGCAGAGTCAAGGTAACCTTCGTCGCCTTCGCGTGCTTGACTACATTGGCCATGGCTTCCTGAATCATTAAGAAGCACTGATGCTCTTTGGCTTCCGACAATTCACAATTTAGTTCAATGTCAATCTTACCTTGCAAGCCATTCTGCCGGCAATAGTCAGGGAACCAGCGGCCCAACGCTTCTTGCAATGTCTTGCCGTCAAGCTCAAGCGGCCGCAGCTGTGCAATTAAGCCGCGCATTTGGCGCTGTGCGGTATGGGACATCTCAACAAGATGGCCAACCACCTTCTTCGCCCGATCCATATCTATGTCCATGACCTTCGTCAAGGAAGAGGAAGCCATATGAAGCGCAAATAACTGCTGACTGACTGTATCATGCAAATCCCTTGCTAGACGTCTTCGTTCCTCCAGCACAACAGCTTCGCATTCCCGCTCCCGATCCATCACTTGCTGCTCGGACAACTTCTGCAAGATGCGAAGCTTCTGTTCCATCCCGCTTACCATCGTATTGAAGTCTTCATACAAGCGAGCAAATGACTCTTCATCGCCAAGCGGAATCCGCTCTGCCCAATTGCCCTTCATCACCTGCATCATGCTATCGTGAAGTACGTCAAGGCGGCGCTGAAGGCGCACGCCTGCGACATAACCCATAATGACCGATACGATGATGACCGTCACAATACCGAACAGCCACCAGTTCATCCCACTATACCAGGAACCTCCATAGACGAAGCCAATCCAGAACACACTCATGATAATACAGCCTGAAATCACAAAGGTGAGAAGCAGCTCCCACTTGACACTCTTCGTGCTGCGAAACCAGCGTGACACCATGATTGCACTACCCCACTTTCATGACCTTTACATCCCCTATGAAGGTACTGACGGAGATTTTCACTTTCTTGCCTGCTTCATAATAATAGGGAGTCTCCACTTGCAAATTATTCATGAACCCTTCCTTCTCCTGATTGAATACTCTCACATCGCCGAGGAAGGAGCTTGAACTTACCACTACACCAAGATCCATATCATTCGGAACATATACTTTCACATCTCCTATAAAAGAAGAAACATTGATCTTCGTCTCGCCGTACGACACTTGCGCCTTCGTCAAGTCGATTACCGTATCACCAATGAAATGCGAGATGTTCATCGGCTTCAATTCCCAATAATCAGAGCCTAAATGAATATCACCGATAAAGCCTGACTTGTTCACCGTGTCGAACTTCGATCCCGAGCCCATTGGCGGAGGCGGTGGTGGTGGCGGTGGTACTGATCCCTTATACGAAAATGGATCATAATCAGATGATTGGCTTTGATTACGTCCAAACGGTTCTTTATAGCGTCTGTCGCTATCCCCGCCTACTGCCGAACCAGTCTCATCATATCCCGGAGGCGGAGGAACATCGGATACACCGTCTTTGTTAAAATGCTTATTAAAGGTCTGATCAAAGTCATCATCTAGTGGACGCGGTTCACTATACGGTCGATCATGTTGTCCACCATGTTCATGCCAGTACCCTTCGTCCCAACGCTTACGATCACGATACTTATCTCTATGCCGATTTTTTCGTGGACGAATCAACATCCCTACACCGACCATAATGAGGATAAATGGAACGAGCATCCTCATAGCTGAACCAATATCCACCGTCAGAACTCCTAAATTCGATAACTGAAAGTAGCCACCGATGGCTAGAAGGATAAGCCCCCAGAACGCCCCCTGTATAAGCGCATTGAATCCCGTTAAGATGAGGATCACCGGCCAAAATGTGCGTATCAATTCCCCAAAATCCATATCAATATAACCAAGTTGGTTAAGCATGAAGAAAGCGCCGATCGCGATTAGAAACAACCCTCCCGACCATCTGCCACGCTGATTATTCATACGGTTCCCTCCATTTCTCTGCAGTCATTTCATTCATTATGTAGTAATTGTAAGAGAAATCATGTCCATCTACCAGCGACGGAGGAAGGAAGTTCGTCTCAGTCTCGGGACCGAGGAACTGGAAATGAATTACTATCGAATTTTTCACTTCCGCAATGAAATGAAAATGGCTGCCCAAGCAAGGGGCAGCCATTCGTTACGATGCCTGGCTAAGTCTATAACTCGCCACCGCATCTTGGTGTATTATTGTTGTTGATCAGCTTCCTGCACTTTTTGCACGATGCCTTTTTCTGTTCCTTTTACAGCACCTGCTGTAGGAGCAACCTCTTGGCCAAACTCAGTGTCAGCAGCGTTGCTTTGGGCTGCAAACTCACCAGAAGTGTACTTCGCGTTAGCAGGCTGCATGCGGTTCGCTTTGTTGTTCTTCGGCATTTCCATTCACCTCCTGCATCTCCGCGTTTCGGCGGGTCAAATTCAGAAACTTGCGTTCCTACAGGAGATATTATGCTTAGCGCAGCACTCGATTATTCGAATGCACACCCCTAGCGCTCATCATGAAACAAAGCCCCAATTAGAGCATGGACTCCGGAATCCCTTTATTTTTAAAGACAGCTGCATTCAATTCATCCAGCATTTGTTCCGATACTTTTCCATTGCCGCGTTTAATTAGCTTGACTTCCACTTCTTTCTTGCCCCACTGCCCGTATACCTGCTTCTTTGTATGGAAGAATAGATCAAGCTTCTTGCCCTTAATTTTGCCACCAATATCCGTTACAATCCCATATCCATATCCCGGAATATAGAGGATGCTTCCTAATGGAAATACGGATAAATCCGCTGCGATCGTTGACACATAGTCTCGACGCACTTTAACACCGGAATAAGTAATCCCGTACTCTGGATGCCCCGGTTCCTTGCCAGTTGATTCTGCTCCTGCCGTATAGCCAGTCGCAACAACCTTTACCGAACGAATGATGCGCTCCTGTTGTGGAGCAAGCTCAGCAGCCGTGAATGTCAGTTTGGCCGCTGCAACCGCAACATGTGGACGTTCCTGCTCTTCCTTCACCTTCTGTTTTACTGTCGGCAAAGGCTGCACATACACGAGCGGAAGCGCTTCAGTTGTGGCGTTCGAGGTCCAAGTCAATTTCTTTGTTTGCTGCACCTGTGAGGAAGCATGGGTGGACAACGTTGCTTGTGTTAACGCCCCTTGTTGATATGCACCCGTCTCTGTCGTCCACGCCTGGACAGACATTGGAGCTATAAGCATACCCGCTGCTACACACAGCACCGCTCCTGCAATACCTAACGACAACCTTGTGAATACGATAGCGCGCTTATCCGATCTCGATGTCATGTTTCCCTTCCGTTCCGAACTTGTAGTCGATATTGTAAACATATGGTTACCCCTCCCTTAGTGGGAAGGATGTCCTGCTCATTTCGCTTTTATTCATATTCAACAAAAAAAGAACATCCCCGACATTCCGAGACGTTCTTTCGACACCTTCCACTAATGCAGCTTCTGTACTGGCAGAGGTTCGCCTTTACTGCCTAATTTGCCAGCCAGCGCATCCTCCTGAAGGCTTTTCAACCAATTCAATTCGGTTACTGTATATTTATAGCCCCCATACAACATATAAAGAACAGAACGGGGAGCATATGAGATATGCTCTTCGTACAGGGCCCACATTCGTTCTGCTTCCTGCTCATAGTAAGCAATACGATTCTGAATAATCTCCATAACGATTGCCTGATCCGCATACTTCACAAAGGACAGCGCCGCATAAAATGGATGATTCAAATGAGGCAGCTTTTTCATTTCTTCAATGAGCAGTTCTTCAAGCTCACGCTTCCCTTTTTCCGTAATGCGATAAATCGTCTTATCCGGGCGAGAACCGCCGCTCACGAACTCGGCTTTTTCAATAAACTCGCCCTTGTTTAACTGGTCAATGGCATAATACAGCGACCCATATTGAATTTTCATATAATTATGCATTTCGCGTTCTTTCATAGCTTGACTCATCTCATAAGGATGGCGATCTTGCTCCATAAGCAAACCAAGTATGGCCAGCTTCATCGACATGCGTTCCACCTCTTCCTTCATGAAACGACAGCCATTCGCAATCATGCAGGTTCTCCACCTTGCTCTGCGGCTGCCGCACTCCCATGAGAGTGTTTAGACACCATTGTAACACGTCCCATAAGCAAAATGAACAAAAGGGAAAGCACCGCGATCGGAATGGACCACACATAAACATGGGCAATGGAATCAGACAACGCGCTAGTTAGCTGCTTCAAAATCGGCTCTGGAATGGATGAACGTACTTGATCCTGCAGCAGAACCTGCGGATTGCCAAGCTGCTCCACAAGCTTTGGATCAGTCAGCACATCGCCGAAGCGATCACGTAAATAAGAGGTCTGAATACTCCCTAATATACTGATTCCGAGCGTATTGCCAAGTGTTTGGAAGAACCGCACTAGCGAATTGACTGTGCCCCGCTGCTGATAATCCACCTTATGCTGTGCCGCGATCGAGGTAACGGGGAAGGAAGCACCTATCCCCAAGCCCATCATGATCATAAATACAACCATCGTAGACATGGAGGTGTCAGGCGTTACCTGGGATAAAAGCACAACAGACATCAGCAGCAATGTTCCCGATATAAGCATTATGCTGCGGAACGACATCTTTCTCAGCAGAAATCCTGCCGTAACGGTGCTGCAGACGAGTGCCAGCATCATCGGCGTCAGCACTGTACTAGCATTCGTCGCGGATCCGCCCACAACTCCTTGAATGAATAACGGAATGAAGGTCGCTCCTGCCATCAACAGCATTCCAATTAGCAGCCCTGCCCCCATGCTCGCGGTAAACAGCTTACTCTTGAACAAACCAAGCGGGACGACTGGCTCTTGCACCTTCAACTCGACAATGATAAATAGAACAAGCATAAGGAGTGCCCCTACAAAAAGCGAGATGATCGTCGCGGAAGACCATGCATAATCCTTGCCCCCCATCTCCAATCCGAACATGAAGCACAAGATTGCAGCAACCAGCGTGAATGTTCCCAGCCAATCAATCTGCTGCTTCTTGAAGCTTAGTGTCTCCTGATAGCCAAGCATAACAAGTAGAAGCGCAATCAATCCTAATGGAAGATTCACGTAGAAGATCCAACGCCAGTGCAGGTGGTCGGAGAAAAAAGCTCCAGCCATGGGCCCAAACACACTGGATAGACCAAATACTGCCCCGAACATCCCTGTCATCTTAGCTCGTTTTCCCTCTGGGAATATATCGAACAGAATCGTAAATACAA
This sequence comes from Paenibacillus wuxiensis, assembly GCF_040195695.1. NCBI lineage: Bacteria > Bacillati > Bacillota > Bacilli > Caryophanales > Paenibacillaceae > Paenibacillus > Paenibacillus wuxiensis. The sequence goes on along the minus strand of NZ_JBEFZI010000009.1, from coordinate 237,661 downwards.
CGGGCATAAGCGCACCGCCGCCAATACCTTGGATCGCACGATACCAAATTAATTCCTGCATCGAACCGGCCATTCCACATAGTACCGAGCCTACCATGAATACGATGATCCCGAGCGCAAAGAATCGCTTGCGTCCGTACATATCAGATAGCTTGCCGAACAACGGCATACACGCCACGCTTGCAATCAGATAAGCCGAGAACAACCATACATACTGTTCGAAGCCGCCAAGCTTCGCAACAATCGTCGGCACGGCTGTAGATAGTATCGTCTGATCCAGCGACACAATCAACAGCCCGTGCAGAAGACCAATAACCGTTATGCGAGCACGAGAAGAAGAACCCATCCTTACCACCCCTATATTCAAATTTGAATAATGCGAACATAATTCATTATATTCAAATTTGAATACAAAGCAACTTTTTTTATCACAATGATTTTGAAAATTTGTACGCACGTTTGTCCGTCAATGCACAAACAAAAGCCGTCAAGGAGCTTTACTCCTCGACGGCTGATTCGTTAACGATCTGCTGCCCCTCTTTTGCTTAATCTCCACATGATGATAGCAGCGACGCACAAGAACATACCGATGATTGGTTCAATCGGCGCTTGCTCACCAGTCTGAGGCAAGACGTTCGGGCGGTTCGGCTGCCGATCAACGTCCTGCTTCCCACCCAAATCGGTACCGTCCGCTTCATCCTCATTCGTTCCTTCAGCTGGCTCTTTATCAGTACCTTGACCCTTATCTGGCTTCGTATCGCTATCCGGCTCTGTCGCTTCGCCTGGTTCGGGATTCGTATCGCCATCTGGATTCCCAGGTTTGGTTTCTACGATTGTACCTGGAATAGTCGGCCGTTCCTGATTGCCCGGTTTGCCTGGCTCTACAGGCGTTCCAGGATTGGTAGAACCCCCACCTCCAGGATTAGTAGATCCGCCCGTTCCCGGTTCCGGATCTGGATTGACCGTTCTTACAATAAGTCCCGCATCAATCGTTAGATCCCGTGGTCGTTCCGCCGTAAGTACGATGTTGTCTGACCAGCCATTCGGATCCGCATCAGAATCGAGTACGCGATCATCTCCCTGAACCCGTTTCGTGAACGAATACCCCTCTGGGGCAATGAATCGAATCTTATAAGTACTGAGATCCAAATCATTAAATAAGTAGTAACCAGACTGATACACGTAATCGGTCACGGCAGGATCGTAGACCGATCCCGTGACAGTCGGATCATAGACCGAATTTGTCACCGAGCTGTAATACACGGAATGAGTGACAGTCGTAGTCAGCTTCTCATTATTGTGGTTATATAATTCGACCACAACCCCATTTAATCCAGTACCATTCTCATCTTGAATCCCATTGCCGTTCGTGTCGATCCATACATATTTGCCGATGGCTCCCTTGCCCGGAATAGATGGAATATCCTTCTTAATTAGGCCTGCGTCAATGTTATGGTTTTTGCCGCCCTGCTCCAGTGTAATGATGTCTGTTCTGCCTTCCACATTAGCCTTGGAGTTCTTCCCTGGATTCGTTATTGCATCTTTCACCGTAAATGCATCATAGCCTTCCGGCAAGTGGAACGTAACGTAGTATTTGCCCGCATCCAAGCCAGTAAACAGATAGTATCCTGGCTGACTTTCGTGATTATTGCCAGTTACAGTGCTTTGTATTACCTTGCCGTCACTCTCGCGATGCAGGTCGACGCGAACGCCGTTCACACCATGATCCGGTGCTTCATCCTGAATCCCATTGCCATTTTCATCGTACCAGACGTAATCCCCAATCTCTCCCTTTGGATCGTCCTTTATCTTAATGCCGACCTTGAGCGGCTCTGCCGGGAGCATAGCCTTATCGCTAATGACCGGAGTCGCGGTGTATCCGAAGGAATTCCATGCGATCTGATCATCGCTTGCAGGCGTGTCAACAGGCGCACGCATTGTCCATGTCAATTCCTTGGATTGGCCAGGAGCCAGTATGACATCATCAGCGAATTCGAACTTTAAGGCTCGCACCTTCGATATATCTTGCGGAGGCTCTTTATCCCAGTTGCCGCCTATCATCGATATCTCTTCATCGGCGCTGTAATATACCGTTACACCGTTCGGAGGCGATATCGGCTCCTTCAGAATCGGGGTCCACTTGCTGCCTCGCGACGATTTGTCGATGACCCCGTGATCGCCAATATGCGGAAGCGCATCTACGATCAAAAGGTTTTTGACGCCAATTGATCCCCGGTTCGTTACAGAGATCTTATACTTAAGTTCTCCGCCTGGCGCAACATTGCCGATATTTGGATACTTAGACCATTGCCCGTTATCCAAATCCCCTTGAACCCATTTTTCGGAGATCAAGCTATCGATGCCGTTCACATCAATTTTATCTCCGTTGTATACATACCACTTGCCGTTCTCTTGCTTATAGCGCTGGTTCTTGAAGTTGGTCAACCCGTTTATATAGTTGTGCCGTTCTGATGTTACCTCAACTTCATTGTAAACTTCGCCCGTCGGGGTATCCGGCTTCACTCTCGCTTCGAAGGTAAAGGTGAGCGCTTCGCCCTTCAGCAGCGTCAAGGAGTTGCTGCCTTCTGTACCCCACGCCCATGTAATCGGCGTACGCCCTTGCTGATCCTTCTGGGCTTCTGAGAACGTAGGGGCAGGCACCTGCTTGCCGTTAAGCGGCCCTAGCTTCAAGCTGTCCGGCACATATTCCAATTCTTTCGGCAGCAGATCCGTTACAACCGGATCGCGAAACGGAACATCAATCGGACTGGCATTGGTGACAACGATCCTATAAGTTACCGTGCCTCCTGGGGAAGTACTTTTTCCACTCACAACCGATTTATCCACTTCCAGCAGCGGACGCTTATCCACCGCCAACACCTTAACCCCCGTCAAATACTCGGTCTTCTCACCATTGAAGCTGTATTCCATGCTTGCATAGTTAATCGTTTGTTTCCACTGCTTCGGGTGCTGCTTGGCTTCTTCGTTCGTAGGAAGGCCGTTATTTTTGTCCAGATAGGTAAAGTCATCGTTCGGGTACTTTTCTGTCAGTCGAGGGAAATCGCCATACTTATAATCATCATGTTTGACACGATCATAAGAGGTTAATTGGTAACGAAGTTCTAAAACATCTTGCGGACGGAACGCAACGGGTACGTCTCCCAAAACAAGGCGAATGCCTTGAATGTCAGCGTTCAGATCTGCTGCCAACAGCTTGTGTTGTGTCTTAAAATTTAATTCCTTCCAGAGTTTCCAATCGCCCTCAACAGGCGTGCTTTTCGACGTGTACTGAATTTCGTACTCATCTTTATCTGTACCGTCAAAGGCTGGTATGCGGATATATTGCAATTTCATGCCCTTCGGCGTCATATCTGTCATGACGGCTTTATCCAGAGGGACATTGGCTCCATTCCCTACTCCGCCAATAAAAAAGCTGACTTCCTGGCCTTCCGACAATTCCTTCTCCTGACCGCTCCAGATTTGCTTGTAAATCCATATTCCTCCGCCAGGCTGCTTGATAAAGTCGTGTTCAGTCTTCGCAGTCAGTTCCTTGGCTGCATCTCCCAAAGGCTGATAAGATGCTTTGGCCGTATTCACCACCGTTTTCGTGTTGCCGGTGCTCGGATCAATCACCTTATCTTTAGGATACAAAACCGTAACGAGTATGCTTTTGGAACGATCCGTTATTTTCTCCTTATTGAGCTCCTTCGCATCAATCTTCCATGTCAGGGTCTGACCCTGTATGGAATCAGGCGCGGGGGCTGCCTTGGAGAATTCGGCTTCAGGCGGCAGAACGTCAGTAATTACTACATGGTCAATGTTGAGATTGCCGTCTTTGTCTGCCGGATTCTTGTTGTCCTTCAGCGTAATTTCGTAGACGACTTCCGTTCCTGGCTGCGGCTTCACACCTTCAACAGGTACGATTCGCTCCTTAGTAAGTACCCAGTCCGCAGATGCCTTCCCTGTAACTGTTACAGGGTTCGATTCAACCTGCAAGCTTCCGGGATGGTGGAGGAATGTTGCCGTTGTCGTTCCGGCAGTCCCGTCAGGCGTTGTGTGGTTAGGGAAATGAGCCTTCACCTGCAGTTTTCCCGTCGCGCCGGATGGGGTAGGATTTTTGAATGTAAACGTCACCTTATCCACGCCGCCCACATTCTCATGTTTGCTTACGACATGTTCAGAACCCTGCACTTCCTCGAATACGATGCCCTCAGGCAAGGGAAGCACAATTTCCGCATTAGAATAGTCCTCTGTCGTGCTCGATAGACTGTAATCAATTGTGTAGGTAAAGGTTGCTCCTGTGAGCACAGTGTCCATACTGCTGCTTAATCGCAATTGAATTCCTTGTGAGTCGTTACCATCTGCGTTCGCATGCGCCGTAACAGGCAGGAGCACTATGTTCAAGACGAGCAGCAGCGCCCATATAGACGCCTGTGCCCTTCTTAGTGTCCTCCTCAAATCGCTCCCTCTCCTTTCCATAAATAAGTTTGAGCCGTTCACTTGGTAATTTTACCCACACGAACGACTTCCTTCTATCCTAATCAATGGCACTGAACAAATTCTGAATGAAAGATGGGAGCAATCTTAAGCGATATGTAATGATAGGGGAACTGAGACTAAAATGCGAAGACAGAAAAAAGGCAGGCGATTGCCTGCCTTTGCCTTACATGAACGTAACGTTGAATTTCATCTCATGGTATATTAGCCAAACAAGCGTCCAGGGGAACTTTGACGTTCGTGTTATTGGCCCAGCACGAGCTGTTCCAGCTTGCGGCCGGTCGGCGTGTTGGCCAGACCGCCTTCGGCAGTTTCGCGGAAGGAGCTTGGATGGAACGTCCAACTTCATACATGGCCATAATCACCTCATCGGCCGGTATTCTGCTTTTGATGCCGGCTAAAGCCATATCCGCGGCAACGACCGCTGACGAAGCACCGACTCCGTTCCGCTTCACGCAAGGGACTTCTACAAGTCCTGCTACCGGGTCGCATACTAATCCCAGCATATTCTTGAGTGCAATCGCCATCGCTTCTGCCGATTGCTGTGGTGTTCCGCCTGCCATTTCCACGACTGCCGCAGCAGCCATTCCCGTTGCGGACCCAACCTCCGCTTGGCAGCCGCCCGCCGCGCCCGCGATGAAGGCATTGTTCGCAATAACAAATCCAAATGCGCCTGCCGTAAATAGAAATTCAAGCATTTGCTCCCGCGTAGGGTTCAGCTTCTCCTTGACGGCGAACAAAACCCCTGGAACAACACCTGCCGAAGCGCTACTTCTCTCTCCAGCATGACGCGGGATATTTTACACTGCTTTTCTTCGGCCAACCGGACAAGCTCGGCTACGCTATGGAACATGATTGTCCTCCTTCCGCGCTCGTGCGCTGGTAGGTTTGCACTTGCCATATTTCTTTAATATGAGGGAGCGAATGCATACGATTGATTACAGTCACATCAACCGCTTGGTCAAGCTCGATGGCCATCAAGGCGCTCTCGCCTTTACCTGAACGGGACACTTCCATATATCCGATGTTAATATGATGCTGTGCAAGCAGCGAGGTTACATTCGCCACGGCACCATGCTTGTCCTCATGCAGGACAAGCATGGCCGGGATTCTGCCGGCTGGGTTCGGATCCAATTGCTTGACTTCACGGATTTCCATGCTGCCTCCACCGATTGACACACCGACGACTTCGATCGCACCGCGCTTGTCCCGCAACGTGAGGCGTGCCGTATTCGGATGCTCATTCTCCTCCTCTGATGTCACGAAAGTAATGCGAACACCCTGCTCTTCTGCGATGCTGAGGGCATTCGGAATTCGCTCGTCTGACGTGTCAAAGTCCAGGATTCCGCTTACGATTGCCATATCTGTCCCATGCCCTTTGTATGTTTTCGCAAATGAACCGTATAAGGTAACCGTGACGGATTCTGGCAGCCGTCCGAACAGATTGCGGGCTGCACGTCCAATTCGATTGGCTCCTGCCGTATGCGAACTGGATGGACCGATCATGATAGGGCCGATAATATCAAATACAGATGTGAACGGCATAACAATCCTCCTCTTACACAGAATTGATGAATGATTGATGCTTCTAACTTCGTTATATCTTGATCTGGTTTACGCTACTTCAGCGCCCGCCGTGGCTGCAGGCTTAGGAGCCGGCGCGGTGCCGCGAATCTCGGCGACTGTGCGAATCTTGTAGTTTTTGAAGATTCGCGACCCGATGAGACCAGCCGTGATGCCGCAAAGGGCACAAAGGGCTGCCGCAATCGTTACCGTAAGCGGGTCGTTGAAGCCGTACATGACCATGAGTCCCGCAATTGGGGTTGCCGTACCTGTCGCATTATTCGTCAGATTGAACAATGCCACGACGACCCCAGCCATCGCCCCTCCTAGAAAGTTGGTTACATACACCGGAATCGGATTGGCTGATATGATGTCTGCTTGCGTTAATGGTTCAATCGCCACCGCAATTGTGTCTTTGCGGTCACCGAACTTCATACGATGGAAAAAGACGAAGTTCATAAAGGATGATCCCATGACGGACAAGGCTCCGATGGCCATCGGCAAGCCCGTAAGTCCCAGCATGGCAGTAAGCGCCATCGAGCTGAGCGGTGCGGTTGCCACGACGGTTATGACTCCACCAAGCACGATACCCATCACGATTGGATTATCATTAGCCGCCGTCGTAATGATGCCGCCAATATTAAGCAGTGTCGCATTGACTACTGGTGTTGCTATGTTTGCTACAAATCTAACGAGCGGTGCAGCAACAATGATGCAGACGATGAGATCAAGTCCATCCGGGACTTTCTTTTCAATCAGTTTGACAAGGAATGATACGAGATAACCAGCAATGAAACCAGGCAGCAATCCTGTTCCCGCACAAGCTGCCCCAAGCAGCAGAGCATAGACAGGGGAAACGCCCATTGCAAGCGCTACCAATGCAGCTGCGGCCACACCGCCCATACTGCCGGAAGCGAGCCCAACCTCCTTGGCAAGACTGAAGCCAAACAAATCGCCACCTACATAACTTTGAAATGCTTCTACCAAAAAACTGGCAACTGCCGCATTTGCTAGGGCTCCCATTGCCTTCATGCCGTTAGGTGCTTTGAAGCTGAAAAGGGAGAAAAGGGACAATACAAGCAATAGTAGGGCTGTACCGATTACGATGTCCATACGTGACGCTCCTCCTTCATGGGTACAAAGTGTAGTAACCGCTTACAAAACATTAAAAGTACATTTATACTGCGATAAGATTGATTGAAATACATTCTAAATAAAATGATTATTAGTTAATAAACTCAAAAATAATTGAGTCAATCAACTTCAATTTGATTGTATCAACTTTTCCTTATTTACACAATTCTTTTATACATATTTTCGATAATTGCTGCAATTTACCTTTGTTAAGCAGTTTGCTATGACTAATAATTCAAGAAATACGGAAACAGAATGGAAAAGGAAAACGCTTTACTATCTTTATAAGTGCGGCACGTCTCCCTATTTCATATCGTAAAACTCATAGCGAATGTCTAACGGATGATATTGGAAAGTAGAGATGAATCAGGGATTGATTGCGGTTGAAGTTCGCGTTATGATAATAGTAATTTATCACTACTAATTGTTGATATAATCAACTTCATTTTATTCCATCAACTATTTTTGATTGTAAGATTGTCCAGAGCTTCATTATTGTGTTGTATCAAGCAATATAATATTTCTCGAATGACAAAGAAATCTTCTAGTCAAATTCGGGTTGTCTAGGGAAGGACTTGATGCAATGAATACAAGATTTACAGAGCGAGATCATTTAATTTTGGAATCATACGATGCAGTAGTAGAGGGATTAGCTAACTATTTGGGGCCTGCTTCTGAAATTGTTCTTCATAGTTTGGAAGATTATCAGCATTCGGTTGTCAAAATCGCAAATGGGCATCATACAGGCAGGGAACTGGGAGCGCCTATTACCAATATTGCTTTGCAAATGCTGCAAGAAATTGAACAATCCAATGGGAAGCAGTCGCTCAGCTATTTTACGAGAAGCAAGAATAATCGTCAGATGAAGTCCAGCACGATCGCGATTCGGGGTGATAGCAGCAAGATTATCGGCTTGCTTTGCATCAACATGAATATTGACGAATCTTTTGCTGATGTGCTGCAAACCTTCCTGCCGCAACCGGATATGGAAGCAAGGGAGCAGTCCGAGCATTTTGCTTCATCCGTGGAGGATATGATTCAAGAAACGATTGAGCGAACGATCGAAGAGGTTGATGCTTCTCCGGACATCTCTTATGCGAACCGGAACAAGCATATTATCGGACTGCTGCATGAACGGGGCGTATTCAACCTAAGGGATGCGGTCACTCTTGTGGCAAATGCGCTGAAAATCACAAAACATACGGTTTATCTACATTTGCGCAATAATGCCTCCAAAGGTGAAAAAGCAACGAAATAGAAGCAGAAAGAACGCTGAACACAGCAGGATTAGCGACCGGGTTCTCAAAATGAGCCTGGTCGCTGTTATTTGTGGGCAAACACCTGTCGTAAGGATAGCCCCCTTTAGATCAAGAGATTCTTTCATTCAATCCTCCGGAATACTGCTTCGCGCTTTCCTCATCTGACTCCGTTCTGAGCGATTCTTGCATGTCTTGATCAACATGTTCAAAATGTTCAGGATAGCCATACTCGCCATGTTCACTTAAATCCAAGCCGATACGCTCTTGCTCCGCATTGACACGCAAGCCAAACAACCGTTTCCCTGCATACAACAGCACGTAAGAAGAGACAAATGCAAATCCGCCCGCCGCTAGAATCCCATAGGCTTGCACCCATAACTGATGCAGACTGCCTGTATCCAGCCAGCCTCCTTGGCCTACACCAACCTTCTCCGCCAATGCCGAAGTGGCGAATATCCCATTGGACAGCGTGCCCCATACCCCTGCTACCCCATGTACCGACAAGGCTGAGACTGGGTCATCAACTCGCAGACGATCGAACCAGAGCGCACTGTAGTACACTAGAATACCAGCCGCCAAACCAATTACGATGGCCGCCCAAGGCTCCACGAATGCACACGAAGCTGTGATCGCAACCAAGCCCGCCAGCATTCCATTCAAGAGGGTAGGCACATCTGCCTTGCCACTGCGCAGCCAACTAATAGCAAGCGCCGCAACAGCCCCCGCTGCAGCTCCAAGCTGTGTGTTCATGGCGACATATCCAAAAAATCCATCACCGATCGACAACGTACTTCCTGCATTAAAACCGAACCACCCCACCCACAGCAGAAGCACACCGAGCGTTATATATACTTGGTTATGACCTTTTATTTTCTTGGACGAACCGTCTGAATCGTATTTGTTCATGCGCGGCTTCAAAAGCAATGTCGCAGCCAGCGCAGCCATAGCCCCTGTTAAATGCACAACCGTAGAACCAGCAAAATCCTGCTTCCCATGCATCGCAAGCCAGCCACCTCCCCATATCCAGTGAGCAACCACTGGGTAAATCAATGCCGTGAACAGAATCGCAAACCAAATGTAAGCGGACAATCGCGCGCGCTCGGCAAATCCACCCCACACAATCGAGAGTGACACAGCAGCAAAGGCTAATTGGAAGGTAAAAAATACGGAAGGTGGTAACCCTGTAGAGGAAGCTGGAGTAAAGAAGAAATCACCCCAACCAATAAACGAATTGCCATTCATACCAAAAATCAAGCCATAGCCGACTGCCCAAAATACAAGAGAGCCAAGCCCAACCGTAATGACCGTTTTTGCGGCAATATGACCTGCGTTCTTCATTCGTGCAGACCCTGCTTCCAGCAGGATGAATCCCGCTTGCATAAGCAGCACCAGTATAGCCGACAGCATTATCCACAGTGCGTTCAGACCAGATTCCAGTGATTGCACAGAAGCCTCCCCCGCGGCACTGACAGCATCCGGAAATAGGCTAAAACATGCAAATCCAGCACCAAGCACACCAGTCGCCGAAGCAAAACGTCTGCTCCTACTCCGATTAAGGCTCTTGTCTTTGTTCATCCTCATTTTCTCTACACTCCTCGCTATTTATATGTTATATTTTATTACACAAAATCTTGTTGTTAGAGGAATTATATAAAGGTAAATTGTGCAAATCAATGGGTTATGTTATAAAATGCATGAAATGCGTCAAGTTATACAAATTACATGTAATATAACCTAACATAATATTCATGAAGATAGTGATAAAAAAAAAAAAAAAGACTGCAGAATTATTCTGCAGCCCATGTCTTACATTCTTGCTTCATTTGTCTTGGATTGATTAATCCAATATGCTATTCCTTACTGTTGATTACTCGGCTTGTTCAAAAAACTTGGCAATCGGATTTTCAACATGCTTATCTTTATAAATAGAGCCGTCGGCCTTTTTCACAATATGCTGTTGGAAATTGCTCATAACCGACAAGCTCTGCATGCCAATTCCCGCTAACAACTGCTCTGCTGACTTCTGCGTCATATGATCATCTGTCCAGAAATAATGCACCACTAGACGATCTTTATTGTACGGATGCATAATTCCGTAGCCACCCAGCAGCCCTTTTGTGTTCATTACTTCCTTCCAAGGGAAGCCCGCTTGTTCAGCCTTTGCAATAATCGCTGGCTTCAATGCTTGGATAAATGAATTGGACTTCGGATTACCGATTACAATGACATTGCTCTTTGCCAGAGAAGTCTCCAACTGTTTTTTCACAGCCTGCTTCTCACTCAAGATCACAGGCTTAACGCCGCCCATGTCCAACACATTGGAAATATTCTCGAAAAATTGCTCTTGCTGCTTTTTCGCTTCTGCGCTCACAGGACTACTGTATATGATCGCTAGCGGTTCTCCATGCATCGCCTTGTTAAGCACCTTGTACATTGTCTCTTTCGGCAACTTAGGATAGGACTGATCGATCCCATCATATATCCCCACAAGCGACAATCGCATATACTCCGCCATTTCAGCTTCCGTCATCTGGTATTCCGGCTTGAGCTCATAATTAGGCTTGTTTAAGTTATCATCCATTCGATCACGAACAGCCTTGCCAAACTGATCCTCAATCGTTTGAAGCAGTCCCGCTACGGTTGCGTTTCGATACGCATAGCGATTGAAATATTCCTTCATAAAGGCATCGAACTTCTCTTGCCCAACAGTACGATACAATTCATAGATCGCAAGGCGACCTTTTTTATAGTACAGCGCATCCGGGGAATCTCCAGCCTTGTCATTCGGAGAATTGATAGCCCGATCCAATGAGAATGTTTCGATGCGGGCACTATCAAATCCATTCATTTTGTCGCCCTGGGCATCATAGTAATACACCCTGGAAAAATCAGCAAACCCTTCATCCAAGAACGACTCGGTTTCAGAATCGTTGCCGATGATGGAATGGAACCACTGGTGCGCAATCTCATGAACAAAGACGGAATCCTTTTCAGGAACAGCATTTGGACTTACCCGCCCCATTTGAATAAGGCGAGCAAATTCAACAGCAACATTTTCTACATGGGATTCCACGATCCGAAAATCGGGGTACTCGTACTTGCCGAATTTATCGCCAAAAAATTCAATCGCTTTAAATGCCTCATCAATATATTTATTGATAACCGCTGTCTTCGCTGGATCATTGTTGTCGTTGTAATATACATATTCAATCGTTAAGCCATTCTTGGTTTTGCTGGCTTTATGGAACTTCTCACTGGAGAAGAACACGAGCTCGCGCGTCTTGTCCGATTTCGTCGTTACGATTTTGCGGCCAGCTTCACCAGACTTCTCCGACATTTGTCCAGGCATCGCGATTTGCAGCTTGTCTGGAACATCCATTGCAACCGTATAGTCGGCAACCTCATAGTAATCCGTTTCGAATGTCTTACTATATGGGGCCTTATTCCACTTATGTGCTGCTTCATCGTACACAGACATAACCGGGAACCAATGCGCCCCATTAATGATGTCCTTATAGTAGGACAAGCGCTGTGAACCAAATGGAATTTTCGTTTTATATTCAAGCTCTAACGTTACTTCTTCATCCTTGCCCAACGCTTTTGCCAACTGAACCGTAAGCGCCTGCTTCTCATTTGTGGTAGCTAGGGTCGCACCGGTCGAAGCATCCTTCACACGAATGATATCAATACCGCCAAGGAAATCCTCTGGTTTCTTATCTGGGTATTCCTTCGCAATCTCCCCATTTGCTCGCACGAACATGCTCGATTGCGTATCCTTCGAACGATTGGCATCTGCGAACAGACGGAATACAACATCATTCAGCTTATCCTCAGACGTATTGCGGTATTTCACCGTCTGCTTGCCTGTAATGGTCATGTCGTCCGTATTCAGCTTCGCTTGGATATTGTATTGGATATGTGAAGTTGCTTGTTGTTGAGACTGCATTCCTGCTGTGCTAATCGTCTTGACTTGATCCGCCGCGGCCTCCTGTGCATAAGCTGTGCCACCAGATGTTAGCGGAGCTGCAAGCAGGGTAAATGCCATTGCACATGCTATTGTCGTATGTAGCAATTGTCTTCCTGTGAGTTTCATTCGTCCAATCACTTCTTTCCGTTTGTGTTTCATCTCATGATGATATATTCAATTATAGAGCAAGATACAAATGATATCGTGCGATTAACCTTATGCGGAGCTTACAATATTGTCACGTAAGATTTTAAGGAACTTTAGTAATGAATGCCGCGAATCAAAAAAAAAAGAAGCACCCGTCTAAGACGAGAGCTTCTCTATGACAAGGGTGCTCTTAGCTCGCCCTTTATTTCTGTGAATCTTCTTGTGGAGCAGCCTGCGCAATATGGCGCGTACGGATTTCCTCTTGCAGCAGTGCAACCACTTCTGCTACCGGCTTCATGCCAAGGTCGCCTTCTCCACGCTTACGCACGGATACAGCACCATTGTTCTTCTCATTTTCACCGACGACGAGCATGTAAGGTGTTTTCTCCAGCTGTGCCTCACGAATCTTGTAGCCAAGCTTCTCGTTGCGCACATCTGCTTCAGCACGGATACCTGCATCACGCAGAGATTCCGTTACTTCCTTCGCATACTCTTCGTAGTTCGGCGATACTGGAATGACCTTCGCTTGAACTGGAGAGAGCCAGAGCGGAAGCGCCCCTGCGAAGTTCTCCAGCAAGAATGCAGTCATGCGCTCCATCGTACTGATGATACCACGGTGGATAACGACAGGACGATGCTTCTGTCCGTCATCGCCGACATATTCCAGCTCGAAGCGTTCAGGAAGCAAGAAGTCCAGCTGTGCAGTCGACAGTGTCTCTTCCTTGCCAAGCGCTGTTTTAATTTGTACATCCAGCTTCGGTCCGTAGAATGCAGCTTCGCCTTCTGCTTCGTAGAATGGAAGACCCAATTCTTCAACAACCTCACGCAGCATGCGTTGAGACATTTCCCACATATGGTCGTCTGGGAAGTACTTCTCTGTATCCTGCGGATCGCGATAAGACAAGCGGAAGCGATAATCCTTAATTCCGAAGTCGTCATATACGCGGCGAATCAAATTAATAACACGTGCGAACTCTTCCTTGATCTGATCCGGACGGCAGAAGATATGCGCATCGTTCAATGTCATAGCACGAACACGGTGCAAGCCAGTGAGCGCCCCGGACATTTCATAGCGGTGCATCGTTCCCAACTCGGCGATACGAATTGGTAATTCACGATAGCTGCGCATGTCAGACTTGTACACCATCATATGGTGCGGGCAGTTCATTGGACGCAGAACAAGCTCTTCGTTATCCATAACCATGGTTGGGAACATATCCTCTTGGTAGTGTTCCCAATGGCCGGATGTTTTGTACAATTCCACATTCGCAAGCACCGGTGTATACACATGGCTGTATCCCAAGCGTTCTTCGATATCCACGATGTAGCGCTCCATCGTACGGCGCAATGTCGCACCATTTGGCAGCCAGAGCGGCAAGCCTTGTCCAACTTTTTGGGAGAAGGAGAAGATCTTGAGCTCTTTGCCTAATTTACGGTGATCGCGCTTCTTCGCTTCTTCCAAGAAGTGCAAGTACTCATCAAGCTGTGCTTTCTTCGAGAATGCTGTTCCATAAATACGCTGCAGCATCTTGTTGTCCGAGTTGCCGCGCCAGTAAGCACCCGCCAAGTTCAAGAGCTTGAATACCTTCAACTTGCCTGTAGATGGGACGTGAGGTCCACGGCACAAGTCGAAGAATTCACCTTGGTCATAAATAGTGATCACAGAATCCTCTGGCAAGTCGTTGATAAGCTCCAGCTTCAACTCATCACCGATTTCTGTGAAGATGCGTAGAGCTTCTTCACGAGATACTTCACGGCGTTGAATTGGCAAGTTCTCGTTCACGATACGCTGCATTTCCTTCTCGATCTTCGGCAGATCCTCAGGAGTCAAAGAAATATCAAGGTCAATATCATAGTAGTAGCCGTCTTCGATAACGGGACCGATACCAAGCTTCACGTTCGCATCCTTGTACAAGCGCTTGATTGCTTGCGCTGTCAAGTGAGCTGAACTATGGCGAAGCACTTCAAGCCCGTCTTCTGAGTCTGCCGTTACAATTTCAATCTTGGCATCTTCTTGAATCGGCGTATACAGGTCAACAACCTTGCCATCCAGTTTCCCCGCTAGTGCAGCCTTTTTCAAGCCGCTGCTAATTGAACCCGCTACATCTTCGATTGTAGTGCCTTGCTCATATTCACGAACAGCACCGTCTGGAAATGTTACTTTTACGTTAGACATTTGCGATTCCTCCCAGTTTATATGGCATCATTCAATCTGCTGTCAATCTTCTTTATGCCGGCTAGGAAACAAACAATTACACGTTCTTCCCGTCTTCACCGTACACAACACAGCCTATTGAATTTGTCTGAAAAAATAAAAAACACCCGCCCTGTAAAGGGACGAGTGTTATAGACAATTAGTAACCCGTGGTTCCACCCTCATTCAACTGCTGATGATGCTTACGCGATTACAATTACAGCATCATATGCCGCAATGCTCTGTCGTAGGCTTTTCCTCAGATCAGTCCTTGAGCATTCGGTAACGGGAATGATTCGTTGGATGATACTGACCGAGATAAGCTCGTTGTTCCCATCCAAAGCTCTAAAGTGGTAAATAAACAGCGTTGCCGAAGGGACTTGCAGCCTCGATCCCTCTCTCTGAACGGTTCCGTCCGTTATTCATGTCTTTGTCATCGCATATCGTATGCTATTGATTACTCAATACCGCATATTATATGCGATCTTCGCAGGGTGGTCAAGCTTCGATTCCTGAATCATGAAATGCTATGGCCGCAGCATCGAACCGTCCTGCACGTTGTTATGTACAAGAGTCTCGTGAGGCCAGCCATCTCCACCAAGCACAACATGACAAGAACTACACAATACACATACATGCACCCTCGATTCGAAGATTTGCTGAATCGTCTTAATCACCTGAGATTCTGGCTCGCGCGTGTGAATGATAATATTTTGCGGGGATACATTGATGAGTGTACTCACAATCATATCCTCCATCTCCATGTCATAATCAATCATCTCCACAACCATGCCATTCATCACATGCTTCGGCTCAAGCGGCTGAAGCTCCTCATCTAGGAGCGTAAATTCATGACCGCCCTTGTGCATTAAGTGCGCAAGCGGGATCTTCGTCTCCTGAATGAACACGAAGTATTTCAATAGACCGATGAACTCTTGATACTGCCGTTCAAGTACATATTCATCAATCGCATAGTCAACCACTTCACGAAGCTCTGTTAAATAGTGCCGCAGGCGGAACTGAATGAACCCTTCAACATTAAGGGCTGTATGATCTTCTAAATATCGCCGCAGTGCACGTGTAAGCTTCCCTTTGCGTCTGCGTCTGGACTCACTAGAACCGGTTTCATCTCCACCGTTGAGCAGCTGCTGGCAGTATTCCTCAATTTTACGGCGTTCCTCTTCACTGTATTTCGAATCCTTTGCAATTAAGGAAGCAAGAAGCAGCCTTTCTTTTTGGGACAGAATAAATTCAGCAACTGCCTTGGCCGCTCTATTCCATACATCTTGTCCTTGTGTAGACAGTTGAAAACCTGGCAAGATGCCCCGGCATGTAATCCAAGCCGTCTGCCCTTCAGACCATTGCTGGAATTCCACGCCATTCGGCTGTTTATGTAAATCGCTCAGCTCCTGCTGCAGCAAATCAGTCAGCGTTACTGCGTCACATTCGGATCGCAGCGGCAACGAGATCGTGAACAACTCCATGAGCCCACTCCTTTCTGTTCCTTCTTAAGTATATGGGGTCATGAATGGAGATATACGAAGACGAATCTGGAAAACAGAGGACGATGGCATTCCTTCTGGCATTATTGCCAAAAATAAAAAAAACACCTGCTGGCTATCCACACGGAAAGTCCAGCAGGTGTACTGCTTCATTTTCAATTGACGCCTAATTCTGCATAACAAAATCTTTGGCAACCGTTGCATGTTCATCGTCGAACACACGCAAAATATTATATTTCGTATCACGCTGCGCAGGAATCTTGCCCGCTTCGCGGATAAGCTGCAGCGTGCTCCCGATGTTTACTTTATGTGTAGCACCAGCAGCCGATACGACATTCTCCTCAATCATCGTACTGCCGAAGTCATTGCAGCCGAAGCTGAGCGTCTTCTTGCCAATTTCCGGCCCCATCGTTACCCATGAAGCTTGGAAGTTCGGAATATTATCTAGGAACAAGCGGCTGATCGCGAGTGTCTTTAAATACTCTTCAGGCGATACGCGCTCTGCCTTCATGTTCGTGTTGTCCGGTTGGAATGTCCATGGAATGAACGCAAGGAAGCCCTTGGAAGGATGGCCGTTCTGCATGCATTCATCTTGTGCTGTACGAATACGCTCCAAGTGCAGTGCGCGCTCTTCCAGCAGCTCGCCGAAGCCGATAACCATCGTGCCCGTTGTATTCATGCCGACCTTATGGGCGGTTTGCATGACGTCCATCCAATCGCGCCATGAGCCCTTCAAGCGGCTGATCTTCCGGCGAGTACGGTCGTCCAAAATTTCAGCGCCTCCACCCGGCAGCGAGTCTAGACCCGCTTCATGAATTTGACGAATTACCTCTTCTAGAGATAGACCATTCGAAACTTCCTTCATCTTCATAATCTCTGCAGGAGAGAAGGAGTGCATTGTAATACTTGGGAACCGCTTCTTAATTTCGCGAAGCAGATTCGTATAATAGCTGAATGGAAGCTCTGGGTTTGTTCCGCCCTGCATCAGAATCTCAGTTCCATCTACATCGATCGTTTCCTGAATCTTCTGGAAGATGACTTCATCAGGAAGCACATAACCTTCCTTCGAGCCCGGAGCACGGTAGAAGGCACAGAATCTGCAGTACGTATCACAAATATTTGTATAGTTGACATTGCGCCCAATTACAAATGTAGCAATCGGATCTGGATGCCATTTCTTCATAATTTGGTCGGCAGCTGCCCCCATTTTCTCGATCTGATCAGATTCGAACAAGGTCACGCAATCGTCTGTATTCAATCGTTCACCACGAAGCGCTTTGTCCAAAATGCGGTCTATCGGTGACATCGTCACAGTCACTTCCCCTCTCATATGTTGCCTTACACTCTCGTATATAAAGCGAAGTAGACCCCGCTCACGGCGGGGTTAAATTGTACGGATTATTGCACATGCTGCTTCATCATCTAGTTGTGCATTGTATCGCTCAAGAAGCAGCTTCACTAAATAATCGTAACATACATCGCCCATAAAAAACAGCACCCTTCCATGGAAGGGTGCTGGATAGAATCGGTTATTTGGATAACGCCTGATCCAAATCCGCAATCAAATCCTCGACATGTTCAAGCCCAACAGAGAAGCGGAGCAATCCATCCGTAATTCCACGCTGCAGACGAACTTCATGCGGCATTGCTGCGTGAGACATCATGGCAGGATAAGACAAGATGCTCTCAACAGCGCCAAGGCTGACTGCCACAAGCGGGATTGTCACGTTGTTTAGCACTTGCTTCGCCCGTTCGCCAGAACCCACATCGAATGATACCACTGCGCCGTATCCCAGTGATTGCTTCTCATGCACCTCACGACCAGGATGATCGGCTAGACCAGGGTAATAGACGTCAGCAATGTCCGACCGTTCACTCAGCCACAGAGCAAGGCGACGGGCGCTCTGCTCACTCTGATTCATCCGAGCTTCCAATGTTTTCATGCCTCTCATCAGCAGCCAGCTGTCCTGAACCCCAAGTACAGTGCCAAGGCCATTCTGCAATTGCTTCACACGGCGTCCAAGACTCTCGTTGGCTGTTACTGCCAGACCTGCGAGCACATCACTGTGTCCGCCCAAGAACTTGGTTGCACTATGTAAGACTATATCTACACCAAGCTCAATTGGACGTTGATGATAAGGGGTCATGAACGTATTATCCAGCATGGTGAGCAGACCCTTTTCCTTGGCCCATGAGGTCACTTCTGCAATATCCGTAATTTTGAGCGTCGGGTTGGACGGTGTCTCCATATAGACAGCCTTCGTATTTGGACGAAGCGCAGCCTTCACCTGCTCAATGTCGGTCATATCCACTAAAGTAGACTCAATGTTCAACCGGTTTAAAATGGAGGTCAGGAGACGGTACGTTCCACCATACACATCTTCCGTTACGATTACATGATCTCCTGCTGATAACAGCAAGAAAGTCGAAGAGATTGCTGCCATCCCTGACGCGAAGGCAAATCCATTCGTTCCGCCCTCGAGCAGTGCAATATATTGCTCCAATGCCTCACGTGTTGGATTGCCAGAACGAGAGTAATCGTACTGAGGCGGATTGTAAATGTCCTCATGATGAAATGTCGTAGCTTGGTAAATCGGGACACTGGAAGCTCCTGTACCGGCATCGATCTCACCGCCAAAATGGATCAGCTTCGTCGCAAACCGACGTGATTGCTTGCCTAACTGACCGTCTGATGCTTGATTCGAATTCTGCTCACTCATCTCCGTTATCCCTCCACTTCTACTCTAGCCGCTTCTATCGCTTGCTCCAAGTCAGCAATTAAGTCATCAACATGTTCAATTCCAACCGAGAATCTTAGCAAGCGATCGTCTACACCAATCTGATCCCGAATCTCCTGCGGAATATCCGCATGGGTCTGAACCGCCGGATAAGTCATCAGCGACTCTACCCCACCCAAGCTCTCCGCGAACGCGATCAATTTCAAGTGGCGCAGGATCGGCTCTACATAAGCTGCATTCTTCAAGCGGAAGGAGAAGATGCCTGTGTTGCCCGACGATTGGCGCTGTTGAATCTCATATCCCGGATGCTGCTCGAATGCAGGATAATACACATTGTCGATGGCGGGATGCTCTAGCAGCCATTCGGCAATGCGGGTTGCGTTGTACTGATGCCGCTCCATACGAAGGGCAAGTGTCTTCATGCCTCGCATCAATTGATAGGAGTCCGATGGGCTCAGGACAGCCCCGATCGAATTATGCAGGAAGGCGATTTCTTCCGATAATTGCTTCCCTTTCGTTACGATCAGACCAGCAAGCACATCATTATGTCCGCCCAAATACTTCGTTGCGCTGTGGACTACCATATCTGCCCCAAGTTCAATCGGGCGTTGGAAAAATGGCGTTAGCAGCGTATTATCAACGATAGTGAGAATTCCATGAGCCTTCGCCCACGCCGCTACCTTCTCGATATCCGTAATCATCATCAAGGGGTTCGTAGGCGTCTCTATAAAGACAGCCCTCGTCTGCGGTGTTCTTACAGACTCAAGCGCATCAAAATCATTCGTATCTACATAAGAAGCCGTCACGCCGAAACGAGACATAATCCGCTCCAGCAGACGATAAGTACCACCGTACAAATCGAGGGAAACAATCAGATGATCGCCTGAACTGAACATCGCGAACAATGTCTGTAATGCAGCCATCCCAGAACTACAGGCAAATCCGGCATCCCCACATTCCAAAGCAGCCGCCGCTTCCTCTAGAACAGTACGAGTCGGGCTCTTCGTCCGAATATAATCAAACCC
This sequence comes from Paenibacillus wuxiensis, assembly GCF_040195695.1. NCBI lineage: Bacteria > Bacillati > Bacillota > Bacilli > Caryophanales > Paenibacillaceae > Paenibacillus > Paenibacillus wuxiensis. The sequence goes on along the minus strand of NZ_JBEFZI010000009.1, from coordinate 217,635 downwards.
CGTGCTCTGTCCAAGCTTCGGATGCCTGAATGCAGTTGCTTGGTAAATCGGATAATTAATAGCTCCTGTTTTTGGTTCATGAACCGATCCAATTTGAGCTAATCGACTTTCGATGCGGTAGTTCTCTTCGTTGCGTTCGATCATAGTTGATGAGCCCCTTCCTTGCGCGGTACGGCTTTGCCCAATTCGTAAGGTGTTTCTTGATATACGTAGTAGTTCAGCCAATTTGAGAAGAGGAGGCTGGCATGCGCGCGCCAAGTGGAATAAGGCTTGCGGGAAGGATCGTTATTCGGGAAATAATTTATTGGAATGTCCATCTCCATCCCCTTTGCAATATCGCGGTCATACTCCCACTTCAGTGTACAGGGATCGTATTCCGAATGACCGGTCACGAAAATTTGCTTCCCATCATGTGTCGCTACCAAGTACACTCCTGCTTCTTCCGACTCCGCTAATATTTCTAACTCGGCAATCTTCGCGACATCCTCTCTCCGAAATTCCGTATGACGGGATTGCGGTACAAGAAACATCTCGTCGAAGCCGCGTGTCAGATTTACATTTTCCTTTGTTAGTACATGCTCGTATACACCGAAAATTTTCTGATCCAGTGCATATTTCGCAATTCCATAGTGATGATAGAGGCCCGCTTGTGATGCCCAGCAAATATGGAACGTGGAAGTTACATTCTCCTTAGACCATTCCATAATGCGGCACAACTCATCCCAATAGTCTACATCTTCAAACTTCATCTGTTCGACAGGAGCACCCGTAATGATCATGCCATCAAACTGCTCTCCTTCAATATCTTCAAATGTTTTGTAGAACGAAGATAAGTGCTGTGCGGACGTATTTTTTGATGTATGGCTTGCTGGATGAAGGAGCGTCACCTCAACTTGCAGCGGCGTGTTGCCCACTAAGCGCAGGAGTTGGGTTTCCGTAGTCTCTTTCGTCGGCATCAAGTTGAGAATGATGATTCGCAGCGGACGAATATCTTGATGATAGGCTCTCGTTTCGTCCATGACGAAGATATTCTCCTGGGTCAAAATTTCTTTGGCCGGCAAATGATCCGGAATTTTAATCGGCATTGACGCTCTCCCCCTCGAAAATGGTAATTGGATGGTGTCGGCACATGAAATCAATTTGGCGCAACCGCAAACAGACCTGACTTGAAACGGCACAAATGGCTAGAGACATACAAAAAAAGACCTTCCTCGACTACGAGAAAGGTCATGTTATACATGCTCATGAGCCTCTCTCATCTGTCAGTAACGACTTTCATCGTCCCTGCAAGAATTAGCACCGTGCGTCGCGCTTCATACTGCGCATCGCCGGTTGCCGGGCTTCATCGGGCTTGTCCCTCCACCTACTCTTGATAAGATTGCTTATATGAATATTCATTTGATTTGGCCTTGGTAATAATGTACGGCAAAGAGAAGCTGTTCGTCAAGAGGTGAACACAACAAAAAATCACGATTCCACCCCCTTCGCATACGATACATTATTGACGAATTCCGCCAATGGATTTTGTCTTGAAAGGTTGAAGTACGAGCGTTATACTTAACAAGGTGCGTCGAGGCCTTAACTTTTCAATGAAGGCAATAATCATTCCTTCACTGGACGCATGATGTATAAAGTCACGTACAATTATTCAAGCTGAGGTGAGTTCGGATGGATGGCGACCCGAGGTCGTTCCGTAGTACGTACGTACAACCGAATATTACGATTCGACAGGCAGCGGCAAGTTCGCAGTCCAATGTCGGGATTCGTGCCTCTGCAGAGAACCTAGTTCACTAATTGTGCCTAGGCTTATATCACGTGCGCGAACGACGGACTGCGCATGCCCAGCCTTGTTTCGAGTCGTCTGGTAACATTTAGACGATGCGCATGTCGCAATGGCGACAGCGTCAAGGAGTGAGTGCAATGAAAATCCGTCTGGTCAACGAGGGCGTCTTCACGACTGAGGAAGATATCAATGTCACATTAACACCGCCAGAGAATGGCTTCTACTGGATCGATGCTGACATTGAGGATTTGGTCGTTCTGCAGCCATTATTCAACATGCATGATTTGGCAGTTGAGGACTGTATGAGTGAAGAAGAGCAGCGTCCCAAAATCGAAATTTATGAAGGTCATTATTTTATCGTGTTCAACAGCATTCGCTTTGACGATGAAGAGATCTTTTTACGCTCATTGAACATTTTCCTCGGCAAGCACTTCATTATTACCGTAACGAAGCAGAAGATTAACGAGCTGCGTATGGTGAAGCCTGTATTGTGGGAGCAGCAAGCGAGTACGCCTGACCTTATGCTCTACCTGCTCATTGACTTGGTTGTCGACAACTACTTCACAGTAGGAGATCGAATTGAAGCGAAGATCGACAAGCTTGAGGAAGAGCTCATTATGAGCACGAAGAAAGAACATCTCAATGAAATCATCAGCTTGCGAAGTGAGATTCTGTGGCTCAAGAAGGGTCTTGGCCCTCAAAAAGAGGTATTGCTTGTCCTCTATCGTAAGGAATTGCGGCTGATCGGCGATGACCTGCAGAAGTACTTCCAGGATATTTACGAGAATGCCGTCAAAGTATCGGAGACATTCGAAACGTTCCGCGACCTCATGGGCAACTTACGTGAGTCTTATCAGCTTAGCATTGCGAATCGCGCAAACGATATTATGAGAGTGTTCACAGCGATTACAACTATATTCATGCCGCTAACCTTAATAACAGGGATCTACGGCATGAACTTCGGATATATTCCAATTATGGACTGGGAGTACGGCTCCTTGTATATGATCGGATTCATGCTTGCGCTTGGTATCTTTATGTTCTACTTATTCCGCAAGAAAGACTGGATTTAATAATCAGCAGGGGGTGTTCTAAAGTCATTTGATAATGACCTTGGACACCCCCGCTTTGTTTTCTTTGCATTACCGTATTCCCGATTATCCCCATTTGCTCACCTTGTTCGCCGATGACGAAAAACGAAGCCAACCACTGCGAATTGTTTTTCGCTGCTTTCCAAACAAAATAGCACGACGCCCCTAAACTAGCCTAAACAACAGAATAAATTCATTAACGAGCCCAAGCATACGTCCTTCGAATATGTGGCATTCGTCAGCTTGCTGCTTCTGCAACGCCGCTGCTTCTCGCTCTGCTTCGATGCAGAAGCCGCAGCAATCGAATCCGCTCATAGTTCGCTTGTACCTCGGCATAAGATTCGTCCAATGCCGATTCTCCAAATGCCTTCACATAGATTGGCTTCAAGTATTCATCGCCCAGTTCATCGAATGCCAGCTCTATCGTTGCCCGCTGCTCTTCCGGCATAGATTGAAGCTCCGATTCAACCAGCATGCACACATTATAGCCTTCACGTTCTACCGTCTCAATGCGCATAATGAGTTCACGCCGATCTACCTGAAGAAGCTCTATCAATTGCGCAATCGATAACTGCTGCTGCAAGCCTTCCAGCAATACACGGCGGTCTGTCAGCTTGGAGAGCTCTTGATTCTGCTTCGCTTCCCATTCGGAATAGACCCACTTCGCGAACTCCTCTTCGGATACAACGGAGGATATCCAATCCAGCGGGAAAGTCGATGTCCTCTCAAACCCCTTCGCAATTGCAATGATGTCCGCTCCATAGGATGCCAGCTTCGCTTCCCCGAATCCAGGAAGCTGCTTCAGCTCTTCCAAGGTGTGCGGAAGCAAGGCACTGACCATACGCAGCATACGATTCGTCGCAATCCAATAAGGGGCCCGGCGCAGCTTGCTCGCCGTCTCCCTACGCCACTTCGCAAGCTGTTCATATACCTCGGATCGGGCATATAAATCCGCATAGCAGGCAACCCATTCATTGCGTTCCTTCATTCTGCGCTCGTGTATATCGGCCTCCGGCACAAACCCAATAGTCAGACGGTACCCAGCGTGCAGCAAACGCGCCATACCACGCCGCATAGCCGCCCGCATCTCGGCCCATACCGTCCCCTCGAACCATACTTCGGCAGGCTGTCCATCTGGTTCCCAGAGTAAGATCCACTTCCCCTCATCTACTCCAGCCGTAACTAATCCATATGCGGTATCATGAGAAGAATTTACTCCCCTCTTCCGCTTACGAGAAGACACCATCTCCCCATCGTCCAGCACCATTCGCTCTAACCTGGCCATCCATACAATTTGCATCAACTACGCCCTCCCTATTCGATAGACTTGATAATGATACAACCTCTCCGATTGCTGCGACCTTCTATTCACTTCTTTCGGACAAAAAAAGAAAGCACCTCATCACGGTACGTATATACGCATCGCAATGAGGTGCTTCCTCGTCCTAGTTATGAATTTATTACCATTATAGCATGCTCATCTCCAGTGTCAATTCCTGTATTTCTATTTCTAAATGTTGGACGCTACTATATAATAATATCATCTTATTGGAGCAGCAGATAAGGGAGGCTAACAATGAGCAATCATGATCTTGATTTTCTATCGGACAGCACAGAGACGACAACAACACGCTTCGTCACCTTCGTAGGGCACAGCTATCGGCGCTTTGATTTGGCGATTACATCTACAGGCCGTTTTTACGGCAAGAAGCTCGTTACCGACTTGCAGAGCGGGCTGACCGCCATTCTCGGGCAGGACGATCTCAAGGAAGAAGGCTATTTAGAATCCTTTTATCGCTTGTCGGAGGAAGAGGGAGAAGAGCTTCGCGGCTTCCTGTACATGGTCATAGGCGAGGCGCATTTCACCGATTAAGCTGATGACTTGGATTCACGAACCCAACCTTCATACAGCACTTATGATCAAAAAAGGGAGGAGCTTCTGCTCCTCCCCTTCATTCTGCCGCCCATGTTCGTTACATTCCGACGTACGATATCATACTTTTCATTTCCAGACGCTCAAATATTGCACTGACGGACTCGCGCTCTGGCGCAAATACACAGACATCCATCTGGCATTCTACCGGCACATCGCAGTTGATGCGCGCAAGCTGTCGTGACAAATGGAGCATCTCAAGGTCGGACTCAATCTTCGTCCGTACACCCTTCGCAAGCTCCGGCAAATTCTCCAATATTCCCTCAATGCTCTGATATTGCTGGATCAGCTTATGTGCTGTTTTCTCACCTATCCCTTTCACGCCTGGATAGTTGTCCGCAGTATCTCCCATAAGCCCCTTCACATCAACCACCTGCTCTGGAGTCAGCTGACGCTCCTCCATGAGTGACAATGGCGAATAGACTGCATAATTGCCATGCCCCTTCTTCATGATGATCACAGTCGTCCGTTCATGAACAAGCTGCAGCATATCGTGGTCGCCTGTCAGGACAAAGACATGCATATCATCACGGAATAAGCGCGACAAGGTTCCGATACAGTCATCTGCCTCGAATCCTTCAGCCGATATATTAGGGATGCCGAATCCATCCATTACATCCCGAATGAGTTGAAATTGTGGTACCAGATCCTCTGGGCAATCGGGACGATTTGCTTTGTACGCTGTGAACTGTTCTGAGCGAAATGTCTTGCTCCCGAGATCCCAGCAGCATGCAATATGAGTCGGCTCGAACCGTTCTACCGCATCCCAGAAATATCTCATAAAGCCATACACCGCATTCGTTGGTGTTCCATCCTTCATTCGACGAATAGAACCGCCGTACGCAGTAGCGAAATAGGCGCGAAATAAGAGCGCCATTCCATCAACGAGCAGTAAGCGCTGCTCCTTATTATCATTCAATTGTACTTCCATCGGTATGGATTACCCCTTTCGCTTCAATGCCTATCGTCAAGTATATCATAATTCTTACAATCACTAGATAACGGATTCTGCCAAGCAAGGAACCCATACTCATTCTTTCTAATTATGCTACAAATGAGACATTACATCATCAAAAGTCACGATCCCGACTAACCGACTGTCCTCCGTTACTACCGGAACAGCCAGAAGGCCATACTTCTTAATAATGTCCAAGACATCCGCTTGCAGTGCATCTGGTTCGATCGTAACGAGATGCGGATTCATCATCTCATGCATTAACCGCTCGGGCGAAGAGATAAGGAAATCACGTAGTGACACAACGCCGAGCAGCGTATCCCGCTCATCGGTCACACACAAATAATAAATAGTCTCCACATTCGTCAAGCAACGGCGCATCCAATCAAGAACCTCAGCAATTGTATCTGTCGTACGGATTCGGATGATCTCCGTTGTCATAAGTGATCCAGCTGTACCTTCTGGGTAAGCGAGCAATTGCTTAATGTCCTCTGCCTCTTCCCTCTCCATATGATCAAGATAGAAATCCGCCTCTTGATAAGACAGCAATCCATCTTCTTGCGCTCTACTTACAATTGCTCGATCTCTACGCTCACAACATGCTCAATCTTCTTGATGTAATAATAGATTTCCGTCAAGTATTGATTACTTGGCACAGATAGCACTAGGTCAATTCGCTGGCGATCCTTATCCAGATCCTTGAGTTTAAAGTGGCGGATATGGAACTCATCTGCATCCGTTCGATCCTTGCGCTGAATTTTCTTTATGAGATCCGTCATCTGGTGGTTCGATTCTACGACGATCTTCAACGCCACATCATGCCGGTTCAACTTGGCAGGGGCAATCATCTTAATTAAACCCGGAATGAGGTTGACAGCCGTAATCAGCAGCGCCGCACCGCAAGTTGCTTCCAAATAGAATCCAGCCCCAATCGCTACACCGAGAGCAGACGCCGACCAGATTAATGCTGCAGAAGTGAGACCGGAAATAACCTCATTGCTTCTTCGCAAGATAACACCCGCTCCAATAAAACCGACCCCGCTTATGATCTGAGCTGCCAAGCGCATTGGATCCATATTCGGATGGTTAGTGCCGCCGAACTTCCCGAATGCCTCAATTGACACAATCGTAACCAGGCAGCTGGCAATACATATGACCATACTCGGTCTCAAACCAAGCTGTTTTTGCTTAATTTGTCTGTCAAGCCCAATCAACAAACCGAATAATAGCGCCAAACCGAGCTTCATCATCATTTCCAATGTCAAAAATATCATGTCGATCACCTTCTTACCCAAATTCAACTTACTCAAATTCAACATCTACTACAAAAAAACATCTACACGCAAAAAAAGCCCCCTCGCAAAGAGAGAGCTTGATTACATCCAGCAAGTCGATTCCTCACACGTCAAATAAGCCTACTGATTCTTCTCGTGCATACAGGATGCAAGACGATTCAGGGCACAGCAAGACATGGGAGGGCTGCTTGTATAGGACACATCCTCTCTACTAGTGTACATCAGTTGTCGCAAATGACTCGGACTGCCTTCCACCATTACCCTCCCCTTTCATCGCTAGTTAAATACTTCCATGAGGAATCTTACTTGTTCGTTCACGTGATGTCAACCATCATCTTCCTCGTCTTGCATACATCTGTTAACACGGTTCCTGTTAACCTGAACAGCATCGTACCTATGTGCTGCTTGTCAGGATCAACAGCTGCAAATCCTTCTTAATGCTTGGAGGCCGTGCCCCACGCTTCTGCAAACATCTCTTCCTTGAAGCCTACTGTTGTTCGATACCCATCTGTAACAATAGGACGCTTGATCAGCTTGCCATTTGATGCCAGCAGATTCAACTGTTCCTGCTCGCTCATCGTTGGCAGCTTGTCCTTAAGCTGCATCGCCTTGTATACTTCGCCAGATGTATTGAAGAATTTCTTCAACTCCAATCCGCTTTGGGCAACTAGTGCGCGCAATTCCTCGCTGCTTGGCGGCTCCTCTACGATCGGGATCAGTGCAACATCATAGCCTTGTCCCTTGAGCCACTGCACTGCTTTACGGCAAGTGCCGCATTTGGCATATTGATATACAGTAACGTTCATATGTCATGTAACTCCTCTCATAACATCATTCATTATTGCTCCTCCAGCCAACAAGCCGGTCATGCAGTTCTACTAGTTCCTGAGGAAGCTCGGCCTTAAAGTGAAGCTTAACCCCACTCATCGGGTGTGTAAATCGCAGTTCAGAGGCATGAAGCGCATGCCGCGTTAATGGCTCCACTGCAGCCTGAAGCAGCGGAGTATTCACCAGATCAGGATCAGCATAGAACTTATCGCCCAGCAGCGGACTTCCGATATGCTTCATATGCACCCGGATTTGATGAGTACGTCCCGTCTCCAGTCGGCAGCTTACTCTTGCAGCTTGTCCATGGTAGGACTCCAGCACACGATAATGCGTGATGGAATCGTATCCATCCGGTGTCACGACACGAAGATGAGGCTGCTCCTTGTCTCTATCGATTGGAGCATGTACCGTCCCTTCCTCCTCACGAGGAATCCCAAATACAAATGCCTCATACTGCTTCCACACCTCATTCTTCTGCATCTGATCCGATAATTGATGATGAGCGTGGCCGTGCTTCGCAACAATAAGCAGCCCAGAGGTCTCTTGGTCGAGTCGATTCGCTGGTCGAAATCGGGTTCGCTCGCCACGCATCCGCCAATGATGAACAACTCCATTAGCCAATGTCCCATTCGGATATCCCTTGGTTGGATGGACCACTATGCCTGCCTGCTTATTGAGCACGAGAATATCCTCATCCTCGTACACAATCTGAATCGGGATTGGCTCTGGTTCGATTGTATCGACATGATCCTCTGCAATCTCCACCCGAATCAGATCACCCGCACGAAGCTTGTCGCGCACCGTAAGAATTCTGCCATTGTATTCTGTACCGCCATTCACCGTAATCGCTTGTTCCAACGTCTTCAGCCGCTTCAATAAACGCCTCGACAAATTCAATCTGGAACGGAGAACGGTTCGGAGTTGAATCCCTTCTTCACTCTCAGGCACTACATAGGACAGCTCAGCTGCAATCTCCCCAGACAAGCCGTCCGCTTCTTGCTTCCCTTCTTCTTCAATCATGCTGCTCCTTCTTCCTGAACACGTCAGCACTTCTCACATATTCCTGATCCTGAACGCCAACAAGACCATTTGCCCGGCGCGCCACTGCAAAGAAATAGTCTGACAATCGATTCACATATTTCATTACTTCGACATGTACGGTCTCCTGATGCGAGAGCGTAACGAGCTGACGCTCCGCTCTTCGACACACAGTTCGACATATATGCAGGGCTGCTGCCGCCTCGGATCCTCCTGGCAAAATGAACTTTGTGATCGGCTCATTCGCTGTCTCATGCTCGTCCATCCATTTCTCAAGCTGCTCCACCTGTTCTGGACGAATTTTATAAATGAATTTCCCCTGCTTCTGCTCCGCATAAGCGGTATCGGCTCCGCAATCGAACAATTCATGCTGAATCACGGATAACTGCTCCCGAAGTGCTTTCATTTCATCTCCATGGCAGCAAGTAATCGCCCAGCCGACGAATGAATTCAGCTCATCAAGCTTCCCATAAGCTGCTACCCGCAAATGATCCTTCGGTACCCGACCACCTATCAACGATGTCGTTCCTTCATCACCTGTACGCGTATATAACTTCATTTGCTATGCCCCCTCATTACCGTTCTATCCTGGGCTTAATGTCCTCTCCACGTGCACATTGCTAGTTTACTTTCGTTTCCGCTTCGCGCTAATGTCCTCTGGAATTCCTGAAGTCATCCGGAACCATTGTGTACTCCGCTTTACAAGCTCGCGATTCAGAGCGGCGTGCTGCACAATATACTCAACTTCAAGCGGATTCGTGAACGGCGTGTAGCCTGGCGGCTCGTTCGTAATAATGAACAGCTTGCCTTGAAAGATGAACAATGCCTCTTGCAACTCCATCCGCGCAGCTGTCAAGCGCCCAGCGTATTCAGCAAGATCCTGCTTATTGTCCATTTCCTCCATAATTTGTTCGTGTGCGCCATGCAAATACGAGGTAACGCTATCAATGACAAGTACACGCCGGTCGGCCCGGTACATATTGGATTGCTCATTGATTCGATGCAGAACTTCTGGCAAAGCACATTCCGTATCAATCGTCTGCCATGTGAAATGGGGTGGCGCAGGCAATTCATCCGGAAGCGGCGTAAGACGGGTAGTCATGTAGAACCCTTCACGCCCGAACGTTGCAGCATAATGCATTGCAAATGATGTTTTCCCGCTCCCGGTGCTTCCTGTTACACCAATGATCACGAGCGCTCCCCCCTTTCACTTATGATGTCTTACCGTGATGTCCAATGATTGCTTATCGATCCTTACGATCTGTCTGAATCAAGCCACATTACTTCTCTTCAGCAAGAGCCTTGAGTATCTCAACGGATCTGGCTTCATCAGGTGTGCGCGAAGGAATCGTAACAGACAGCCCCTTTTCCTGAATGCCATGTTTCTTCAAGACAGGCAGCTTCTCTGCAGACAACGAGAATAAGAAAGTTCCTTTATGCTCTTCCTTGCCTTCATATACAGCACCGTCGTACACGCCTTCGTTATATTTTTTGGCATCAAAATACTTATCGAGAGCTACGTGTCCACCCTGAGGAGCCATTCTCTTCGCGTCCTCCTCTGGAATGACCATTACACTATTCTCTCCAGCCGCATATTCCACAAACAACTTCTCGATGCTGTACAACGGTGAAGCGACGACTTGGACTGTGAATTTATTTTCAAACGTCTTATTCAGATCATCCTGCAGTGCACTTGTCATTTCGGGAGGTAATGACGATGATGTCATGATGAATACTGTAGCATCGGCTTTAGGCCCTCCACAACCACTTACAAGCACAAGCAATACCGCTAGAACACCGATCCATCTCCAATTGCGCATGATAGCCTGTCCCCTCTCCACGTTGCCCATATAAATGTATTGTCCGTTTAATAAATCCCAACCTTCACTATATCATAAACAACATAGGCAAAAAAAGAAGACTCCTCATAGGAGTCTTCCTCACGCACCATCTATTTCATCGATTGTGACTTCATATATTCATTAATCTTCAAGTCCAACATGCTGCTAATCTCGATTACTGTCTCTGCAGTAAAGGACTGCTCCTCTTGGAACATCTGCTCCATTTGCTTGCGAAGGACAAGGATTTCATACTCAAGCGCCAATAGCTTGGACGAAATGTTTCTTGTTCTGCCCGACCATCTTACATGAGATCTATCTTCTCTCACTGAACTATGCGGATACGACGTCAAGGTATAGTTCGAACAAAACAATCGACCTTTCCTCCCTTCATGGCGATTATAGAATATCCTAAGTTTCTCCAGATGTTCCATAACATGGGACAGTTCTGCGAGACATGTTATATTATACCAGAGGGGAAGAAAGAAAACTAGTTCATTTTCGTTGATTATGAATAATTATCACATTTCTTGCTTCATCTTGTCGAGGAAACGACCCATTCGATCAAGAGCTTCATTCAATTGCGCAACGGATGTCGCATAAGAGCAGCGAATATGACCTTCTCCTCCTAGGCCGAACACATCACCCGGAACAGCCGCAACCTTCGCTTCGAACAACAACCGATGGGCAAATTGCTCTGAAGTAAGTCCAGTTGACTTAATGGATGGGAATGCATAAAAAGCCCCTTGCGGCTCATGGCATTCCAGACCAATTTCGCGGAATCCGTTCACAACAAGACGTCTGCGCTGATTGTACGACTCCATCATATGATCCTTCTCGCTCATCCCATTGCGCAATGCTTCAAGGGCGGCAATCTGTCCCATTATCGGTGCACACATGACCGTATATTGATGAATCTTCATCATCGCGGCAATGATTTCCGGATGACCGCATGCATACCCCATCCGCCAGCCAGTCATGGCAAATGCCTTGGAGAATCCGCTGACGAGCACCGTTCTGTCCTTCATGCCTGGAATGGATGCGAAGCTGACATGCTTCTGATCATATGTCAATTCAGCATAAATCTCGTCTGAAATGACGATCAAATCGTGTTCTTCAACAATCTTCGCGATCGGGAGCCAATCCTCATAGGTCATAATACCGCCTGTTGGATTACTCGGATAGCATAAAATCAGTACCTTGGATTTCGGTGTAAGCTTAGCCTTCAACGCCTCCGCAGTCAGCTTGAACTGATTAGCAGCATCCGTCTCAATTCCTACCGCTACCCCACCACCAATCGACACGATCGGCGAATATGAGATATAACACGGTTCCGGGATAAGGATTTCATCGCCTGGGGCAACCAGCGTCCGCAGTGCCAGATCAATGGCTTCCGATCCGCCAACGGTAACAAGCACTTCATCTGACGGTTCATATTTTACTTGGAATGAATTGTTCAAATATTCTGCAATCGCTTCGCGCAGTTCCAGCATTCCTGCATTGGAAGTGTACTTCGTACGACCACGCTCTAACGAATATACACACGCTTCACGAACATGCCAAGGCGTGCAGAAATCCGGTTCCCCGACACCGAGTGTGATGATGTCCTTGCTGGCGTTAGCCAAGTCGAAGAACTTACGAATACCGGATGGCGCAATGTCACGTACCAATGGGTTAATATAGTCGCTCATGGAGCGTACGCCAGCTTGCTTCTCTTCTTCCTTAATCATAGCACTTCACCTTTCACGGGGTAATTACGAGACGATGATCATCCTCGCGCTCTTCATAAATAATGCCGTCCTGCTTATACTTCTTCAGGATGAAGTGTGTCTTCGTCGACAATACCGATTCAATCGGAGACAGCTTGTCGGATACGAAGGAAGCGACTTCACGCAAGTTCTTTCCTTCTACCTCAACTAGCAAATCATAGGCGCCAGACATCAAGTATACGGACTTCACCTGTGGGAATAAGTATATTCGCTCTGCAATACCCTCAAAGCCACGACCACGCTCTGGAGTTATTTGCACTTCAATTAGGGCGGTTACAGTCTCATCATCAACCTTGCTCCAATTCACTACCGTTGCATATTTAACAATGACGTGCTCTTCTTCCATCTCGGCAATCGCGGTGCGAACTTTCTCTTCGTCAACACCAAGCATCGTGGCGATGAGCGCCGGGGAACGACGCGCGTCCTCTTTTAACAATTTAAGTATGCTAATATTAAAATCGCTCAAATCCTTCATATTCGATCCTCCCTCGACCTGCAGTGGCAAGCCGACTTAGTGTAAATATGCTACATATGATACACCTTTTCATATGTGCACGCCAATATCAACAGGCTTTACTGCGCATTTCATGATTTCCTAGTGCATTTCCTACTGCTATGATACCTGTTGCCGTAATGGAATTGAAGGTCCACGACCATGCGAAATTGCAGCTTTGCTGGTTGGTAGGTCATCTCCGTACTACAGCCGCAAGTAAAAAGGCCGCTGAAGTACTCAGCAGCCTTTTCCTGTATTACATGTACTGATTGTAGTTGCCTTGATGATGCTCTTGTTGTTGATGCGCATGCTGCTGATAGTGACCATATCCCGCTTGGCCCAGCTTCTGCTGCACGAACTGGTTGGATTTCATTTGAAGCTGTTGATTGTCCTTCAGTTGCTTGTCCAACTCCTGACGCAATGCTGGTGATGCTACGGAATACATATTGTTCTTCTCCATGAGCGTGAACAGCTGTCCTTGCATCGTTAACGTACTGTGAGTCAAGTCCGTAAACATCTGCCGAACTACCGGACAAGCCGCTTCTGTTACACCTGTTGTATACTCGCGAGAAGTTCGCTTCAAATCAGCCAAGATCGTGTACAACAAGTCTTCCTCTTGCATGAATTGATTTTGTTGTGAACCATTCATGTTGTCGTTCCTCCTTCATTACTTCGATTATTGAGATTGTTGCGGACTAGTTGGCGCCATATGTGTGTGCTGCTGCAGAGTATGTAGCAATACATTCATGTGCTGCTGATGAACACCGATCATGTGCGTCAGCGCTTGCTGAACACCTGGAGTTGTCGCCATTGCTGCGGTTGCCGCACACTGTTTAATAAGCAAATCCTCATTGGAGATCGAATCCACGATGTACTCCAATTCCTTCGCCGATAACGGCTTCATATTGCCTTGATGTGACTGTTGGTTATGCTGAGCATATTGCATCTGAGCATACTCCTTTCATCCTGTCTGGAAGTTGTCGTTCTCTATGTATTATGAACCCAACATTAGGGAAATATGTAACCGGAAATCTGAACGAAAGGAGATGTCGCGTGGATCTACAATTTGGGTCGCTTCCATGGAAAAGTACGCTGCCATCTAGGCATGTGCATCCCCCATTATCTGAATCCATTCGCTGCGACGTGCTAGTAGTCGGATCAGGCATTAGTGGTGCACTTTGCGCCTATGAGCTGTGCAAGCGCGGATTCGATGTCGTTGTGCTGGAGAAGAGGCAGGTAGGGGGCGGCAGTACGAGCTCCAATACAGGATTGCTTCAATACATGAATGATCGTTCATTAACCTCATGCATCGGATTATTTGGTGAGCGAAGGGGACTTCGTTTCTATACACTGTGCAAGCAGGCAGCAGAACGTCTGCTTACGATCGCTTCCGAGCTCGATGAGGATTCTGAGATGTTCCCTCGCAGCAGCCTCTATTATGCCAGCAGCGAACAAGACGTAAGAAGTCTTCGAATCGAATACGATTTTTTGCATCGCTATGGCTTCCATACAGAATGGTGGAACAGTCAACAAATTCGTCATCGATTTGGATTTGATAAGCCGGCCGCGATTGTCACTCATGGTGATGCTGAGGTGAATCCTTACCGTTTCACACATGCACTATTACATACTGCGACAAACAAATATAAACTGCGAGTATACGAGCATACCAAGGGCACCCAAGTGAGGCACGAGGGTGGTTTCATTCAGATACAAACGGATGGTGGATTTGTAGCAACAGCCAAGCATGCCGTATTCGCACTCGGGTATGAAACGAATGAAATGAAGTCGAATCCAAACACAAGAATTACTAGCTCCTTCGCGATTAAAACGCAAACTATCCCTAATCTGCTTGATGTATGGCATGAACGCTTCCTCATTTGGGAGACAAGGCGTCCTTATTTATATTTGCGTACCTCGGCAGATAATCGGATCTTGGCGGGCGGATTTGATGAAGGAGATATAAGTACTGAAGAGCGGAATAAGCTGCTCCCAAGCAAAACCGCACAGCTTATCAAGGAAGTGGAGTCCCTATTCCCACAGTTGGCTCCGCTCATAGCTGAAAATGCTTGGGCGGGCGCATTCGGTGTCACGCAGGATGGATATCCCTATTTTGGCGAGGCTCCTCACCGTCCAGGATGCTTCTTCATTGAGGCCTTTGGCGGAAATGGCACTGTATACAGCACCATTGCGTCTCAAATTGTTGGAGATTTGATTGAATTCGGCTTCCATCCGGATGCTGAACTGTTCAGCTACACGAGGAGATAACGGTGGACCCGGACGTTTTAGTTAAACCTATGCGTTCTATTCGTGAAAAAGACAGGAATATAAAAGGCCCTGATGACTCATGCGAGCAGCAGGGCCTTTCTTATTTTCCTATTCGCTGATTCGATACTAATGTCCGGATGCTTACTGCACTGATAATAGGAAGAGCCCCCAAAACAGCCAAGAAAGCAACGACAACCGGCTCTGTCGTTCTCCATTGCACAACTAGCAAATACGCTGCAACCCCTGCCATTCGCCCGATCAACAAACCAAATTCGCGCAGAACCGTCAGCTCCACGCGTTGGGCTGCTGAACGCTCATCTACCCCCATAATGTCGAAAGTAGCGGTTGTCATCGGGATCACAAACAGTGGCGAGAATAGCGAGGTGATAATCCCGAATAGAAGCAGGCTTCCATAGGCAACACCGAAAAATAGAGGAATGACTGCAAGCGCCATTGCAATCGTCCCGATGAACAAGCCCGGTGCCCGGAAGGAAGGACGCATAATCCTGCCTATCACATAGAAGCTGCCTAATGCTACAGCAGATGTGATTAGGGTGTAATTGCCCAGCTTCATCTCATTGGTCGTTGCAATGTAGACCACAAGTCCGATCAGGAAGGTAAAGACCCCATCCTTGGCGCCTTGTGCAGCAAGCGCTGGCAAGGCATGCCGCCAAGGACTGCCAGCCTTCTTCCATGCGGTAAATGGCAATGTCCAATTATAGTGACCCTCAGGGGGACGCTTGCGCAGCCAAAAGCTGAATACGATTGCCCCAATAAACACGCAGAATGATACGGTAAAGATGATGCGGTAGCCCGTTCCATCGCCAAGCTTGGTGATCAAATATCCGGATGCCCACGGCGCGGCCATCCCGCAGCATGAACCGATAAGCCCAACCCAGCCATTAAATAAATCACGATTGTCCGGATCCGTCACTTCGAAATACACCACATTAAAGGCGAGCCAAAAGGCACCGAACGCAGCACCCAATATAAATCCGAGCAGCCATATGTAATCGACCGCACCTTTACCAAGCCAGAGTACTACTGCATAAAATGCCCCCGCCAAACCAATGCCAAGCCGCAAGCAATTCATCTTGTTGCCTTCCTTCACCCACTTGCCTGCACAGTAGAAGGTCAACCCGCTGGATATTTGCTGACTGAAGGCAAACCAGCCAATCAAGCTGTAATCTGATGCAGCCTTCCATAGAAAAACATTGACGAATGCTCCCGAAAGAGCATTCGCCAACGAAAAGAGACCAAAAACGATCAACAGCAATAGCGATTGAGCGTCAAGACGCGCTGTCACGAAGGGAACCCCTCCCTGCTTAATCGGGCATATAGCCCTCTTCGTTACAGCTTATAAGTTGCCCTAAAGCAGCCGTCTTATGATAATTTATTCAGACTGCGCACGGCGGACGACTTCCATAAGCGGCTCGCGGTGCGGCTCAGCCAGTACTTTGGATACTTGGAAGCAAGAAGTGCATACATATACATCCAAGCGGAATGGCGCTGTTACAACCGGCGCCTTCAAGGCTTCCGATACATGTGGCTCGAAGTGATTGGAACCTATCGTCTCTGTGCCAGCTAGTAACATATATTCTCTGCACTGAGGACATTCTGGCACTTCGGATTGCCCATGAAGCACCTTATCCACGCCTTCTTGGTACTGCAATGAACTCTCATCGCCGAACAAGGCAGCATCTTCTGTCCAGCCGAAGTTGGACCAGCCCTTCTCCTCGGATTCTTCCTCATGATCATGATCATCATGATCTCCATGCTGCTTATCAGGATCGTGCTCAATATCCACATTCAATGTCCGATAAGCATTCAGCTCATTGTGGCAATGCGGACACTCTTCTTCTGGACCTAGCACCTCATCCCACACAATTTCCGTATCACACCAAGGACAAATCTGACTCATGTCCGTTCAACCTGCCTTTCTTATCAGAAGGCTCTGCAAGTCGATTACAGAGCACATTCTCCCCTATCTAGATGTCAATTCATAATGATCTGCACTTGTTCGTGCGGGTATCTCTATTATAGAGCATCCATTACAGATTCGCCCAATACACGATTCCAATAATAATAAATATCGCTGCCAATGCAAACAGTGTTCCCCATAAATACTTCATGCAAGACCTCCGCTGCCATAGTAACGAACCTGCTGTTCCTACGTAAAACTACTTAATGCTAGCTCCGATAATGTAGGACATGGATACGGAGATAACCATAGACAGCAAACCAACTGCACGGTTATCCTTCTGAATTTCATCGTCCAATTTGAAATACGGCATCAGAAATCCAAACAAAAAATATGCCATTAATAGCAGTACATATCCGAGTGCTGCCCATGTCAATGACGCATACAACGTATCCCGTGCTTCGATCCCGAAGCGGAATATGTTGCAAATTCCGAAGATTTTGCCAGAGGTAGCCATCGCGACACTAATATTGCCTTTGCGGATCTCCTCCCAGCATCTGTATCTTGTCACTAATTCAAAGATGGACAAGAACACGACAAGCGCCAGTACGGTTACAGAAAAGTAAGCACACATGGATACGTATGGGTTACTAAGCCATTGCTCAATAAATCGTTCCACATTCATCCTCCCCGGTTCGTTCGCTGTTACGAAAGTTCAGCAACCGTAATCCCTGTACCGCCTTCACCGTAGTTGCCGAGACGGAACGTCTTCACATGTCTGTGTCTTCGCAAGAACTCCTGAATTCCCGTTCTCAGAATCCCAGTCCCTTTGCCGTGAATGATATATACTTGACCCAAGTTCGCGAGCAGAGCTTCATCAAGGAAGCGATCGACCTCAATAATTGCCTCTTCTAAATTCGCTCCACGCAAGTCAAGCTCGGAACGTACATTGTCCGCTCGTGTCCGCTTCACATTTGTGCCTGTCTTCACGGACTTACTGCTCTGCTTCGAAGCGGATGAAGTGACAAGCTCCAAATCATCCATTCGAACCTTCATCTTCATAATACCCAGCTGAACAACAGCTTCGTTGCCGGCCAGCTCAACCACGCTGCCCTTCTGATTCAAGCTGTATACCATAACGTCATCCCCAGCTTCAATCTTGCGTGCTTGCTTCTTCACAGTCTTCGACTTGGAGGCTAGTTTGCTAGCCGGAGCAGCTTCATCGAGCTTCTTGCGAGCCTCGGTCAACAAATGCTCCTTCACACTCACGCCTTCCTGAGCGAGCAGCTTCAGTTCTGTAATGATATCATCTGCTTCATAACGCGCCTTCCGAACAATTTCACGAGCTTCCTCAGAAGCACGCTCAATTCGCTTGTCCCGCTCCGCCTGAAGCTTCGCTTCTTCTTCAACAATCGAAGCACGAAGGAGCTCTGTTTCCTTGCGAATCTTCTCTGCTTCCACACGCTCTGCTTCTGCACGAAGACGGTTCTCCTCGAGCGATGCGATCATCGTCTCGATACGCATGTCTTCTTCTGTTACTTCACCACGAGCGTGCTCAATGATGGAAGTCGGAAGGCCAAGACGTTCTGCAATCGCAAATGCGTTGCTTCGGCCAGGAACACCAACAAGAAGTCTATACGTTGGGCGCAATGTCTGCACGTCAAATTCCATGCTTGCATTAATGACGCCCTTGCGTTCATATGCATATGCCTTCAGTTCACTATAGTGCGTCGTCGCAACGAGTCTGCAGCCAAGACGATGAATATGCTCCAGAATCGCGATCGCGAGTGCAGATCCTTCTGCAGGATCCGTTCCTGCCCCAAGCTCATCTAACAGCACGAGGCTCTTCGGAGTCATTTCTCCCAATATGCGAATAATGTTCGTCAGATGGCTGGAGAACGTACTCAAACTTTGTTCAATGCTCTGCTCATCGCCGATATCAGCATAAATGGCATCGTATACACATAGTTGGCTGCCATCCTGAGCCGGTATGAACAAACCAGACATGGACATGAGACTTAGCAGTCCCATCGTTTTCAAGGATACCGTCTTACCGCCTGTGTTCGGACCGGTAACGATAATAGTCGTATAATCATTGCCAAGCTCCACATCGATCGGCACCACTTGTTCCCGATCAATAAGCGGATGGCGGCCCTTAATGAGCTTCATATACCCGCGATCATTCATGCGCGGCAGCGTTGCCTTCATCTCATGCGCTAGACGAGCCTTCGCGAAGATGAAGTCCAACTGTTCCATGCAATCCGTATCGCTTAATAGCAGATCAACTTGCAAGCCAACGTGCTCGGTCAAGCGGGACAAAATACGCTCAATCTCACGCTCTTCCTTGAGCTTAATTTCCCGCAGCTTATTATTAAGTGTCACAATCGCCTCAGGCTCAATGAAGAGCGTTGCCCCTGAACTGGATTGATCATGAACAATCCCGCCGTAATGACCGCGGTACTCTGCCTTCACCGGGATTACGTATCGATCATTGCGAATTGTGATCAGCTGCTCCTGCAGCATCTTGGACGCGCTGGATGAACGAATCATGGACTCCAGCTTCTCACGGATGCGTGTCTCCCCGATGCGCAGTTCACGACGTGCCGTTGCCAGTTCAGCACTTGCCTGATCCAGCACCTCACCCTGCTCATCGATGCAGCGTCTAATCTCTTCTTCCAATTCTTTCTGCCAGCTCAGCGAATCCGCCAGCGCCATCAGAAGCGGTACAGGATTATCTTCATGCACACTTTCAATATGGCGTCTCACGCGACGACCTGCGAAGATAAGCGCTGAAATATCCCACAATTCATTGGCACTCAGCATTGCATTAATACGTGCGCGCTTCACGGCAGGACGTATATCGGTAACACCGGAGAATGGAGCCCCACCCTTCAACCGATCTATCGTCATCGCCTCATCCGTCGCCTGCAGGCGTCGTTTCACTTCCTCTAGATCCGTGCTTGGCAGCAGAGACAAGGAAGCATGTTCCCCTAACGGGGTAGCCGCATGTCGCGCGAGCGATTGCAGTATTTTATGGTAATCCATTGTTTTTAAAATTTTCGAGTCCAAAACAAGTCACGACTCCTCTCGCTGTTCATTATAGCGGTATACCGAAATAATGGCTATCCAATGTCTGAACATGCCACTCATGAATATCGCGGATAAGGTTACAATAATTGTTGCACAAACCTATACCCTTCAAACGAGTAAGGAGGAAAAGTCCATGAGTTTTCTCGGTCATGTGGTTCGATTCATTGTGGCAGCCATCGTATTGATGGTTACGGGCTGGATTGTGCCGATGTTCACCGTAGGCGGTTTCTGGAGTGCCTTAATCCTCGCCTTAGTCATAGCCTTATTCGGCTGGATTGTCGAAGGCATATTTGGAAAACGAGTTACGCCGTTCGGACGCGGGATCGTCGGCTTCATCGCCAGTGCGGTTGTCATCTACATCGCCCAGTTCTTTGTTGGCGGTGTATCCGTCACTGTACTCGGCGCTATTCTTGCAGCGCTTGTCATTGGATTGATCGACTTGTTCATTCCAGTCGCAACGCCGTTCGAAGCTGGCCACGAGTCCAGATAACGGCGTGATCATCATCCAGGGCTGCTGTGCTCATTCCCATGAGTGAGCCCCTTGTATAGCTTCCTTCTCTTCGCTCCATATAAGCAATGGAAAAAGGATAAAATTTCCGTTACACTATATGGACGAGGAGAGGAGGAAATACGAATGTTGACTCGGGGTAGCCTAAGGTCGCTCATCTCATGCCTATTGCTCGCAGCGGTCATAGTATCCGGATGCGGGGGACAATCTGGACAAAAGCAAGATGACGATGTAAAAACAGACAAAGAGCTTATCATCAAGGCCACGAATTTCAAATTCGATCAGTCTGAATACCGTGTCAAATCCGGTGAACCCATACGCATCGTATTAGATGCCGTCGGCAATCACGGAGTTGCTATTAAGGCATTGAATTTGTCCCTTGATCCAACTCATCCGAAGCAAGTTATCACTCCAGAACAACCCGGTACATATGACATGTCATGCACAATTCTGTGCGGTCCGGGACACAATGAAATGACAGCCAAATTTATTGTCGAAAAATGAGCGGCCGCCGTTGATCCCTGCCTATTGCTTGGGAGGACGGCGGTCTGTTCATTCATGTATATGACGATTCATGCATGCCACGCATTTACCAGTGATTCCATTACAGCCACTGAGCCCATTTTACAGCTTCAACCATAACATCTGGCATCCACTTCCCTGTTCTATTTACCCATATCGAAGCATCAACCCAGTCGCGAAATACACCAGCCGGCCATGCCCGCAGCAGTACGTAAATCATACACCACAAAAAGACAAATTGCACCAATCCGAGAACTGCCCCTATTACCCGATCTACGGTTCGTACCGGCGGTACATCCGTGAATTTCTTCAAGGCGAACCGGATTAGCCAGAGGCCTGCCAGTACAAAAGTGAACAGAAGCAAAAAGGCCACCACAGCGTGTACGGTATCCATAAATGTTCCCGCTAAGGGCGTACCGCCGCTGGCTCTCGCCCCTGATCCGTTGCTAACTGTTGTTGTAAATACTCTCTTCCTTACCCATGGTACAAAATCTGCATAAAACCGAGCCGCGACGATAAAGGCGACAATATAGCCAAAGAGGGAGAGCGCGATAGACTTGAATCCCCGCACTGCTCCCAGAACAATACATGCGATTGCTGCTCCCACTATGGCATAATCCAAGCCGTTCCATGACGCGAATACCGCCGCGATTTCCATCCATACGTTATTAATAAACTTCCCTATATCTTGCATCATTTATTTGCTATTCCTTTGTTCGCTCCTCATGTATATCTACTCGATCATTTCCAGCCATTCGTTGAATTCGCTTTGGAGCTTCGCATACTCATCCTTAAGCTTCGTGAGCTCATCAGTAAGCTTGGTATATTCATCAGTAAGCTTCGAATAAGCCCCTTGTGTCTCATCCGCTTGTCTGCGTTCTTTCTCCCGCTCCAGTTGGGATAAGCGGAATTGATGGGAGAGAACCTCGAATTGCTCCTGAATAACCTCCATCTCAGCATGAGACCGAACCTGCTCTTCTGTATGCTTCTTCGCTTCCTCAACTTCAGCCTTCAATCGCTCGAGCTGTTGCTGCAGTTGGTCACGCTCTTCACTCCACGTAGCCGCTGTCTCTGTCCACTGCTGCTCTTGCTGTGCCCATTCTTGCTCACGCTGCTTCAAGAGAGACTTGGCTTCTTCATATTGTTCAAGCTCCGTGATGTATAGCTGCTGTTCTTCCTCCAACTGGTCATAACGGGACTGAACTTCCTCCGCCTGCTGTCTCGCCTCTGCAATAGTGGCAGCAGCTTCATGCTGCGCCTGCTGGATGCTTGTGAAAGCTGCTTGCAGCTCTTCCTTCTCAGATTCAAGCTGACGGCATTTATCTTCATATTCCGCGAGCTGATCGTACAAGGCATCCTGCTCTTGTTCACCCTGTTCTTTCCAAGCATGGCGTTCTGCTTCCCATTGTTCTTGCAGTGCGTTTCGTGCTTGTTCGGCTTCACGCATCCAAGCCGCTCGTTCTTGGTCAAGTCGCTCATTCAGCTGACGCTCGAATTGAGCACGAAGCGCTTCGAGCTCTTCTTCCTTGCTCTGTTCGATCGCTTCAAGCTGCTGCTGCAGCTCAGCAGCCTCAGCCTGCACATGATCTCGCACGCGTATGAGCCGCTCCATCTCCACCTGACGCGCTCGATCAAGCTCCTCTGCGCGTCCCAGATGTCCTTCGAGCTGATGGATGCGCGCATCCTTCTTCTGCACGTTCTGCTCAGCTTCTGCACGCAGAGACTGCTCAAGATCCGTCAGTTCCTTGGCATGTACAGCCGATGCTTCCTCCTGCAGTGCAGTCCAAGCATCCACATCCCCCTCATATTGGGTGCGCAATTCCTGCAATTTCCGTTCATGCTGGACTTGCTGCTCTTCATGCCGCTTCTCATACTGAGCGCGTTCTTCTTGCAGTTGCTTCTCGCGCTGAACACGTTCTTCTCGCAGCTGCTCTTCATACTGGGCAAGCTCATCTTGCAGCTGCTCTACATGTTGAGCACGTTCTGCCTCCAACTGCTGCCCATGCTCAGCACGTTCTGCTTCTAACTGCTCCTCATACTGTGCACGTTCTACTTCCAATTGCTCTTCATACTGAGCACGTTCAGCTTCCAGCCGCTCTTCATGCTTAGTACGTTCTGTTTTCAACTGCTCTTCACGCTGAGCACGCTCCGCTTGCAACTGTTCTTCATACAGAGCGCGTTCTGCCTGCAACTTCTCCTCATGCAGAGATCCCTGCTCTAGCTGCTGCTGCTCGGATTGTGCACGCAGCTCATCCAGCTGCCGCTCATACCGAGCAATCAATTCCTGCTGCTGTTGCTCATGCTGAGTAAGCAGTTCTAGCAGCTGCTCCTCATACAGCTCCGTCGCTTGCTTCAGTGCAAGTTCACGCTCTTGCTCAGATTGCTGGAGTTGCTCTTGGTAGACAGCCTCAACCTGTTGAACAGCCTTGCTCCGTTCAGATTCAGCTTGGGCTAACTCCTGCTTCCATTTATCCTCAAGTGCAGCCATCGAAGATTGCTTATCTGCTTCTGCTTGCTCCAACTGCTCCAGATGCTCGATGATCAGTTGATCCAGCTCTTGATCATGTCGAGACTTGGCATCTGCCAGCTCTGTACGCAATTGGGCAATATCGCTCTCATATTTGGTCTTAGCTTCGTCCAATGCCTTCTGGTTCTGCGCTTGCGCTTCACCTAGCGCAAACTCTTGATTCGCAACCAGTTGAGCGAGTTCTTCTTCATACTTCGTCTTCGCTTCATTTAAGGCCTCTTGATGAAGCACCTGCATGTTGTCCATCGCTTGTTTCTGATCAGCTAGCAGTTGAGCTATGTCGCTCTCACACTTCGCTTTCACATCATTCAATGCCTTCTGATGCAGTGCCTGTGCTTCATTCAGCGCCTGCTTCTGCTCCGCTTGCGACTTCGCCAAATTCGAGCGTTGCTCCGCCTTAACTTGCTCGATCTCCTTCGCATGCTGGTCGGACAGCTCTTTGACTTTGGCAGCATGACGTTCTTCAGCCTGCTTGCGCTGATTGTCCTGGGCAGACTTCATCTGCTCGGCAGCCTGCTCATGCTTCTGCTGCAGCTGCTTGGTATTCGCCTCATGCTGCTGCTTGAGCAGCGTCAACTGCTTGTCTCGATCTTGAACGAGCTCTGCTTCTCTCTTCGACAAGCGCGCTTCCCATTCTATAGCCTGAGCTGTCAATTGCCCTTCCCATGCAGCCGTCTGTTCAGCAAGTTGTTCTTCCCATTCTGCAGATAACTGCTCTGCCTTCTGTTTCTCAGCGTCGAGCTGCTCTCGCCACTGCTGTTCCTTGGCGTCCAGCTTCTCTGTCCATTCCAGCTCCTGGAGAGCCCGCTCTTCTTCCCAGCTCTGTTCCTTGTTCGCGAGCTTGCTGGACCAGCTCTGCTCTGCTTCATCGAACTGCTTCTGCCAGCCTTGCTCTGTATCACTTAGCTTGCTCTGCCACAATTGTTCGTTCTCCGAATACTTCGTCTGCCACCCTTGCTCGGATTCCGTCAACTGCTCCTTCAAGCTTTGCTCGGATTCCGTTAGACGCTTTTGCCAGCTCTGCTCGGATTCTTGTAGCTGCGCCTCCCAGGTTTGATTCTGCTCATTCAGCTTCGTGCTCCACAGACGCTCTGTTTCCTCCAGCTTCTGCTTAAGGGTGCGGGCATGAAGCTGCTCTGCCTTCTGCTTTTCTTCCAAAACTGCCTTCAATCGTTCTTCTACTTGCTGCAGCTTCTTCTTCTGTTCATTCTCACGAGCTGTCAACGATTGAATCCGTCGCTCTGTCTCCTTCACCTGCTCAGTCAGCTTATGCACACGCTCTTCCGATGCCTTATGCTTATCGGCCAATTGCTGATTCGCTTCCTTCAACTTAGCCGTCTCAGCACGAAGATCAGCCGCCTGCTTCTCGGCCTTCGACTTCTCGTTGCTGAGTTCCTTCTGAAGCTGCTCCAGCTTCTGTGCAGACTCATTGCGCAGCTTCTCTAGTGACTGCTCCGACTCCGTCTGTACCTGAGTAAGCTGTCTCGACAAGCTATGATTCGTCGCTTCTATTTCCTTCAACGATGAGCTTAATTGCAACTGCTCATCCTTCACCTTCTGCACTTGCTCAGCAATATGTACAGCCGACAACACCGCAATTCGCGTTGTATCCAGCCGCGAGTTCGCAGTTGCAATACTCCGCATATGCTCATCGACCATTGCAGCTACGTTGCGCATATAATCCTTACTTGTTGATCCTACCAATTTATATTGTGTTCCGTATATTTCAACCGCTACACGATGCTTGTTATCCGGACTAGTCATTCTTTGGTCCTCCTTACTTAACGTGCCGCATGCTTGGGCTTGCAGCCTACATGTAGCAACAAA
Organism: Paenibacillus wuxiensis; assembly: GCF_040195695.1. Taxonomy (NCBI): domain Bacteria; kingdom Bacillati; phylum Bacillota; class Bacilli; order Caryophanales; family Paenibacillaceae; genus Paenibacillus; species Paenibacillus wuxiensis. The sequence goes on along the minus strand of NZ_JBEFZI010000009.1, from coordinate 191,949 downwards.
TTAATCCATGTTTGCATGTCATACGCAAACTCTATTAGTAATTCGATATATTAGTGCCCTTCTCCTCCTACGCATTGAGGAAAGTCAAGTTTCATTTCATAGAATATTTAGGGGGAAAAGATCTGATATGCCCTGCTATTACAGGGTTTCCCTATTATAGGGGTAGTAGTAAAGCAATTGCAAATATAGGTCTTGCCAGAACTCTATCTATCGCATTTATTTCCATATAAAAGGATGTTCACTTCGTTCCAACCCATAAAAAAAGTTGGGAGCGGAAATATCCGTCCCAACTTCAATGAACTTCTATTATAGAAGCAGTCTCCGTAATAAGAGTGTCTGCTCTGAAGCAACCTTACTTCCGCAGCTCTGCGTTGAAGCTCGTTTCGATTGCTGCCACAACCTTGCCATGCAGCTCTGTAATTTCCTCATCCGTAAATGTATGCTCTGGATGACGGTATACGAGCGAGATCGCGACGCTCTTCTTATCTGCCGCAACATGATCTCCTGTGTATACGTCGAATACATTTACCGATTCAAGAAGTTCGCCTGCCGTTTCTTTAGCAAGAGCAACCACTTGTCCTACTTCTGTACCGCGATCCAATACAACCGCAATATCGCGGTCTACAGCTGGGTAGCGCGGAAGGCTGCGATACTCAATATCGAAGTCTGCTGCATCGATCAATGGCTGTACCAAGAACTCAGCAACATACGTGTCAGCTACATCCTTCGCATGCTGTACCTCAGGGTGCAATTGACCGATGAAGCCGATGTACTGCTCTCCGTTCTCGCCTGTCAAATAAAGCGAAGCGGAACGTCCCGGGTGCAAGCCTTGCGGACGATCTGCTGCATAGCGTACACGTCCATCCAAGCCGAAGTGTGCTACGAGGCTGTCGAGCACCCCTTTCAAATCATAGAAATCAACCGGTTCTGCCTTCACATTCCATTGTGCAGCACTTCGCTTGCCAGTCATCAATAAGGAAGCAACAAGAACCTCTTCAGGTTGTGCTGAAAGCTGCTCTTCCTTCGTCAGATGGAGTGTACCCAGTTCGAAGATGCTTACATCTTCATGCTTGCGGTTGCGATTGTACACCGCTACATCAATAAGACCAGGAACCAGGTTCGTACGGAGCACGCTGCGCTCTTCACTCATTGGCATAGCCAGACGTACAGGTACTGCACCTTCCATGAAGGAAGGGAATACCGAAGTGTCGGCCGGATTCGTAAAGGAATATGTCACAACCTCATTCACACCGTTGTCAGTCAGGACGCGGCGAATCGCACGGCGAATGCGCTGCCCCTTCGTCAAATGGCCTGGTGTTGTTGCTCCTTCAATAGCAGTTACCGGGATGTTGTCATATCCAAAAATACGTGCAACTTCCTCGATCAAGTCTACATCGCGCGTAATGTCGCCACGACGAGTAGGCACAGTGATGTCGAAGATTCCTTCGGATTTCTCAACAAGCTCGAAGCCAAGACGGCTCATAATCTTGCGAACCTCTTCAGCTGTCAACGACGTACCGAGCAGACGGTTCGTTCTATTTAAAGTCAGTTCGATAACTTTGCGCTCCGCTGATGCAGTTTGTTGTTCCACGATACCTGCATATACTTCGCCGTCCGCAAGCGTGCGAATCAATTCAGCCGCACGGTTCAATGCTGGGATGACCGATTCTGGGTTCACTTCCTTCTCGAAGCGAAGTGATGCTTCCGAACGCAGTCCCAATTGACGGGAAGTCTTGCGTACGACGCTGCCTGCAAAGTGCGCGGATTCAAGAAGAATGTTCACCGTATCCGAAGATACTTCTGAATTCTCTCCGCCCATAACCCCTGCAAGCGCAACTGGCTTCACGCCGTCTGTAATGAGCAGCATATGCGGCTCCAGCTTGCGTTCTTGGCCGTCAAGCGTAACCAGTTCTTCGCCTTCATTCGCAAAGCGAACGTCGATCGTTCCGCCACCATTCAGCTTATCCGCGTCAAACGCGTGCAGCGGCTGACCGTATTCCAACATGACGAAGTTCGTTACGTCCACGATGTTGTTAATTGGGCGAACGCCTGCTGCAAGCAAGCGATTTTGCAGCCACAATGGAGATGGCTTAATCTTTACACCCGCGATATAACGCGCTGCATAGTGCGTGCAGCCTTCTGCCGCGCTAATGCTGATCTTCACTTTGCCTGATGCAGCTTCCGTACTTTCTTTCACTTCCTGCTCAGGCAAGTGGGCAGGACGCTCCAGCAATGCACTCACTTCATGCGCAACGCCTAACATGCTCAGACAGTCAGAGCGGTTCGGTGTAAGATCCAGCTCCAGTACATGATCGTTCAGGCCGAGCACGTCTGCAATCGGAGTTCCGAGTTCTGTCTCTGCTGGCAGTACAAGAATGCCTTCCTGCATTTCCTTCGGAAGCAGCTTGTCATTCATGCCAAGTTCCTTCGCTGAGCAGATCATGCCTTGCGATTCTACGCCGCGCAGCTTCGCACGCTTAATCTTCATGCCGCCTGGCATAAATGCTCCGATTGTTGCGACAGGAACCTTTTGTCCTGCATCCACGTTTTTCGCGCCGCATACGATTTGAAGCTTCTCTTCTGCGCCTACGTCTACTTGGCAGACATTCAGCTTATCCGCATCCGGATGCTTCTCCTTCGATACGACATAGCCCACGACGATGTGGTCAAGTCCTTGATTGCGGTTCTCCACCGAGTCGATCTCGATACCGGCACGCGTCATGCGTTCCGCGATTTCTTCAGCGGATACGCCGGTCAAGTCGATATATTGCGATAGCCATTGGTAGGATACGTTCATTTCTCGCTCTCTTCCTTTCTTCTTTTAGAGGTAACCTTCCGTTCATTACATCCGTGCGAACTGCTGCACGAATTTCATATCGTTCGTATAGAAATGGCGAATGTCGTCCACGCCATATTTCAACATCGCAATACGCTCTACACCCATACCGAATGCGAATCCAGAGTACTCCTTCGGATCATAGCCACCCATTTCAAGCACGCGCGGATGAACCATACCTGCACCAAGAATCTCAATCCAGCCTGTTTGCTTACAGATACGGCAGCCGCTGCCGCCGCACTTCATGCAAGTTAAGTCAACCTCAACGCTTGGCTCTGTGAATGGGAAGAAGCTTGGACGCAAGCGAATTTGTGTTTTCGAACCGAACATTTCTTGTGCGAATTGAAGCAGCGTTCCCTTCAAGTCACTCATGCGGATGTTCTTGTCGATAACAAGTCCTTCAATCTGATGGAACATGAAGGAATGGGTTGCGTCATCATCATCACGGCGATATACGCGACCTGGGCAGATTACCTTAACAGGGCCCTTCCCTTTCATCGCTTCCATGGTACGTACTTGTACTGGCGATGTTTGCGTACGCATCAGAATATCTTCTGTAATGTAGAACGAATCCTGCATATCGCGCGCAGGGTGATCCTTCGGCAGGTTCAGTGCTTCGAAGTTATAGTAGTCCTGCTCTACTTCTGGACCTTCCGCTACCGTATATCCCATGCCAATGAAAATATCTTCGATTTGTTCAATCACCTTGTTCAGCGGGTGAACCGCACCTACCGTCATTGGACGGCCTGGAAGTGTTACGTCAATTGTCTCTTCCTGAAGACGACGCTCCGTCTCTTCACGGAGAAATGCCGCCTGCTTCTCCTCGATGAATGTCTCAATGGCTCCGCGTACTTCATTCGCCACTTGACCAATGAGCGGACGCTCCTCTGCCGACAAGCCGCCCATGCCGCGCAGCACCTCTGTCAGCTCACCTTTTTTACCGAGGAATTTAACACGCAGATCATTTAGATGACCTGCATCCTTTACTTGCTGCAGCTTCTCCAGCGCTTCGGCGCGCAGTGCCTGTAAACGCTCCTTCATTGTGTAAGCCCCCTTCATTTCCACTCGAAATAAAAAAAGGCCCTCTCGTCACAAGGGACGAGAAGACCGTGGTACCACCCTAATTAGATCCGATTGGAACGCTCTCCTGCTAAGAGGCTGCGAACCAAACCGTATCTCACTTGTTACAGCGATAACGTGCCGCAAATCCGGGAACCTCTACTGCAGCACCTTCACTGTGCGTGAAGTGCTTGTTCAAGGTACCTGCTCCGGAGTGAATTTCGACAGCCCCTTCTTCAGCAGCGCTCTCAATCTACGGCGCCGCCTCCCTGGCAAGTGGTACTGTGTACTTGTCTCCATCTAAGCATGTGTTGACCATAATTATGAACAATCAATTAGTTATTTATTATATGTAATTTCGCAGGTTCATGCAAGGTGGATCAGGGTACAAAATACAGGATGGGTGAACATCGTTTGATTATTTAGAGAGATCCTGTGATATAATAACAGCTACTCATGCTCGGATTCAGTTCCGGGCATGATTTTATTAGGGGTTGAATTTCCTCTATTTATGCAAAGGGTTGGGTGAGGGGCTACGATGGAAAGCAGGTATTCAATTGGTCCGCCAAAAGAAACATATACAATCGAAGACAGAAGCACCGTCCTTAGATGACACTTCTGCAACTGCACGAATTCAGTGGCGGCAGGAACTGCTGGCCGGAGTCGTGTCCTTCTTCGCTATCGTCTATATTGTAATTGTCAATTCTTCAATACTCGCAGATGCAGGCATACCGCAAGAAGCTGGCATTATCGCAACTGTACTTGCTTCGTCTGTTGGCTGCTTGTTAATGGGAATATGGGGCAAGTCCCCCATTATTCTTGTGCCCGGCATGGGCATCAATGCGATGTTTACCTACACGCTCGTTCACGGCATGGGCATGACATGGCAGCAAGCGCTGGGCGTCGTTGTATTATCCGGCGTTTGCTTTACAGTAATAAGCTTCACGTCACTCGCGGGGCAGCTGCGGGCAGCAATTCCAGAATCCTTGCAGGAAGCCATTTCTGTAGGGATCGGGCTTATGCTCGTCTTGATCGGTCTGCAGAAGGGCGGCGTAATCGTTCCCGATCAATCCACGATGATTGCACTGCAGTCATTTGCTGATCCGGGAGTACTTGTTACGCTCGCTACATTGGCGCTTACTTGCATTTTGTTCATGCGCAACGTTCCCGGCAACTTGCTTATCGCCATTATTGCAGGAACAGCACTCGCTTATCTAGTAGGCGCAGTGCCTAACGCTGGCGCAGCAACAGGCGGGACTTTTTCATGGGCTGCATATGGCGATGTATTCGGTCAGTTCACATTTCAAGGTGTGTCGGCTGTTACGCTTGCAGTAGCAACGTTCTCACTGACGCTCGTCATTGTGTTCGAAAATGTAGGACTTGTAAATGCACACCTGCAAATGAGCGGAAATCCGGAACGATTCAATCGTTCCTTGCAGGCCAATGCGATTTCCATAATTACATGCGGATTGTTCGGCACAAGCCCGAATGTCGCAACAGTTGAAACGGCAGCTGGTATTTCTGCGGGTGGTCGCACGGGACTCACGTCAATTGTTACGGGGATCCTATTTGCATGCACATTGGTTGCATTACCGGTACTGACATTGGTTCCTGATCAGGCCGTAGCTCCGATATTGATCTTTATCGGCGGCTTGATGATGCCAAGCGTGAAGAAGATCGAATTCGATGCGATGCACAAGGGACTTCCCGCGTTCTTCATTATCGCGTTCATCCCGCTCATGCACAGCATCGTCGACGGGATTGCACTCGGGTTTATTAGCTATTCGCTGTTCCACCTCGCCGTTGGCAAGGGACGCGAAGTGAAGCCCTTGTTCTATGGGATCTCACTGTTGTTCGTTCTGCACTTTGTGCTGCAGACGTTGTAGAGTTAATAAGGTAACTAAGGAGAATTAAGTAGGAAGCCTGAGTTCAAGGATTACTCGACGTCCTGCAACCTTTGAAGTTAGTCGGAGCAGAATAATAACTCTGTAAATAGTTATCCAGTTATCCTTTACGATGAAATAGGAATTACAAGAGGAGTATGAAAGGGTCGACAAAATGTCGGCCCTTTTCATTTGAGTGCGAGGAATAGTTGCGTAGTGGATATTACGTGGAATAAGTCTCACCCGTAATTTCCTTGAACTGTTCAGGCGTAATTTTGCCGAACTCACAAAACTTGCCCACGTATAACGGGTCATTTAAATCTTTCTTATATATCCCCATATCATAGTAACGTTTCACCGTAGTATACCAATCCATCTTAGATCACTCCTTTTTCAGCTAATTGTAATAGTAGTGTTGCATGATCCTGCGTAAGCGCTGCGTTATGAGATTGCAGCTCATTCGTAGCTTCTGTGTGCTTTTCACTCTTCGCTTCCAATTCGGCTACATGAAGCAGCAGCTTCGCATTTTCCATGCGCAGCTGATCCAGCTCAGTAGGAACTGGCTTCGGTTGCAAGGCTTCGATTTCTTCCTCCGTCAGGCCGTTGCTCCAATAGGATGAAGAGTCTACTGGTGTAGGACGCTGCGGAGCAGGCTTTCCGCTTGCCGGATCATGCTTCGCAAGAGCGCCGAGATATTCGACGTATGCGAGATCGTAGTCTGCTTTCGCTTTACGATAGCCGGGTACGTCGAAGGTCGGTTCGTAGAGTCCGTCTGGCAACGGAATGGCTACTGTGTACCCGACTAGTTTCGTTTTAGGCTCATTTGGTAGATTGTCGTCATTCTGCTGCGAAGCTATTAATTCTGCATCATTGGCGCCAGTCTGAACCGGCTCTATTCTATCAAAAACGCCCGTCACGGAGTCCGCAACGAGCGTTGGTTCAATGTATTGACCATTAAGGTCGGTTATGATTGCTTCTTTCACTCTATGGCCTCCTTATTCTTTAGCTAAAAATGGTGGTAAGTGTAAACTTAACCAATCCCCGTTTTCTTCTATTAAACGCATAGTTGTATGTGAGATTATTGATCCATCCTTTGATATTTTAATTCTTGTTGTAGCCTCTCCATCTGGCCCAGGAGCAATAGAGGTAGAATACATAGGAACGGAGAATGTAATTGAATGTTTCGGTCGAAACTCTTTTGGTAACTTTGTAATAATCTCACGTGGAATACCATTGCAAAGCAGTCCGTGAATCCATACGTAACCTGAGGAATCTTTTCTTATGAATAAGCCCTGCAAGTAGTCAGAATATTTAGTTGTCCCTTTGTATCCATTTAGAGTGGATAATTGTATTAAACTATTTACGTCTTTGTCTGCCTTCTGACTTTCCACTAAACTCAATCTCCGCTCAATATTTCCAGCACAGTTCACTAATTCAGAGACTGTACTGCGGAGATTCAGCGAAATCTCCCCCTTAATAGGGACAGGAATAACGGGATCGAATAACTTGTATGTGGCATGATATATCGATCGTGGATCATATTCTGACATTCCAATGCTTGCTTCCACACTACCGTAACCTGTAGGAGATTTACGATAAAACACCCAATTATCGTCTTTCTGATTATTACAAAATATCTGTACAATTTCAGATGCTTTATGTTTGAACCAAGAGTCCGGTAAACTTAGAGCATTTATCCACATATAAGTAGATTGCACTGGCTTAGCTTTTTCCCGAAGGACAATTCCGCTGCCTACCTCTACAATATTCGACTTACTATGCAGTACAGCTCCCGTTTCGTATTTCTTTATAGCTTTTATAGAAGGAGCAACCTTTAGATATTGCAGTTTGTACCCCTTATAGCCGTGTGGATTAATAGAGGTTGGTGTTGTTCCAATACCACTACCTTTAACAATAGCAATACCATTTTCAAAACGAAAGAGAGGGCCTTCCCCGGCATAAAATGCACTCCATCCCTTAGTTCCAATCCCGCTATAGGGCTCTAGAGTACTATTCCATGACTCCTGTGTCGTCATGCGCCACCCCATAAAATATGCTTTTATTTCGTTTTCATCAGGTACATATTCCTTCCCCCAACCGCTGTCTAGGTTTGATATAGAAAGATACAAACTGTTCTCGGCTTCATTTCCAATGTAAACCTGGTCTTCCCTATCCAGAACCGCATTATATTTCGCCAATAAATTTCCATTATATTTCATAACAACTATAGACTCTGGAATAGCATTATTGTTGAACAATCCTTCAATTCTTATTTGTTTATATTCCTCACTGGTAGCATGAATTTCCCATTTCAGTGACTCGTCCAGAACGATCTTTCCCCATCTTTCCAACACATAAGGCAAACCGTCTTCACCTAAAAATATACTATCCGGAAAACTACCATCTACTGGATTTGCCGCTAAAACACATTCCGCTGCCCACATACTTCTTTTATGATGTAAAAATGAACCGGGGTTATCCCCAATAACCACCATAGGATTTTTAAAACTATAGGTTCCAATCTTCTCTGGTGCAGATGTCCATACTCTTGTAACAACTGCATTTGGAGGAGCTTTAGAAGTAATAACATCTCCATTAACAAAATCACTTGTTTTAATTACCTCTCCAGATGAATTCAGAAAGTCTATACCTATTTCACCTTCAGCCTCACGCTCAATTAAATAAGTATAAGTTGCTTCTGGAATGGTTGGAATAATGACGTTACTGTTGATTCTTTTACCTTTTGGATTAGATATTTTTTGAATATAAGGTGCAATTAGTTCTCCAGCTGCCCACCCGGAAGTCTTCCATTTATAAAAAGGAGGGCATAGATTCCCAGCGGTTATTGTAGCATATGGATTAGTAACATTGGTCATTGCATCAATATAGGGATACAAAGCAGTAACCTGATTTGTAGGCAAACTACCTATAGAGTTGTATTCTGATTCTGAGATTTCGTAGGCCCGGATATTCTTCACACGCGCCTCTGCACCAATCTCACCAATGTTAACAACACCAATATAAACTGGATACTTGGTGAAGGCATTTTTGGGAATACGAGTATAAACTGTGGTATAACGTGGACTAGTTGTTTCTCCAGCGTATTCAATACCATTTTCCTCAACAACTCTGATTCTAGCTTTTCCTGTTGTTTTTATCTCAGCAGCAATAAAATAATATGAATCCTTATTTAGGTTTAATTGATACCATATGTCACAATAATTTGAATTGGTTACAATAGTTTTTAACTCATTTTTTTCCACAATGAGTTCTCCATTTGTCCTCCATCCAATATCAGAATCGCCTTTACCGGAGTATCCAAGCAAATTTATCAACGTCCGCCCCCGAATCTCCCCCATGCGGAAGGGAGTATCCTCGGGGACATCCACGATCTGCACGCCCGGCTTCAGCGTAATATCCTTATACTCCGCCACATGGGCGTCCTTTAGGCCTTGCTCGATGCGGTTTAGATCCTTTTCCGTGACGGTGTCGTCGTACTTCCAGTTTGTCTTCGCCTCGTATGGCATTAGGCCACCTCCTTCACTGTAATCGGCTGCTTGATGATCGTATCGGACGTGAGCGGGATGTAGACGTCATTAGCCGTCAGCACCGTGCCGTCTGCAGCCCGAAGCTCGATCAGCGATACGCTGTCCACAGATCCCAGCGGAATCATATATTCCAGATTGACGACGCTCTTCGATACTTGCTTCACCGTAAACTCTGTTATCTCATACTTTTTATTCAGCACGACCTTGGCAATTCGCGTATTGACATGGGTCGCCAGTTCTTTCAGCAGCGTTGATTCGATCATTTGATCTGCACCTCCGGCCCGCGCTCGGCAAATGGCGAACGCCCCAGCTTCCACGTCGTCGAAAGCCTTGTCGTCCGCTTCAAATCCGAGCGGTATATGTTCTCATTTACTCCTACATTGGATAGCAGTGCCGTCTCCTGTTGATAGACCAAGTTGGCAGGCTTCACAGCGTACACCGTGTGCCCGACCTCCTTGAATACAGCGGCATCCGTAATGTTGGCAACGATGCGCAGCAGGAAGGCGTCCGCATCTATAACAGCCCGAGCCTTGTCCTTGCCGAGCAAAAAATCCAGCTTCTCCTGCAAATACCGGATCGTAAACGGCGGCTTCGTCGTGTAGCGGTTGATAATCCGTCTGCGCCGGAAATCGATCGATTCCGCATCGCGATCTGGGAGAATATTCAGCATCCGCTCCCGCCTTGCAATCGCATCCTCGCTTGCTGTCATGACGAACTGATCGTCGAACAGCCTTTGCATGGCGGCCAACAGTTTCTCCTTCTCTCCATCCTGCGTTTCCATAAGCAGAACCATTTCCTTAAAGTCATGGTAAAAGTCAGGCAAACGCTTGAGTAACGGTTCAGCCATTTAAGGTCACCGCCCCCATGACCGGCAGCTCTTCCGTGTCCAGCTCCACATTGGCTCCCTTGCCGTTCAGCTTCGTATCCGCAATATCCGCAATACCCTTTACATTCAGGATACGAGCTTCCAGCTGACTTACACGCACGACGGTTCGGTCTTCCTCTTTCCAGCTCATACGCAGCGTCCGCAGGTAATCGGCGATCACTTTTTCAACATCCGCCTTCACCTGTGACACGGATATGCCCGCTTCAAGCGTAAGCGTCGTCGTTACATGAATGCTTACGGACACTGCGCCCTTAATGGTGACGGTATGGCCGATCGGCGCGAAGCCCATCCCCTTCCCTTGATTTACCTCTGGGTCAATGATCGTCTGCACATCCTTCACCAGTTCAGCAGATGGAGATTCGAAGCTGCTCGAAATGATGGTGCACTTTACCGTGCCCCCGCCTTTCCATACCGGGAATATTTTCACGCCGCCAACGCCGGAGAGAGAGGTTACCTTCTTCTTGTAGTCGGCTGCATTGCCCCCGAATGGCTGTTCATTCACGGCTTCAAAGAAACGACGGCGCAGCAATTCATCCGATTCCGCATCTGCGCCTGGTGCAATCACCTCCGCTAATTCAGCTCGGGCAAGACCATCCACGTAATCCACAGGCATCAAGGAGCCGTAGAATTCATTTCCTTTGGCGCCCTTGCCTTCACATTCAAGCACGAATACTCCTGCCGATAAACGTTCGATGACTACATAATGAAGCTCTATCGTTGAAAAGCGAGACCGCAATGGCACATCGAATGGCTTGCCTGCCGCATCATAAAACAATCCCTTGCGTTTGGCTGCTGTAGCCGACTTGCGCTTCACGCCATATTCAGCCGTGCGCCGCTCCAAATATTCGCCGCTTGATGTATCTGCATACGACAGCTCATTTTGAAAATGCAAGTCCGTATAAGCCTGTACCAATTCCAGAGCAATCGGGGCAAGCGCATCGTAAATGATACTGCCTTCCCGCTTGTCCACGTCATTCGGAACGCGTTCCAGCATCCGCTCCATAATGTCCTCCAATCGAGGCACGTTCCAAGCACCTTGTTCCCATTCAGCCATCCAACTTCACCTCCTTCGTCATTTCTAACTGCCCTAGAACCGTCTCTACCTTAAAATGAACTTGTAAAGCGTCTCCCGTTTGTTCAAAGGCAAACTCGCCTACGCGCAAAATTCGATCATCCTGAAGCAGTGCTTCGGATATCGTGCGCTCCAGCTCCGACTTTACAAAGCCCAAGCTGTAACCAATCTGCGCGCGAAGCTCAGAGCCATAATCTGGGCTATATATCAAATATTCAAATCGTTCGGTCAACAATATCTTAAGTACGGCTTGACGCATCGCTTCCAAGCCATCTGTCATTCCCAAAATGCGCCCTGCTTCCATATCCAGCCGATAGGTGCGCGTAGGCTGTTCCGTATACTCCAACATTACGGGTATATCTTCATTCTCCAACTCGAACCTTGACTTCGGGATCATGCCCCCACCACCCTATCAAGGGCAACATAGCTTTGTCCTCCCTGCATACGGACTAACAGCAGTTTGTCTCCTACGTACAATCCCTCGCGAATCGTAATCTCTTCCCCACCGACACGCACCTTGTGCTCGGTAAGCTGTTCCGTAATGACGAGAGCGGACTCCGGCAAGGTGAAGCGCTGTTCTACCTGCACCTCCAAGGGTGACACACTGAGCACCACACCATACAACAGTGCAACCGGACTAGATGCCTCTACCGCTCCGACACCCGCTTTTTTAATAATGTCCAGCATCATCCTCATTGCTAAATCTCCTTCAACGTTAATGACATCGTATGCCCTGAACCGCTCCACTCCTGGGAGCACTCTTCAATGAGCTTGTTTCGCAGATTCACATTCTGTTCAGGCGCAAAAATAGGGATGTTCATTCCGGCTCGAATGCGCACATCCCCTACAGCGTTCACTTTTAATGTTTTCTTCTCATGGTTATGGAGCTTCAGCAAGTTATCTCCAAGCTGTTGGATTTGAGCCTGATTCATCTTGTCATCTATCTTTTTGTACAGCTGCAGATGTCCCCATTTCGCCATATTGTTACTATCTTTTGATATAAAAGTTTCACGTACACCTTTTTCCGGATTGTCCCGATACATTTTGATATAGTTATACGTCCCATCATCTATGCTGGCCTTATAGGATATGCTCGTCATCTGACTCTCTTCGCCAATCCCGTAATCCGGCATCCAACTTTTCGCTTCCCGCAGCGTAAGTTTGCCGAAGTCGTCATACAGCACATAGATGATTTTGGTAGAGTTTAGGGTGAAATCAAGCGCACGGAACATCATATCCAAGAGCTTCTTGTTGTCCTCCATAAAAGTTGGGATCTTATACTTCGTATCTGCTAACTCTCCAAGCTTGATATCGAATTTTTTGGCAATATATCGAATGATTTCAGTAGCGGTCACGTTTTTAAGCATGCACCAGTCGTTCACCATCAAATAGCGCATCTGATCATAAGCAGTCAGCTTTACAGTATTGCTCTCATCCGTTTCTATGCTGAACACATAGCCGTAAAATACAGGCACCCCATCTTCTTGCACTCGGATAATATCACCATTATTGATGGTAAAGCTGCGATCCTGAAATATGGCTCCCTTACTAAAGGAAATCGATATGCTGGCAGGCTTGCCAACACGGGAGGTCGACCACGTCATGCTCGAGATAAGCTGTGACATGTCCCATGCATTGCCATTACGATTATCGACCACCACTTCCAACCTGTTCATTTCAAATATTCACCTCCTACGTCGCTGTGTCTCATTGCTTTCGAGGAAGTCGCAGAATACGATTCGGTTCCAGTTCATGCAGAGCCTCATCTGCTGAGATGCCGTTCAGTCTTTGAATGTCGATTGCCTTTCTGGTATCGTTGAAAAACTTTTGGGCAAGCAAACTCAGCTTATCCCCCGGCTGCGTCATATACTCGCTTGTTCCTTTACGCTCATCCGGACGCGGCTGCGACGTTTTTGGCACATTAGTCGCACTTGTCAGCTTCCCATCCAGCTTCACCTTTTTGGCTGCATAAAATTTATACAGCTTCAAGGAAATGTCGTACTCCAAATCCCCAACACTGCCAGCAACTTCACGCCAAGTGAATTTATCAATGGCCATAGCTAGATTCATATGGAAGGTCGGCGTCGTAAGCACGAAACGAATCGGACGCTTCGTCTCCATCCATTCACGCAGTTGAATGATATAATCACTAGGCGGCAGAAGCTTCTCAGGCGGAATATGCACATATGGCCCATAATGGAGTGGAAATAGGCTGCTGAATTGAATATCGGCCAGCTTTGGCGTATGGATGCTCACGACTTCCCCGATACCGACAATATCGAAGGACTGCAAATTGCCCGCTTCGCTGATCTCCAGCTGAGATGGATTTACAGGCAGCTCTATGACCTTCTCTTGGTTGTTGAAGCTCAAATAGATATGGTATCCGCTCATCCGTACACCCCTTCCGCCGTTGACACGAATTCTTCCTCCAGCTTCTTCTCGATGCGATTGATTAATGTGTCCATATCGAAGCCTTGATGGATATCGCCGGTATTCACCTGTACTGTCGGGGTCAAAGATACGAAGTTCTGGATGGCGTCCATTTCGGCCAAATCGCGCATCATCTCGATGTTTTCATCCGTAATTTCAACTTTATTGTCGATGGCTCCGACTTTCCCTACCTCGCCTACTTTCGGGATGTTCATTGGAGGCATTGTCCCTGAACCGGTACCGGGCACAGTTCCACCATTTCCACTCCACGGATCCGTTTTTCCTCCTGGCTTGAATTTGGATGTATCAGGCATGAAGTTCTTCGTAAAGTCTTTATTTTTCTCATACGTTTCTTTTCCCTTGTCAAAAGCAGCCGTCATATCCTCTGGCTTGATTCGCAAAGGATCTAAATTCACGACATCCTTGTCGCTCTTCGGCTCCCTACCCTCCATGATCTTGTCGTAGCTCCATTTGTTGACCATCTCGAATTTCGAGCCTGTGAGACTATTGACTTTACCAATAAGCCAATTGATTCCATCCACTAATGAGTTGATCGTGCTTCCGACAAAATCGATGACACTCTTTGCAATGTCGTAAATGAGCTTTTCAATGGCATAGAAAGGATCGATAAATAGATTGACGAAAAATTCGGCAAAAGACACCATCAAATTCCAAATTGTAGCTACTGCGTTGCGAATAAATGTAAATAATGAAGAGAACAGCCCTATAACCGTGCCGACTATCGTTTCCGTCGATACCCCTAATTGATTGAGCGCGGTTAATATAAGGACGATAACGCCAACAATTGCAAATAATGGCCACGCCGCGATAATCCATTGAATAAGCCAAGCTGCCGCTGTGATAGCCGCAATTGCGCCGAGAACAATCAATGCGTTTTGTACGAGATCCCAATTTTCGACGAGAAAATTAGCTACGGCAGACGCTGCTTCAGCCAGCAACATCATCCCTGTTTGGATACTTGCAAAAAAAGGATCAAATTTCCCCTCTACAAAGGCTTGATTCAGTAAATCCAGAACCGGAGCAAAAATTTGCAGCGCGGATTCTCCTGCAGCTGCCAGCATACCATTGAAGCGATTGACTGCCGCTTCCCATTTCTGAATCGGACTGTCCATGAGCATGTCCAATGATGCTTGGCTCATGTTTGCCTTTGCCATTAAGGTATCAAAGGCCTGCATAAACCCACTTAAATCCCCAGTTTTCGAGAACGACTCTAGCTTTTCTTGTTCTGGGGCACTTACTGGCATATTTAACTGTTTAAGCAAGCCTGCACTATCGCCAAAATAGGCATCCTTCATCAGCCCAGCGGTTTCTGCCGGATTCCCTCCATTTTCTTGAAAGGCGGATAAGCGCTGAACCATTTCATTCATTTTCAGGATGTCACCCGTATTTTTGGAAATAGAGGATAGTTCAAGGCCAGATTGCAGCGATTTGGAGACATCCGTTCCATTTCGCAGTGCTTGTCCTCGCAACGCCCCGAACACTTCGGCGCTTTTCTGAGCTCCCCCGTACTTAACGCCGTACTTAGCTCGCATGTCTTCCGATTCCGCAGCTCCCTTTATCGCCGTCATTCCAATTGACTTACCGACGTCGAACAATTTTGAACTGAGAGCGCCATAGCTTGTTTTTATCTTCTCGCCAATTCCTTTAACGGTTTCGACTAATCTGTTCCGTAATGAATCAAATACTTTCGAGAGGAGCGGAATCCCTTTCCAATTAAAATTGAAAGGAAACTTAAGCGTCGAAGCTTCTGCTTTCATGGTGCGCAAATAGATGCCCGTTATGAATCGATTCATAGCATCCGTTGATTTACGCCATGCATTGCTGGCCAGCCCTACTGTCTCAGTCGTCTTCCGCCACATACTGCCGGCCAAATTCATAGCATCTTCCATGTCTTTCTGAACTTTCCCCTTGACTTGTTCAAATACCCTCACGAGTGGCTCCATCGTTAACTGAGGCATTTGAAACTGTAACTGCCTCTGCAATGCCATCGTAGTCATACTTCTCTTCCCTCCTCCTGTCCGCAAGATGAAGAGAGCGATTCCCCATCTGCACCCAAGCTGCCCCAATGGAACTGCCATTGCCATGCCGACTGTGAAATCGCTGCTCTAAAGTTCGCGGTTGTTTCAAAGCCTACATTACCGCTTCTTGCGCATACTACGCTGTGCCTTGCGCTCCTCTTCTACACGGATGTCGATCATCGCGTAGACGGCGGCACGTTCGCGAACCGGGAGCGCAAGCAGCTCATGCGGCAGGATGCGAAGCTTATGGAGGGCGTAATAGGCATAGTTCGCTTCGCCATCGCCCTCGTTAATTAGTTTTTTACGTCATTGACAAGCTCGTTCATGTCCTGATTGAAACCGTTCAGCGTCTGCACCTGCTGCAGCAGCCCCGTATATTCACCCGGCAGGAGCATCTTGCGCAGGAGCGCCTCCGCGCCCATAACGCCATAAGACTGCTGAAGCTCTGCATTTTTCAAGTCTGGATACACAACACTTGCCACAATCAGCTTCGCGGTATATTCATTGAAGTCGATTTCTGGCGTAACAACTCCGCCCTTGCCCTTCACCTGTTTTGTGGCCGACTTGCGGCACTGCTCGTTTTCCACTTCGCTCATACTGCGCAGCGTCCATGCAACCGGCTCCCCCTTGTCATCCTTGAAGCGCGGGGACACAATGAATGGCATCTCCGTATTTGGTTCCGCATTTTGGGCAAAGAAATAGCTTAATGTAGTCATCTTCAATCGCTCTCCTCATCTTGAATGGTAGGTATGTTATTTAAAATTACATTTTAGGTGCATTAAAGTTGCTTAAAATATCAACGTCGTCAAATGTAAACTCCAATTCTTCTTCCAAAACATCGCTCTCTGTATCCAGCTTCGCCATAACGACACTGTTCAGGTTCACGTTCTTCAACATGATCGTCTGCGTGCCTACTGAAGAAGTAGGATCTGCGTTTGTCACATTAATCGTAAAGTTCGTATCCTTGCCAGTCTTAATATAATCAAGCATCATCTTACGGAATAATGGCGTCATATAGTAAATCGTCATGCTGCCTGTTCCCGACCAGCCGGAGGTTTTATGCTGTGTGGCACGGCTGCCGAGTGTTTTAATTTCTGCTTTTTGTTTTTCTATTTTCGCTTCCAGCGTTTTAATATAGAACATCTCTTCATTTTGACCATTAATTTGTGCAAAAGCTGTACCTTCACGTCCCGAAATCGTATCCTTCGCTTGTAAGAAACCCATCTTACTTCACCTTCACTTTCATGTAAATTTTCTCTACTGCATCGACCGGTTGCACATTCAATTGAATGACGATACTGTCCGAAGCCTCGCCCTTTGCAACAAGCACATCCGTCTGGGCATCGAACGGCTGAATTGCATTCAAGCGCTCAAGCTGATCCAAATACGCGATACACTCTGCACGGAACAATTGACGTCCTTCTTCATTGTTGTTCGTTTTGCCGACATACGTCGTTTCGAAAATACGCTTCATATCGTTGGCGATGCCGTCCAACACGCGAATAACGCGGTTTTTGGAGAACGGCTGCCCCTTGTCCGGCGTATAGGCCGTCAATGTATTGATATCCTGCTCTACCACTGCATGGCCAAGATGATGCACGAATACGAATTCACCCTTGCGCAGAGCTTCTTCAACCTGCGTATTCGTCATTCGAATATCAGCATCGACCGCATCTTCATAAGCAGAATACGTCAACGACTCATTCATCGCTGCCGCTGCTGTTGCCGCGGCCACCCATACTGTTGCTTGAGCCGCATTCAACACCGTGCCGTCTGCCAGCTTTACCCCATTTTTGACGCTAATGATGCCTTCATGATTCGCAGTCGGATATTGGGCCATAACAGCCTGAATCTTCTTACCTTCTTCTTCGCGCATACGCTTTACAAATACCGCATAGACAGAGCATAGCGCAGCATCAGTGGAAGGAAGTGCAACCGTATGGAAATCATGAACGGCAATTGCTTCGTGGAAAGATACATGATCCGCATTCACTACATTGCCGTCATCTCCACCAGTAAGCGGCAGACCAGCATTTGCTTCAATCGCTCCTGTACCTTCAAATTCAACCCACGCATTTGCGATCAGCTGTTCAGCCAGATTCACCGTCTGGTTGTCCACGGTACGTCCGCCAACCTTCGTAATTACATCTACCTTCGTATTGTCATTCACATTCGTCTGTACGACGAGCTGAATATCATTGCCGCGAACACCGCCAAAACGTGCTTTCACCTTCAATTGTTTGTGAGTTGCAGCCGCCTTCACACCTTCATTCAATCGATACAACAGCACCTTCTTCGCGCGCTTGAATGCCTCGCGCACCAGCAGCAGTGCCTCATCCGTCAGCTCGTAGCCTAGCTGCTCGAATACCGGCTCCCCTGCATGCAATTCCAGCACCTTTTTCGCTGGTCCCCAGCTCAGCTTCAGCGGCAGTGCCACAATCCCCCGCTCGCCAACCGCTCCCGATGGAGCAGCCTCTCCTTGAAAGCGTACATATACGCCTGGTCTTACCTTGTTCTGCGTCGTCCATGTTCCTCCAGCCATTACTTTACCTCCTGAATTTGAAATTGGTGTAGCAGCGCATCGATCTGCGCCTTCGTGTACTGCTCATTGCCCGCCAGAAACGCATGCAGCATGTCTCGCTCGCCTGCACTCCAGCGTTTCGCTTCCAGCCACTGCTCCTTCGCAAAAGCGAATTCGCCCGCAGCCTCGGCATGTTCCACATTACGCTTGTCCTGCTTGTTTGCATTAGACATCTCGAATGCGTCCCTCCTGCTTCATGGCATTCATCTTGCTCATTTCCTCTCGAGAACGTGTCAGCATGTACTCATACTGCACTTGGAACCGCAGCTTGCGTTCCACGATCTCATGCTTCCAGCCTGTCCCCCTGCATAAGCTGCCGCCTGCTTCAATCAGTTCCAGCGCATCATACAGCGCATCCGCAACATCATGAACGGAAGCAGCCTTTGCCTCGGGATAATACTCGACCTCGATGGCTGCTCGCGCTTGATAACGGCCTTCGCCTGCACGAGTCCGTTCCCCTCGAACGAGCTTTACGACCAAGCAGGGCGCTAACTCATTCGTTCGTTCTTCTGACTCCAACACCGGGATGTCTGGGTAACGTTCCCGCACCCGACTCAGCACCCCCTGCCGAATCTCACTGCTTCGCAAGCCTTCACCTCCTGTCCTGCGGTACAAAAAAACCGTTATACAGCTTCGCCGCAAACGGTTCTCCCTTCCTCCCTGCAAGGTTGTCCTGCCCCCATGCCCACAACCTCACACTATCATCTTAGCACCTTGTCCCGTCCACCAGTGTGCCAGCATCCGGCCAGCGGGAGGTCACTGCATCAATCCTCGAACACTTCAATTCCAAGCATAAATGCCAACTCGGTAATTGCCCGCGCTTTGATTCTGCGAAATGTACGCTCACTTACATTCAAGTCAAAGCAAAGCAGATAATCTGGCTTCTGTACATGTGGATTGAGATAACAGTTCTCTATTAGTTCGCGCTCCATGTCGCCTAGATGTGCGACCGCCTTCATGACATTGTCGTGTACCGTTTTCATGTATGCTTCCTTGTCCACATTGTGCAGGGCAATCTCTTCTACTGGCTTGCCTACCTGATTCGTCGCACCATGGAATCTCGGTTCATAGGAAGTCGTCATTTTCATTTCTCTTCGTACGATGCCTGTTCTTTTGTACAAACGAGCTATAGATAAATACTGCTCCACCATTTTTCGCGTAGCCGACCGATTCACCGTTGCCAACATCCTCATCGCTCCTCATGTAAAAGTTATTAGTAATAACATAATAAATAAATATAGTTGTTTAAAATAACGAAAATAAAAAAAGAATTGTTCTATTAAACTTGGCCTTGTGTTGTGTAAAACAACATTATAGAATGATGCTGTTCATTCTAAACAACTCACCGATAATTATTGCGAACATCTGTTCCTGTGTGATACACTGCAAGCATACCATGCTCATAAAATGAACGTCAATCTTGAATTTATGAACATATGTAAAATAAGGGTGGTAGCCATGTCCGTAACGAACAAAGAACTTGTAGGTTCCCGTATTAAGGAGCTGCGGCTCAAGCAAGGCTTATCGCAAGACGATGTTGCCCACGCGCTCGATATGAAGCGTGCCAATGTAGCCAATTATGAAGCGGGACGCACGACGCCGCCGAGCGATATCATTGGCAGACTTGCCGATCTGCTGCATACATCGAGCGATTACTTGCTTGGCCGTATCGACAATCCAATGCCGCTGGCCATAACTTCATCTGATTCTATTCCTGAATGGGCCACATGGAAAGACAAGAAGGATTTCCGGCAGTTGCTGGAGGAAGATTCTGAAATTATGTTCGATGGCGTTCCCATCGAGGAGGAAGACCGTGAACGGGTGCTTCAAGTGTTGGAGGCCTTGTTCTGGGATGCGAAAAAGCGCAATAAGCGCAAGCCCCGGAGCTGAACATGGCTCAATGACTAACCTATCCGCGAGGTGCATCTCATGGATGTAGAGAAGATTGTACGATCATTAATTCGAAAATATAAAACGAACTGTCCTTTTCAGCTTGCACAATATTTGAACATTCAAGTACGAACAGCTGATCTCGGGAAATCAACGCGCGGCCTCTATTTCCATAAGCTCCGACGCCGCTATATAGTCATTAATTCGGAATTGCCGTTCGAATGGCAGCGATTCGTGTGCGCTCACGAGCTCGCCCATGACAGACTACATAAAGGCATCGGGCATTTCTTTACCGAACAGCATACGTTGTTCCATGTTGGCAAGTTCGAGCGCCAAGCCAATCAGTTCGCTCTGCTTCTGCTGCTGCATGATCAAGAGTGCTTACTTGGGGAAACCCGGGAAATGTACTGCGCGCGCAATGATATCCCAGCTGAACTAGCTAGGTTCCTTCCTACAGAGTCGGTGCAAGAATAAATCGGTACGAATGCCGTCACCAATTTCAGCCTACTCCACATAGTATAGGGTAATGCCGAACTATGGGTGTATGTTATCAACCTGAGAGGTGAGATCAGTTACATGAAGGCACTTGTCACCGGGATCTCCGGATTCGTAGGAAGTCATATGGCGGAATTTTTGCTGGACAAAAATGTAGAGGTAATCGGCACAATTCGCAATCGCAGCCGCCTAGAACACATTCGCCACATTCTGCCCGATATTCATCTGGCAGAATGTGAGCTCCGCGATGCATTCTCTGTAGAAACACTCATTACAAATGAGAAGCCGGATCTTATTTTTCATTTGGCCGCTCAGAGCTTCGTCCCTACCTCCTGGAACTCGCCAGCAGATACAATCTACAACAACGTTGCGGGTCAATTGAACATTTTCGAAGCGGTAAGACGCATTAATCTCGATTGTAAAATTCAAATTGCCTGCTCCAGTGAGGAATATGGTCATGTAGAGCCGCACGAAACTCCGATACGTGAAGAAAATCCCCTCCGTCCGTTAAGTCCATATGCAGTGAGCAAAGCAGCTCAAGACTACCTTGGCTATCAATATCATAAGAGCTACGGCCTCCATGTCATCCGGACGAGAACATTCAACCATACGGGTCCACGCCGTGGTGAACAGTTCGTTACGTCCAACTTCGCGAAGCAGATTGCCGAAATTGAAAAGGGCGTTCGTCCACCTACTGTCCATGTGGGCAATTTGGAAGCGAAGCGTGATTTTACCGACGTACGCGATATTGTCCGCGCTTATTGGCTCGCACTGGAACGGGCTGAAGCTGGAGACTGCTATAATATTGCATCCGGCTCTTGCGTCACGATTCGTGAAATGCTCGATATGCTGCTGGCTAAATCGGATATTACGATCGACATTGTGCCAGATCCGAGCCGCATGCGTCCATCCGACGTCGAAATTCTGCTTGGCGATCATTCGAAATTTACAGAACATACAGGCTGGAAGCCAGAAATTCCTCTTGATCATACCCTCGAAGACTTGCTGAACTACTGGCGCGAGCGCGTATAGACTAGTTGCAAGCCCCCGCCTAAGCCGATGCGACCGCTTCTTCCGTCCACTGAGGTCGGTCGCATATTCTTTCTCTTCGATCCATATGGAACGGATGAATATGGTAGAATGGATGATAAGGAAAGGAATCATCTATTTATGCAGAGGAGGACAAGCATCATGAAGAATGTTTGGAAGAAGCTAATGAAGAAAGGCTTTTCGGTTGAGCTCGATCAACTTCCACAAAGCAAGCAGCAGTTTTTAGATGAAATTGAGCGTTATTGCGTACAAGAAAAGGTTAACTATAAGTTTATTGAATATGATCGACCTGCCGTTATTTCAATTGATGGTATCGTCTATAAATGCCACGTTGAGAATGCCGGAAGACCCGGATTTGTCCTTCATTTCAAAGAAGTATAAATGCAAGAAATACGTACATAGAGCGTTGAAATTGCGGCGATCCTCTTTTTTGCCGAGATCGCCGCTTTTGGGTAGCAACTACAATTAGTAAAAAAAGAAAAAGAGCCTCTAACAGACTCTTTTCATATAGTAAAATATGGTATAATCACTAGGACAACGAAAACGGTTTAAGGGCAGGAGGCGCCATCCTCGCATAAAGAAGGTCCATCATTTCCTTCCAAGGAGGTGAGCGCCGTGACAATGTATGAGGCATTGACATTAATGCTGTCATTCGGAACATTTGTTATCCTGATGCTGTCCTTCCATAAAAAGAAGTAACCCGTCCGCCTCTTTCCAAGCCGCAGGTTACTTCCTACCTAAACGCCCCCGCTCTTATAGCGGTAGTTGTCACGGGGATCGTGTTCCAGCACGATCCCCTGTTATATTAGCATATTACAATTTATTCCTCAAGCGTTCTTATGATGCTCCTTTCACTCCAGAGCAAATAAAGTGCTTTTTGTCACAATTCTTTTATAAGATTAACTCACGGCTTCGACGAAATGAAAATCATAGTCCATTGTCCAATCGTGATGCTTAATCAAAAAGTCGTAAAAGGACATATCTCGCATGAAGTCAATGACCCGCGTTATGAGTTCTGGCTCATCGGCTGCTTCTTTTCCTTTCAACTGCCCGAGCCAAATTCCAGCCTTATTGCTTACATAAAATCCTCCGTCGTCCTTCTGGCGCACATGGTATAGCCACATAATGCCGTGCTCGATAACAACTAGATAATCTTCCGCGATAAGATATCCATTCAGATAAACGATTTCGTATCCGAGATCGAGTACGAGTTCAATAACTGCCTGTTTCATGCCAAACTCACCTTCTCTATCATGAATCTGAGCACCATTTGCTTGTGTGTAACCGTAATAACTTCGAAACCTAATAAGTCAATATTGTCTTTGGCATGATGAAAGGTGTAAGACCTGGAACAGAAGAAACATTTTTCACGATACCTTAGTTATTACTCTATGGGAGCTGCAATAATAGCTGATATCATACACTCATGATCCGCTGTCACTAAATACGGTCAACATAGAGAACTAGCACAATTTCATGATGCTTCCCAACGTTTCAGGCAATGTGTGATAACATACATGGTGTTCATGCTAGAAATCAGAGCTTGCGAGTATCCGCATTTACGATTCTTGATGTTTACTTATGAAAATCTCGTACAGAAATTCCATTGTTCTTAGGGCTTTTGCCTATAACATCAGCAATGGCCATTTTCACAATCAGGCTACTTATACGGTTGATAATTCACGTACTTGTTTGGTATCGTTGATTCACGGTATCTATTGACGATTGAGTACGAGTGACATCACTTAAATTTTGCTTTAGATAGGTCTCCCTTAGTCATATCAATAATACTGAATGCATTCGGTTTAAACCTGTGTAAGGTTGCTGATTCGCTTCATTATAACTATTAAGTTGATTGACCAACCATTACTCCATGCATAGCATATATAATCCACCTCTTTTTGTCGAAGAGAAACGAGTAAAAAGTTATACTTTTTGGGAATCGAATCATTTACTTTTAGACAATTATACTCTTGTAGTCATATTAAATATACGCTTATGGTCATAATATGTCAAGGGGGATTTAGAAAATGTTACGAATTAAAATCAAACTCAAAGAAGTTATGAAAGAAAAGGGAATCACGCAGACAGAACTAGCTCAGCTATCAGGTGTTGCGCAAGCTAGAATTTCAAAGCTATGTAGTACAAAAAGACAAGAGGTAAATTTGGAGATGTTAGAAAAGATCGCTTATGCTTTGGATATTAAAGATATATCCCTAATACTGCAATTCGAGGAAGAGTCTGGAGAATAAACGCCTTTAAACTTAAAATAGACGTTTAAAAAACGCTATGATATCATATAAATAATAAGAGTCGTGCTGGAACACGACTCTGTACAATAGCCGCTTCAAAGGCGGTGGCTATAGGTTTACGTTAAAATAGACCGCATACCTTTTGCTGAGGGCGGTCTATTTCTTTTGGTGCAAGTATATTAGCAGCGTTACAATCAATGTTAGCAACGCCAATATCCACAGTCCGAACTGAAACATAACGGATAGTGCTTCATATACACTCACAGGCTTCACCTCCCTTCAGGGAGATTAGCCGACCGCCCATAAAGCCATTCTATTGTATGGCAAGTATATCCTATTTTTCTCACTTTCGTAAACTATTAAAAACATTGCAGCGCACACTCAACAAGGTTGAGACGGAATCATCCGCTTACGGATGAACTTGGCGATCCTCCTCCAGTAGCTACCGGGAAACGATCAATGCAAGCTGTTTATCCGGCCTGTATGGTCAAAGCTGCAAATAAAGCCGGTACAGCATTCGGGCAGCTTCTCTACGCTTGACAGCCTCGCGAGATTTAATCCTCTTATCTGCGGGAACATCGATCTATCGCTGCTTCACAGCCAAAGACATCGCTGGATTGGCCCAATTCGAAATCATTTCTTTGTCTACGAATTGGTTCAGATAATCCTCCGTATTCGTAGGGTAAAAATAATGGTTTATTGTTCATGTTGACCCTCGTCCTACTCTTGTATCTCCCCGATGTCTTCACGGACGGTCGAACCCTTGGGGTTCGCTCCCCATCATAAAATTTCACTCCAAATAAAAAAAGCGCCTTGCGGCGCACTTTTTTCATTTGGAGCGGGTGATGGGAATACTCCGGCCACTTCTGCCACACTTCTGTGGTGGCTCTCGTTATGCCGGACGCGCGTCCTACTTGGGTATTTCCTCGATGTCTTCACGGACGGTCGAACCTTGGGGTTCGCTCCCCATCATAAAATACTCCAAATAAAAAAAGCGCCTTGCGGCGCACTTTTTTCATTTGGAGCGGGTGATGGGAATACTCCGGCTACTTCTGCCACACTTCCGTGGTGGCTCTCGTTATGCCGGACGCTCGCGCTGATTCGTATTTCACAGTAGCATTGCAGCGCGGTACTCAACATGTCTGATTGAAAAGTGGAGCCTTCCGGCTCCAGTGGTTTATTGTTCATGTTGACGCGCGTCCTACTCCTGTATTTCCTCGATGTCTTTACGGACGGTCGAACCCTTGGGTTCGCTTCCCATCCTTTCTACGCTCCATAACAAAAAAAGCGCCCTTCAGCGCATTTCATTTGTTATGGAGCGGGTGATGGGAATCGAACCCACGCCGGCGGCTTGGGAAGCCGCTGTTCTACCATTGAACTACACCCGCATATAAAAAAACACTCGTTCCAGAATACCTGATAGGAGTGTAATAAGATGGTCGGGACGACACGATTTGAACATGCGACCCCCTGGTCCCAAACCAGGTGCTCTACCAAGCTGAGCTACGTCCCGACATATATTGCACGTCACATCAAGTGACAAGAATTAATATAGCACAGCCCATTCTGTTGCGCAATACGTTTTTCACCTTCGGAATCATAATTATTTTCGATCAATGATCCAACATCATAGGGTTCTAATTATCTACAATGCCGTGCTTCAATGCATATCGCGTAAGCTGCACACGATTCTCCAAATGCAGCTTCTGCATAATGTTTTTCAGATGATTCTTCACGGTATGCTCAGATAGGGACAACTGTCCCGCAATGACCCGGTTCGATTCTCCCTTCGCTACACGCTCTAAAATTTCACGCTCACGAGTCGTCAACGGAGTTGACGTTGGAATCTTGCTCTCGCCCTTCACGGAAAACTCCTGCAATAAGCGAAACGCCAGTTCCTTCGACATCGGTGCCTCATCAATGGCAATCGCACGCAAATATTCATGCCACGCGGAAGGCTGCAAATTTTTGAGCAAATAGCCCTGTGCCCCTTTTTTCAACGCCTCAAACAAGTGAGTAATATCATCCGACACCGTCACCATCACGATTTTCACATAGGGGAACTGCTCTTTGATCCGCTTGGTAGCTTCCAATCCGTCCATAACAGGCATGGAAATATCCATCAATATCAAGTCGGGCATGACTTGATCCGTCATACGAAGCGCATCTTCTCCGTTCACAGCCTCCCCTACAACAACGAATGCTGGATCAATCGCTAAAATATCCCGCATTCCCTCACGCGCATGGGCATTATCGTCGGCGATTAACACCCGAAAACAATGCTGCTTCTCCATCCCATGTTCCTCATTCACGCTAGTTCCCTCTCCTTCCGCCAACTTCATTAACTTGCAATACGCACTACCGTTACGTCGCCATCTCGTTCCAAAGACAAGCTCCACCCCATATTGGTCGTGCGGTCGCGTACCATCTTCAATCCATACTTTCCCTTCTGTGCAAAAGGCTCTCCTGCGAATCCGATCCCATCGTCCCGAATATCGCAGACAAATCCTTCAGCCACAGGCTGCGCTATGATCCATACCCGTTTCGCCTCTGCATGCTTGCGCACATTCAGCAGCGCCTCGCGTACAGCCGACAACAGCGCGATTTTCTCTTTCAATGACAATTGATCTTCAGGCAGCTCCCACTTCACGTCCAGTGTCCAATCCGTATCCTTTCGAATATCCTCGATCATCGTAACGAGTTGGTCCGACCAGCATACATTCATCTCCTCAGGGACAGTTTGCAAATTAGCGATGGACAGACGCACATCATCATATACATGACGAACCGTCTGCCGCAGCTTGTCCAGCTGCTCTGGCTGCTGTTCGGTTGAAGCTGTCTCCAGCCGATCAATCTTCACCGACAGCATGAACAATGATTGTGAAATTCCATCATGCAGCTCTTGTGCCAATTTGCTCCGCTCCTCCAAGGCCGCCTTCGTCTGCTGCTCACGCTGCAGCTTCTTATTCGTATCATCCAGCAGCTTGAATAAGCGAGTCAGCAGTGTGGCCGACACGATAAAAACAATGGCAGGGGCGAGCCAATTCCCAACCTCCATGGAAACGTAAGGGAGCAGGAACGAGTGGCGCATATATTCCCATAGTCCAATTGTAATCGTAGGAATCCATAGAATCAGATGTTTAATCGTACGATCCTTCAAGATAGTTTTCGCTCCATTCTATGTTCGGTATCATCCATGCGCATCTATTCCTATTGTAATGAAAAAAGCATGCGGTCACCAGTTCATAACCGCACGCCTATCTGTCTTACCTATTCATCATATTACGATTGCAATAATTTCGGTGCGCTCGTTGATTCTCGAATCACGATCTCCGACTCTAGACGAGCACTGATACTGCGCTTATTCGTTCCATTAATCTGCTTTATAAGCAAATCAACAGCAACTTTGCCGATTTGGTGAGCTGGCTGTCGCATCGTTGTCAACTGCGGACGCAGTTGGGAGGCGATGACTTGATCATCATAGCCGATTACAGACATATCATCTGGCACCTTGTAACCAGCCTGCCAGAGTGCATTGATGGCGCCAATCGCCGTGAAATCATCAGCCGCGAACAGCGCCGTCGGCATACAACCTGCATGCAGCCATCGCTGTACAGCATCATAGCCGGATTGAATGCAGAACTTGCCATCCTCAATTGCAAAAGGTTCGAGGCCTGCGTCACTCATTGCATCCCTGAAACCCCTTTCACGTTCAAGTGCACTTAAGAAGAACCGCGGCCCACGAATATGAGCGATCGATCGATGGCCCAAATCAATAAGATGCTTCGTTGCATCATATCCACCTTTATAATTATCCACATTCACGTTGGTCACAGAAGGCTGGATTGTCTGATTGTCAATAAGTACGAACGGGATTTTACGTTTTTTTAGTTCTACCACGTAAGGTTCCTCATGTACCGCAGATAGAATCAGCATTCCATCCACGCGATCCTCTTGGATTAAGTCCGTACCCAC
This sequence comes from Paenibacillus wuxiensis, assembly GCF_040195695.1. NCBI lineage: Bacteria > Bacillati > Bacillota > Bacilli > Caryophanales > Paenibacillaceae > Paenibacillus > Paenibacillus wuxiensis. The sequence goes on along the minus strand of NZ_JBEFZI010000009.1, from coordinate 163,953 downwards.
CCCTTGTTCCATCGGCTCTGATGCAACCGATAGTGCTAAGTAATAACCATGATCCTTTAACAGTGAGTACACCGATTGCACGATACTATCCAGAAATGAATCCTGCAAGGTAGTGACAATCATCCCTATGACACCTGTTTTCCCCTTCGCAAGGCTTCGAGCTGCTGCGTTCGGGTGGTAATCCAGATCCTTCATCGCCTGAAGAACCTTGACCCGATTCTTCTCTCGAACCGTCTTCGCGTTATTTAGGACACGGGATACCGTCACTACAGATAAACCTGATTTCTTAGCCACATCAAATATACTGACCTTCATATCCTTCTCCCCTCATGATCGATCATTAGATATGGAAAGGCACAAATCTCTATGTAACCATCATAACTAACTTTAAAGCGTTATTCCATTAAAACTCCTGTGATATCCGCCATTTCACGCCTTTTTTAGTAAATCTTTAGCTATGGACGGCCCTTCTTGTTACGGATTGAACTTCTTTATGAAACGAATAAAGAAAATCCCCGTATGAATAATACTAAAAGGGATTGATAATCCCCTTCAACTCTAGATAAGTGTTCAAAAGGAGCTGGCATTCATGATCGTAGTAACGACCGAACGCATTGCAAATTATGAAGTATCCGAAGTACTGGGAACAGCATTTGGCGTTGTTGTTCGAGCACGGGGTATCGGCGGAGACATTATGGCATCTTTGAAAGGTCTCGTGGGCGGTGAAGTCAAGCAGTACACACAAATGATTGAGGATGCTCGCCGACAAGCAATGGATCGCATGATCGAGAATGCGCACGCAATGGGTGGAGACGGAATTATCATGATGCGCTTCGATAGTGGCGATGTCGGCCAGAACATGAGTGAAATTGTAGCTTACGGAACGGTTGTTAAGTTGAGAGCGGTGCATTCCTAATGGATGAGGTTGTACATTTCTTCAAAATCGCTCTTGTGGTGTACGGCCTGCCCCTGATCGGCCTTGTCATCCTGATCGTGATCGGCAAGAAATATTTCGATAAGCGCTATAAGCAATACGATAATCCGTTGGATGCCATCGGTGTCTCAGGCGACTTTATGCCAACGAAAGAGATCTTTATCGATCCGAGAGATGGTTTAAAATATCAAGTGTATTACAATCCGAAGACAGGCGAACGCAAGTACGTTCGCATGCAATCGTAGCCTGTTCCTCATTCATTTCAACATAAGAAAGACCGCTCAGCCATAGCTGGAGCGGTCTTTGTATGTTCTTATCGTGAAGGAGCTTTCACATTCCTTTACGAATTTTTCTTATGAATCGATACTTCAGGTGTCGTCATTTGATCATAGAAGTCCAAGTATTTGTCCCGATCATCAGACGCAAGCAGCGCCATGGCGGAACGAGGATGTTCATCAAGCGTACCTGTAATCAAGTATGGAATCAGGTAGCCCCACTCCCACTTTTCACGCATCGGAATCATGTATTTCTCAAGGAAGCCAAGTACAGATCGAAGCTGGTATTTGCTGTTCTTCAAATGTGTCAATAGAGCTTCTGTCGGACAGTTGCCCGCTCCACGCCCCATTCCGTATATGGAAGCATCCAGCATTTCAACCCCAAGCTCTGCAGCAACAAGCGTATTCGAGAAAGCAAGCTGCATATTATTATGCGTATGAACACCGATTCGCTTGTTCGGCAAATGCTCTTTAAATTTATTCACGAGGAAATGAATATCATTATGATCAAGGCTGCCGTAGGAATCTACGACGTACACCACATCAACGACACTCTCTTTGATCATCGCAAATGCTTCGATAAGGTCATTCTCCATCACATTGGACAGCGCCATAATATTGATCGTTGTTTCATACCCGCGATCATGGAATGTACGTACCAAATCCAGCGCCTTGTCCACATCCTTGATGTAGCAAGCAACCCGGATTAAGTCCAACATACTCTCATTGCGAGGTAGAATGTCGTTCTCATCCACACGGCCGATATCCACAAGTGCGGATAGCTTCGTAGTACCCTTCTGCGGAATGACAGTACGTAAAAAATCGTCGTTCAAAAATCGCCAAGGGCCTGCTTCGTCAGCGCCTTTGAGCAGTTTAGGCGAATTTTTGTAGCCGATTTCCATATAGTCGACGCCAGCATCATTCAATGATGCGTATAAGCTTTGCACGAACTCGACGCTGAAGTCCCAATTGTTTACTAGACCACCGTCGCGGATTGTGCAGTCGACAATTTTGCAGTGATTCGTTTTCATTCCGCTATCTCCTTTGCCAAATGTTTTCTCTCCATTCTAATGGAAACAAACTCATAAAGCAAAGCAAAAAAGCTTCATTTTCGTGTCGTTTTCATAGATTTCGATAAATTACCTGCAATTTAATCCTTTTTCTATGAAAAAAATCACATGTAATTTTTCTTCCATTGTGCTACATTCAATGTAAATCCAATTGATACCGATTATCATTATAAATAAGAACATAACGAGTTAATCATAGATTGATATTGATATTGATATGTTGAAGAAAGAAGGATTAACATGCGCCCAACAAATTGTGAGATGCTCAGACAGAATACCTTATGCGAATTGAAGCCTGGGCAGCGTGCATGTATTTGTGATTTGTCCAAAGTCCATGCATCGGTCTGCCATCGCCTGCGTGATCTGGGCATTACGGAAGGAACCCACGTAGAGCTGAAGCGTACCAGCTTGTTCGGCGGTCCGCTTACCCTAGAGGCTAACGGCCAATTGTTCGGCATTCGCCAAAACGAGGCTCGCTCTATCGGGGTGAATGGCGCATGAGTACTTGTACCACCGCACTCGTAGGCAATCCGAATACAGGTAAGACTTCCTTATTCAATGCTCTCACCCGCTCTTACGAATATGTAGGCAACTGGACTGGCGTAACGGTAGAGAAGAAGGTCGGCCACCTGCATCGCAATTCAGGCACGCTCATCGACCTTCCCGGCATCTACTCGCTGCAGCCGATGTCGCGTGACGAGAGCGTCGCTGTAAGCTACCTGCTCCACGAACGGCCAGATACGATCTTGAATGTTGTCGATGCTTCACAGCTCGAACGCAACTTATATTTAACCATACAATTACTGGAATATGGACTTCCCGTGCACATTGCGCTTAATATGAACGACGTGGCACAGGGCCGCGGCATTCACATTCATACGCAGAAGCTGTCCAAGGCACTTCATGCCCCCTTGATTCCCGTCAACGCTAGACGCAAGCAAGGAATTCACGATATTTTGCAGCATATCAATCACCCCGCCCAAGATACAACGAGGGAAGACGGAGATCCGTTCCAACTCGACTATGGGGAAATTACGGAACTCGCTATTCAGCGTATGTCGGAGTACTTACCACCTAAAGATGGGGTACCTTCAAGATGGATTGCGCTGCAGTATCTGGAACAGAACAATACCGTTCGTGAATGGGTTCACAGCGGATTAAATCAGGAGATGAACGATCAGCTCCTGCATATATGCAATGCAGCAGAACAGCAGCTACAACAGCAGGGCATCGCGCTGCACATGGCACAGCATATTCGTGCGGTGCGCACTGCCTTTATTCGTGAGGTCTGTGCAGAAGCAGTTAATAGTACGAAGGAGAAATCCGTAACCTTGACGGAGCGCATCGATGCCATTGTTACAAATCGCTGGCTAGGCATTCCGATCTTTCTCGGCATTATGTTCCTCATGTTCAAGGCGACATTCGAATGGATTGGAACGCCAACGTCGGATGCATTGGATGCCTTCTTCTCCGGACCCGTAACGGACAGCGCAGCCTCTATATTGAATGCGATTGGCGTGTCACCATTTACCCATGCGCTGATCGAAGAAGGGATTATTGCGGGTGTTGGCGGCGTACTCGTATTCGTCCCGCAAATCTTCATCCTGTTCTTATTCATTTCCTTTATTGAGGATTCGGGATATATGGCTCGTGTGACTATCGTCATGGACCGGCTTATGGAAGCCGTTGGCCTGAACGGCAAGGCATTCATTCCATTTGTCATCGGCTTCGGGTGCAACGTGCCTGGGATCATGGCCGCTCGTACGATTGAGCAGCCGCGCGAACGGCTTGTCACTACTTTGCTCGTTCCACTGATGTCATGCTCTGCCCGCTTGTCCGTTTATGCCTTGTTTGCCGGTGTCTTTTTCAAGAGTCATCAAGCACTTGTCGTGCTGTCCCTCTATGTGATGGGAATTGTACTCTCCCTGCTGCTGGCCAAGCTGTTCACCAAGCGGATGATGAAGGAGGAGCAGAGCATTTTCGTTATTGAGCTGCCACCTTATCGGCTGCCACAATGGCAGACTTTGTTCCGCAGCACATGGGAGAAAGGGAAAGGATTCGTACGCAAAGCGGGTACCTTCATTCTTGGAGGCTCCGTGCTCATCTGGCTTATGACATATGCAGGACCAGGCGGATTCGGAGTTGAGATGGACGACTCCTTCCTAGCGATGATTGGCGGCGTGCTTGCCCCATTGTTCGCTCCGCTCGGCTTCGCCACATGGCAAGCGGGGGCTTCTTTAATTACCGGGTTTCTAGCCAAGGAAGTCGTTGTGTCCACGATGAATATCATTTATCACGCACCAGACACGGCTATGCTTGAATCCCAAATCGCAGGGGCATTCACCCCGTTGTCCGCATATGCCTTTTGTGCCTTCGTGCTGCTGTATGTTCCTTGTCTTGCAACAGTGGGCATTATTAAGAAAGAAACCGCATCATGGCGCTGGACATGGTTCTCCATCGGCTATGCCCTACTTATCGCCTATGTTGTCGCACTCATCATTACGGGAGTCGGTAGACTTCTCGGATTTTCATAGAACAGGTGGTGAATCGTATGTCGTGGCCGGAAATTGGAATCGTGATGATCATATTTGCGTATGCACTGTGGATGGTTGTACGCCACGTGCGCAAGTCGAAGCAAGGAGCTTGTGCTTCATGCGCATTGAACCGCTCCTGCTCATCCGGATGCTCCACACAACCACATCCAAATGCAGCTGACGCTGACTAATTGCTGAAATGACAAGAACAGTAGCCGGGATGAAACTCGTGCTACTGTTCTTTGTTGTTTACATCTATATGCAGCATGCTCCTCGCTCCATGCCCAGTCCCTAATTAGGCAGCATACACCTCATGCGAAGATCACTGTTACCATTCCTTACTCTCTACCACAACAAAAACTCGATTACTCGTACAAGCTTATCAATTCATCAACAAGCTCGCCTACATATGATACAGCTTCTCGGATCGTATTCGTATCGGACATATCCACACCAGCCAGCTTCATCAGCTCCAATGGAGGCAAGGAGCCTCCAGCCTTCAGCGCCGTCAGCCAACGTTCTACTGCCGGCTGTCCTTCCTCGCGGATGCGCTTGGCTGCTGCCGTCGATGCTGTTAAACCTGCTGAATACGTATATGGATATAAGGACATGTAATAATGCGGCTGACGCATCCAAGTCAGTTCCGAACCTGGATCCATCACAACGGCATCGCCCCAGAAATCGCTATGGACTTGCCCCTTCAGCTGCGACAGCAGATCAGCGGTAAGCGGCTCTCCCTGTGAAGCAAGCTCATATACCCTGCGCTGCATCTCACCTTCGAGCAAATGCGTTACAAAATTATGATAATACGTATTCAGCAGCTGCGTAATAATCCAGCGTCTCATCCGAGGATCATTCGACGACTGACGGAACAAGTGGTCTGCCAGCAACATCTCGTTCATGGTGGACGGAGCCTCGATAAAATATAGCGATGGACGTGTGTTGGATATCCGCTGATGCTTATGTGCCAGCATGAAGTGCCCCGCATGGCCCAACTCATGAGCCAGAGTGAATGCTCCCCGCATACTTCCTGTCCATGTCATCAATATGTAGGAATGGGAATCATAAATTGATGAGCAGAATGCCCCTGTTGATTTGCCTACATTATCCGCATAGTCAATCCATCGATTTTGGATGGCATCCTGCATAATTGCTGTGTACTCCGGCCCCATGACCTGCAGCGCCTCTACTACCTGCTGCGCTGCTGTCTCGAACGAGACCTCCGGATCGTATTCAGGGTCGAATGGAGCCTTCAGATCGCTAAAGCGGAGTTCCTCCAGACCGAGAACACGCTTTTTGAGCTTTGCCCATTTCCGCATGTGTGGAGCCAACTCGGCTTGAATTGTATCTAAGATTGCGTGATACATCTGCTGTGTCACTTGCTGTTTATGCAGCAGCATATCGGTTACATGATCATAGCCACGAAGCTTCGCCAGCACGACCTGCTTCTTCACTTCTGTTGCATATGAAGCTGCAACCCCGTTGCGATAAGAATGCAGCGTTTCGGAAAATGACCGGAATGCTTCTCTGCGCAAGTATGTATTTGGAGACTCCACATATCGATTCTCAAATAATGCAAAAGATAGCGGATAGGTCTTACCCTCCTGATCGGTAACGGGTTCAAACGCCATGTCTGAAAGCTTGATCTGATTATAAATTTTGTACGGAGCTCCTAAGACGTTGTCAAGTGCTGCGAGCGTCAATTCCGTCTCGCTGCTCAGCCGATATGGCTTCTTGCTTGCAATCTGATCCAAATAGGGCTTGAACTCCAGAAGCTTGGGCTCTTCTTCATAATATGCGGGCAATGCATCGTCGCTCATGTCACTAAATTCAGACTCGAAGAAGGATAGAGCAACGGACACTTCAGCCATCATATCCTGCGCACGGCTGCTATTTCCCTGATTCACTGGATTCGTGCTGTCTTCCGTCAACCGCAAATGTGCATAACTGCCGCATAACTGCGCACGGCTCCAAATGACATCCATTGCTTCCAGACAAGCCAGCAATGTACCAGCACCCTCATGCAATTTGCCTGTGAAGCGGGTGACTGAATTCAAATCAGCTGTAATCGCTTGCAATTCCTCAAGCCATTTTGCATCGGATTCGAATAAATCCTCCAATCTCCATGTTGCTTCCAGAGGGACTTCTGATCGTTTCATACGCGTTGCTTGCGTCGCCATTCGTCCATCGCTCCTTTTCCCAAAAGTGGTAGTTGTGCATACTGTTATTCTACTACGATTCCTCCCTCCTTGGGAATCGAGATTGATTATAAAGGCCGCCTGTTGGAGGTTCGAATTCCCTCCATTGAAAGCCCTCCACACCAGCTAATTTGCAACCTGCTAGGGTGAAGGGCTCCTTATCAATTCCACATCATGAAACGGTTCGGGAAGGAATCGATTCTAACTCATTCCCTATTACTAACGATTGATATATGCGGATTGCTGCAGCAGTCTCTTCAGCACTACGATGCCTTCCGCGCGCGTAGCAGTTTCATTCGGGACAAAAGAGTTTGTATTGCGCCCTTCCATAAATCCTTTGCTCACGACCGCAGCTACAGCATCCTTAGACCATGCGGCAATCTCATTCTGATCCTTAAAGGATTGGAGAATTGCCTCCGTATTCACATCGGTATCCTTTACCCCAGCAATCTCAGCAGCTCGTAGTATGAGCACACTCATCTGCTCACGCGTGAGCAGCGCATTCGGGCTGAAGTGGTTGCTGTCCGTGCCTTGAATCAGTCCCTGCTCTACCGCTGCTCCTATTGCACCTGCATACCAATCCTGCGACTGGACGTCTACAAATGGCATCGCACCTGCCTTCTCCTTGATGCCAAGCGCTCGCACAAGCATCGCTGTAAATTGGGCACGCGTCAACGGCTCTCCCGGCGAGAAGCGGGTATCACTCGTTCCCTTCACGACCAGCTTGGATGCCAGCAATAAGATATCTTGCTCAGCCCAGTGTCCTTGTATGTCCGTAAACATTGGCGGCTGCACTTCTGCAGTGCCGTATATCCCCGTCCCCGATAGCTTGAGCAGCACTTCCAGATCCTCTTCGTGTGATTCAAATAAGGCAGGGACGAACGCGTAACTTCGTGATTTCCCATCATAATCAATTGCCGTCATTCGATTTCGATCAACTGCAATCGCTGGGAGCTTGAATCGATATTCCGCCCGTTCCCCCTTGAACGCAATCGCCTGCACTTCTTCCCCTTCCTTCACGACTAATCCAATTTCGATCGCGGTCCCTATCTTCTTGGAACCATCCTGCAATAATCGTTGCTGGAGTGCTCTATCCTGTTCTTGCAACAACGTCCTGATACGAATCTGAAGCTCTCCTGACTTCTGATTATTGGCGCCTTTCAGGGCGGACTTCATCGCGTGAAGCGGCAGCTTCAGGACACCGCGCGGCGATTCGATGATAATGCCGGATTGTGGAAGCTCCTCCGCAGCTTGCACCGCGCCTACAACCGGAATGCTAACTTCCAGCACATCCTGCACGTTTGCAATTAAATATTTCAAAATAGTGTCAGACGATGAAGAAGCTTGTTTCTTCAACTGTTCGATCTCTTCCTGCATCGGAGCAAGATTTACCTTCGCTGCGGTCACTTGACGACCATCCCGATCTTGTCGATAAGCAATGGACAGCCGCTCTAGTTTGTTCGGTGTCGCAGGCTGCTGCGAGACAGCTCCCGAACCGCTAGATGGATTCGAACCTCCTGAATTCGGATCCGTGCCGCCTGAATCGGTGCGGATGATGTCAATCGTTCGACTGTTCGTCTTATATTTATCAACAAACACAGTAATCGTTACGCTGTTGCGACCAACCGAAAGCGGGATGTTGGATTTGAAGCCGCCACTTGCGTCAATAATCGCGGGCTTACCATTCAAAAACACCTCAGCCTTCCCTGTGCCCAGCACCTCAACCTGACCCTCCACCACTATCTCGCGGTTCGAAGTCTGCCGCCCTTCATCGTCTTGCCATCCGCTAAGTACAGCTGCCCGTATCGAGTTACCCACGTCGTACGCGTTCGCCACAAGCTGGCGCAGCGTTCGCGTCCCAGAAGGATCGACGGTTGTAATGACGAATCCTCCCTGCGGAATGACACTGTTGTTCTGCTCCGGTACAGCCCAGTTCCATTGGATCGCTTGTTTACGATTGACTACATTCGTCACTTTACCGCCGGCATCTACAACAACCTCAACCCCGAATTGATTCGTGCCCGTTGAATAACCGAACGCGTCGGTCAGCACATTCACATTGCCCTCGACTCGGTTCACATTGTAATAGCTCCCTTCCATGAATGAATCCGGGCTGCCTGGCAAGCTAATGCCGAGCTGATAATCCTTAACATACTCCTCATCCCGGAGGGCCGCCGAAGCAATAGGCCAGTTGATCTGGGAGGCATCGAACAACATTAGACCATTCGTGGTAGCCAATCCAGCCTGAAATACCTCCCGCTGCACTGACGGAGTCTGTACATTGACAAGGGATATCCCCGCATATAGCGGAATCTCTCCATTGGTCACGATATTGCCAAGCGTGATGTATTTCTTCACTTCCTTGCTGGTCGTCTGATAGGCGCCGATCATTAAGAAGTCTAAGTATTCAATATAGCCCGTATCATAATATTCCGGCGTATAGACAGATTGATCAGGCATCCCTAAGCGTGTATCATAGCGGAAATTACGGCTCCCCCAATTGACACCGTTCAAATAATACGTCTCATACCAAGAGCCTACATAGGAGGACACTTGGATCGTCCGTCCCGTTGAGACTTCATAGGAATCAACGAGTGCCTTCACTTCGGCAAAGAAGCTCTTGATCGTCCCGGAACGGAATTCCCACCAGTCTTGAATGAATGGCCCGTATACTCGGACGTTCTGCTCATATCGGTAAATATCGGCCGGCCAGTTCTGCAACTGCTTGCCCCTTGCTTGCAGGAACTGCTCGAATTTGATCCGAGTGGCGTCACTGAAATCAGCCGTCTCGTTATCATATCTCCCCCGATCATGGACGACTCCATCGACATCGTAGTTTTTGATCACTTCTTCGAACGTTTTTAATTGATACGCTCTTACCTCATCGTCGGAAGGATTAACGAATGCAACGAGCCCTTTTTTTGCGCTTTCCCGAAGACGTTTGATCTCCCCGTTGTTTTCTGGAACGTATATATGCTCCTCCCAATTCAAGTGCTGATCGAGCACCGCGAATTCGTTATGGGCGATCGAACCTTCTGCGAATACATTTAGAGATGCATGCACCTTTAATCCGAGCGCATGGCCATGCGTAATAAATTCCTGCAGCAGGTCGAGATTCGGATTCGAGCCTGCCTTCTCCGGCGCTTGTATCTCGCTCACGTACGGTCTTCCGGTCAGATCGTTCTTCTTATAGGATACGAACCCCTCTACCCCTTTCACATCGAAGACGACCGTCGTCACGCCTAAGTCCTTCGCCTTCTTCAGGAAGGCCAGCACTTGCTCGCTGGATTGGAACTTCCGAGCATTCGCTGCCTGATCGACCCATAGAATGATGTCCTTCTCAGGTGCAAATCCCGGTCTGCTGAACACGACCATATTCCGCTTATCCTGTTCCTTTCCATTTTTCATAACCACAATATCCACATAGTTCGTCCCCCTGCTCAGCGTAACCGGAACTGAGAAGGTACCATCCGCAGCGAAAGACTCCTGCTTCCCATGGATCAATAATGCCGTCGACTCCGGATGATCGATATTTACAATCCGCCCAGTAACCACCGTCTGGTTGTCTGTTACGGTATACATCAGCTCATTATCCAGCATCAGTCTTGCAATCGCTCCATTGCCGCTTCTCACATCCTTAACAGAGACTACCTCTCCGTTTTTGCGAAGCTTAATCTGATCCCCCGCCTTGAAATGAACCGCTAGATACCGTTTGATGAAGTTCGTCGTATAGCTGTCGTCCTGTGCCATTAATACATAACCGCCATCTGGGATTTCCAGAGTAGTTGGCCCCGTCCAGACAGGAGGCTTGCCATTAATAGAAGGATTGACGACACGAAGCACACGATTATGTTCGTCTACTTGAACAGCAACATTGTATTGAGGAACGACAATCGAGGAGCCATAATCACGTGTAAATAAGGCAACTACATTTCCGTGTGCGGCGATGTCTTCGTCTACAGCATCAATTTTATGCCGAGGCCCTTGAATTTCGATTGTGACATCGATTGGAGCAGCCTCAACTTCGATATAGTCTGAGCCCTGCCCGGAGCGTTCATAGGTTGCGGTGATGTTGGACACTGCCAGCTCTGTATCGCCTTGCAACAAGCGCACCGTGATAAGGTTAGCACCTAATGTCAGATACACTTGCTGCAGAAAGCTGCCGTTCGCGGTAATACTCGCCTGCTTCCCACCGATGACAACCTGGATATTCTGGTTCTCTCGATAATTCGCAACATAGCCTTTGACCTCAATCATGGGTACCGTTACTGTTGAATCCGAAGGGGTAATGAGATGCAGTTCAGGCTTCAGTTCAGGTTCAGGCTTCTGATTGCGGAAATCAGCTGCCGTCACTTCCTTGCCGCCTCTCATTAATCGAATGTGATCTCCAACGCCATAATGATGGAATAGTAGTTTTTGATGAATCGAAGAGTCCCAAGTGGTTCTACCAGAGAGCACGATATAGCCCTCCTCTGGAATTGCAATACTTATGTCGTCATCCCATGACACCGGAGGATCAGCATCAGGGCCATATACAGCTTCTACAACACTGTGACGATTGACCACGAGGGCCACATCATATTTTTTGACGAACACTTCATTGCCGTACACCGTATTCGTCACACCGGCTCCACTCGTATATAAGGCCAAGTAATCGGTTTTGTTCGCTAATGAATCCCCAGGGGAATTAATATCGCTAATTACAAGCGACTGCGTTGCATCCTGCGAGACGACGGTGACAGGGTCTGTCTCACCCGATGGAAGAAGCAGTTGTTCGATTGGGGGCAGATCCGCCTCAGCCTGCGCATAATTAGGCACGGCCTGCAGCAGCATGGAGAAAAGGAGAACGGCAACAAGCCAGATGGACAACGGTCTCAGCAAGATGTATCTCATTACGATTACCACCTTTCAGGAGAACAATTTAGGATCTATGCGCTGATACACGCATAGCACTCACGTGTGTATGTTCACCCCCCTTTGACCTTCTCGTTACAGTAATGATTGCCTCCACATTGTAGTGGTAAAACGCTTACATCATAAGCGGTTTCGCATTACCTTTTCTGGTAAAATCATGTTCATTTTTGTAGTCTTCCTATATTTGAAACCTTCTACTCGATGCGAATCCCGGACGCCCCTACGGAATAGTCAGAGAATAAACTTCTTAATTCATTTTTTATCTTGCAGCTGCCATTATTTAGTGTATGATAGAAATTATTTCATTCGACGCTTCTTCCTTCGCATGACGTAGAAGCCTCATGTCGTTCACAGATTGGAGGTCATCTTATGTCCCAGAACACATCCATATCAATGACTTGGCTGCTTCGGTATCTATATCCGGTAAGGGGCCGGCTGCTACTGCTGCTGATTATGCTGCTCGTATCCACTGCATGTCAGCTCATTAATCCTCAGCTTGTGCAGCAATTCATCGATACAGCCGCAGCTCAAGGTGCAATATCCACCCTGCTCACACTTGCAGGCATTTATCTGCTCATTGCTGTTTTCACCCAGTTTATTACGGTTGCGATAAGCTATGTTGGCAATGATATCTCATGGCGCGCAACCAATACATTGCGTGGAGATCTCTTGCGGCATTGCCTCGGATTGGATATGCATTTCCATAACCGCAAGACGCCTGGCGAGATGATCGAGCGAATAGACGGCGATGTAACCGGCATGTCCAACTTCTTCGCCATGTTCATTGCGCAGGTCATCGGCAGCTTCATCCTGCTCATCGGTATTCTTGGCTACATGTTCACCGTTAATTGGCCGATTGCAGCTGTCATGACTGTATTTACGCTTCTCTCCATCGGCTCTATGGTATTTATTCGCAACATGGGCGTGAATAGCTCTAAGGACGAACGTTCTGCAAGCGCCGCCTTATTCGGCTTGATTGAGGAACGAATCGCGGGTATCGAGGATGTGCAAGCGAATGGGGCTGTGCCCTATGTCATGAATCGATTCCATGGTGCGATGCGGAAGGTGTTCTTATCCGGCCGCAAAGCCTGGATGCTGCGGGTTATTCCATGGAATAGCACGGTCGTACTCTTTTCGATCGCAGTGACGGTTGTACTGTTATTGGGCGTCCATTACTATTTAATCGGTCAAATATCGCTCGGAATGCTGTTTCTCATATTCCAATATACGCAAATGTTAAATACGCCTATTGAGCAGCTGGGAGATCAAATTCAGGAATTCCAAAAAGCCAAATCCGGCATGCTTCGCGCTCGCGAACTTCTCTCCCTTCGCAGTGAGATTGAAGATGGAACGAAGACGCAGCTTCCGGATGGAGCACTCGGTCTGGAATTCAAGCAGGTTACCTTCGGTTATAACGAAGATAAAGTCGTGCTTCACGACATCAGTTTCGACGTTCAGCCAGGCCAGCGACTGGGCATCATTGGCCGTACGGGAAGCGGCAAGTCCAGCATTAGCCGTCTGCTGCTTCGTCTATACAACATCAACAGCGGAACCATTCGAATTAGCGGCGAGGATATTCGCAGCTTGAAGCTGGAGACGCTGTACCGCCGCGTAGGAATGGTGACGCAAGACGTGCAGCTCTTTGACGGAACGCTGCGCGACAATCTAACCTTATTCGATCCGAATGTATCGGATGAGAGCATCTTGGAGACAACCGCAAGGCTCGGGCTGCGGCAATGGATCGATGGACTGTCTAATGGACTGGATACCCATTTATCCTCGGGTGGAACTTCGCTATCCGCAGGTGAAGCTCAATTGTTTGCCTTGACCCGTGTATTTCTGACGAATCCAAGTATTATTGTGCTTGATGAGCCTTCATCACGGCTGGATGCCGCAACAGAAGCAATGCTACAAGTTGCAGTCGATCAGCTGATGGAACAGTGTACGGGCATTGTAATCGCCCATCGCTTGGCAACGCTCGAACAGGTCGATACGATCATGGTGTTACAGCATGGACGAATTGTCGAGTTCGGCTCACGCGGGGAGCTTGCGAACACCCCATCCTCGCATTATGCGAGACTGCTTCGAACGGGAATGGAGGAGGAATTGGCATGACCGTAACCCGCTTTATCACCCGATTGTTCCAGTTCCGACCGATGCTCTTTTTTGTAAACGGAATCATGTGGGGCATGTTTCACGCAATCCCCCTGCTCATCGGTCTCGGCATGCAGTGGTTTTTTGATCGCGCCACTTCACAATCTCATGATTATATGTGGCTTGCGGTTCCGTTAATTGTTATCGCACTTGTACGCATACTGCGGGTTGGCGTGTTTTTTGCAGCATTCTACCAGTGGGTCACTTATATCTACCATATCCAAGCAGTACTGCGCACCAACATGCTGGCAGGCATTATGCGTTGGCCGGGACGCCATCTTCCAGCTTCCCCCGGAGATGCTGCCAGCCGCTTCCGCGACGATGTGAATGAAGTCGTGGATTACGTGGAATCATGGGTCGACTTCTGGGGGCGATTGGCCTTCACCATCGTATCCATCATCATTATGGCCAACATCAATTGGCAAATTACCGTAGTTGCAATCCTGCCACTGCTTGCTGTTACCGTGCTGAACAACCTGTCGGGCAATCGTGCACGGCGCTATAGTCAGCAGAATCGAGAAGCAACATCGAAGATTACGGGCTTCATCGCGGAGATATTCGGGGCAGTGCAGGCACTGAAGCTTGGGCAGGCTGAACGTCATGTGCACCAGCGCTTCATCAAGTTGAACGAGGATCGTCGTCAAGCTGCCCTTAAGGATACGCTGTTCACGCAATGGATGAAGTCGTTGAATCAGCATGTACTTACCATCAGCACGGGCGGAATTCTGTTGATGTGCGCAACAGAAATGCAGGCAGGACGGTTCTCTGTAGGAGACTTCGCCCTATTTACCTCCTACCTGACGAACTTTGCCTTTAGCATATCCTTGTTCGGCTTTATGGTTTTTCAACATAAGCGCCTGCAAGTATCTCTCGATCGAATGCGCATCTTGTTCCAGCCGGGAGAAGAGGATCGTGTCGCGGAGCACAGCCAGATTTATCTGGATGAAGATCCTCCGGCACCACCCGTTCGCACCCTTAATGATTCAGAACGGCTGCAATCCTTGGAGGTTGATCAGGTATCATTCACCTATCCGGATTCTGAACATGGCATTCACGATATTCAATTTCGCGTGAATCGAGGCGAGTTCCTCGTCATTACCGGTAGGATCGGTTCGGGGAAATCCACGCTGATGCGTACATTGCTTGGTCTGCTGAAAAAATCAGAAGGAACGATACGCTGGAACGGGAAGGAGATTGATCCTGCATCATTTCTCACCCCGCCCAAAGCGGCCTATACGCCGCAGGTGCCTCGCTTATTCAGCGACCCGCTTCGGGAAAATATCATTATGGGCAGTCATGATCGAGAGAAAGATGCATTGGAGCACGCCATTCGTCTAGCAGTCATGGAGCGGGATATGGAACAGCTTGAAAATGGTCTTGATACGTATGTAGGGCCTCGCGGGGTAATGCTCTCCGGCGGACAAATTCAACGGGCGGCAACTGCAAGGATGATGATGACACAATCTGATCTGTATTTGTTCGACGATCTGTCCAGCGCCCTTGATGTGGAGACCGAGCAGCTGCTCTGGGAGCGATTATTCACCGAGCGTGATGTCACCTGCATTGCCGTGTCGCACCGCCGCGCTGCCTTAAGCAGGGCTGATCATATTATCGTAATGAAGGATGGACGCATCGAGGCAGAAGGGACACTGCATGAGTTGCTCGCAACATGTGCAGAAATGCAGCTGCTCTGGCAAGGCGAGCAGTCCCCTAAGGAGGAAGTGCCGAAGGCGGAACTGATCAGTTCCTAGTTGATTGATCATTAGTTACAACTTACTACGTAGTGCTTACTAATGGCTCTACTTACAACTCATGCTTTATCAGCATAAAGAAATTTAGCAAGAATCCCATGTGAAAAGGAGGATGGCATCTCCATGTCTTGGTTCTCTCCACAGGCAGCAGACACGTTCAAGGCATTCTCTTTAGCACATATGGGGGCACTGTTTCTATTTATCGTGACAGTGCTCCTCTTATATCGATGGCGTCATTGGTTTCGACAGGAGAAACATAACCGATACGGCATATGCGTCCTAATAAGTTTGCTCGTCCTATCTGAAGTAACCTTGAATATATGGTATGTGGCAACAGGGATATTCCGTGCGGCGGATACACTCCCGTTCGAGCTATGCAGCATCTCCTTATACATGTGTGTGCTCATGCTCCTGTTCCGAAGCAAGAAGATATTCCATATTGTTTATTTTACCGGTATCGGGGGAGCACTCCAGGCTCTGCTAACACCAGCTCTGGACTATCCGTTCCCGCATTTCCGATTCGTCCAGTTCTTCATCGCCCATATCGCAATCATCCTCGCGGTGCTGTATATGGTCTGGGTAGAAAATGTGCGGCCTACGTGGAAATCAATCGGTTATGCGATGCTGTTCCTTAATGTTCTGCTCGTTGTAGTTGGGGGTGTCAACTATATAACAGGCGGGAACTACATGTTCTTGGCTCACAAGCCGGAAACTGCTTCCTTAATGGATGTGCTGGGGCCTTACCCGTGGTATCTTCTGTCACTCGAGGGCGTTGCACTAGGAATGTTCATTGTCTTGTATCTTCCATTTCTTATCGCAGGGCGACTGCGTACAAGCAGCAGTACCGATAAAAATCTGCGAGGCTAATTCAGAGTGCCTATTGGAGCAGCAGCCGCTGCGAAATGATCATGCATATCAAAAAAAGGATTGTGCCTCCGCACAATCCTTTCTCTTATTTTCATCGTAATCATCATATTCATCGCAATCACAGATTACAATTTATTCCTCTAGCTTGTATAATAGATATGTACAACACACCTTGAGTGGTTGGCTCCCTCCGGAAAGGAGGTGAGTCTATGAACTTCTCCTTCTCCGATGTTATCATGTTCGCTACGTTTCTCGTCGCGCTACTGACGTACATGGATAGAAAAAAGAAGTAACCACTCATGGTTAGCCGCCGTGGGTTACTTCTCTATAGCTTTATGAAATTTATGGAGGGGAAAATCCACTCAAGATGTTTGTACTGGGAACGGATGGCAGTCCGTTCCTTATTTATTGTATCGCTCTTATTACATATTATACCTGATTACCGCCACTAATCAATTGAAATAAACTACTAATTTCAAGTTTCCAGCCACTCTTATACAGGCATATGCTCCTGTATCCGACGCTTCTCGCGTACTTCCTCCATCGTCTCCATAAAACGGCGCTCCGCTTCCCCCATATACGTATCACTGCGGCGAATATAGACAACGGATACCATATTGAACGGTTTCGGTATGGCGAATACTTGCAGCTCGCCTTCTTTCTCTAGACGTCTTACTGCGGCCCGAGGGACAACTGTTATACCGAGCCCAGCTACAACCGTTCCGATAATCGTCTCTAGTGTCCCGAATTCCATCACCTTCGTTGGCGAAATTCCCTCAAGCTGCATCCACTGCTCCAGCTTCGCTCGATATCCGCAGCCTTTGCGGAAGACAAGCAGCGGGCGGTGCAGCAATTCCCGCACATGGAATAACGGCTGCTTCCGGTCTACGGCACATTTGCCGCATACGAGCACCAATTCCTCATCGAACACCGGGTACTGTTCTACGTTCGATACCGTTACCGGACCGGATACGAATGCCCCATCCAGCTTGTATTCCAGCACTTCTTCCGTCAGCTTGTCCGTTACCCCCGCCATAAGCGACAGGTCAACCTTCGAATATTTCTGATAGAACAGACTTAATATATCAGGCAATCCGACGACCGTCTCTACTGAACCGATCAGCAGGTTGCCAACAGGATCCTCACCGTCTTGGAACGCCTTCCTCATTTCACTCATGAGCATGGACATCCGCTCTGCATAATAGAGCAGCTTGCGGCCTTCCGCATTCAAGGTCATGCCCCTGCGATGGCGATGAAACAGCGGATGCCCAACCTCCTGCTCCAATGCACGGATGCGAGCCGTTACGTTCGACTGTACATACCCCATCTCTTCAGCCGCACGGCTGACACTTCCATGCTCGACGACGGACATGAAAATATGAATGTCACTCAAGTCCATCCTAATTACTCCTTCACACTCAATGTTAGATATCATTATTAGTGATATCTTAAATCACTTTCAATTATTTTACAAGATATCAGAAAAGTCATAATATGAATTTCAGTTGTTATCGAACGTTACTATAAACGGAATTGTTAAGCAATCTCTATTACAGATACAGATAACGCTTGGCATCGTGTGGAGTGGGAGTGAGTGGCATCATGAGTAAGAAACATTTTTGGCAGGGAGCTATGTTTTGCCTCTTTGCAGCAGTAGCATGGGGAGCAATGTTCCCGATTGCCGAGAGCGCGCTGCATCATATCGATCCGTTCTGGTTCTCCGGAATTCGATACAGTATCGTCGGCCTATTACTAGCTGCACTGTTATTGTTCAAGGAAGGCAAGGCAGCATTCAATACAAAGGGACAAACCTTCAAAATATGGCTGCTTGGTCTGTTCGGATTCACTATTTATAACTTCGGCGTATTCTGGGGACAACAGCAGCTCGGCAAATCAGGAGTTCTGCTCGCCTCCATCATGGAATCGTTCATGCCGATGCTGGCTGTACTGTTCGTATGGCTCGTAACGCGCAAAATGCCAAAGATGTCAACACTTGCTTGTGTGATCACCGCCTTTATTGGAGTTGTCTTCGTCGTGACGAAAGGCGATCTTCACTCCCTTGCAAATGGAGGACTGAAGCTGCTTCCACTCTTGTCTGTATTTGCAGGGATTACAGGGTGGGTTATTTACACCGTTAGCAGCGGACAGTTCGCTGGATGGTCTGCACTTCGTTTCTCTACCTTGAGCTCGCTGTACGGCGGATTTACAACACTGGCTATCGTTCTCGTCATGACTGCTCTAGGCATCGTCGATGCTCCATCTGTGAGCACGGTTGTATCGATTGCGCCAGAGATGAGCTTCATGATTCTCGCAGCCGGACTGCTCGCCTTGCTGAGCTGGATTCAAGGGGTTCAATTGTTGAAGCCGATTAATGGCATGCTGTTCATTAACTTCGTGCCTGCAACAACGTTCATTATCTCCGTCATACAGGGTTATGAGGTATCTTCTGCAGAGTGGTTCGGCACACTGCTTATCGTCAGCGCTCTAATCGTGAACAATCTGTTGAGCCGCCGTGCATCGGAAGAGGCGGAGACTAAGACAGCCAAATCAACAGCCGAAGTGCGAAGCCGTCTTCCGAAGAAGCGTTCCCATGCACCAACTGGTTAATCCATTCATTTGCATGAACTAACGTAGACCCCGAACGAATAAAAAGGTGTACCGCGCAAGCGGTACACCTTTAAATAACGTAATTGTAAATTACGACAGAATTGTCTCTGCAATTGTCCGAACCATAACTCCAGTTCCGCCCTTCGGATCGACGCCACGGCTGGATGCGAGGAATGCAGTCCCTGCAATATCCAAGTGAATCCAAGGCAATTCGTCAGCGAATGTTCCGACGAACAAGCCAGCTGTAATCGTTCCTGCTCCACCTGGAATAGCATTGCGCAGATCCGCAACGTCGCTCTTAAGCATATCCCAATACTCTTGATTGGAAGGAAGCTGCCATACGAGTTCATTTGTACGGGATGCAGCCGCTTTGAACGTATCGTAGAAGGCATCATCATTCGTTACAACACCTGTTGTAATCGAACCGAGCGCGACCCCGACAGCACCAGTCAACGTTGCTGCATCGATCAGCTTGCTTGCGCCAAGCTCCTTCGCATACGTCATGCCGTCAGCCAGTACAAGGCGTCCTTCCGCATCTGTGTTGAGCACTTCAATGGTACGTCCACTGTAGGATGTAATCACATCACCTGGCTTCAACGCATTGCCAGCAGGCATATTTTCTGCCGAAGCAATCACGCAGATCACGTTCTTCTGTGGACGAAGGCGTCCAATTACGGACATCGTGCCGAGCATTGCAGCTGCGCCGCCCATATCACAGATCATTTCATCCATTTTCGCAGAAGGCTTCAAGGAAATACCGCCTGTATCGAACGTAATTCCCTTGCCGACGATGCCATAAACATCTGTCCACTTGTCCGTGCCTTGGTATTTCAGAACAATCATGCGTGGGGGATTCACGCTGCCCTTGCCAACGCCGAGCAGACCTCCCATGCCCTTCTCTTCGATCTGCTTCTCATCGAGCACGTGTGCTTCGAAGCCGAACTGTTCTGCCAGTTCCAACGCTTGTTCTGCGAGTGTGCTAGGAACAAGCACGTTACCTGGCAAGTTCGTCAGGTCACGCGCATACGTTGTACCGAGCGCATAAGCTTGTCCCGTCTTAATGCCTTCGTTCCATGCTTCTGTCGCCAATTCCGCTGCGTACAGGTTCAGGGATGCAAAGGTATGAGCTGGCTTCGCATCTTTCTTATAGGTAACGCGCTGATAAGCCCCCAAGAGGAAGCCTTCCACCATCATATGTGCGAACGATTGCGCTGCTGCCGCATCAGCCTGTACAAGCTGTTCCGGTACGATAACCGCTACACGGCTCAGGCGATGCTTCACCGCTACACGAGCAGCCTCAGCAAGGCTAAGACGTACTTGCTTCTCTGTCAGCGCTTCTTCCTTGCGTCCTACTGCAATCAGAACAGGAGTCTTCTCTTCTCCTGTAGCTACTACATAAGTCTTGCAGCAATCTGCCTCGAACAATCCGCTGCGAACCGCTGCCGCACAGGCTTCGGCCCCTGGGAATCCAGATGCATTCTCGAATTCAGCTTTTGTACCAATGACTACAACAGCGTCTGCCTCAATCTGAGCAGATGCAAGTGCTTGAGCTTGAATTTGTACATCATTCATCCATGTTGCATTTGCTAGTTTCATAATGTAATCATTCCTTTGTATTAAAAAATGATGAATGCCAATGTCTCCCTTATTGTACCACAACCCTGATCGTTGTGGCTTCATAACGGCAGACATCGGCTGCGTTGGTGAGGCTTCTTGCCCTTACAAGTATTTATGCGAGCGGCAATCGAATCGTAAACAGCGTCCATTCTCCCTCTTGGCTGTCTACCTCAATTAACCCGCCATGATTTTTAATAATTCGATAACTGACAGACAACCCGAGTCCAGTACCATCGGCCTTCGTTGTGAAGAATGGATCGAATAAGCGCTCCATCGTCTTCAGGGACATCCCTCTTCCGTTATCCCGAATATGTATCTTCGCGAACCGACCGTCCCGCTCCGTCACGATGCGGATATGCCCTTTCCGTACAGCGGCCACATCATCAATCGCGTCAATCGCATTGCGTATCATATTCAATATAACCTGCTTAATCTGCTTCACATCAATGGATACAAATAATGAGCCCGAAGCGGAGTTGTCGACCAATTCAATCTCGCAGCCTTTCATAACAGCATCGCTTTCGGTCAGGAGAACAACCTCTCGTAGAAGGGATGAGACAGGAACTTCTGAGGTCATAGGAGCTGATGGTTTGGAGGAATTCAGAAATTCAAAGATGATATCATTGGCACGATCAATTTCTGCGAGAATAATCTTCGCGTACTCTTCCTTGCCAAGCTGCATCAGATGCGGCCTGAGCAATTGAATGAAGCCGCGAATCGAGGTTAATGGGTTGCGTATTTCATGCGCAATAGCTGCGGCGATTTTACCAAGAATAGCGAGCTTGTCATTTTGATATGCCGTTTGTTCGATGCGCTTGAAGTCAGATACATCTTTAATGCTAAATAAATAATCGCCATCCATCTGATCCCCGTAGGTGACCGTGACAAGATAATGTCGGTCCAGACGATCGGAGAATTCGTGATAGCGCTTTCTTTGGAGGATAGTATCTTTATAGAGACGGAGGAGCATTTTGCGCTTGTCCCTTTTGAGTAAAGGATGAAAAAGCATTTCACGCAAGGAACAACCTACAAGTGCTTTGCGTGGTACATCCAACAGCTTGGCGGTCTCCACATTAATGAAAGACAGTACGCCGCTGCAGTCAAATAATACGATTCCGCTATCCATATGCTGAAGCACGTTCTCGTATTTGTCACGAACGCTCTTGGTGGAAAATAAAGCTTGTGCGGACTGAATCCAAGGCTCACGTATCGGGTTCAGCGCCACTGCAATCCCCTCCTTGCCTCTCTCTTCTGTCTTTATAGCTATCATCCACTCTAAGAAATATAGGAACGAACGATGAAATGCCTTAACCCCATCATTCCAGTCAACATGGGCCAGAACAGTAAACATTGCATCCTCGTGCAAGCTAAGAAGATCCTGCTGCAGCTCCAGTGAATGTAGCTCCATGGCTAATTCCCTCGCCACATGCAGTTCCTTCTCATCCCCGTTCATGATATAATTCCACAGCCCTCTACAATATCTTTGAATCCACTCATTCTCACTTCGCACTTGATGCTTGCAGTCCGTGGTCAATGTGGCTCACCTCATTTGTACGGTAACCGTATCCAGGTTCGTCCCAACAGCTTCATCATAGTAAACTTTTGGCAAAATCGTCAACACTAGATAATGTCGAAAATGGACAAATAAGCTCATTTCCCTTAAAAGTAAGCTAAAATGCCCATCTCATTGCACGACAAAGAGGCGCCATGCGCCTATCGCCCTACGATGAACGCGCCTCGGAGCACGCTGTTTGACGATCGGCTGCCGCCTCTTCCTCTATCCTATATGACAGACAGCTTCTATTTTTGCTTCAGCAGCTTCGCTCTGCGACGACTCATTAGGGCCAATCGACGCTTCAGCTCCGCTTCCCATTGTGTATCTTTCCACTGCTTGGCCAATGCAAGTAAATCAAGCGCATTATCGATTTGTGTCTTCACTAGCTCTAGTGGATCATCATGCTCTTGATTAATACAGTTCTCGAACATACCTTCATCATCTGTGTGTACATAGTCACGGAAGTCAATTTCTTCAGCGCCGTCATCTGATGAATATTCCGCCAGTATTTCGTATTCGCTTTCAACTAAGTAATGGACTTCAATGCGATGACAGACCGGACACAGCAGCAGGGGAACATTATGAATGCGTGTTCGATAATGCTGCAGGGTTCCCGTTGTCCCGATCATGCTTGCTCCACAACAAAAGCTCATGTTCTCCCTCCTCGCTCTGCGGTAAGCTAAGATTATTGTAGTGTATTCGATAGCCCCTCTAATAATTCCTTTAATTCTGATAAAACTTCCTTCAAACGTCCTACCTTAAGCTCCCCGCGTATAACTGTATGCCCATGGGCATATAGATGTAAATAATACAAAGAAGCGGGAGGCATACTTATGAAATCAAATGTACTGTTCATCGCCTCGAAGCAAATTCAATACGTACATTATGACGAATCAAACCTCAAATTAGTTGTGCACTATGCAGATGGGAAGCAAGACGCATTTTCATCCATATCGTCAAGCTGGTTCGAGCAGTTAATGCATTCTGACAATCAATACGACGATGTCATGAAACTTTCGGAAGGTCTGTTACATTCAAGCTTGAAGAAGCGTCATGAACATGTGTGAGCTTCAATATTGCCAAGTTTGAAATCAAATGTAAAGGCATTTTCATTTTCAAAGGTTCCAATCCTTTTTTCAAATATTCATAAAAGGAACAGACATGAAACACCGATTGCATGGATAGTATAGGTTGAAGCATGAAGTGATTTCCAGGAAAGGAGGAGCGCTTATTCCTGCTGCCGATGCACGGACGCCATCATCCTATCGTCAACATTCTGCCTTGCAATTATTACTTAAAGACCCCTTTACCTTATTCGCCTATTGGTTCATCACAGCACGCACACAAGCAGCCGTAGAGCGACACTATCGAATGGGCTGGAACGAAATGACCAAAGCGATACAGCTGTATGAAGTACCGCGTGCCGATTTCCCTCACTGCAAGCTAGGCGCATCTAACCAAGTATTGCTGCATCCCGTGGAATCGCATGAGAGCTCCGTATATCTGCATCCTGTTAAGCCAAATCGTTCATACATAGCTGATTATGGGATCATTCCGGCATCGCAATCCTTTGTACCACTTGCACGTTCAACATTCGTTCATACCCCCTACTTGCAATCATATGGCGAATTCCCTGAGCAGATGGGTGCCTTACAAGCCATTCATTTGGAACAAACAGAAGCTGGATCGCCATTTCCATCATTCTCATCTTATACGTTATATGAAAATCGAGAAGGAGTTTGTGAATGAACGCATTTGTCCCAGTAAGCTCTCATCCCAGCATGCACACGCAAGGATTAGTATCCCTCGTTCTGCATGCACATTTGCCTTATGTGCGCCACCCGCATGTACAGCGCACATTGGAAGAACGCTGGTTTTTCGAAGCCATGTTGGAGACGTACCTCCCTCTGCTTCATACCTTCGGCCAGCTTGAGCGAGACAACATCCCGTTTCGCCTTACGATGACGTTAACCCCGACTTTGCTGTCCATGATGGACGATGCGGAGATGAAAGTGCGGTTTGAATCCCACTTGCAGCGTTCAATTGACTTGGCTGAATCCGAAGTAAAGAGATTGGCAGGCCGCAATGACCTGCAGGACGTCGCTGCAATGTATGTGGAGCGGTGGCATCAATTGAAGTCCATCTACGCTCGTCTCGAAGGCAATGTCATTAATGGATATCGGCATTATGTCCAAAAAGGGAACTTGGAATGCATGACATGTGCTGCAACTCATGCCTTTCTCCCTCTAATTAAGCAGCCATCCCTAGCTTACCTGCAAATTGAGGTGGGGATGCGGGAACACGAGCGGCTGCTCGGCAGACGGCCTCACGGAATCTGGCTGCCAGAGTGTGCCTATGCACCAGAACTTAGCCCGCTTCTCCAGGAATGCGGGATTCAATATTTTATTGTTGATCACCATGGATTCGTCAATGCAATGCCGCAGCCAACAGCCATGCATTATGCTCCTATCGATACAGGAGGAGGGGTCTTCGCCTTCGCACGCGATCCAGATTCCTCAAGACAAGTATGGAGCACGCACGAAGGGTATCCGGGTGACCATGATTATCGAGAATATTATCGGGACATCGGCTACGATCTTGGCTGGAACAGTGCAGATGAATGGGATTATATTCGTCCTCACCTGCTGGATAATGAAGCACGAATCAATACAGGACTCAAATATTATCGTATTACCGGAGTACATGACATTCCTAAAGAACCATACCGACCAGAATGGGCCCTGCACAAAGCTAGGGAACACGCACGTCACTTCTTGAACAACAGAGAACTTCAACTTGAAGCGGCTCAAGTAGATGGGGATCGCCTTCCGATCGCCATCAGCCCCTATGATGCGGAACTATTCGGACATTGGTGGTTCGAAGGCCCTCT
This sequence comes from Paenibacillus wuxiensis, assembly GCF_040195695.1. Lineage (NCBI taxonomy): Bacteria > Bacillati > Bacillota > Bacilli > Caryophanales > Paenibacillaceae > Paenibacillus > Paenibacillus wuxiensis. Next base: position 138,587 of record NZ_JBEFZI010000009.1, on the reverse strand, counting down.
ATGGATAGAAGCATTATTCCGAGAGCAGTCGGAACGAACCCGCCATCATACACAACGCATTGAGTTCGTAACACCAAGTGATTACCTATCGCGATACCCCAATCAGGAAAAGGCTCAATTATCGTTCTGTAGTTGGGGACGCGGCGGATATGCGGATGTCTGGCTGCAGCAGGGAAATGACTGGATGTATCCCCGTCTTCATGAGACGGAAGATCGAATCCTGCACACTGTATCCCATATCGATAAGGAGGAAGCTTCAAGCTTCCATGACATGCAAGAGCGCATTATCAATCAAGCTATCACCGAATGGATGCTCGCAGCGAGCAGCGATTGGGCTTTCATCGTAGATGCGGGGACGGTGACCGAGTATGCTGGGATGCGAACGACTCAGCATCTGGAGCGATGCCACAACTTGCTGGGCATGATTGAGCGGGGCGTATACGACCAAGTACTTGTCGAGCGGATGGAGGGAGAATACCCTTGCTTCCCTACAGTTGATTATCGGCTTATAACCAGCAGAGCTAGGCTTTCAATCGAGCGAATGTACCAATTCAATGCAGCCTATCCCCCTACCAAACGAACTATACCATTTAACTGTCCTCAGCCTATCTTGGCACAGCATCCACAATATCGTTCCAGCAAACGCATCTTAATGATAGCTTGGGAGTTCCCGCCGCTCGTTGTAGGCGGGCTGTCACGAGCTGTATATGATCTCTCCCGCCATTTAAGCAAGAAGCAATGCGAAATTCATGTAGTCACTCGCGAAGTGTCAGGCGCACCTGACTATGAGCTAATGGATGGGGTTCACGTCTATCGTGTCCCACTTATACAGACAGCTTCACCACTAGAGTTCATGGATTGGGTGTTCCATATGAACGCTGCCATTTCATCACTCGTTGATGATCTCGTAGATGCCGGTCTGACCTTCGACCTCATGCACGCCCATGATTGGCTCGTCTACCCTGCCGCAGCAGACTTGAAGCAGACTTACCATTGGCCGCTGGTTGCTACCATTCATGCCACCGAGCATGGACGCAATCATGGCCGGCTGCACGGCGAGCTTCAGCAGCGAATCCATGACATGGAAGCAAGCTTGACAGCAGAGGCCGACCATACCATTGTGTGCAGCCATGCCATGATTCAGGAGGTCGCATCTCTGTTCGATCTTGCACGGCAGCGCGTTACCATGATACCAAATGGGGTTGCCGCGATTGACACAGCTATATCAGCTGGTTCGATCAACAACCTAGAACATCGCACTGATCTAGTAGATTCCCAACTTCTCTTCTATGTTGGCCGCCTTGTCTATGAGAAGGGCATCCATATTCTCATTGAGGCAATGCCACTTATTATACAGTCTGTTCCACAAGCGAAGCTGATTATCGCCGGTACTGGACCCATGAGACAGCAATTAGAGGCTCAGGCCGCACAGTTAGGACTGCAAGAACATATCCTCTTCGCTGGATTTGTACAGGATGAGGTACGGGATGCGTGGATTGCAGCCTCATCGGTATGTGTATTCCCCAGTCTATATGAACCCTTCGGAATCGTTGCGCTTGAAGCAATGCGGTTCGGAACACCTGTTGTCGTATCAGACACGGGTGGACTCGCTGAAATCATTAATCATGCTGTAGATGGATACAAAGCACTCCCAGGTCATATTGAATCATTAGCATGGCATGTAACGGATCTCCTCCTCCATCCTGAGCGAGCTGCTCAAATGGCTGTAAAAGCACAACAGAAGGTTCGAGCGCACTACGACTGGAATACGATAGCTGTGTCAACGAGACAAGTATATGAAGGAGTGATCGCTCGATGAAGGCAGTGATTATGGCAGGCGGCAAAGGTACACGGCTTCGACCGTTGACACTAGGCACACCAAAGCCAATGGTTCCCCTATTGAATCGTCCGTGCATGGAATACATTATTGAATTGTTGAAGAGGTACGACATTCATCAAATCGCCGTTACCGTACAATATTTGCCCGATGTGATTCGCAACCATTTCGGTGACGGCACCAAATATGGCGTGCAGCTGCATTATTTCGAGGAGGACGCCCCTCTCGGCACGGCAGGCAGCATTAAGAATGCTGAGTCCTTCCTTAACGAATCGTTCATCGTCATCAGCGGCGATGCCTTGACCGACTTCAATCTGCGGCAGGCCATCCACTATCATAAGGAGAAGCAGGCAATCGCTACGATGGTACTGACGCAAGTAAGCTTGCCTCTCGAATATGGGGTGGTCATGACCGATGAAGAGGGCCGGGTCTCCCGCTTCCTTGAGAAGCCTAGTTACGGAGAAATATTCAGCGATACCGTCAATACTGGCATCTATATATTGGAGCCAGAAATATTAGATTGGATTCCGGAGCGGGAAAGCTATGACTTCAGTCTGCATCTCTTCCCAAGACTGCTTCAAGAACAGCAGCGACTATACGGATATACTGCTTCCGGGTACTGGTCAGATATTGGAAACTTACAGCAATATCGGCAGACTCAATTCGATATGCTCGATCGCCGCGTAGATGTGCACATTCAAGCAGCAGAACCGATGCCAGGTCTATTCGTAGAGTCAGGCGTGAGGCTCCCTTCCCGTATTAGACTGAGCGGACCTGCCTATATCGGATCAGATTCGATCCTCCACCCATCCTGCTCGATCGGACCATATACCATTCTCGGCTCCGGCAATATTGTGTTCCCGCACAGCTCACTTACACGCTCCATCTTGTGGAACGGAAACCGCGTTGCCAAGCACTGCGACATTGAAGATGCGATCCTGCTCCACCGCACGAACATCGGCAGTGATGTACACATTCAAGAAGGTGCTGTTATTGGAAGCGGCTGTACGATCGGCGATAAATCCCATATCCGTTCTCAAGTTAAACTGTGGCCGAACAAAGAGGTTGAAGCGCATAGCATCGTAAATGCTACGCTTATCTGGGGCAATGCAGCTGCTTCGCTGTTCAAGGGCAGCAAAATATGCGGAAGTCCGAATAGCGAGCTGACCCCAGAATTTATCGGCAAGCTGGCCTGTGCTTATGGATCGATCCTCAATCGGGAATCATCTATTGTTCTGGCTGCATCTTCGCATCCTTTTGACACCATAATGAAGAATGCCTGTGCAGCAGGACTTCAATCACAGGGCATTCATATCATTGATATCGGAGACGCTCCGCTGGAATGCTTGCGGCATGCTGTTACCACACTGAAGGCCGATGGCGGCATTCATTTCAAGGTACTGTCCGCTAGCGAGGATGCCAAGTTCGAACAAATGGTGATGAGCTGGATGGATGCAAGAGGAATGCCATTCGCGAAAAGTTTGGAGCGTAAGATCGAAAATGCCTACTTCCAAGAAGACTTTGCGCGAACACCAATCGAATATATGGGGCGCAGAAGAAGCGAAGAACACGCGATAACCTCCTATTTTACAACACTATCCAAGGCCATTGACTTCAATCTAATTCAATCTGCAAGCTTCAAGCTCATCGTTCAGAGCTCAGGTGCAGAAGCAGCACTCGTTCAACAATGGTCTTCTCTGACCGGAGGCATCCTGCTTCATACCCAATCTGATGTGCCGTCCCCTGCTGCCGTTATAGAGCATATTCGAAATGTTCAGGCTGACATGGGCATCATGCTGACCGAAGATGAAGGGTTCCGCATCTATATGAGTGACGGCACAAGCATGCATCATAATCATCTGCTTCCGCTGCTGCTGCAGGCGCTTGTCCAAACGGGCGTCAACGCGAGCATTGGGGTGCCGATCAGCGCTCCTGTTACAGCAGAGCAGATTGTCAGTCGCAGCGGGGTAAGGATCGTACGGACGCAGGAGCCGCTTCGCTCCCAGATGGAAGCCACGAGCGGCATCGCCTTGTTGCCTGCGGCACATCGTTTATATGCGATTAGCCTGATTTTGCAGCTCATGGCAGACACCGGACAGCCACTGCACGAACTTGTTGCGGATATTCCAACCCTGCATACAGCCATTGAAGAAGTGACCTGCCCCCGTTCTGACAAAGGCAGTGTCATGCGCGAAATGACCGAGTGGGTTCGCCAGTCCTCCTATCGCGCGGAATTTCTAGATGGAATTAAGATTGAGACGCCTGAGGGCTCCATTCTTATTCAGCCGGATCAAGAAGAGCCATTGTTCCGCGTTATTTCACAAGCAGACAGTATGACCAAAGCGCGAATTCTAGCTCATGAATATGCAGGACGGTTAATCCAGACGCAGTCCCCGTTAAGGAAGTGATGACGTGCCGCGCCATCTAGTCGTTGGAAATGGCAAATTTCTCGTGAACCTTGACGAGCACGCCTATGTAAGGGATGTCTATTATCCGTATGTTGGTCAACTGAATCATACAGCCGGCTATCCCAGCCGTCTCGGGGTATGGGTGGAAGGTCAATTCAGCTGGCTAGGTGATCCAGAATGGAACATTCGCCTGGCTTATCAAGAAGATTCACTTGTTACCGATGTAACCGCCGAACACGAAGGGCTTGGTATTGTACTTCATATGAATGATGCCGTTCATCAGCGGGATTCGATCTACTTGAAGCGGATTGTCATCTCGAATGGTAATCCAAACCCACGTGAAGTACGCTTATTTTTCCATCAGGATCTGTCTATCAATGAAACGGAAGTTGGCGATACAGCAGGATTTTACCCTGACAATGGCACGTTATTTCATTACAAAAAAGATCGCTACTTCATGTTCAATGGCTGCATCACCCAGCATCATGGTGAAATAGCGGGCATACACCAATACACGACAGGCATCAAGCGATTTCATCAGGCAGAGGGAACGTGGAAGGACGCAGAGGATGGGCATCTTATGGGAAATCCTATCGCCCAAGGCTCTGTTGACAGTACGATCTGCTTGCGCACGATCGTCCCCGGCTCAGACAGTCGGGAGAGCTATTATTGGCTCAGTGTTGGTGAACGGCTTGAAGAGGTGAAACAACTTGATCGATATGTACGAGACAGCGGCCCTGCACAACTGATCCAGCGTGTCAGCACCTACTGGAAGCGTTGGTCGAATCAGCACCAGCTTGATTTCGCCGATCTGGAACCTGAGCTGATACGCCTATTTAAGCTCAGCCTGCTTATCATTCGCACGCAGACAGACGTGAACGGGGCAATCATTGCAGCGAATGATACGGACATTATGCAATTCAATCGGGATCATTACAGCTACATGTGGCCTCGGGATGGCGCACTTGTCGCGGAAGCGATGTCCGCTGCGGGATACCATGGGATGACAGCCCCCTTCTTCCGCTTCTGTGCGGATGCGCTGACTGCGGAAGGATACTTGCTGCACAAGTATAATCCTGACGGAACCGTCGGTTCCAGCTGGCATCCCTATCTGCGCGACGGCAAATCGCAACTGCCGATCCAAGAGGACGAGACCGGACTTGTGCTGTGGGCACTGTGGAGATATTACGAACATCACCGGGACATTGAGCTCCCTCAATCACTCTATCAGTCCTTAATTCGCAAGGCTGCCAAGTTCATGATTCACTACCGCGATCCCGAATTGAAGCTCCCTCTGCCCAGCTATGATCTATGGGAGGAGCGGTATGGAATATTCACCTTCACCGCTTCAGCTGTTTACAGCGGCTTAGTAGCTGCTTCCAACTTCGCATCTCTGTTCGGGGATGAGGAACGAGCTGACCGCTTCCGCAGCGCCGCAGAGGAAATCAAAACAGCGATGCTTGCCCATCTATGGAATGAAGAAGCCGGATGCTTCGTACGCGGACTGTACCGGAAAGAAGGGAAATGGGCTCAGGATTGTACGCCCGAGAGCAGCATTCTGGCCATTTATATGTTCGGTGTACTTCCTGCTGACGATGAGCGGGTACTGTCAACCGTTCGCGTATTGAAGAGCAAGCTGTCCATTCGCAGCCAGACTGGGGGGATTGCGCGCTACTGGCGAGACTACTACTTCCAGCGCAGCAATGATCCGAGCCTTGCTCCCGGCAATCCGTGGATCATATGTACCCTCTGGTTCGCAGCCCATGACATCGATACCGCCTCCAACCTGAAGGAACTGCAAGCCGCACATGATACCTTGCGCTGGGTGGAAGCACACAGTCTGGCAAGCGGATTGCTTCCTGAGCAGTTGGATCCATTTGATGGTTCTCCACTGTCCGTTGCACCCTTAACTTGGTCACATGCAACATACATTCATACCGTTCTGAAGTATATTGAGAAATACAAGCAATTGGAGGCAGCCGCAGCCGGTTTAGCTTGAAATTGAATAAGCCCCGCAGATTTCTGCGGGGCTTTCCTTTCATTTGCCTTGCTATATATCAAGTGGCAGACCGTCTAGGCGTTCAAGTTCTTATCGCCCGGCTTCCAATTGATTGGGCATAACCCGCCGGACTGCAGCGCCTGCAGCACACGAAGCGTCTCCTCTACGCTGCGCCCTACATTGTTATGGTTCACGACTTGATATTTCAGTTCGCCCTCTGGGTCAATAATGAACAAGCCACGCAGTGCAATGCCGTCCTCTTCTATTAAGACGCCATAGTCGCGTGCAACATTCTTCGTAATATCGGAGGCGAGCGGGAAGTTGATTTTGCCAAGACCATTCAGCTCTCTTGGTGTATTGATCCATGCTTTGTGGCTGTGGATGGAATCAACGGATACCCCTAAGATTTCCGTGTTCAATGCTTTGAACTCTTCCGCAGCTTCGCTCAATGCCGTTATCTCGGTCGGGCATACAAATGTGAAATCGAGCGGGTAAAAGAAAAATACGAGCCATTTCTCCCGGTAATCCGACAAAGATGCTGCTCCAAATCCTTGTCCGTCACCTTTTGCAGTTTCCATATTGAATTCTGGAGCAGGTCTGCCTACCAAACGTTCTGCCAAGCTAAATTCCTCCTAAGTACTAACTGAATTGGTGTCATTTATTATATCATTCTACCCGTTCGATTCAAAAATGACACGCCCCAAACCAACCTGCATGCAATCAACGGCTTACTGGAGCTATTGTCATCATATAGAGCTGATCATTCCCATGAATGTCTGTCCAAAATGACTGGCAACAAAGCAAAGGCCAACTCATCCTTCTAAGAGTTGGCCTTATCATCATCCCATTATTTTGTCATAGCTGCCACAATCAGATCGCCCATTGCTTCCGTTCCGATCGCCTTAGACTTATCTGTAGCGATATCGCCTGTCCGATGTCCGCTATCCAGCACTTCCTTCACTGCATCTTCAATGGATTGTGCCGCATCTTCATAGCCGAATGTCAATCGGAACATGAGAGCAACCGATAGAATGGTCGCAATTGGATTCGCAATTCCTTGCCCTGCAATATCCGGCGCCGAACCATGTACAGGCTCATACAGACCGAAGCTGCCTTCCCCTAAGGAAGCAGAGGATAGCATGCCGATAGAACCGGTGAGCATGGCTGCTTCGTCACTTAAGATATCACCGAACATATTCTCGGTGACGATAACGTCGAAGCTTGCCGGACGACGCAACAGCTGCATCGCGCAGTTATCCACCAATACATGCTCCAGCTCCACATCTGGATATTCAGGTGCAACGCGGTTCACCGTCTCTCTCCACAAGCGCGAAGTCTCAAGCACGTTCGCCTTATCTACCGAAGCCAGCTTCTTGCGGCGCTTCTGAGCAACCTCGAATGCTTGGCGTACAATGCGCTCGACTTCCTGTACATTGTAGACACAAGTATCAACGGCTTCCTGTCCATGTTCGCCCTCGCGGCGGAACTTCTCTCCGAAGTAAATCCCGCCCGTCAGTTCACGTACGACAATTAGATCCGTACCTTCAAGCACTTCAGGCTTCAATGTGGATGCATCCTTCAAACAGTCAAATACGACTGCAGGACGAATATTAGAGAACAAACCGAGAGCCTTGCGAATGCCAAGCAATCCTGTCTCAGGACGAAGCTCCTTCGGATTGTTGTCCCACTTCGGCCCTCCAACTGCTCCTAACAGAACCGCATCTGCATCCTTGCATAGAGCCAGCGTCTCCTCAGGCAGCGGCGTTCCCTTCTCGTCTATCGCGACTCCCCCGAACAGTCCATGGCTCGTCTCGAACGCATATCCGAAAAGTTCCTCCGTACGCTTCAATACCTTCTCCGCTTCTCTCACTACTTCCGGTCCGATTCCATCGCCAGCAACAATCGCTATCTTCTTCACTTCTGCCATGTCTGCCACTCCTCGTTCAAGTAATGTTATTCTTGTTGTATCACAAATGAACGAGTCTGACTAAGATATAAAAGCTATTGTTTTTATAGGTAAAAACTATTAAAGGATCTTCCATGTCGTTCTTTGCATTATTTGACTTTAAGCAAGTACCCCTTCGGATTGAAGGTCAGGAAAAATTTATGCTGGTTGCTATCAATGATAAATTGATCATTTTCCAATAGGAATTTTTGAACTGCCTCCATCGGCCCTGGTCCGAATGCAGGCATTATCGGATGGCCGTTAACCAGAGTATCCTCGACGATTAGATAACTGCCTTTGGTTACTAACTGGTTATATAAAGAGAGTTCTTGAAATACATGCTCTTCCGTATGCTCTGAATCTAGTATGACTAACACTACATCTTCAGGAGAAATTTGTTGTTTCACTTGATTGATGATCTCTGGCGAGATCGTATCCCCTAATAGATACGTAATTCTCTCATGTTGTGGGCGTGCTATTTCCACAATATCAATCGTAATTACCTTTCCCGATCCTAGCAAATCACACATATGTGCTAAAAACAGAGCACTTCCACCAAGGTTGGTTCCACATTCAACGATAACATCTGGCTTAACCCGAAATAATATTTCTTGATATAAAAATAAATCCAACGGGCATTTATAAATGTGTTGTCCCATCCAATATGTGTTCATCCATACAAGACTATCATAATAATGAGAGGTAAAATCAGCAACGGTAGAGTTCAAATCGTCATCTCCTTATGTGCAGACATGTAGATGTACGATTTCAATATATGAATACGGAAAAGGAAATGTGATAGGAATACGAATCTAATCTAGGATTCTTATATAAACTCCGCAGAATTGTACTTTTCCATGTCATGATCTGCCGTCTCTTCTCATTCGAGAGAGCCATAGAATGAAATAACTAGCAAGAAACAAGTCTTTCATAGGGAGGGAAGATGAGATGTATACCATCCCCGATCAATACTATGGCCGAACCAAAGAGTGGGCGATATCCTATGCGAATGAACACCGAATTCCAATCGAAGCGATTTACAAAGTGATTCACCCGCAAGAGACGCTCGCACTTCGACCAACAAAGGGGTTCGATCCTATGAGATGGCCGACAGCATGCTACTATGAGGAAGCCTTCGTAGCTACCGTGCCATCCGGCCGTCTTGCTACGGGGAACTGCTATGTCATCACACCGGATAACAAACGCTTGCTCGATGTCGAATATTTCTATCCCTATGACATGTTGTCACTTCCACCACCCGTCTACCAATCAGGTACGGTGGGCACTGTCGTATGGGGGTGGAATATTCCTGAGCTGGTGTTCACACAAGCCATTTTCGGACATTGGTTTTTTGACATATTGCCGCGATTTCACTTGCTCCAGCAGAGCGGAATACCAATTGACAAATATGTCATCGGCAAACTAACGCATTCCTTCCAATATGAATCGTTGGACATGCTGGGTATCCCGCTTGAGCGGCTTATTCAGGCCGATCGAAATGAATTCCATATCATGGCCGAGAGACTTCTTGTCCCGGCAGTACCATGGATGACAGGCAAAAGTCCTCGCTGGGCATATGAATATATACGAAGACAACTGAAAGACAACCATCCGGTTCAGCCTATCAGCGGGTATGAACGAATTTACGTCAGTAGACAGGATGCTTTCGCTCGCTATGTGATCAATGAAGATGAGGTGCTGGAACTGTTGCATTCCAAAGGATTTACCAAAATTGTGCTTACTCCGCTAACAACTGCTGAGAAGATCGCGATATACTCTTCTGCTCAAGCAGTCGTCGCCCCCTTCGGGAGCGGGAACATTAACTTTGCCTTCTGCAATCCCGGTACGAAGGTCATTGAAATGACGCCGCATACTGTTACGGACGATTACTTTTGGAAAATAAGCAATCATGCAGGGCTTGACTACTATGAAATCATCTGCGACATTGAGTACCCTGCAAAGCCAGTTGGAGGTGCCGATAACTTGTATGTGGATGTGAATAAGCTGCGGCACGTGCTTCATCTGGCTGGAATCCATTAATCCGAACAACTTTCAAGAAAGACTACATTCCATAGAGCTCGTACCTTACGAAGTTGTCGATGATTGCTTCTAGTGAATCAAACTGCCTCCCCAACTCGAATATGATAAAGTCATATGTTAGCGTATAGCTTCCTCCTAAGCCTGCGGCCTGTATTGCAATTCTGATCACTAATAGATAATAGGAGTCATCGTATGCAGACTCTTGAATTAGCCGGGATATACGCCCGGCTTTTTCATTTTGCAGAGATAAATTATTTAAGAAGACCTCTATTCGCCACTTTCTCCTCTTACCGTACGTCATCCACATTTCACCCATTTTAGACGCAATCATTTGTTATGCCTAAGTCGTCCCCCTCACAATCATCATAATGTATCAGTACAGACACTGTAGTCAGGAGGAAGTGCTTCGTGTCAAGCAAGCAAAAGACTGTAATTATTGGTGCAGGCGGACATGCAAAAGTGATTATCGATATTTTGCAGCATGATTCATCGATAGAGATCATTGGATGTACGGATAAATCGGAGAAGCCGCAGATTATGGGGATTCCCCTATTAGGCGATGATTCTATCTTGCCTACTTTATTCGCGGATGACATACGCCATGCCTTTGTAGCAATCGGAGACAACAAGCTGCGTTACAAAATAGCAGTTCAAGTAGAGAAGCTGGGCTTTACCCTGATCAATGCCATCAGCCCGTTCGCTTATGTTGCCCCCTCTTCACAGTTAGGATCAGGAATTGCAATCATGCACAACGCGGTCATAAATGCAGAAGCTCAAGTCCATCACTACGCAGTCATTAACACAGGTGCCACAATCGATCATGAATCCGTGATAGAGCGAGCGTGTCATATTGCTCCTGGCACCACACTCTCTGGGAATGTACATGTTAAAGAAGGAAGCTTTCTCGGCACAGGCTCCAAAGTAATCGACGGGGTTACCATTGGGGCATGGTCTATTTTGGGGGCTGGTTCTGTTGCCATTCGCAATATTCCAGAATCCTGTGTTGCTGTTGGGGTTCCAGCTCGCGTCATTAAGCAGATTCACATTTAAATCGAGCTAATTGCAGACATGAATGTTGGAGGGAAATAACATGAACAAATACTACCCTATAGCAACCCCTGTCTTGAATGGAAATGAAACGAAATATGTTCTGGATTGTTTGAATACGACCTGGATCTCTTCCAACGGCCCATATCTGGATCAATTCGAGCAGCAATTCGCTGCCTTCTGCCAATCGAAGCATGCAATCGCCTGCAGCAATGGAACAACAGCACTGCATCTTGCCCTCCTTGCTCATGATGTCGGGCCAGGTGACGAAGTCATCGTACCTACACTTACGTTCGTTGCGACAGCAAATGCGGTGACGTATTGCGGCGCAGTACCTGTATTCATTGACGTTGAAGCCGATACGTGGAACATGGACATTCGAGCAATCGAGCAAAAAATCACTTCCCGTACGAAGGGCATTATCGCGGTACATCTATATGGACATCCCGCCGACATGGATCCAATCATGGAGCTTGCTCACAAATATGATCTGTTTGTCATTGAAGATGCTGCTGAAGCGATTGGGGCGCAGTACAAAGGGAGAATGGCAGGAGCGCTGGGACATACAGCGACATTCAGCCTATTCGGCAATAAAGTCATTACAACTGGGGAAGGCGGTGTTGTCACCACAGACAACGAAGCCATTGCGGAGAAAATAAGATTGCTGCGAGGCCAAGGGATAGATAAGAACAAAAAGTATTGGCATCCTGTCATCGGTTACAACTATCGGATGACGAATATTCAAGCCGCTATCGGTTGCGCCCAACTGGAGAAGGTTGAGTGGCATATTCGAGAGCGAATTCGGGTAGCAATGCATTATTATGATTACTTGCAGCACGACAGCAGACTGACACTGCCTGTACAACGAATATGGGCCAAAAATGTATTCTGGATGTTCAGTATTGTGTTAAACGGCCGTTCCGAGCAGCAGCGAGATCATGTCATGCAGCAGCTGAAGGACAAAGGAATAGAAACCCGGCCATTCTTCTATCCGATGCACATCCTTCCTCCCTATCGCGATGGTCAGCTGTATGAAGAATATCCGATCGCCAACCGAATTGCATCGCAAGGCATGAATCTTCCCAGCCACGGCGAATTAACCAAACAGGATATTCAGTATATCTGCCAATCCCTGCAAGACATACTGTGACGAACAAATGAGCTGTTAGGAGGAGACATTATTGGATCTGCAATATCGACTCATCCATTTCATACAAGCAATCTGGAGACAGGATGGTCAACATTTCATCACCGAGCTGTTTCGACAGTTCCTTAACCGCGAACCAGGAGCGGTAGAGAGTCAGCACTATATGAGACTGTTGACTTCTCGGCAGACCAAACTAGGTATTATCGAGCAAGTCATGTGCAGTGAGGAGGCAGAGCAGAACTACCTTAGGCCCCCTACAAGTTTTATTCCTACTCAAGCTGTTTCCGCTGCTGGTATTATTCGGCGATTTTACGCGGCAGAGCCCTTTTTTTTCGTCCATTCTTTGTATGATGAACTGTTGTGCCGCAATCCTGACTCACAGGGCTTGCGAGGCCATCTGAAGGGATTAATGGCCAAACATAGTAAGAAACTAATGCTCCGGCAATTTTTGAATACCGCAGAATTTCAACAATTGCTTGCACACCCGCATCCACCGTTGAAATTGGATCCCAATCCTCCCTCCATTCTGACAGCATCCCCGCGAACTGTTCAGCATATTGGGATTTTCCTAGCTTATCCGCACCCGCTTGCCATGGATGGTGAAGGAATTGGCCGCTTCCTCTACCGGCTTACGAGAGGAATGTTGTCCAACTTTCCACATGTGCACATTCATATTGCTGCTACTAGCTATAATTACGCAGATGCAGAACAGTCTTTCTCACCGTTAAGACTCATGTTTCCGGGCAGAGTTCATATCCACCATTCCAATAATATAGAGCATTTCAATACGAATGTACCCGCTGAGATATGGATCGTCCCCATTATCTCGCTCGATTTGGCCATGTTTTTAAAAAAGCCGTATATTTTATGTCTGCATGATCTCGTTCATCATCAGTTTAAAGAGCTTTATTTCTCTACCTACCCAGAATTTTGTCACCGTGTGGATCGAAATGGCTATTATATTTCGCATAAAGCCGCGGCGGTTGTATCGAACTCGAATTATGTACGAACTCACCATGCAATTGGCATTGCTGGGCTGCCTGCACACAAAACGCATGTCATCCGACTTGCTCCACCTAGTGACGAGTATCAAACCTTTTCATTTATGGATCAGCAGCATTTTAGAGCGAAATATCAGCTTCATCATGAATATATCGTATTTCCAACCGTACTTCGCCTTCACAAAAATTTCGAGCGGCTTCTTGCTGCATTTATTCAATTCCGTTTAACGATAGACGGATACCATTCGCGTCTGCGACTCGTCTTCACTGATCAATTGTCCAGCAGTCCAAAAGAAGCCGATGTCATGCGCATGCTGCATCATGTTCAAGATCCTGAAATTGTAAATAGTCTCATGTTCATCGGCAGAATTCCGACCTCCGACATGCCTTCTCTCTACAAATATGCAATCGGCACAATCGTGCCTACCTTGTTTGAAGGCAGCTGTCCTTTCCCTATTCTTGAATCTTTAACGGTAGGAACGCCTGTCGCTGCAGCCAATCTAGAGGTGACGAACGAAATTATTCCCAATATGAGCGCCTTCCTGGCCTTCAATCCATACTCCGTAGACGAGATCGAAGCCAGTCTTCGCGCTCTGTGGGTATATCGCCATACCTTAGTGCCAGGACAACAGGCAGTGATTCAAGGAGCAATGCAGCGAAGCTGGTCGGATGTTGCGAACGAATACTACGCCCTTCTCCAACATGTCATATCGAACCCGGTCTAAATCATGCCGTAATATTTCAAATAGGCAACGCGGAAGACATGAATATATTGGCTTGCAATATGATCCCACGTGTCTGTTGGATCATTCATGCCCTGCACAGCAGACGATTTGTAATGACTGGAATGTTCAAAAAATAAATTCAGTGCTTGTGCGATGGAATCAGGGGATTCTGGATCGAACCAGATGATCTCCGCGCTATGTTTTGCCATATGCTCTCTCATCACAGGAATATCCGAGCACAGCACCGGTACACCAAGACGCAGCGCTTCTTCTACGGGGTAGCTTCCTCCCCCCTCCGACATGCTCGGCATAATAAGTGCTTGCGCGTTGCGAACTAGAGGAATCACGTTAGAGTCATGAATGAACCCCAGCGGATAGATGTCTGCATCCAAGCGAAGCCCTGTCCTTGATAATAAAGAAATCAGCGTAGGCACATACATTTGTTCCGGCCATTGTGGAGGGACAACTCGCAGCAATTCTGTATTATGTCCAAACAGTACGAGGGGGACTTTGTTAACTGCGGTGCACCTGGAATATCCCAACAGCAGATTATAGTGATTTTTGTGTGGAGATATATTACTTGGGTAGACCACATATTGCATCGGGAGACGGACGGCCACATCAGGGCTCACGTTATCGCTGACGAGATGACTTATCGGATCTGCTGGCAGTATGGCGTGCGGAATAATGGTCGCGCTGTTGCCTACCTCTCCGAAATGATGGAGCAGCCTAGTCTGTACATGGCGTGAGGATACGACAATTGAGGTCATGTTACTGAGCCATTCCTTCGCTTCCCGCCAAGCCTGCTCAATAACGGCGCCTGACACATAGGGTGGTACAAAGTCAAAGACAGTTGCATCATGAAAGGTGCATGTCGTCGGAAGATCTACCTTCACATAAGCAGGCCCATGCGGCCAGAAGAAATACACAACATGGCAATCTGCTAACAGCACCCTCGCTTCTGGCGATTGAATGCTTCCGTTAAAATACACAATGTCGATATTCGGGTAGCTGACCGTATCGATTCTCTCTTTGAACTTCGTGTCAGGTGCAATGACTAATCGTACGAGATCAATATCAACCTGCCGAGCCATCGCAGGCAGCATATTCGATAGCAATCTTGCTCCACCGCCTGCCGATATCATATTCGCGCACCATATCATAATTCTCATTATTCACACTCCCTCGGAAGCGATTTCTTGTTGAACGCAGCAATCAGTTAATCCTTATGCTGCATTCTGCACTAAGATTCGTGGGAGTAGCCGTGACGCATGAAGCATGCTTCCGAGTACAATAACGATAGCTAGATTGGAGGGAGTATTAGAATGGCGCAAGTTATATGGCATGGCACAGTATTCGATTCCACTGGATATGCCAAGGCAACCAGAGAATATGTACTCGCACTGCATGCTGCCGGCGTAGATGTGAGCCTTGAAACCTATCAAGGACTACCGCAAGTAGGACTTCCCCCAGATCAACGTTCTGTACTGGAGCACTTGCTGAGAAAGCGACGCAGCGCTGGTCGCCGCGTTAGTGTATACCACTATATTCCGGACCTCTGGCGGAGAAAGCTTCGGGCTTCATTCGGATTTACCTACTGGGAAACGTCGAAGATACCAGATAATTGGATTAAACAAGCAAATCAAATGAGCGGCATCCTGCTGCCCAGCATTCATAATATCAATGTTTTTCGCCAATCCGGCGTTAATGTACCGCTGCATTACGTTCGGCCCTGTCTCTCCGAACCCTATCATCCTCCTGCTCCTGAGCATACACCGCAGTACGTGAATCATTTACCGCCATTCCGATTTTTGTCCGTATGTTCTTGGATTGATCGCAAAGGAATAGACATCTTGCTCAAAGCCTTCTGGAGTGAATTTACGGCGGCTGATCCGGTATGTCTCATTATTAAGACAGCAGGTACCGCAGAGGTATATCACATGATGGAGCATTGGAAGAGAGAACTGCAGCTGACACATCATCCTGCTCAGGTCTATATCGATTTAGAACTGCGCAGCGAGATGGAGATGGATGCCTTATATCGAAGCAGTCATGCATTTGTGCTGCCGAGCCGTGGAGAAGGTGTCGGCTATCCCGTATTGGAAGCCGCTATGAGGGGAGTGCCTATCATTGTAACCGGCTGGGGTGGTCATCTTGATTTCTTGAATGAATATAACAGTTACTTAATCCCCTACCACCTCGTACCCGTAAGGCCTCAGCCTTATTACCAAGGATACCAGAGTGAGCAGCTGTGGGCTGAGGCTTCTGTAGACGCCCTGCGCAGCCAGATGCGGCATGTCGTTACCAATTATGCGGAAGCGTCTACCAAGGGCCAAATTGCTATGCACCATACGCTCACTCATTTTTCACCTGATAAGGCAGCCCAGGATCTCATTACTGCCCTATCACGTACAACGGGCTTCACCTTTACCTAGAAGGTGAAGCCCGTATTTATTGCCTTTATTACTCCGGTCTTCCGAGATGTGCCCTAATCTGCTTCAATGCGTCTTCCAGATGTTCAGCTTTAATGGAATAGATCTGGCCTTCATAGCCCATCGAAGCATGATCATACCTGGAATCATAGTAATGCTCCAGCATGAGCGACACCGCTTCTCCATAGTTCTCCAGGCGAAGTGCTTCTGCAATTGCGTTAGCATGCGGGGTATGCATGCGCCGCTGAATGCGGGCGAATGCTTCACGGATTGCAATCGGGTGCTTGGACGGCTCATATTCCTTCACAATATTTCTAACCCGTACCTGTATCGGCAGCTGGATATCAAGCACCGTTCCCGCCTTCTTCGCATCCATCAGAAATTCTGGCAGTATGACCTTCCCGATTCGACGACTCTCCGCCTCCAATAGGAGGCAAGGTACTCTTGCTGACTTTAACTCCTCCAGCTTCTCAAATAGCATCGCATCAAACATCTTCTGATTGTTCGGGACTTGTCCAATATGCCCAAATACAGAGCCTCGATGTCCTGCCATCTCCTCAAGATCAAGGACGGGATAACCTTCCGCTTGAAGCTGCCGAAGCATATCTGTCTTCCCTGTCCCCGTATGTCCGGACAGGACAACGCACGGTATTCGCCAGTCATAGTTCACCAGCGACTCTTGTATCCATTGTCGGTAGGTGCGTATTCCCCCTGACAATCGGTATGGCTTCAATCCCATTAAAGACATCACAGTAGCCATCGTACGGCTTCGCATGCCGCCCCGCCAGCAGTAGATGATGGTCGTCCCTCGAAGCTCCTTGAACTGCTTATATAATGATGGAAGCTTGGCTGACGCGATCTCTAACCCACGTTCCTTGGCCGCTTCTACACTTACTTGCTTGTATATCGTTCCGATCTCCGCCCGTTCTTCATTCGTGAACAAAGGAATATTGATGCTTCCCGGTATTCGGAATTCCTCGAATTCTCCTGGCGAACGCACATCAACAAGCGTTGCCTCCTTGTCCCGCAATGCCATACACTGCTCTAATGAAATATCGTGCATACCTCTCACCTCTTGTTGTCTCTTACAATCTCGTGATATCGAACTATTGTTAAGACTATAGCATTCCGCCCAAGAAATCCACTCTGACAATCGCCGTGCCCTTTTTTACGTTAGGTACATATGTAGTAATAACCCATGATTGCCATCATTGTCTGTTTCCTAGGAGGTGTTTCACATCACGACCGTTAAGGCAGTTATATTAGCTGGCGGAACTGGAACTCGTTTCTGGCCTTTCAGCCGCGCAGATTACCCAAAGCAATTTTTGCCGATTCTTCATCAACAATCGATGCTTGCTGACACGGTACAGCGAATGCTTCAATATTTACCGCTGGAACATATATATATCGTATCCCTTGAAGAATACATCCCTATTATTCGAAAACAGCTTCCTGCCTTCCCGCTGCAGAACATTATTGTGGAGCCTATGGCGAGAGATACCGCCGCATGCATCGGTCTTTCTGCGCTTCAATTAAGTGCAGACGACGAAGATCCCATTCTGATTACCTTACCTTCCGATCATTATATTTCGGATCCTGATGCTTTTCACGAAGCACTGCGTACCGCCGTCTATCGTGCAGATCAGGAACGATGTGTTGTTACTTTGGGGGTGAAGCCAACACGCCCTGAGACGGGATACGGATATATCCGTATCCAACAGAACAACCCAACCCCTACTAACGGAAATGAAGCAACCGATATATCCACTCCACTTACCCCAGTTGAGAAATTCATCGAGAAGCCAGAACTGTCTGTTGCAAACAATATTTTTGCTGATGGTTGCCACTATTGGAATACAGGGACGTTCATTTGGAAAGCTTCAACCATCATGCATCTGATCCATCTGCACCTACCTGACCTGTATCGTTCCTTGTTTGATATGAAGACACTCTTAAACGATTCACATAACGGTCAACAACAGCTCGCAGCCGCATACAGTAGTCTCAAGAAGCAATCCATTGATTATGGCGTTATCGAAAAATGTGAATCCATCTACATGATTCCTGTCCATTACGGCTGGGACGATCTCGGCAATTGGAATGCACTTGAGCGCATACACCAGACCGATGATCTCCTGAATATTGTTCATGGGCGTCATGAGGGGATCGATACGGAGCGAAGCATTATCTACGGTGCAACAAAGCAGTTAATCGCGACGGTAGGCATTGAAGACATCGTGATCGTCGCCACGGATGATGTGGTTCTCGTCTGTCCGAAAGAACGAACACAGGATATAAAAAAGATGGTGAAGCACTTGAAGCAGCGCGGATACGACACGTTCTTATAGAAAGGTGGATACGACTCGATGTTTCTTCATAATATCGGTACCATCTACGAACCAACAGGATATGCAAAGGCCAATCGGCATGTCGTGCTTGAATTGATGAAGCTGGGGGTGCAGTTTCACTATACGCCAGTTCATTCCGAAACAGTCAGGGTTCCTATGACCCCCGATATCGAGGCGGCCTTGCAGGCGATATCGCACACTCCATTGCCAGAGCCCCATATCGTATTTACGCATTACCCTGCGATCCAATTTGTGAAGGACATTCGCCATTACTCAATCGGAATGACGATGTACGAATGCAGCCGACTGCCGTTCATGTGGTCTCGAAGATGCAGCAATATGGATGAAGTATGGGTACCGTCCACCTTCAATCGAGATACCTTCCACCGATCTGGAGTCCCGCTGCACAAGATTCACGTCATGCCTTACGGAATTGATTCGGACTTGTTTGCTCCCGGTCACCCCCCATTCCCTATTCCGGGCCAACGAAGCTATACCTTCTTATCCGTCTGTTCCTTCGATGACCGCAAAGGCATTGATATCTTACTTACCGCCTTCCTTGAAGAGTTCGCGGAGTCCGAGGATGTATGTCTCATTATCAAAACGCGTGCAACCACTGAAGAGGAGATCGGCAGACAGCAAGCCTATATTGACGCTATCGCCTTCAAGACAGCCGGAAAGTCCCGTTCATCGGTCATTCTCATCTCAGCGATTCACAGTTGGAGCGAGGAGCAGTTAGCTATGCTCTATAACAGTGCCGACAGCTATGTGCTTCCTACACGTGGAGAAGGATGGAGCTTAACCGTAATGGAGGCAATGGCCTCGGGTCTCCCTGTCATTACAACGCGCTGGTCAGCTCATCTTGATTTCGTCAACGATGCGAACGGATACCTCATCTCCGTCCAGAAGTTTGCTCCCGCCCACCCCACGAATTCCAGAATGCTGTGGGCAGTTCCAGACAATATGCATCTAAGACAGCTGATGAGGCATGTATATATGAACCGGGATGAAGCAGCCGCTAAGGCTGCCCTCGGTCGAAACACAGTAAAGGAGCAATTTACATGGCAAGCAAGCGCAGCCCGCATGCTTCATCGCTTGACGGAAATAGCCGCGCGTTAAAAAGGGAGATGGCAACGCTATGATCAGCGTCATTGTTCCTACGATCCATCACACCGATCTCGTTAAACATTGTGTGCACAGCTTCATCCATACCGTACATGAGCTGCCCTACGAGATCATCGTTGTCGATGATGGCAGTCCTGCCGCGATTCAAGAAGAACTGGCACGATGGGCTGCTCCGCTCCAGGTGCAATTCATTGCAAAGCCTCATAATCATGGATTCAGCCATACTGTCAACGCTGGCATCCAGCATGCCAAGGGACAATATATTCTGCTCGTCAACAATGACGTGTTCTTCCACGAGCCCGGGTGGCTCCATCATATGGTTGCAACCATGAACAGTGATGCAGCAATCGGCATCGTAGGAGCAAGACTCCTCTATCCCGATATGACGATACAGCATGGCGGCGTTATTCCGACAGCGAAGGGGCATTTTGACCACCGCTACCGCCGACAGTCAGCTGATTATGAGCCTGCATTGGTCATAGAAGATATGAATGCTGTAACCGGTGCATTAATGCTAATACGCAAGCAGCTCCTCGACCAGATTGGGCTATTGTCCGAGGAATTCTTCATTGCCTTCGAGGATGTTGACCTCTGTTATCGCGCTAAGGTGCACGGCTCCCGTGTCGTGTATTGCGGAACGGCTAGTGCCATCCATGCGGAAGGGTATACCCGCGGCACGACAAAAGCGAACAAGAATCCATATTGGAGACAAAAAGAAATGGAAGCTCGAAAAAAATTCTGGATGAAATGGGGAGGGAAAATCATCCGATGACAGCTCCTCTGGAAGTCGTATATGTGCTTGAACTGACCGGATTGTCTGGCGGCATCCGCAACGTATTCGAACAGGTCAACCGTCTGCATGATATGGGGGTCAACGTACAATTATTCGCACTCGATAAGCAGCCTAATTGGTTCCCGCTCAAGGTGCCCGTACGGCGCTTCGGCAATTATCCATCCATGATGCGTGCGCTGACGCCAATGAATTGTATTAAGGTAGCCACCTGGTGGAAGACGCTTGCTGCCGTATGGCATAGCTGCGATCGCAAGCGCGGCGGCAACGGCGTTCCGGTATATCTGGTGCAGGATATTGAGGAGAGCTATTACCCGAACTGGAATGATATGCAGGAACGAGTACGTAATACGTACCGGGTGCCCGTGCATATGCTGACGATAGCAGATTGGACGACCAGACAATTGCTGGAGCGGTTCCAGAAGCATGCAAGCAACATTTCCATTGCTGTTGATTTCGACCTATATAAGCCGAATCGCACTCATGACTATGACCCATTCCGTATCCTTGCCTGCAGCCGCCGCAGCCAGCACTTGAAGGGATTCGACATTACGGTTCAAGCAGCGAAGGATGTGTGCTCCAGACTGCCACAAGCATCTATGGTCACCTTTGGCGTGGAGCCTCCCCATCTGCATGGCATTCCTCATGGTCATTTCTCTCACCCTGATGACCACCATGTTGCCTACTTATATGCCAACTGCGGTGTATTTGTCCAAACCTCCTATCACGAAGGCTTTGGGCTTCCGATATTGGAAGCTATGGCTTGTGGCGCCCCTGTCGTGACCACAAAGGCGGAAGGAAATGAAGAATTCTGCCATAATGAATGGAATTGCATCCTTGTAGACAAAGGAGATGTTGCTGGAGTTGCACAAGGGATCCTGCGCATATTAACCGATCCGCAATTCGCCGCGTATCTCACGACGAATGCCATGACAACGGTGCAGCACTATAATTGGCCGCGTGTGATGCATAATCTGCTTACGGTATTTCACGCCGTGACACCTCAATTGCAGCAGTGAATGCATATGAAATAAGCCCCTTCCGAATCTCTCTCGGAGCGGGGCTTATTTCATGTCCAGCATATGCTTATTTTCCTTATTCCGCTTGATAGTGAATGCCGGCAAATACTTCATTCCATACTTGATCGCACGCAGCATCCCATCCGATGGGCAGCTCTAATCCGCATGTATTCGCAAGCGGCCATTCCTTGTCGATGATCCGATGCTCGTTTCCGGGATTTACAACCAGCAAGCTGAATTGATGCTTCACAAGAGATGCCAATGCTGCTTCCAGTTCCGCTGCCTCGTCATATGATGCATTAAATCGGAAGTAGAAGATACGCTTGCTATGCTCCGCCTTATCTAGAAATCGATGAATTCTCCGCTGAATCGTCTCAATAAATTTCGGATATTTCAACGCGATCCCTCTCCGACGTTCTGTGTACAAAAAATCATGAACTGATTGTACACCATACACCCGGTCTAATATACAATAATTATGACGTTTAAAAATGATGCTCTCCACCACTAAATGATCCGGATGCATGAACTTGGCAAAGCGATTTCGAAGCAATAAGCTTACACCAGGTGTCCAATTGGAGTACATCCAATCCACAACACCACTGTACGGCCGCAAGCCATAGCGTTCCAGCCGTTGAGCCGTATAGCAGTTCGACCCCAAACTGTACACGGCATCGTATACGCCTTTTACATCAGACAATCGCAAGGCAATCTCCTCCACTACGTAAGGTTGAACGGTGTCCTATAGGTTTCCTCGGCCATTTTGCCGCCCCACTTCAACTCATAATACCGCTCGTACAAGGGCCAAGTCGTATCAATGATAAAATTGTAATGAGCATCCGATTTCCTCGTTGAGCTTCCATGATGATCGACAGGCAAGCCCGTGAACACTTCATCATATCCTGCCAACCTGAGCCTGCGATGATAGTCTATATCGGCGAAATAACTGCTGAATACCGTGTCCCATGATCCCGCTGCTCTAACTGCCTCCATATTGTAAGCAGCAAGCGCATCGAAGTTCGTTAAGGCAAGCCCCCACTTCCGCCCACTGTTCTTCAACTCCTCAAGCACTCCTAGAAATGCTTCTGGCGTACCCGGATGAGCCTCCGCATCGTTATGCATATAGAACACAGAATCGGCCCCCTGATCGAGAGCCACGCTCTGGAACCAATTCATAGATTGGGTAAACGTCAGCGATACAGGGGGCTCATATACGGTTACGCGCCGAGACAATTCAGAATCATATCTTAAATCGTGCGCGGGAGAGTTATCCAATACGTAAGTATGCTTCCAATACAGTTCGATACTGTCCAAAGCCCGATACAGCAGATCCTTACGGTTCACGTACGGAATTCCCACAACGTAACGCAATGCTGATCACTCCTCATATACAAATTCATTAAGCTTTCCTTATACCTTTATAGATAGCGAATCCGCTCCGCTATTTTCTTCGCCGAGTTCTCCCACGTCCAGTGCGACAGCACAAGCTGGGATACGGCCAGACTTCGCTCTTTCACCACTTCTTGATTCTCGTACACAAAACGCATGACATGAGCTAGATGCTCAAAATCCGGCTCCGCCCATTGAAATCCTGTATAATACGGACATTTCGCCACGGCCGGAATCAATCGCTTCACTTGAATGGGGAAGCCCGTTTGGATGTTCAAAAAGTCCCGCTGCGCACTCCAATCCGTCGCGATAACAGGAATGCCGCAAGCCATCGATTCCAGTATTGGCATTCCCCAGCCTTCTCCCCTTGTAGGCAGCACGAAGCAATCCGCTGAACGATACAAGCTGCCAAGCAAATAAGAAGGAATGGTCTGATTTTCGATAATAATGATTTTGGACTCTGCATGCTTTAGATTCAGCTTGCGAATCTCGGCACGCACGTTTACTTCCGGGTCTTTGTTCGTAATTTTGCAGACGAGCACCACATCATCGAAGGCGAATTCATTGGCGAACGTTCGCAGCATTTCTTCCGGTGCTTTGCGTTCCCCCCACTCGAATACACTTAAGAATGTAAACTTCTCAGAGAACCGGAAAGCACGAATATCCGGGTTGAAATAGTTAGGATCAACCCCTAATGGGATAACATGAATCGGAACATGCACGCCGCTGTTGCGGAAGGTTTCTACATTGAAGCTGGATGGAACCCACACTTCATTCATGCGGTTGCACTGACGCACCCACTCTTCAGGCAGGCCGTCTACTTCCAGCATCGTATAGCCGATCTTGTACCTGCCTTCATTTTTGAAGAACACATCGCCCTGTCCGTACACTACTTCAGGTGCTGATTCATTCCTCTTTCGCATGCTAAATAGATTCACACGATAATCATCGCTCATATTCGGTTCCTTCGTATGGAATGGTGTTCCAGGGCCGTATACATAGCGATAATGCATCTTCACACGCTGTTCGTCGAGAGCAATCATGAGGTTGCGGGAAGAATTCGCATAACCGCTTGGCAGGTTCACAATCGAATGCCAATTCAGCTGTGTATGATACTCTCCTGCAAGCTGGTGGCCCCACTTGCCATGGAAGATGCCCTGCGACTGCAAGAATAATTGGTTGAAATCGATGTTGTTTACCTTCGTAGAGGTGTTCTGCGCATGAACGAGCGTTACTCTTCCATCATAGACAACCCGAAAACCAGCGGCTAATGCCCGCAAGCAATAATCGGTGTCCTCGAAATATGCAAAATAATCGGTATCCAATGAACCAATTAGATTAATCAGCTCACGCTTTATATAGGCACACGCAAATACAACCCCTTGCACATCACGTACACCTTCATATTGACGAATATCTGTCTGTTGTCCACCAATCTGTTGTCCCCAACATGTATCCTCGAAAATATATGTCCCTGCATGCTGAAGCTTCCCGTCTTCACCACGCAATCTGCAGCCTACAACACCGATATTGGGAGCTTGAAAGGCCGTCTCCTGCAAGCGCTCCAGCCAATCTGCTTGAGTAATCAGAATGTCGTTATTCAGCAGCAGAATATCACTGTCTAGATCACAATGAGCAATTGCCAAATTGTTTCCAGCCGTAAACCCTATATTCTGTGGACTCTCAATTAACGTAACCCACTTCAAACCTCGAAGATAGTCCACACTTCCATCCGTGCTTCCATTGTCCAGTACCACAACATCCACCAATTCATGCGCAGCCAATGGGGAAAGCGAAGCGATGCATTGCTTCGTATGTTCTAGTCCATTCCATGTCAGGATGACAATTGATACTTTGCGCCGCAGCGGCGGAGCAGGAGCACGATTGCCGATCGTCTTGGCAGGAGGGTATTCCATAATTTCGAATCGTTCAAAGTCAACCGGACCATTATGTCTTGGGGCCTGTGGGGCATGGAGCAGCATCTGGCATTCCGGCGATACCAGAATCCCCATTAAGATTGACATTCGCGGCTTCCCCTGTCTCAGCATGAAGTAATAGTGCCGGAATGCGCCGTCCTCCACCTCTCTACACAGCATCTCTCGGTACAGCTCATGCGGAAATTCGTTTGGATCGATTGTCAATAAGGTATAAATTCGATGAAAGATACGAAATGGAGTGCTGACCATATCGACGGCAACTTCACCAGCGAATGTCTGTTTCAACTCTTTGCTTTTCAGGAAATGGGTAACAATGGTCATCTTCGTGTGCCCTGCGCGAAGCAGTGCAGTAAAATGGCTTAACCCTGGATAATCCGGCTCTCTA
The DNA here is from genome assembly GCF_040195695.1 of Paenibacillus wuxiensis. Classification (NCBI taxonomy): domain Bacteria; kingdom Bacillati; phylum Bacillota; class Bacilli; order Caryophanales; family Paenibacillaceae; genus Paenibacillus; species Paenibacillus wuxiensis. The sequence goes on along the minus strand of NZ_JBEFZI010000009.1, from coordinate 113,013 downwards.
TTTAACACCTGTCTATATAGCTCTGACACAAATGCTTCCTCTTCCAAGCGGAACATCTGGTGTAACGTCTGGATGATATTCAAACTCGATCCCTCCATACACATTACGGATGATACGGTCATTTACATTAGTGTATTAGCACAGGTTCCAATTTGCCTGTGTATTTGACAGAAACGGGCGCGAAATAACAATTGGATGTACGCCTAATCAACATCTCCATCATCGCTGAATACAGTGAGTACTAGATTTAGGTGATGGTACATGAATAAGGAGTGAAGAAATGAGACAAATCGTTAAAAATTTGGTGAAAATATGTTCGGACATTCTCCCCTATGAAGTGCCAGTATATGAATTTGGAGCGTATCAAGTGCAAGGTCAGGAAGGATTCGCTGATTTGCGCCCCTTCTTCCCTGGCAAACCTTATGTCGGCTGTGATATGCGGCCAGGTGTGGGTGTAGATGCGATTTTGGATCTTCATCATATCGACCTCCCTGCGGAGACGGCAGGGCTTGTAATCTCCTTGGATACGCTGGAGCATGTGGAAGATCCCCGTCTTGCCATGCAAGAGGTTCATCGCATCTTAAAACCAAATGGCATTGCCATTATTACCTCGGTCATGAATTTCCCAATCCATGATTATCCAGCCGATTATTGGCGCTTCACACCCCAAGCATTCGCCAGCATCTTGAAGCCATTCGATACGGTAGTAACCGACTATGCCGGGGAAGAACTATTCCCTCACACTGTCATCGGTATCGGCATTAAGGGCAATGCCGTACCTGCCGAGACGATTAACTCGCTCCAGCAATACTTGGACATGTGGAGAGCTGCAAGCTATCACCAGCATTAACAGCTCGGGGGAGGGGAAGTTCAATGAGCTACTTTTTGAACCAAAATCCAGCTTATCAACAATACCAAATCGGTGATTGGTCCTACGGCTACCCTAACGTACTCACATGGGGTGAGAAAGCAACATTAACGATCGGAAAATTCTGTTCATTCGCTTCGAATACGACGATCATGCTGGGCGGAGAACATAACGTGGACTGGGTTACTACCTACCCCTTCAACCCAATATTCCCCAATGCAGCAGGCTTCCTTGGACATCCCAAAACAAAGGGTGATGTTACGATTGGCCACGATGTATGGATTGGCTTCGACTCGCTAATTCTTTCTGGAGTATCAATTGGAAATGGTGCAGTCATTGCAGCAAGGAGCATCGTTACGAAGAACATTCCTGCTTATGCGATTGCCGGCGGCAACCCGGCTCGTGTGATTCGTTATCGCTTCCCACCTTCCATCATTGACGATTTGCAGCGTATCGCATGGTGGGATTGGCCACTAGAGTACATCACAGTCGCTTGGCCCCTCCTTCTCTCCAATAGAATCGAGGATTTCATTCGCACGTACAAAACGTGGTGATCATGGGAGGCAACAGAAGTGATTTATTTCTGGAATCAGGTCGTACATCCTATTCTTCAGCTGACAAGGCCGAAAGTGATCGTAGAAATAGGATGTGCCCAAGGATATAACACCGTTAATTTGCTCGAATATGTAAAGCCGATGGAGAACGGTCAGCTAGTGGCAATCGATCCCTCTCCCCTGTTCGATATTGAACGAATGAAGCAGTTATATGGCCATAAATTCCTTCTCGTGCAAGATTACAGCCTGAAAGTCCTACCGCACATTCACACATGCGATGCCGCGTTTATTGACGGGGATCATAATTGGTATACCGTGTACAACGAACTGAAGCAATTCGAGCGCATCAAGAAGTTTCCGATCATCTTCCTTCATGATCTGGAATGGCCTTATGGCAGGCGAGATATGTATTATTTCCCTGAATCAATTCCGGCGGAGTTCCGCAAGCCGAGTGCTAAGAAGGGAATCTTGCCAGGAATCAATGAGCTTGTAGACAATGGACATAATGATTCTGTCCACAACGCGGCATATGAAAATGGAGATCGTAACGGAGTATTGACTGCAGTAGAAGATTTTATGAAGGAAGCCCCAATCCCGCTCCAGCTGCATCGCGTACGCAGCCAGTTCGGACTAGGCATCATTGTGCCAGACATTACAGAAACACATCATTACTTCAATCGCGAAATACGCCGAATAATTGAACAATCCGGTCTGTAATGCAACCGTTCTATGTATCTCTAGCCACAGATTCTCCTTTTATCTGCGGCTAGAATACACCCTATGCTATTATAATCCCGAAGCTGCCAGAATCGTTTGGACATGTATATCGATCGATGGGTGCTTCGGTGCAATAATACCTAGCCCGCTATTGGACAAGGCTTGATGATAGCTGACGTACCAAGGCGTCTGCTGCAGGAAGTCCTCAACAGCAGTCAACACGCCATTGCGAGCTCCTCCTTCATAGAGTGCATTATTCAGTAAATTGTTTGCCCCTGCGCCATGAACGAGCTGCGATTGACCTGGTACCATCCCCATCTTCGCATAAGGGTGCACAAAACCTGCGGGAATCGATTCTGGGAAATAATACATATCTCTTCTACCATACGGCCATTGTGTGTCATGCAGAAAAACTAGCGGGAACCGTTCCTGCTGCTGAGCCATTATCTCAACTAACTTCAGTTCATGATATACGGTATACCAATTATGATCCCCATCAATCAGGATACAATCAAATTGCTTCAGGTGCGGAAGAATCTCTAAACTATAGTCCAGCAGCATATGAAATTCCTTGTGGAAATGCATCTTAAACTGCTGAATATCAAATCTCGGTGCTGGATCTATAGCAAATAATTCACCATTCACCGCACGACAATACTGCAATAAGTTGCTCGTATTCAAACCATGCTCCGCACCAATCTCTACGATTCTCTTCACACCAAATGATTGCAAAAGTGGAAGTATAATTTTTTCCCAAAATGCAAGCACCTTACTCACCTCCGTATATCACTATATGCGATTCAACGAACTTGGTATAAACATTCTTCCCTACACGATCAAAATGGGACTCGCTATGTTCGAGCGAGAATTTCAATCCTAGATGTGAAGATGATTGAATACATTGAAATGTAGAGCTTGTGCGAACCTAGGGGGTGTAATCCGATGACGCGTATGTTGTTATCGAACCGATATCATTTCTCCTCGTTGCAGATTAGAGACGGCAGCTTATTATTCGAACCACAGGAGCATTGTCTCCTTGAATGCCCTAAGCCGATAATATTCCACGATGCGGCCGATCCGTTCGGCGTGTGTCAGGATGACGCACATTATGTTCATCTCGTGTATGTGAATAGGGATGACCAGCTCATTCATGTCTCAATCAATCCCTATTCACTTCAGACGCACAAGCGCGAAATAGCAGGCCTGTTCAAGCACGTCCTGCATATTCAACTGATCAACTGCCACAATCAGCTTCATGCCGTGATTCAATACCGTTCACGCATTGAGCATGTATCGTTATCTGGCATTCATTGGTCAACCGCAGACGTCCTATATGATGGCGAAGAGATCCATTCCCTCCGTCTATTCTCACATCAAGATCATATCTGGCTGTGCACTGCATTAATAACGGCGGCGCCTCCCCATCAGCAACTACGACTGCTCCTGCAATCGTTCCATACAGCATCTAGCCGATGGCTGCCTTCGACTTCATTGCCTGCTGTCCCGCTGGAATCGAGGGAAGATTTTTTAGCCTATGATCTCTACTCTGTACAAGGGCGACTTGGAATGTTCCAGTTTCAGCGCATTGGGAACAAGCTCTTATTTACAGCATATGAATGGAATAAACAAAAGGAATGGTCATTGACGGCTCATAACCAAACAATCATCCCCCCTACTCCTACATCACAGGCCATATGTACATACGATCAAGGGCAGTATTGCTTAAGCTGGGTAACAGAAGATCTGCTGTTCCGCATTGAATATAGTATCCATCAAGAAGAATGGAGCGAGTTATATACAACAGCTATTCCATGTCCTGTTATATGGACATGTATGTATGACAAGCTGCTAGGTCGCGATGGCCCTACCGTATGGATTGCTCCTGACGAGGAGACAGCGCCTGACTTCACTGGTTTTGCAGCACCCGCAGTCATACAGGGCTACCGAGCAAGGCGCGAACTCACTCACAGTATCGATTCAGCCGAAGCAGTCATCGCTTCTATCGCACACATGAGAGAAGGTTGCAGAACAAGAAAGAGGGAACTTGTCCAATTGAAGCAAATCCAGAAGGAGCGGCAAGCCACAGCGGACCGACTGACTGAACGAATCGCTGCCTTGCAGGAGGAAGTTCAAGTGCGCCTTGCCATTCAGGAGCTTAGTGAGAAGAATACACTATTAATGGAGAAAGAAGATAAGATAGTCGCTCGAAGCGGCATGAAAGAACAATTATCACGGATTGTATTCAAAATATCGAACCCCCGCTAAGGAGGAGCATGTGATGACAAATGATCCAGCAGCTTCCATTGATGTGATCCTGCAAATTGCGGCTGATGTTGATTTGGAGACGCGCAGAATCTGCTTAATTACCCATATCAAATTTCGCAATACTACAGCTCAGCCTGTGTCGTTGTCTCATATTTTACTAACACTATCCCCAAGCCAATTCTCAGTCGTGAGCGGGAAAATTGTAGCCCCGCAGCATGCTCTGGTGTTTGGTCTCCATAAGAAAGGGAGTCAGCAAACGGGATGGAAATTCGATCGGGATGATTGGTTCTCGTACGGGCGCAAAAACGGGGAGTACCGGATTGAGCCTGTCCAGCCTCATCTGCTCCCTCCACGCATCTGGTCGGACATAAGAGATATTCATATAGAGTGCGATATCGATCGCCTCATCACCCCGCTGCACATACACGCTTATGTATTTGCAGGGGGTAAGCAGTTCCCTGCCGCGAATCCGAGCAGTATCAGCTTCCGCGCTGCTTCGAATCCATAAACGGTCTATTCTAAACTACATGAATGACAAGTATCTTTACATAAGTTTGTACGAATGAATCTAGTAATTCATCCAATCTTATGGCGAATCCCCTTCATACATTAACAGTGTAGAAAGAATTCTCACGGATTCTTTCACTCATATGAAGAAAGGGAGGTTTTTCTGACATGCCATTAATCCCCATTCAACGACTAGTAAGCTCCACTACGAATGTTGTTACCGCTGCTGACGGTGCAACTGCAGCAGCTCTCGCATTGTCAGGCGCGGCTCCGAATGTCGTCAATGTTGGCAATGCTCCGAAGATATGGCCTCAGTTGGCGAAATTCGACAATGACAACACCGTGTTTGCAGCCGTTCCAAATCCAGAATTCGTCTGGTCCCAGCCTACATTTATTCCAGGTGAAACACATGGCTTCGCGGCCGTATCTGCTACAATTCCTCTTTCGGTTGGTATTATTAATGACTTTTTAATTTCCCTTACCGTATTCGCCGATAATGCAGTAACGGCTTCGATTCTAGCCTTCAGTCCACTCGCAATCAGTTTATTCCCAGTCCCAGGACTGGGTGTGCCATTGCACGCAGGTTCCCTGGATCCGACGACTGGCTTAACGACAGATGTTGCCAATCCGTACAACTGGCAAAATGTTCGCTTCTATTCGATTCCGGCATCGCTTGGCTTGATCTCGGTCGCACTTAGCGTAAAGTTCGTATTCGCATTCCAAGTAACGAACTATTTCACAACCGGTGCTGTCAACACAGCTGGATTAGCTTTTGCTGCCGATATATATCAATCTACTTTGTTGTAACTATGCTAATGCCGCGACTCTATAAGACGCGGCTAAACGCATCATAAATCAGAAGAACGGAGCATGGTGTGCTTACTAATACCGCACAGCATGCTCCGTTCAATTTGACATCAACCAAATCGATTCAGGGTTTGCTTGATTATCCTCAATCCGATAACTGCGTACGCGAGGACGAAGCCGTGACAAAGATACAATGATGTACGAGCACGGATATACGGCATGCTCAATGTCGAAGATGGACGGGTATGGAACAGAGGCAGGATGAGAGTGAAATACGGCGATGAGCTGTTCTCCACTCCCCTCCATGTGCTTCAGTGCATGATCCAACTGCTCCATATCCATCGTAAATGATACCGGACTGCGGTCAATATTATCGATAATCCAGCAGCGGTTAGCAAGCCCGTCGTTTCCTGACAGCAGTCCACAAGCTTCCAATGGCTTCTCTTGCAGACAATGTCCTACCATCTCTCGATATGTGTTCTCCGTTAGCTGTAGTCCCACAGTATTATGATTTGTCGGTAGAGGATTGTTCACGTTTCGCCCGCTCCCTTTGCATGAGCAATAGATCTTGAGCTGGATCTTTCGGAATGCGAGGCTGGCTCGTTAATGATTGCTGATTCAAATAACTAAGCAGTGAGCCGGAATGCTTGCTTGCTCCGTCTGCACGATTTACCGTATTGGCATGAAGCCATGTAAACGTCGAATATGCTGGAGCTTGCCGCTTCTTGTCTTCCAACTGTTCCTGCTCTCGGCTCTCCAACTCATCCGAATCAGCTTGCAGTTCACGGTGTGCTCGCTCCCCAACTCCGATCGACCTGCTATCTGATTGCTCTCCCTTATACAGTTCATCGGCTTCATCCACCGTAGGAGAGCCATAAATATTCTCTTTATCTTCCCATTCATATTCCGCGACCAACACGCTTCTATTCACGAACATATCGTCATCATAACCGGTGTCATTAAGGCTCTCCTCAACGATATCTACAGCTTCTTCAACATCCTCTTCCTGCCAATCGTCTCCTGCGGGTTCCTCATTATCCTTATACTTTTGCCAATACACTTGCTCATTCAACTCATCCCCATGCTCAAGCTCATGCACACTTACTCGTTCTTCACTGTGCTCAATGGTATCTGTCCCTGAACCCTCATAAGCGGAACGCACTTCTTGAGCAAGCCGCGACTCTTTATATCCCCGCTGCTGCGAATGTTCGTGCGGTTCCAGTTCATCCCTGCGTGAAGTTTCTACAGACTGATGCAAATTGGATGCATCCATAAATGAAGTCTGCACATGCGGAGCCGTCGCCTCTTCCTCCCGCGATGCAACGTCTTCAGCGTGCCGCACCTCAGTAGTAACGGGACTTATTTCCTTCTTCCTATCCAATTCAGCTCCTTCGCCATTATCCATCGCTCGAAGCTTCTCAATGACATCTAGAATCGGAAGATACGAGAAGTAGGAGGCAGCTGCACGAGTGATTCCATTGCCGAGCTGCACGAGCTGTTCCGTAGACAATCGCAGGAATCCGCCGTATGTGAGCGCCACTGAAGTCCAAGATTGCCCTGTCAGCGATAACTGATAATTCGACCGATCCTTCCAATTCAAGCTCGCTCCACGGATAGGCAGCTCACCGTGCTTCAACATATTCATAATAAGTAATTGGGCCAACTGTTTGCTCTGTTTGCGATGATGTAAATAATAATGAACACTTACCTCCATTGCATCATCCGGTACTGCTGATATCCATATCCCCTGCCGCTGATGATTCGATTCGCTTAACAGCTGCTTGCGCGTATCCTCTGAATCCACAATCGTGACTCTCAATCCGGCTTGGGACAGCGTGGACTGTATCGGGTACCACAACCGATCCACAATCTCCGTCATCTTGCTCTCTAGTACAACTCGGCACCCTTCAAGCGGGTTCATAATATCGAGCATGCCTTGTCGTTTGTCCAGATGAAATGTGAACGAGTACTTGCCCAGCAGCTGGTAAACATCAACTAACCGCGTCTCCGCAATCTTGCATAATGGCTTGCCATTCAATCGAATGTGCATTCCATGCCCCTCCCTCCTGTATGTACTGACTAACGTCATTGTATGAGGCGAATTCCGAATGGTGCCAAATTGGAACCAACGGCATGCAACTGCTCCAATACGCGATACTGCTCCCGCTCCATCTCTTCGATAAATGATTCCAATCGCTGCATCTCATGCTCCTCTTGCAGCAGACGTTCTTCAAGCAGCATCATCTCTTCTTGCCATGCAGCAATTCGCCCAGATGCAAATTCATGCAGTACGCCTAACTGCAACTTGGCATAATGCAGCAATACATCATCCTGTATAGAAGGACCCATTGTATTCATGGTCAAGAATGGATGGAACAAATCAATGAGTTCGATCGGACGGAAACATGGGTACCCGATGCCAAGAAGCGGGACAGGCACATGAGCCTGTTCAGAACAACGAACCCCTTGGATGATGCGAAGCCTCGATTCACGGACGAACGGTACTTCCATAAAGGATCCCCAGTCCCTGCCTCCGTTGCTTGAATATGCACAGGCTAACCATGAGGAACCTGTAATCGAGAGAAACAGACCATGTTCTCCTGCAATCGTAAGTCGAGGAACGGAGAATTGATTCTGAAAAAAAACTTTCAATGGGATACAGGAATTCGTAACTTGTATGCCTCGCGCACAATATACCGTAGCTGTGACTCCGTTGTGTACGACCCACGCGAGATATGGATCTCCTTCCCTCGCCGCGGATATTGTAATGCTCCAATTCTGCCCTGCTTGCGCAGAAGAGAAGACGTGTTGCCATTTTGCCTCCTCTGATTCCATATCGAGCTCGAGCAGCATCAGCTGCTGTCGATTCGGATCTCCATGTCGAATCAGGAACAGCCCATAAAGAGTCCCTGATTCACTTATATCGCAGCTTGCTTGTTCAATATGTACATTGACGCCATAATCTTCGTGAACATAGGAAAAAGCCCTCTCTCGCCACCTCCCCTGCTCAACCTGTCGAAGCACATACGTAAACTTCTTGTTCAGTATTGTAGTGAAGCCGAAATAGAGGGTTCTGCCAAGGTTAAAGAGATACGGATTCGATGAGCTGGGATGCCTGCTTATTCGCAATTCTTGCTTTTCATCTACACGCGCATTCACGCTGCAACGTGCATAATAGATACCCGATTCATAGGCCATCAACATATGTAAATGGCCATGAAGCAGAATGGCGCTGAACTGCTTCACGGTACTGCTGAACCTCCATAGGTGCTGCTTCACCTGTTCAACTCCGCGGTATAAGGAATGAAGCAGCGACCCATCGGATTGAAGTTCTACCCAATGCACGCCTTCTGAGGAATATAAGCAAACTTCTTGCCTCACTGCGATCCCCTCCAAATTATTTTATGGGGGTGTCACCTTTTCTAGATCGCCCCCATAGACTGTATTGAATTTGAATTCAGATTCTATAAAGGAGGCAGGAAACATTCATGGAGAGCAAGTTAGTTCAAGGGCAAACAACGCCCCCCGAATATTTGCCACTACCCTCTTTGGAATGTATAGAGGTTCCTAAAGTATTCGATTGGGTGTTGTTAACGACGCAAATTGTTGATGAAGCATGCATTGATCCAGCTCTGTGCTTGCCATTGCCGGCTACATTCAGCGCTCAAGCAACGTTACTGACAGTAAGCTGCGGAGAGAAAGTCGGTTCTATTAGAGAAAATGTAGTGGTTACTGTTGGTGGCACACCAGTTACTCTACAACGTGTTGTCATTAAGAAAACAGGAACGTTTGAAGTCACGATCATCGATACTACAGTCGTCCCTAACGTAGTACATTGCACATTTACAAAAACCTTTGTACGCTTCGAGAAAGTTCTGTTGTGTGCGCCTCCGGGAACTACAATTGATTGCGAAATCGTTCCGAACACATCAACGATTGAAGTTCTCGATATTGTCGACAACTCTTGTGTCAACGTGGACATCGTGATTTGCCAAAGCATTCAGGTAAAAGCGAATGTCAAGTTAGTTGTTGAAGCTGAGCTGTGCCAACCGCGTGCAGTGATTCCAGTCCCTGAAAACGCTTGTGTTGTCACATTCCCGAAACAATGTCCTACTATCTTCCCTGGTGCACCTTATCCGTTCCCATCATAATCAAAATGCTGATCGGCTTGGGGTGGTGGCTAAAACCATCCCCTTTTTTATTCTCTCGATGACAGGAACGAGGAGGGGCTAATGCGGCTATACTATATCGCTTCCGGTTATCGGAGGCCAATTGATATCCTCGATAATGCGCTCATGAAGGCTCTGTACGGCCAGTGTCATGAGAGCAAAATATTTCTGTTGAATCGTGCACCAATTCAGCAGCTTCTTCCCGATATCCGCGAATTCAGGCCTGAGTTCGTCTTGACCATTTGCGGTCCTCGCTCTTTTCTGCCTGTTGATCAAGTTCGCAGCATACGGAGGATGGGCATTCCAATTGGCGTATGGTTCGTTGATGATCCCTATGCCATCGACAATGCGCTGCAAGTAGCAGCCGAATACGACATCATCTTCACCATTGATTCTGGTTGTGTCCCTTACTATGAGCGCCACGGCTGCAAGCGAGTTCACCACTTGCCGCTCGGAACAGACACCGATATCTTCCGTCCCTTCAACGCTCACCCTTCTTATGAGAGCGATATCTGCTTCATCGGTACAGGGTACGATAACCGACTCCGTATGATGCAGCAAATGCTGAAGGAACTTGATCCTGGCTTACATGTGAAACTTGTCGGACATTTCTGGGACACCGTCAATTGGTCGGGCGGTTGTATCCCTCACCTGCGAACCAAGTGGGTCAACTTCTCTGAGACGCCTCGTTATTACAACGGTGCCAAGCTTGTGCTGAATATTCACCGCAGCGAAGATGATACATTAATTGATAAAAATAAGACAGGTGCTCCCGGTCACACCATTAACAATCGCACCTTCGATATTGCGGCATGCCGGCGTGCACAGATCATTGATTATCGCCCAGATCTTCATATGTTCTATGAACCAGGCGCGGAATTGCTATGCTTCGAGTCGCCGAAGGAATGTGCTGAGCTTATTCACACGTACCTCTACGAAGATGCCAAGCGGAGCTCCATCGCCTCTCAAGGCTATGAACGAACTCGGGCAGAGCATACGTTTGCGAAGCGTCTGGAGCATTTGTTGAGTAGAGTGCGGGAGCTATAGATAACTAGTTCTCCACTTCGATTCGCAAGTTCTGAACTTCCTATCAGCTCTGCTATATCTTATGATGCGTCTTCCGAAATCTTGAGAGACAACAGCCTGATAGACGAGGAAATGTGCAACAAGCCCGTGGATAGAAACCTAGCATATAGAAGAGGGTGCGATTACCCTTTGACAAATGACTCCATAATCCCGGCCGCACCTGCAATAGCAAGCAGAAGGATAACCGGAAATGCATAGGTGGGGATGAGAAGGTAACAAGCCGTGATAAATGCGGCAGACCATACTCCCGTGCACCAATAACAGGTGAGCAGTTTGCGCATAAAGGCATGAAAACGGCCGCCTTTTTCTTCGATCACTGCAAATATAGCTCCATTCTCATCCGTATGATACCGCTCCTCTACAAAAGGTTTGCGAATGAAAGAAGTAATTTCATCGAATACGATGAGTCTAGTTAGGCGATAGCTCGCCAAAATAAGCAACGTCAATGACAACCAGGTTATGTTATGCATAGCAGTCCCCCTTAGCCGCTTGTATCACTCATTCGATCAGTTTCATTGTATGGACTTCTTGACAAGGATAGAACTGTTCCCTACTACTGCCTTGGACATTACATAGCGCCACCCTTCCTTGCAGCGGGAACAAAAATCAGAAGGAGGAAGAAGATATATGCAGGCACTCCCCATCATCGCTACCGAGGATCATCTTATCAGCTTGATTCAACAGACAGATGAACGACCGTTGTGGCTCTATAAACACAATACAAACTGCGGCTCGAGCAGAGTAGCTCACCTCGCGCTGAACCAATTTATGAACCGTTATCCGCATGTATCTTCCCGCTTCTCCTATGCTGTCGTTCGTGTCCTCGAAGAGAAGGCTCTCTCAGGCAAAGTAGCCGAATTATTGCAGACTCCTCATAAATCCCCGCAAATTCTGCTTGTTTACAAGCAGAAAGTCGTATGGAATTCGTCTCATCAGCAGATTAACTCTGTACAGCTGTCACAGCTTGCACAGCACTTTCTACAGCAGAATCCTTCGCTCTAAAGTAAGTTGCCATTTCCGTTGGCGCCTTGCCGAATTCACTTGCTTACATCAAAATACCGCCAGGAATGGAGGATAACCTCTCCTCTTCTCCTGGCGGTATTTGGTACACGTATTCTCTATTTAACTCTGATTGTTGTTATCTACCGACGAAGCTGCCCACTACATGAATCTTACCTGGATGCTCGGCCACCACTTCACCGATGCACACCGCCTCTACACCACGAGCTTGCATCTCATGAATCATCGCTTCCGCATCGCTAGCTGCAACAGACAAGAGCAGTCCACCTGATGTGACTGCATCACACAGCATCCACTGTGCAATCTCATCAAGTCGCTCGTCGAATACAACTTGATCCTTCACATGATTATAGTTATTCTTCGTTCCGCCCGGTACAGCACCGTTCTCAGCCAGTTCACGAACGCGTGGCAAGAATGGTACGTTCTCCGCGTGAATAACAAGTCCTGCCTCGCTGCCTGCTGCCATCTCTGTACTATGGCCGAGCAAGCCGAATCCCGTAACATCGGTACATGCGTGGATCTCGTATCCGGCCATTACTTCAGCTGCCGTCTTATTGAGTGCCGTCATCGTCCGTGTTACCAGCTCAATTTCTTCTGGCTGAAGCAGCTCACGCTTCAAGGAAGTTGTCATGATGCCGACACCAATCGGCTTCGTCAACACCAGCTTGTCGCCAGGTTTAGCCCCCGCATTCGTCAGCACCTTGTCCGGATGAATGATGCCCGTTACGGCCATGCCGAACTTCGGTTCCGCGTCATCAATGGAATGACCGCCAACGAGTGTTGCTCCCGCTTCCTTCACTTTATCTCCCGCTCCGCGCAAAATGTCTGCCAAGATGGACTTGTCCAGCTTCGAAATCGGGAAGGCCACAATATTCAATACCGTGAGCGGCTTGCCTCCCATTGCGTAAATATCGCTAAGTGCATTCGCAGCGGCAACTTGACCGAACGAATAAGCATCATCGACAATCGGCGTAAAGAAATCAACCGTTTGCACTAATGCCATGTCGTCATTCAACCGATACACACCCGCATCATCGCTTGTATCCAATCCTACGAGTAAATCCGGATGCTTCTCTGTCTTCGGTAACATGCGCAATACTTGAGACAGATCGGACGGCCCTATTTTGCAGCCGCATCCTCCTTTGCTTGACAAGGTTGTCAATCGAACCGTTGATTGTTGTTGATCCATCACTTTATCCTCCCATCGCATAAGGCGAATTTCTTCCATTCGTGCGTATCATACATAACTCTTTTATTGTAACATATCCGCACAATGCGATCGTTCCTATGAAAATGCGATTGTCTTCCACGATCCGTTCCATTTACAATAAAAAACTGCCCCTACAGCCAATTCAAGGCTTGTGGGGCAGTATCTGCTGATATTCAATTAGACAAGTCCAATTTTGTCGCGACGACTGGCTGTACCTTGCTTGCGCTTCTCAATCAGTCGATTGAGCGCATCGACATAAGCACGTGCACTCGCTTCGAGAATATCTGTACTTACACCACGGCCAAGCACAGATATTTCATTTTGTGCGAGAACGACATGCACTTCACCGAGTGCATCCTTGCCGTGCGTGACCGACTTAATGGAATAGTCAACGAGCTCAACATCTTCCTGCGTAGCCTTGTCGATTGCCTTATAAATCGCATCAACAGAGCCATTGCCTTCCGACTCTTCCTCAAGCACACTGCCTTCCCATGTTACGATACGCACTTTCGCAGCCGGAATTGCTTGGTTCCCGTAAGCAACGTATATCGTCTCGAGCGAGTACACCTCAGGCGTATCGATCAGTTTCTCCTCGAGAATGGCCCGGATGTCCTCATCCGATACTTCTTTCTTCTTATCTGCCAATTCCTTGAACTTAGCAAAAGCTCCGTTCAGCTGTTCTTCATCCAAGTCATAGCCAAGATCAATCAACTTCTCACGGAAGGCATGACGGCCGGAATGCTTGCCAAGCACGAGTTTGCTTTCCTTAAGTCCGATCGTCTCTGGCGTAATAATCTCATACGTTGACCGTTCCTTCAACATGCCGTCTTGATGAATGCCGGATTCATGCGCGAAGGCATTGGCGCCCACGATCGCCTTGTTGCCTGGGATCGGCATGCCTGTCAGCTTGCTGACGAGTCGGCTCGTACGCGCAATCTCAGACAAGACGAGCGAAGTCTTCGCCTCATAGAAGCTCGATCTCGTATCAAGCGCCATCGCAACCTCTTCAATTGCAGTATTGCCTGCACGCTCCCCAATACCGTTGATCGTCCCTTCGATCTGATCTGCACCGTTCAAGATTGCAGCGAGCGCATTGGCAGTCGCCATTCCCAAATCGTCATGGCAATGTGCACTAAGCTGAATCGTCTCAATTCCCGGTACATTCTCCTTCAGCGTCTTGAATATATTTCCGTACTCATACGGCGACAAGTATCCAACCGTATCCGGAATGTTCACAACGGTAGCGCCTGCTTTAATCGCCATCTCTGTCATTTGGCATAAGAAGTCGATCTCCGTACGGCCCGCGTCCTCTGGAGAGAACTCAACTTTGCTGAAGTACTTCTTCGCATAGCGAATAGCTGCTTCAGCTGTCTCAAGTACCTGCTCCTTCTCCATGCGGAGCTTATGCTTGCGATGAATTGGCGAAGAAGCAAGGAAAAGATGCAAGCAAGCATCCTCTGCACCCTTCAGCGCTTCATAAGCTGCATCAATATCCGGAATACGGGAACGGGACAGGCCGACAATCGTAGATTGCTTCACCGCTTTCGCCACTGCATTCACGGCCGCCAAGTCACCAGGAGATGCTGCAGGGAATCCCGCTTCGATGCGGTCGACGCCTAGGCGCTCCAATTGAAGCGCGATTTCAAGCTTCTCCTTCGTATTCAGGTTCACGCCAGGGGACTGCTCTCCATCCCGAAGCGTCGTGTCAAAAATATAAATTTTGCGCACCGGCTGCACCTCCTTCTGTAGTCTGTGGAGCTTTACAAGTATCAGTTTATGTTCAAAAAGCCCATGAATAGCACCGAAAAGGCTGCAGTATGGACTTTTTGAACTATATATATGAGATTAAAGCTTACTTCTTACTTCCTATTTTTTGATCCAGTGCATCAATTCACGCAATTGACCGCCAACCACTTCGATCGGATGGTTTGCTTCGTTGCGGCGAGTTGCTGTCAGGAACGCACGGTTCGCTTGGTTCTCCAAGATGAAGTCGCGTGCGAACTTGCCTTGTTGGATGTCGGACAATACTTCCTTCATCGCCTTCTTCGTCTCTTCGGTTACGATGCGAGGACCTGTAACATAGTCGCCGTATTCAGCCGTGTTGCTGATGGAGTCGCGCATTGTAGCCAGGCCTCCTTCATAGATGAGGTCAACGATCAGCTTCAGCTCATGCAAGCACTCGAAGTAAGCCATTTCAGGAGCGTAGCCTGCTTCTACCAATGTTTCGAAGCCTGCTTTGATCAGTGCGCTTACACCGCCGCACAATACTGCCTGCTCACCGAACAAGTCTGTCTCTGTTTCTTCCTTGAAGGAAGTCTCGATAACGCCTGCACGTGTACAGCCGATGCCCTTCGCGTATGCAAGACCGATTGCCTTTGCATTGCCAGTTGCATCTTGCTCGATTGCGATAAGACCTGGAACGCCGAAGCCTTCTACATACGTACGGCGTACAAGATGTCCTGGAGATTTAGGAGCTACGAGCAATACATCGTTGTCTTTCGGTGCTACGATTTGACCGAAATGTACGTTGAAGCCGTGAGAGAACATCAAGGCTGCGCCTTTTTTCAAGTTCGGCTCGATTTCATTTTTGTATACAGATGCTTGCGTTTCGTCCGGCATCAAGATTTGAACCACATCAGCACGGGAAGTAGCTTCGCCAACGGACAACACTTCGAAGCCGTCTTGACGAGCTTTGTCTGCAGATTTGCCTTCACGAAGACCGATTACCACTTGAAGACCGCTGTCACGCAGGTTTTGCGCTTGAGCATGTCCTTGGCTTCCATAACCGATAACGGCGATCGTTTTTCCTTGCAGTACGTTAAATTCAGCGTCATTTTCATAGTACATTGTAACTGGCATAAGTATGAGTCCTCCTCTTTCTTCCTATATAAATAGTGTGTAGTAATCTCCCCCGAATGAGGCGGGTATATCAAGTGACAATCACGGGCCTCTTACAGCTTCCGCTTGTCCCCTGAGATACCCCCTCATTCGAAGGCCGTTATTCGCTTCAATCCATACGTGTAGGAATAAGTCCAGACGCTTCCTTACTTATCTGTTACTTGACCGCGAATCAAGGCTGTAACTCCTGTGCGGCTAACCTCACGAATTCCGTATGGCTCCAGTAATTGAATCATCGCTTCGATCTTCTGCGATTCGCCGACAACCTGCACCATAAGCGTGCTTGGTCCAATGTCGACGATGGAAGCGCGGAACGTCTCCACGACGCCAAGAATCTCTGGACGTACGTGTGGCTCAGCCTTCACCTTAATGAGTGCAAGTTCACGAGCAACCATTGGCTGGGAGCTTAAGTTGAGTACCTTGATCACGTCAACGATCTTGTACAGCTGCTTCTCGATTTGCTCCAGCATATGGTCATCTCCCGTGGTCACAATGACCATGCGGGAGAGACCTTGCTCCTCAGAAGCACCTACAGTAATACTCTCAATGTTGAATCCTCTGCGGCCAAATAGACCGGAGACACGCTGCAGAACACCTGGCTGATCGTTCACGATGACGGCAATGGTATGTTTGGTTATGTTCATCATTCACAATCCCCCATTATCATTTGGTCAATCGTGCAGCCCTGCGTTACCATCGGGTACACATTCTCGTGCTTGCGAACAACGAATTCCACAACCGCTGGCCCCGGTGTATTCAGTGCTTCCTGCCATGCCTGTTCTGCTTCCTCTTTGTTCGTCGCGCGGAATCCTCTTACCCCGTAAGCTTCCGCGAGCTTCACGAAGTCTGGGCTTCCAGCAAGGTCAATATGGCTGTAGCGATTGTCATAAATAATTTCTTGCCACTGGCGAACCATCCCCAGCACGCGGTTATTGATGATCGCTACCTTGACCGGTATATTGTTAATCGCACAGATTGCAAGTTCCTGCGCACACATTTGCATGCCGCCATCGCCATTGATCGATACAACGGTACGATCCGGGAAGGCCATTTGTGCTCCGATTGCGGATGGGAATCCGAATCCCATCGTTCCAAGGCCGCCAGAAGTAATCCAGGAGCGCGGATGATTGAAGCGATAATATTGCGCTGACCACATCTGGTGTTGTCCGACATCTGTCGTAACGATGGCTTCCCCTTTGGTCGTATCATTGATCAGCTGGATGACCCATTGCGGCTTCAGTTCTTCATCCGAATCGATGAATCGAAGCGGTTTATCCGCCTTCATCTGCATGATGCGAGCGCGCCATTCATCCGCATGGTTTGCACGTGCTGCTGTCTTATTGGCTAGTTCCAATGTAGTACGAATATCGCCTACAATCGGAATGTCCGTTGGGACATTTTTGCCGATTTCTGCCGGATCGATATCGATATGGACGATTTTCGCATGTGGCGCGAAACCTTCAAGCTTCATCGTCACTCGGTCATCGAAGCGAGCCCCGATGTTAATGAGCAAATCCGCCTGCTGAATCGCATTGTTCGCTGTATAGGTTCCATGCATGCCAGGCATGCCCATCCACAGATCATGACCGCTTGGGAATCCGCCAAGTCCCAGCAGCGTTGTCGTTACTGGAATTTGTGTCTTGCTCACGAATTCATACAGTTCTTCATGCGCTCCAGAATGGATAACTCCAGCTCCCGCGAGAATCACAGGTGACTTCGACTCTTCGATCGCTTTCAGCATTTTATCGACTTGATATTTGTTCGGCTGAACGTTAGGGTTATAGCCGCGAATATTTACAGTTGATACCGGTTCGAACAGCGTCTTCGCCGCCGATACATCCTTCGGAATATCGATGAGAACCGGCCCCTTGCGTCCTGTGTTCGCAATGTGGAATGCCTCGTGAATGACACGCGGCAGATCCTTCACATCGCGTACCAGATAGCTATGCTTCGTAATCGGCATGGTGATGCCTGTAATGTCTGCTTCCTGGAATGCATCGGTGCCAATCAAGGTCGTCGCTACGTTGCCTGTAATAACAACGAGCGGAACCGAATCCATATAGGCAGTAGCAATTCCTGTAACCAGGTTTGTCGCGCCTGGTCCCGATGTTGCGATACATACACCGACCTTGCCGCTTGCACGGGCATATCCGTCCGCTGCATGAATCGCTCCTTGCTCGTGCCGGGTCAGAACGTGGTGGAAATCCTCACAGCCGTGCATGGCGTCATAAATATAGAGCACCGCGCCGCCTGGATATCCGAACACACACTCCACACCTTCCAACAACAAGCTGCGAAGCAAAATATCCGAGCCTGTAATGACTTCAGGCTGCATCCATTTCTGTCTTAATTCTTCTTTTGACCTCATTGCCGTACGATGTGAGCTCATTCGACATCCTCCTTACGCATATTTACTCATTTCCATACTCGGGCTCTAGGTTACATTTGTGAAGATATGTCTTGCCTGGCCAGGCACATACTATGCCAACTCATCACATGAAGATGAGAAATGAGAGAGTCGGCAAATACAAAAAAACCTTCCATCCCCACGCAGCAAACTGCTGCATTAGGGACGAAAGGTTGTGCTTCCGTGGTACCACCCGCATTCATTTCATATCTCGCGATATGAAATCTCAGCAAGTATCCGCATGCAAATAAGATATACGAATACTTATAGCGTCTAACGCGCGCCCTACGATTCTCCCTACTCGCATGATAGAACGATATAGCGTCCTAATCATCTGTTCAGGAGAACAGCTCCGAGGTGAGCTCGCATATAAGGGGTTAAGGCGTCGGTTTCAGCAGAACCTCCGACCGCTCTCTGTTCATAAGAGCCCTTACTACTTCGTCCTCTTCATTGCCGTTGGTATTATGTGACATGTTTCAAATGTTTAGAAACATTATATGCCTCCACCTACCAGGAGTCAATAGGGCATTCTTTATTTTTTTGTTTTGTGAATCATTATGGATTACTGCTTATTTTTGCATGAATGTTCCTGTTTTCGCTCAGTGGACAATTAATATCCGAACCTTATACTTACAAAACAATAGTAATATACGCCTTTTCACTTACCTGCTAAAGCGTTTTCAATACCCCGGAACAATACAACGGAACGATGCGCTAACGCAGTAAAATCAATAGGATGGAACCCTTCGACATCCGCATATAAAGTATCGTTCAATGGCTGCACGAAATGTGCGGGAAGTTGCTGATGTCCCATAGAAGCTCCTAAAATGGAACCTACTGTCGCTCCATTGCAATCCGTATCGAATCCACCCAGCACGGACGTTGTTACACCGCGCGCGAAATCCCCTTTAGAAAAAATCAACGAAGCGGCAACGAGCGCAGCATTATTATTGGTGTGTACCCACGAGTAATGACCGAACGAATTCCAAACTCGCTCTGCTACTTCCTCTTCACTCCTAGACGTCTTGCCAATCTCAATGGCTTGGGCGATATCAGCAGCCAGGCGTGACGTGTCTGGAATCTGAGCAAGTCCCGCCTGAACGATGCGTTCAGGATCCGGTTCATAGAAAGCCGCAGCGATCATTGCTGCTACGAACATGGAACCATAAATACCATTCTTCACATGAGATAGGGAGGCATCGTGCCAAGCCAGCTCTGCTGCTAACTCCGGTCGCCCAGGAGCAGAATAGCCGTATACATCCGCGCGTATCTGGGCGCCAATCCATTCCCGGTAGGGATTCAGGTGCATACGCACTCGTTCCCAGTCTACTTCCCGCTTATTACTCGAAGCTGACATCTTGCAGTCCTGCACGGCGGCCAGCTCCTGCTCTAAATTCACGAAGGTCATGCATTCAGCAGTGAATACCTGCTTTAGACTGAGCCGTTCCAGCCATACCGCTGCGACATGCTCCGTCTTCAGTTTCAATCCATGGCGTTCCATTAAGAGCTGACTAAGAACCGCGTAACGCATATCGTCATCCGTCTCCATGAAGCGAATCTGCTCGAGCTGGCTGTCTGGAAAGAAAATCCTCAGTTTCTCACCTGGACGAAACTCAATAGATGATGCGCGCGAATGTCCCGGCACGTAATTCCGAAATGGCCAAGCATCGGCATCTTGAAGCCATGTTCGAATCCACTTCCAGCCCGGAATTCCACCCGCTCCGTCGACAAATGGAGGCACCTCTAACGGTTTGCCGAGCGCACAGCCGATTGCGCGCCCAACCCATGCCCCATGGAAACGATCATGCCAGAACTCGTCATTCCGCAGTGCCGATTCCCGTTTGAGCTCCTCTTCTGAGCGAAATGGAGCCTTCGTTGGTCTCAGCTCCCGGATGCTCTCCAAGTCAGATGGCTCAGTAAAGGGGAAATCGCTGCGAATGCGGCGATTGGACATGTCGCAATACAGCTTTGCGGCAGCCTCCTCATCGTTCGTATGATGATGGATCCAGTCCTCTAAGGCTTCCGCAATGCCCTGTGTCTCCTTGCCTTCTTCGATCATCTGCTTCCATTCCGCCTGCAGCAGCTCGCTCCAGCTTCCATGCGCCCAATTGTGCTGGATTTCCTCAGCCTGCATATGCATATTCCCTTTGCACATAACTCCATCTCCTCTTCTTCTAAGGCAGTAATCCCATTATATAGTAAACACCCCATCATTTCTCGTGCATGCACATTACTCGTGCTGCGGAAAAGGTATGGTTTGTAATACTATCCAACAAGCCCCGTACGCTCAACACTCTCAACAAAATACTTCTGGGCAAATACATACAAAATGATCATTGGCATCATGACAAGCAGTGCTCCTGTATTCATAAGCTGCGAAATATAGGAAGGATCTGTCGTAATCCGCCCTAATGCCCCTGGCATGCTGGCAAGCGTCGAGGACAGCACCTGCGTATAATTCATATATAGAGAGACATAGTAGTTGTCATTCCACTGCCAGACGATAGAGAACAGCAGCACCGTTACGATTGCCGGCACGGTATTCGGAATAATGACTCTCCAGAACGTACCGAGAACCCCTGTTCCATCCACATAAGCGGCTTCCTCTAACTCCTTCGGCAGGCCGCGGAAAAATTGACGGAAAATAAAAATGAACAGCCCGTTTTTCATCCCCATTGCTAATGTAGAGGAAATAAAGAACGGCCAATAGCTTTCCAGCAAGTTAACCCCTTGCTTGCCTGTGAACAGCTCATAGAGACCAAATATATCAAAGAATCGATAATTCAAATACGTCGGGATCATAATGGTCTGCGGCGGGATGACAATCGTGAACACTACTAACGTGAACAGAATGCCCCTCCCCCTAAATTTCAGCCGCGCGAAGCCGTACCCGGCTAAAGCGCAGGAGACCATTTGCAGAACGGAAGTCCCTAGACTCAGCATCGCAGAATTCCAGAACGCGGCGGGATATTCCAGCATATCAAATGCCGTCTTGAAATTGTCCCATGTAAAATGACGCGGAATCCATACGATCGTCGTATCAAACAAATCCATCCGATCCCGAATCGCCATGGACAGCTTCGTAATGAGCGGGTATAGGATGATGTAGCAGATCCCAACGATAAGCAAGGTTCGCGCACAAATCCACAGCCACTTCTTCAGTTGGTCAAGGGGACGAACTTCCGCATTCCATCGTTCCATACGTCGACCTATTGCGTCTGCCTTTTGTCTTGCGGTAGATGACATGCTTCTCTCCCCTTTCTCAGTCATAATAGAAGACACGTTTGGAAATAAAGTAGACACACGCTCCGAGCATAATAGATACGATAAGTAAATATGCCCAAGACATTGCTGAGCTTAAGCCAAAGTTATTCTCCCTAAACGCCATCCGATGAATATAACCTGTAACTCCATTATTCGTGAACGAATCTACGACCGTATAGACCGTATTTGTCAAAATAAGCGGCGACATCATCGGGAATGTAATCTTCCAAAATGCTTCATAGCCCGTTGCTCCTTCAATCTTGGATGCCTCATACAAGGAAGGCGATATGGACTGCAGCCCAGCTAAAAATATCAATATCTGCACACCCGACGCCGCTACAATGTAATAGATGCGATCAACAGCGCTAGTCAGATAAAATACAATATCGCCGCTCATCCCCATCTCTATCAGCAAAGAACGCAGTCCCATACTGCGAAGTCCTGAGAAATTGCCCTCTACGCCTGATGCAACATCCCCTAGCATCTGGGCAAGATAGTTCGAGCTGTCTATGCCCTGAATAACACCGGATGCAAGCACGACCGGCAGGAAGAAGATTGCACGGGCAAGCATTCTCCCGCGGAACTTCTGAGAGAGCAGCACTGCTGAAAATAAGCTAAAAAAGATAATTAGCGGCACATTCGCAAGCATGTTCATTGTCGCTTCAATCAAGAACCGATTGAAGTTGGGATCAACGGTGAATGCTTTTGTATAATTCTCAAATCCAACAGATGACAGCTTGTAGCCCGTCTCTGTCAGACTCAAATGGCTTATGCTGAAGAGCAGCGATCGTACGAGCGGGACAGCCATGAGAAGCAAAAATCCGATCAACCATGGTGCGATAAAAAGCCAGCCAAACATCGCCTTCTTTCGTTCAAGCGAGGGTCTTCTTCGTTTTCCAATCGACAGCTTCACTTGCTCCCCTCCTCTATGCGATAGTTGGCCGCTTCCACCGCCACTTCGCCTACCTGAACAGGCGCATTGCCGTAGTTGACGATGACGCGCACACCATTGCTGTAAGTTGTCTGCGCTACCTCATCCGCCAGGCGCTCATGCTTGATCATGAATGCATCTCCAACCTTATGGTGCAGCTCATTCAGCTGCTGGTACGCAGAAGCTGCTTCGTCGAGCCATTGCGAATACTCTGCGGCGAAGAAGTCATCCCACATCGTATCGCGAAGCTGTTCTGTACTCGCTGCAAGCCAGCTGAAGAATACGTTAGAACCTGTCTCTACCGCTTGCAGCATCCGCCTGTTCACATCCTGATTCTCCACCCCGTTAAATGCTTCACCTGCATAAGGAATCAAGCCATGCATAACCATCGAATAGAAAGGAATCA
The DNA here is from genome assembly GCF_040195695.1 of Paenibacillus wuxiensis. NCBI lineage: Bacteria > Bacillati > Bacillota > Bacilli > Caryophanales > Paenibacillaceae > Paenibacillus > Paenibacillus wuxiensis. The sequence goes on along the minus strand of NZ_JBEFZI010000009.1, from coordinate 89,904 downwards.
TCTCGTCCGTTATCTGAAATCTGTTGCTCTGCATCGGTGCGCGGATAATCTGGCTCGCATAAGGAAGCACATACGCATTGCCGCCTTGCAGCATGACCTTGCCCCGATCCGCCGCTTGCTTCAGCGCCTTGCTGACGAAGGCAATCGACTTCTCACGCAATATGGGTTCATTCAGATTGAAGTTGGAATAGATCTCGCTTCCTGAATCCTGAATAGAGACACCATCATCCGCTGGCAGCTCTGCATGCTCCAAGTAACGGCTCATGACGGTTGGGTACAACGCTGGCGACAATAATGAATGGGAGAATGCTTCGTAATTTTTCTTGAAATTAGCTGCATTGAATCGGAAGAACTTCAACGAGATTCGGCCAAGCGATTGTACGCTGTCCTTGGTTGCGTTCCACCCATCATCATTGTATACGCGTCCAAGCGAGAACTCCGGATACAGGGTTCCCCCTCGGGCCTGCAGCTGTTCACGCAGCCGGTTCAGTCCATCTCTTCCACCCAGCTCACGAACCGCCTTCACGTTGTTCGGCAGCTTATGCTGAATGCCTCCGTTCATCCATCCGGCATAATTCATCTGAATATTGGAGACTCCCCTAGCTGCAAGCTCCTCCACCATCTGACCGGCTTCATCGAATGTGGTGAGCGGCACTGGCGAATCATAAGAAACGCCCAAGAAGGTCTTTACTTTAGAAATCGAACCGATCGCCTCTACGTAAAATGGCGCATCCGCTGGCTTAACAGCCTTATCAGCCCGTTCACGCAGCGGCTTCAGCTGGTATTTGCGCATCAAATAATCCCGGTATGCATTCGCCATCCCCGAATATCCTGCCTCTTCGCGATTCTGGAACATGTAGCGAATTTGCAGCTGTCCTGCGTATGGCTCTGCAGGCGTCTTAATAAGCTCCTCCCTGGCATTCAGCATCACTTTGTCCTTCGGCAATACCGTGAACTGGGGGCCAATCCAGTTATATTCATGCTGCCTTCCACTGACATCTGCATAAAGGGTCGACATCGCATCTCCGTCCTCGATGACCGCTAGAAAAGAACTCGTGTCCCGCTTCATGCCGTAAATAGGCATACGAACCGTCTCATACGTATTCAACTGCTCTGTCTTGAAGAAGCTTGGATCCTCGCCATATACAGGAAGGACTAATCCTTGCGCGTAGTTCTTGCCATTATTGAAATGAATAAGTGAGCCCGAACCATCCGGCACGAACAAATAGCCATTCTCCTTCTTACCTGCCGCACCGAAGGAGGATAGAACATCGAGGGTATGCAGCCGGTATGGGGGCTGCGCCTTGATTGCCGAGGCATCCACACTCACCAGCAGGTGCTCCCCATCAAGCTTGTAGCGAAGCGGCACCGTAAAGGATGCACTGCCTCCGCCCTCTCCTTCAATTACACCGTTCTGCTCATTGTCGGACTTCAGATCCTCTTCGGTATATCCAGCCTTCTCAATCAGATCAAGCACTTTCTTGAGCGCTGACTTCGAAATCTCTCTACGTTCATAGATCCCCGTATCCTCATTGAGACGGAAGCGGGTCAACATCTGATTCCGATCCTTCTGGTCGAGCTTATTCAATATTTTCTCTTCCAGCCGCTGCTTGCTAATCTTGAGTGGAATCGCTTCTGCGCCGCGTTCCGGATTACCAAATTCATAGACGACGGTCATGCCGTCCGACTCCGATTGGATGGTGAAGGTCTTATGGACAACACTGTCATTGAAGCTGTCATAATCCTTCGTCTGTCCATTCGGCATTAAGTAGGTAAGCGACAGTTGGGCGCCAAGCTTGCCCTTGATTAACGGGCTGGCCATTCCGTCTTGTTCTCGATCCTGTGGATTCGTCCACCACACCGCAGCACTTCGAAGATCAATGACAGCAGCTTCTGCCGTGCTTTTGTTCACGTACAATTCCAGGACATCTGTTGCTGCCACTCGTTCCATGGTAGCTACCTGTTGTCGGGCTGCAGATAACTGGGTACTTGATGCCAGCGCAACCGTTCCCTTGATCGCTCCTGGCGATATGGATACACCGAAGTCCGGCATCGCTGCATCTCCCGTGCGCGGCAGGCTTCTCGGTTGGAACAGAACGAACAGGAGCAGCAGCACAGCCATAATCGCCCCAGCTATGCCTATGGTTCTCCATTTCCACTTCCGTCGCCGTGTGGGTGCGACAGTTCCAGAATCACGAGACTTGCTTAATGAGATTTTCAAGTCGTCACCCCTCTCCGATCCGGAATGAGATTTCTTGATATACGGTGGATACGAACATTATCATTTGCTGCCCCAAGCTGAATGCTAACAGACCGAGGAACAGGATGATCCCGATAACGACGAAGGTCAGGCCCATCGTGACAACTGTCTTCGATGCCGTATATTGATGCACTGTCAGCATGCCGACGAACAAGAGCAGGGCGCACCATATATAGCTGATCGATTCTAGCAAGTAGTAGAACGAGGTTTCCTCTTGCGTCATGATGTTGGATAGAATCAATAGTGGAATTTGCATGACAATTAACGGCATAAGCGCGTAGCCCGTTGCTGTTACAATCTCCTTGAACTTGCCCTCTCCATCCATTAACGTAGTCAATGACCAATTCGCAATACACCAGAGGAAGAATGGAATGACGGCAACCTGGACTTCCATCCATATACTGAACTGTGTCTCCAAGCTCTGAAAAATAATAAACCCGGTAAATTGCCGCTTAATAACCGATAAAATGATGAAGATGAGAAGCAAGAGCAGGGAAAAGCCCCAATGACCTGCCTGTTCATATTTCAATTCCCAGAAGGACTTGAATGGCCTGAACATTAGCTTCCAAGCAAATCGAATCTTACCTGGTTCAGAAGCAAGTCTGCCCTTCAACATCCGCTTCCCAATGATCAGGCCAACAACGAGCACAATGCACAAGGTTGCGATGAGTCCGAATTGATCCCAGATCAACTGCTTGCGATAACTCTTGAATGCACGCGAGTAATAGTCTGGGCGCATCCCCTGGCGGAATTCATGGATGGCCTCCTCAGATTCGCCAGCCCGCAGCTTTGCCTTGCCAAGGCCAACATGCGCCATATCCAAGTTATTGTTCAGCTTCAATGCTTCTTCCCACGCGGCCTCGGCTTCTTCCTCATTGCCAACCTCCGTCAATTCAACCGCCTTGCGCAGTACGCGTCCATAACGAGTTGGCTCGAACACAATAATCTGATTCGATCCTTTATCAAGAATAAGCACCTTATCCCCTGACATCTCCAAGTCAATTGGAGCCTTGAATTGGCCAAACTTATCGCCATTCTGCCCGAAGATGTACAGCAGCTTGCCTTCCTTGTCATACGTAAAAATGCGGCCGCGCTTATTATCGAGCACACTATACATGCCAAACTTATCAGCAGTAACCGCAATTAAAGTGGAGAATCCGCCCATTGTGGCGCTGTTGCTGAAGTACAGATCCCCCATCGGCTTTTCGTAGCCCTTGCGCTTCAATACATCCACCCCAGAAGGGTTCAGGCGGCGAACGGGCTCGGTAGACATCTCATCGGCAGTGGTTACGTACATGAAGCCTTCATCATCCAGTGATATATTATTGAACTCGACTGGGATGAACAGTGCCATCTGCTTGCGCTGCTCCTTCGTCGCAAACTGCTTCCAGAACAGCTCGATCGGGTTATACAGAACTGGGTTCACGCCAATAAACCCATTGAATTCCCCTTCAGGCGACAATTCCATAATGCCGTCAAATACGCCCTTGCTCACGACATAAAATCGTTTCGTTCGGTCAACGACCAGCTTAATCGGAACATATTGCAGATCCGCCCGTATCATGTCCGACTTCGGCGTTCCCAGCGCACGTACGAAATTCCCCTCTGGTGTCAGCTCCACGATTCTCGCCTTGCCGGTATCCGCCACATAGATGCGATTGTCTTCCGTCACGAAGAGGCCTTGCGGGCGTTCGAACGTATCCGTTGTCCCCTGGTTTGTAAACTTGCTTACAACCCACTTGGGCTTCAGCTTATCGCTCAACGCGATCAATCGGTTATTCCCTGTATCGAGAACATACATCGTCCCATCAGGGCCAATAGTCATATCCTCCGGCGAATTCAATGCGCCAACGCCAAGCGCTTCACCCGTCCAGCTCCGCGACGGTTCATATGGAAGCGGCGCCTTGATCGGCTTGCCGTCATATCCATAGTTATAGCCTTCATAGGGAGCCGCAGATGCTATGGCATCGAACAGAGAAATTCCCAGCATGGCGCAGATGACGAAGGCAAGCACGATTCGATATCCCGCCTGAGCAAGGCGGAACGGCAATGTTTGGTTGGGTTGATATAATAACATACGCTCCCTCCTTGGCTTACTCTTTCATGCCGGACGTCGACATCGTCTGCAGCACATTGCTCTGTGTAATGATGAAGATCGAGATTGGAACAGAGATGAGAATGAGCGTTGCTGCCATTGATGGCCCTGTACGGATAATGCCTCCCGCTAAGATTTGGCTGAATGCATAATCCAATGTCTTGAGCGTCTCACTGTACAGGAACAGTGAACCGGCCCCGCCGGCTCCCCCTACATTCCACAATCCTTGGAATGAGAAAATAATCAAAGTCAGCCATGCCGGCTTCACGATTGGCATGACAATGCTCCAGAAGATTCTCCACTCCGAGCATCCGTCCAGCTGAGCTGCTTCCAGCAGCGCATCCGGCACCTGCTCCATGAACTGCTTCATTAAGTACAAGCCGAGCGAGGAGCCAACCGCCGGCAAAATAATGGCCCAATACGTATCAACCAAACCAAGCCATGACATCGTCATGTAGTTCGTAATTTGCGTTACGGTCGCAGAGAACATCAAGGACAAGACGACAACCGTGAACAGAATCCCCTTTCCGGGGAACTTCTTCTTCGCAAGCGGGTATGCCGCCAGTGAGGCAATAATGACATGAAGCGCAGTACCGACAAATGCGATGAACAGCGTATTGAAAATGTATCTGGAAAAGGGCACCCATGTGCCCGACATGAGATGAAATAAATCCGCGAAGTTATTGAACGTAGGGTTGCGAACAAAGAAGTTAGGTGGAAATTGCAAAATTTCATTGATTGGCTTGAACGCATTATTGATGACGAACACAAGCGGCATCGCCATAAAAACACCGATGCAGCTCAAGAATAAGAACAGAAACACATCACCGGTACGAGAACGATTCACCTTGCGTCCGATACGCAGTCTCCATCGAAATATACGTCCCATCTTAATCCCCCACCTTCCGCAGCAGCTTCTGCACAATCAAGTTCGAGCCAAGCATAATCCCGAACAGTACCGTGGCAATGGAGGAGGCATAGCCCATCTCATAGCGCAGCGATCCGAAGTCCATTAAGTGAGTTACAATCGTATGCCCTGCATACTGCACGCTTGGGAATCCGGCGAGCGTCGTCGCCACTTCTGCCACAGCGAATGATGAAGTAATCTGGATGACTGCACCGAACAGCAGCTGAGGTCTCATGGAAGGCAGTGTAATGTACCATAGCTCCTGCCATCGATTCTTCACCCCATCGATAGCTCCCGCTTCATATAAGCTCTTATCCATACCCTGCAAGCCTGCAATGAAGGCTAGGAAGCTGGTGCCTAAGCTTAACCATAGCTGTACGATAATAATGATCGGCATAATATACTTCGTATCCTTCAGCCAGAGAATCGGCTCCAGAATGATGCGCCACTTCATGAGGAAAGCGTTGATATACCCGTAAGCATCGCCGCTGAACAACAGTGTCCAGACGATGAACGCATTGCCGGATAGCGCTGGAGCATAGAACACGAGGGTCGCGAATGTACGCACCTTCGGCGACAATTCATTGATAATCCAAGCCAGTACAAAGCAGGCAATATAACTGACTGGGCCAGTGATTACTGCGAACATCAGCGTATTTTTCAGGGCAATGAGGAACACATCATCCTGTACGAACAACCGAGCATAGTTTTGCCAGCCTACCCATTTCGGAAGTTCCAGCATGTTGAAATTGGTAAAGCTAATAATGAGCGACAACACTACCGGCAAGACCGTAAAAGTAAAGAAAATGAGGAAATACGGCGCGATCATTGCATATAATGTTCGATTGCGCCGCACCTCTGCCAATTTATGATTCAGGCGCATTCGCAGCTTAGAGGCAGGCTGCACCGACTTCGCAGATGCTGGAACAGGTCGATTCACTTCCATCGGCTATTGCTCCCCCTCTCGGATTGGCAAATTGAATTCTTTGCGCTTAATGGTCAATTCCTGATTAATAATGCGTACATATTCTTCTAGCGTCTCACGTACATCCGTTCCGTTATTGAATACCTCGAAGAATGCATTCTGCAAGTGGCGATCGAAGGAGTAAGAACCCGGAACCGCAGGCTTCCCAACAATCCATTTCCACTGCTCATTCAGTGTCGCCACTTCCTTCGCAGACCATGGCAGCCGCTTCAACGCCTCAACATTAGCCGCCGTATATCGGCCAGATTCACCGAGTATAGACTCCATCTCTCTTCCGAAGGAGGATTGCGTATCCGCATTCGTCCACCAGCTCATGAACTTCCAAGCCGCTTCTTTATTCTTGGCCTTCTTGAACATGACAGAGCCCGTTGCTGACGACAGACTTTCCCGATGTACAACGTCGTCTGTTCCCTTCACACCCGGAATTGGAGCGAACCCCCATTCCCCACGAATCTCGGGAGCAAATACAGCTAAGGTATTGAATGTCGTGTAGTCTGCAATGCCAAGCGGTATCTCGCCCGTTCGGAAGCGATTCACAAACTCGAATTCGCGCGGCAGCTTGTAATGGGTATACAGCTCTGTCCAGTGACGGAATGCCTCCATTCCTTCCGGCTTGCCAATCGCAGTTGCAATGCCATCACCTTCGTAATAGCTGCCGCCCAATTGATAGAGGAGTGTATCGAAGGTCGGATTCGGCATTAGTCCGATTTGCATATTTCGCTTCTGCAGCTCCGGCACGAGCGACATCATTTCTTCCCACGTATCCGGCACCTTCATGCCCAGCTCGCTAAGTACATCCTTGCGATAGAACAGCATCGGGAACAACTGCGTTTCCGGAATGGCAAATACACCGTCCTTGAACTTGAAGCTCGCAAATGCACTGTCATGGAATCGTCCATATACCTCTTGGAAATTCGGATATTGGCTCAAATCCTCTAGCGCATTGCGCATCGCGAAGTCAACCACGTTGCCAGTTGCAATCGCCACATCCGGTCCTTTTCCAGCAAGCGTTGCAGGAAGCAGCACATTTTCCCCGACAAGCTGCAGGTCAACTTGAATGCCGGTCTCCGGCGTGAAATAACTGTCAATTAAGATCCGGATCAACTGTGCCTGATCGCGTCCGCCAGCTACCCATACCGTAATGTCCGTCTTCTTCCCGCCGCCTCCCAGATTGTAATCATCGGTGAAGGAATACCAGAATGACGATAATTCATGCTTCACGGATGCCCACAATCCCGCTCCCGCTTCAGGCAATGCCGTCTTCGGCGAGCTTACAAACAGATAATCAAGCGTTAGCGGCTGCGTGTTCACACTAAGCATCCACGTTCCTAGCGACATGATGCCATCCTTGAAGCTGGTCAGCCGGGATGTAATCGTATCTGGATGCTCGCCGAGATCCTGCAAGCGATAGCTTGTCGTTCGAAGCACAGTTGCATTTACACTAGCTCCCCCTGCTAGACGATCCATCTCATCTGCAACAAGCGATAATTGCTTGCTCTGCGCATGGAACGTATCCGCCATCGTCGGGATCAAATCCTCAAGCGGGTAATCGCGGAATTGATCTGGAGCAGTGCCCGTAATCATAATAATTTTGCGATACAATCCGTTCAGCTCTTGAATGCTATCCTTCACGATGCGAACCATATCTGCGAGATCGCCCATCGTTACTTCCAGCCGCAGCTCATGCTTACCCTTCGTCAGATAGAACAAATAGGGCTTCCCTGTGCGCTCATCAGCAGCTGCCTTCACATCCCATGAAGTGCTCGGTGGAAACGTAATCTTAGCCGCTTCGGCAAATGGAAGCTCGCCATCAACCATCAGCTTGCGTGTCACCTTAAGGCCGCGAGCTAAATCCTGCTTGTATTTGAATCCAATCTCATATAGTCCATCCGTAGGCACCTCTACGTTCCATGCGATCCATTGCCCGGGTGCCTTCCAATGGTCGCCTCCAATGGCATTCATGCGAATGCGGGATGCATCGTAGGGCTCTACATCCGGGCCGGAGCGATCGTTAATCGGATATAGCGATGGGCTAGACTTATGGGAAGCTGACTCTCCTTGTACTTTAATCAGTGCATCGTCTGCCTGTTGATAGCCTTTCTCTGCATACTCCTTCTCTATGTCTGCATATGACTTGGCTACACGCGGTTCCAATGTCACGCGCTCTACCATCATCGGTTCTCTTATTCCGATAAATTGAAGCGAATGCGCCCCCTTCGCCAAATAAATGGCAAGTGTATCGGCATAGTATCCCTCTGCGTCATTCAAGCTTCGTTCCGTCCAACCAGGCTGTTCGACTTGACGCGGTCTTATATCGTTATCGTTGCTGTCACGTTCGATATCCTCTCTCTCATTGCCCCAAATCCGCGGATACAGCATCCGTTCCGCTTCTGCAAATGGAATATTTCCGTCCACCCGCAGCTCTCTCTCGATTGGGGAACCTGTTCCACTCTCAGGAAAATAACGAAGCTTCACATCGTACCATCCTTCTTCCTCCACATGAAACGTCCAGCCGAACGTCCCCATCTCCCCACTACGAATCACTTGTCCTGTTGAGCCCTCGTACGACGACTCGATAGGACTTCCCTCGCTTAGCGAATGATCCAATTCGCTCGCTAAGAGTTGAATCGGCTGCGATGCGATTGCAGATGGATTCCCCACTTTCTTCTGGTACGACTCATAACGAAGCAGCCCTTTCGGATTGGAGTCCGAAGAAGCACTTAGCCGCTTTACTGCACCGCTTGCTAACGCTGGTTCAATTGTTGAGCTCCGCGAGTCATTCGAGAACAGGGCTGCTCCTGTCCAAATGGCCCCTGCGGCAACTGCGACTCCCAGCATCATGCTGATTCGCCGCTTCCATGTTGAGTCCATGTGTTTGACCACGACGGTCTCTCCTTTCTCTCTCCAATCTTCTAACGCTACCAACATAAAACCCCCGCTGTGAGGCAGCGGGGGATGAATAACCGCACAACTATTTTTTGTTCATTATGGTATCAATCTGCTCTTGGGACGATTTCTTTATCTTCTCAATAGCGGATTCCGGTGTATCCTTTCCTTTGACAAAAGCTAGAACCGCTTCGGTGTATTTCTTGCCAAGGTCGCCGATATTGTCGTAATAGAGTGGTTGAACCTTCTCTGCCAGCGCCTGAGCAATCTCCACATCCTCTGGGCTTTGCAGCGAACTCTCGAAGCCCTCCATCCGGAATTCTTCTAATTGATCCCATGGCACCATGTCTTCAAAGATTTGCGCCTTCTCTTCGGCCTTCTTCACGTTAGCCGGCATGAACCACATCGTGAAGTTTGTAATCGGGTTTGCATAATCGGTTGCCTTCGGCCCTTTCGGATAATATACGAATCCATATTCATCCGTCATATCTTGGCGTGTAGAACCTTCCCAGATCTCTCCCGGCACGAATAGCGCTTTCCCGCTGTTGAACACTTTCTGCGATTCGTTGTAATCTTCGAAGTTGCCATTGCGGTTCGGCATTGCCACCTTGTGTGTCGTGTATAAATCGCCTAGGAATCGGAGCGCTTCCATTGCGTTCGGCTCACCGAGTGTAAATTGCAGCTTGCCGTCCTTGTAATCAATAATGCTTCCTGCATTCGAGTACACCGCTTGACGGGCTTGCACCGGCGCGTAGGATACAATTCCCCATTGATCGGTTGCACCGTCTCCATTCGTATCCTTCGTTGCTTTCTTGGCCATTTCCAAATATTTATCCCATGTCCACTCGCCCTTCTTCGCAAGCTCTTGCGGATCTTCCAGACCTTCGCGCTTCAGCATGGAGCGATTGAAGAATATGCCTGCTCCTGCTCCCGAATCTTCTAAGATCCCGTAGGATTTTCCTGCAAACGAGGAGAACTCCTTAATTCGCTTCGGCCATTTCGGATCGTTATAGTCGAATAAATCGTCTACCGGCAGCAAATAGCCTTTGTTCGGCAAGTTAGGAAATGCCAAATATAAATCGAGGATAACAAAGTCCGCCGGCGCTTCTCCCGATAGTGCGCCTTGTGCAATCTTCTCTGCTCCTTCGCCCCACGGCACGGTAATCCATTCAATTTTCGTATTGTATTTCTTCTCTATTTCTTTCATCCGCTTATAGCGAATATCTTCAGCATTTGATTTGCCTTCCTCTAGCCCTTTGCCCCATGTCAGGAATCGCACTGGCTCTCCACCCATATCAAACGCGGGCAGCTCCTTTTTCTCTGACTTGGGTTCTTCCTTTGGTTCCTCTTTTTTTGGTTCTTCCTTCGGAACCTCTGTTTTGGACTGTTCCTGCGGCGATTGAGCTGTATTCCCCCCAGAGCCCGAGCATGCGGTGACGAGTAGCATCGTTAGTGCAACAAGCATAATTGCGAACGCTTTCATTTTAGGTTTCATTGGTATCCCCCCTGCTTATTATGAACCCTATTCATCTGCTAGATAGCGATAGACAATAACCGCTAGCCTCGATTCATCCCCAACAGCTTCTCTCTATTTAGAATGATCATCCATAATGTCTATAAATTTTGGATGTATCCCCCTTAAGGTTATTCACATTATATGCTTTTATCTCTGGAAGCATTTTGACTATAGTTCACAGTAGTCGGCTTTTTTTCCGAAATCTCATGAAAAAATAATCGATGATCACCGCTCGATCATGAAAGTCATAAACTAAGAAAAACAAACGGAACAGAGGGAATGCCTATGATCCGACTTCGACGGCCTGCACTGGACGATGAAGCAATTATACAGCTTGTGAAGCGGGAGCTGCTCCCACACTCCCATCTGATTGCGAGCCATGAGCAATTATTGAAGGAAATTCCTGAACGGTTGAAGGTAGGGCCAACGTATGTCGCCGTTGATCGTCATAATCGAGCGATAGGATTTGTTCATGTATATGTAAGAGAAGGTACACTCATTATCGATATGCTGGCCGTTGCTCAAGATTCGCAGCATCGAGGCATCGGAAGGCAACTAATGAGAAAGGCTGAGCAATACGGGAAATACAAGCGCTGTGCCCAAGCACGCATGATGGTCGATTACGGTAATGTCCAGGCAGAACGATTCTATGAACGCAGAGGGTATCGGTTCATTCGCTTTGTTCCCGCCGTGGTGTGCCATGAGATGGGAAAGAAATTGTAAGAGCGAGTAGCCCGGGCATTTGCCCGGGCTCACTGTCGACTCTTCTCTGCTTAGCAGGTAACTACGCTCTTCTATTTGCAGATCTTCCTTATGTCCGCATGTTATCTATAGTATCCATATCCTCCATAAAATCCGCCATATGACCCTGGTCCTCCGTACCCGGAATATCCGTAGCCGCCACTATACGGATATCCGCCTCCATAGCCACCATAGCCGCCAAATGCAAAAGGCGCCGTGCCGATTGCCAGCAAGTCAAATAAAACAAGCGGGATAATCGCTTTCGTCTTTACTTTTTTCCCTTTGCCTTGTTCCAGCACAAGCCGGTTGCCCTTCACCTCAAGCAGCTTGCCGCTTACGACGCTCCCGTCTTTATGCTTCACATAGATTTTCTGGCCGATTAAGCTTCTAGCCTGTTCTTTCGTCACACCACGCATAATACTCCCTCCTTCACCGGTGTACCCTACATGGTATGTCCGTTACGAACATATGGATTGGATATTGGCCTTGAATCTATGAATCTGTGTCACTTCACTTCGTATTTACCACGGAATCAATAATATTTTGCGCGGGCTTTTTCATTTTCTCCACTGCCGATTCAGGCGTATCTTTCCCTTTCGTAAATGACACGATGGCTTCATTGTACATTTTCCCTACATCACCAATGCCATCATGATAGAGTGTAATATTTTTCGTAGGGATATCCATAGCAACATCCACATCCTCAGGTGTCTGGAACACCGACTCGTTACTTTCTCTTTGGTTGTCCTTCAATTTATCCCACAAAATCCAATCTTCATAAATTTGCGCTTTTTCCTTCGCCTTCTTCACATTCGCCGGCATGAACCACATCGCCATGCCCGGGTTTGGACTTGTGTAATCAGTTCCTTTCGGACCTTTCGGGAAATATACATAGCCAAATTCATCGGCCATTTCTTTGCGGCCCCATGCCTCCCAAATTTCTCCGGTCACGAATAGCGCCTTGCCTGTATTGAACATCGCCTGGGTATCCTCATAGTCTGCCATGCTGCCGTTTTTGTTGGGCATAATAACCTTGTCTGTTGCAAATAAATCATAAACGAAACGCAGCGCTTCCATCGCATTTGGCTCACCCATTGTAAAAGTAAGCTTGTCGTCCTTCGTCTCCACAATGCTGCCGTTATTCGAATAGATGGCCTGACGGGCGAAAATTGGTGCATATGATACGATTCCCCATTGATCGATTTTTCCGTCGCCATTTAAATCCTGTGTCGCCTTTTTGGCCATTTCCTTAAAATGATCCCAGTTCCATTCATCCTTCTTCACGAGTTCATGAGGATCGGTCAGACCAAGCTTCTTCAGCATCGTTCGGTTATAATACATCCCGGCACCGGAATCAATGTTCTCGACAACTCCATATACTTTATCCTTATAAGCGCCAGAGCTGCGCAGCGAGGACGGCCACTTCGGATCATCGAAGTTGAATACATCATCGACTGTACGCAAGTACCCTTTTTCCGCTAAGCTTGGGAAGGCCAAGTACATGTTCATCAGCACGAAATCTGCCGGAGCCTCACCAGACAATGCGCCAGCAGCAATTTTGCTCTGACCCTCGCCCCATGGAACAACGATCCAATCAATCTTTGTGTTGTATTTCTTCTCCATCTCCTTCATTCGCTTCAGGCGCTCATCGCCCGCATTGGATTCGCCTTCCTTCGGCAAGCCACCCCAAGCCATAAATTTGACGGGTTCACCGCCCATATCAAATGCAGGGAGCTCTTTCTTCTCTGGCTCTTGAACGGCTGGTGTCTCTTTCTTCTTTGTCTCCCCTTTCTTCTCCTCATTCCCTTGGCTCTGCGCCTCCTGCTTCTCCGGCTGCTTCGCTCCTTCTGTTGTTCCTCCCGCTCCGCCGCACGCAGATAAGAGCAGCATCGATAGCGTGACCAGCATAATTGACAGCGTTTTCAATTTTCTCATAAACTCAAGCCCTCCTCTTATTCTTCCCCTTCCTGTCTGCCTTCAAGGAAAAAATCATCGATGACATGACTTGATACTACATTCGTACCTATTGTTTTGAATTGCGATTTCTGCTGCTTCCTAGAGTTACATTATATTCAATCTGTGAAATTAACATTTTAAATATATTGCAATAAATTCGGCTTTTTGTTCTAAAACTACAAATATCCATGCAATCAAACAAAAATCCATACCAATTCTGGTATGGATGTAGTGGAATGAATCCCTCACTCTATTCTTCTTCGTTAAAGAATACTTTGTAATAGTGCATGCCACGCTCTTCATCATAACCCTTTTCAATGAAAGGAAAGCTCTCTGGCTTGAGCTTCATATCGATCCCCGTGTCTGTACGGATATTGTTCTTATGAGAGCGCTTGGCCTTCTTCAATGCAGGCTGCGAAATTGGAATTTCCGTAATCGGAGGCAGCTCATTGGCCTCCTCAAATGTTTCCTTATATGCCTTGAACAACGGTACAAGCTCAGGTTGCCCGATAACCTCTTCCGCGAATGCTTCCTCTTCGAATTGCTCATGCTTCGCAAAGTACTCCATCGTACTATTAATGAACATCAGCTTGTCCTTCTTCTCAGGGCGCTCTTCCGCAGCCGGAACGATGACATCTTCATAGAATTGCGTGCACATATCGATTGCCTTGTCCGTTAAATAATGCTCATCCTCAAGCAGCTTCACATTGAGGAAGTCCTCCATCCAATACTGTGCTGCCTCTCCGCCTTTGCCCGCTGACGTGTCAACGATGCCCAATACGTAACCAGAGTCCGCATACACGTTCAAAATAATGCAGCCCTTGTCGAGTTTGCGAATATTAATGCCCTGCTCCACCTGGAGTCCCAAGTCATCGGATGCTAGCTCATCAATTCGCATATATACATCCTTATTTTCGGACTTAAAGATCCCGATCGCATCAATACTGAAATTGTTGTACAAAATATTGTTTAGGTGCACAACGTACAGTTCGCCAGCCTTAATTTGCGGATGCGAGGATTGCTCATACAAATGATTCAGCATATGAACCGACTGTTCATGGAACGAGCCCGCCTGCTGGAATGTACGGCTCGCATAGGTATACATTTCATTTAAAGGTAACTCAGCTTCATGATGGAACGTATAATGCATGTCAAACTTAAAGCTGGAGATAAAATATTTAAGCAGCGTCTCGCGTACGTCGTCATTCGGTATATGGTACAGTTCGTTCGATACACGAACTCCTTCATCTTTGGATTGGTTGCCCACCTTATGAATCACCATCTGGTGAATGTCTACCTTGGATAGATCGATCATGTAATTCCCACTCCTCTTCTCGAAGTCACATTCCTCTATTGTAACGAAAAAGGATAGGATTCGGAAACTACAAAATGATAGAAACTTCTCCTAGATGTATAAAAAGAGGTGCCCGCTGGCGAAGTTAGTAAGGAGAGGAGGTGAATCAACCATGGCTAAAGACGTACTATGTGAAGTAAACTCCTGCAAGTACTGGGCAGCAGGCAACAAATGCGCTGCAACTTCTATCTATGTGGTGAACAATCGTGGCAAGCAAGCTGGCGATTCCGGTGACACGGACTGCAAAACATTCGAACCAAAGCTGTAAGGAGAATGGGGCGGCCGACACGCCGCCCTTGCTTACGCACGAATCACTCACAGTGATAATTATTCTCAACTATGGATGCGTTTATACACATCTATACACAATCCCCCTATTCCCTACGTTGTTCATTAATCATGAATACATCGTCATACATAAGGCGCTTTCAATGAATAGTTTGTTTCTTTTTCCCACGTAATTGTTATTCTGCTGTAAAGTCTTCGCTCTCACAAAGGTCTATACTAATAGAGCAGTCATCACAGAAGATCGTACACACGAAGGGATTGAAACATCAATGAACACAAAAAAGACAGTTGTTACACTTGCACTCTCCTGCACAATGATCGCAAACATGGGCACAGCAGCTTACGCGGCCCCCGTTGCAAGCAAAGCAGTCACTCCTACTCAAACAACAGCGACTCCATTAAACAATACATATACAACAAACAAAGTTGGTCTTGGTCTTACCTTGAAACAATTGCAGCAAAGCAAAGGCAAAGGGAAAATCGAATATACAGGCAAAAAAGCTACGATGATCGAGTACAAAGAAAAATGGTTCAACTTGAAACAGCCGATTACTGCTCAGTACATGCTGGACGATAACCAAAAAGTGTTCCAAGTTACGCTCGTATTTGACAATGAGATGGCAAAACAATTGACTCCGCAAATTTCCAAAGAGCTGGGCAAAGCATCTGAGCCAGTTTTGGATAAATCGGCACCTTCCGATTATGCGGCAAATTGGAAAACGAACGGCGTACTCTTTGATCTGCAAGGCTTTGGCAAATTGTCCGAAATGTACATATCCGCAATTCCAACACCAAAGGCAGCGAAGCAACCGATTAAAGTCACAAATAAATTTGTGCATGTCAATATGAGTGTACCTGTTCTATCGGGCTTGAAAGACAGCAAATACGAGGAGCAGCTAAATGATATTTTGATGCGTCATGCGATGAAGGAAAAAGCTGAAGTCTATGAAGCTTCCAAAAAAGCCGCTGAAGCTGCGAAAAAACAAAAGGCTTCCTTCGAACCGGCTGTGTTGAATTCTGATTTCCGCTTTGTAAAGAGCGGAAATGTCATGTCCCTGATTGCCGACACGTACAAAATCACGAGCGCAGAGGCTAACGGCACCAGCCGTACGGACACATATACCTTCCTGAATGAAGAGAATGCGCACGCCCTGCAGCTTGGCGATCTGTTCAACAAGGATACCGATTATAAAGCCCTGCTTGGCAATATCGTTCGCAATCAAATTGCTCTGAAGAAAAACAAAGACGATTTTAATTTCGAGCAAATTAAAGAAACACAAAACTTCTATGTATCGAACGGGTACCTCGTGCTGACATTTGACCGTTATGAAATTGCTCCTGGAGCAGATGGATCGCAAAGCTTCAAAATCCAGCTTTCTGCGATTCAATCGAAGCTTTCTGACTCTTTCAAGCAAGCACTGAAGGCTTAATGAGAGCTTAAGAAGGCATAACGACGCAACCAATCGAGCACACGAACAAGCAGCAATAAGCATACTCTAACCGCAAATTTTGTTGGACTGGCATTCCTTGTGTCAGTCCTTTTCTTTGTATACGGCATACGTACCTGATTGCTTACAGGCTATTGTCTATTCTCCGACCTCGAATGTCATTTTTTTCTTCCGCATGAATGAGACTGAACCCTTTATAATATACCTATGACTTCTTAGAAAGGGCGTAATGAAGGCTATGTCAGAACAACAATCAACAACAACATCTTCACTTCCTGCACCCAAACACTGCAAGGAATCCCGCGTCTTCAAGACCGGTCGTGTATTCCCTAACGATGTCAATAACCATCAGACGCTGTTCGGCGGTAAACTGATGAGTCTGATTGACGAGACAGCATCCATCTCCGCGATGCGTCACTGCCGTCATAATGTCGTGACTGCATCCACGGATTCCGTAGATTTTCTACGGCCGATTCGTCCCACAGATTCCGTCTGCCTAGAGTCCTTCGTCACTTGGACAGGCAAGACTAGCATTGAAGTATTCGTCAAGGTCATTGCAGAGCAGCTATATACCGGCGAGCGTGTTGTTGCCGCTACCTCCTTCCTGACCTTCGTAGCACGTCATGAGGACGGCTCAGCTGCGTTTGTGCCCCCTGTTATCCCTGATACAGAGGAAGAGAAGCTGCTTCATGAATCGGCCACAGAGCGAGCAGAGCTTCGCAAAGTAAGACGTATAGCGAGTAAACAGTTAGCGGATAAGCTAACAACGAGCAAGTACTGGGAGTAAACAACACAACACTTTACTCCTTTCAATAACGAGAAAAGGAAGCATACGATCTGCAAATGATGCTTTCTTATCCCTATATGAAAAAAAGCAGCGTTTCGAATTAGTTTCGAAATCGCTGCTTTTCTTATATCAACGCACTCTTACGCGTTAACTTTTTCTTTTGCAACTGTAGCCAAGGAGTTGAACGCGTTGATATCGTTCACTGCCAAGTCAGCCAACATTTTGCGGTTCACTTCAACACCAGCCAATTTCAGGCCGTGCATGAATTTGCTGTAGGACAAGCCGTTCATGCGAGCCGCTGCGTTGATACGAGCGATCCACAATTTGCGGAAGTCACGCTTCTTAACGCGACGATCGCGGTAAGCGTACAGCAAGGATTTCATCACTTGCTCGTTAGCTGTTTTGAACAATCTGTGTTTGGAACCGAAGTACCCTTTTGCCAATTTTAATACTTTTTTATGACGACGACGTGTCGTAAATCCGCCTTTTACTCGAGCCATTTCGTATTAACCTCCCAATCGATTCGATGTTTCCGTATAATTGCTTATTTCAAGTTAGCCAATTGTTGCTTCATACGACGAACGTCGCCTGCTGCCATTACTGGGCTAGTAGCAAGAACGCGCTTCGTGCGGTTCGATTTGTGGGAAAGCAAGTGATTGCGGTACGCTTTGTAGCGGCGCACTTTACCTGTTCCCGTAATTTTGAAGCGGCCTTTCAAGCTGCTGTGCGTTTTCATTTTAGGCATTATCGTTTCCTCCTCAAGTTCGGTATTCTTATCCGCCGCCTTCTTCTGCGCGGCGGGCCGAATTAGCTGTTCGTCTTCGGCGCCAAAATCATAATCATGCTGCGGCCTTCCAGCTTCGGTGTACGTTCAACGATGCAAAGCTCATTTGCTTCTTTCAGAACGCGCTCCAACACTTTCTTCCCGATATCAGCATGCGTGATTTCACGTCCGCGGAAACGAACAGAGCATTTTACTTTATCTCCGTCACGCAAAAACTTCAAGACATTGCGGAGCTTCGTATTGAAGTCGTGCTCCTCGATATTGGCGCGGAACCATACTTCTTTTACATCGACGATCTTCTGGTTCTTGCGCGCTTCCTTCTCTTTCTTCTGTTGCTCATAACGGAACTTACCGTAGTCCATAATACGACATACAGGCGGTTTTGCCTGCGGAGCCACGTTTACCAAGTCCAAGTTAGCGTCGTAAGCCATTTGCAGTGCTTCGCGGAACGGCGTAATGCCAATCTGCTCCCCAGCTGCACCAACTAAGCGAACCTCTCTTGCACGAATGTCCTCGTTAATCAAATGATCCTTGCTAATGGTGTGCCACCTCCATAATCGAATTTCCTGCATCTAACTGGTTATCGCATAAAAAAGGGATGCAAGCTCATCGAGCCCACATCCCTCACATAGACATTCTAATCTAGTGAGCACTGCCTAGGCAGTGCGAGTCATAACCAGCCAACAACATGTCGGTCAGGTGAGAAGCGTGGGCTTCTTCTTTCCAATTGCAATATGTGTTTCAAATACTTGAATAATATATCACAGTGAACTGGATCAAGTCAAGCCACTATTATTATTTTTTTACGCCTTACACTTGCTTGCCTTGCATCTCTTCCAAGCGCACAACTCGTGTATGCTCAGTGTGGCTCCATACCTTGTTGTTCTGAGTGAAGAATGCGTAGAACGTAATCGGCCACCAGGACAGCAAGAATACTGGGAATGTAATCAGAGATGCATAGATGCGCCAAGACTTGACACCTTCCAAAATCAACGCCAGTACGAATACAGCACAGGACAGCACAAGTGACACAACCGGAACCCACTCAGGCAGGTACTGGAAGAACGTTGCCACGTTCGGCCCATTGAAGAATGCTGCATCTACCCACATGAACGCCGTCATGAGGAAAGTAACCAAGACTGTATACACCGTAATTGTGTATAGCGCCATATCGAATTTCGCCAAGTTGCGCTCCTTGATGCTCTGCCACAGCAGCGGGAAGAAATAACGACGCGCTACGGTAAAGTGACCTTGCATCCAGCGCAGACGCTGACGAGCCGATGCCTTGAACGTAAGCGGCTTTTCATCAAACACGCGTGCATTGTAGTTCAGCACTGGGTTGATGCCGTTTTTAACACAGCGGGCAGTGAACTCCAGGTCCTCAACCAAGCTCGTTGCACCCCAGCCCATTTCCTTCAACAGCTTGCTCTCGAAGCACATTCCTGTACCGCCGAGGAAGTTAGCCATGTTCAAGTTCTTACGGGACAACTGCCACAGACGGTTGCAGTACCAGTATGTTACGCCATATGCGGCTGTAATCCAAGAATCCTCTGGATTCTTCGTATCGATGTATCCTTGAATAACGCGTGCCCCCGAGCACAGATCGTTGTTCATTTCAGTCAAAAAGTCTTTGCTTACCAAGTTGTCAGCGTCAAGCATAACAACTGCATCGTATTGACGCGGCATTTCCCACAGATTCTTCAACATCCATTCGATGGCATGACCCTTGCCTCGTTGATGCGGATTATGCCGTTCGCAAGCATATACGCCATGCTCTCTTACGATATCGGCTGTACCGTCCGTGCAATTGTCACAGATGACAAACACGTCGTACATTTCTCTCGGATAATCCAACGCCTTCAGATTTTCAACCAATGCTCCAATAACGGCTTCTTCATTGTGCGCTGCTACGAGCACAGCGAAGGATTTTTGCGGTTCGTATACTTTTTTCTCTTTTTTGCGGTAAATACCGAACAGCGACAAGGTAAACTGGTACACCCCAATCGCGGCCAGCAGAACCTGCAAGACGATAAATAACGTATCCACCATGCTTGGTGTCCCCCTTTTAAATAACCCCTACTTCAATTTCATTGTTGCGTTAACGAACACGGCGCTCTCTTTTTATGTATGAACGCATGCTCATCAACTCTATATATGGTTTACCCCGCTGAAAACGGTCGATCACGATTTTCTAATGTTTGCTTTCATTTGTCAAAACCTTTTATTGGCTTTCAACGCTTGAATATGAACATTATCGCCGAAGTTACTGTGCGAAGTCGCATCGAATCATGCTTTCCCGCAAGGTTATGTTATATTTTCATCCAAATGCTAAGAAATTATGGCTTTTGACCCCCTTTTCGTCAAAATTTGCTGTTCTTTCAAAGCTGATCCAGGATCCGAAAGACAATGAGAATGGAACAATTTACTTTTTTTTGTGTTAGGGATATGCCCTCTCTTATTATGGACGTATTACAACGGAAGAAAGTTTCAGGTAATGTTTATTACCCGTTTGGAATATATGGAAAACATGTCTCTGGCATTATCTTCATACAGCATTGCCAAAGATGCTGATGAATAGAACCCTTACCATTCATAACCTCTGTCAGAGCGGATTCACCGCATAATCCTACCGTACATGCTACACCATTCATTACAGGGCACTACAGCAAGATAATCGAAGAAATAGGCATTCTACGTGCGTAATTCGCGATTTTGCAGGCAGTATCACTTCAAGGTAAAATAGGAATAACTTGTTGAAATGCTCGGCATTTGAAAATATGATTAAAGATGCTCTTTGAACTTGTAGCGACTTCAGATAAAATTCACAAACCCATCATCTTCTGTTAATGTTACGCTGTTACGATCATATTATTAAATACCGGATAACGGAGGAACCGACATGACCCGTGTTATCGCGTGGCTGGGTAATCGTGAGCGTCAATTATTCTTTTGGATTAATCACCGGCTGCATCACCGGAGCATGAATATTATATTGTATACATTGACCCATCTGGGCGGGGCAACCTTTACGATTGCCTTTACCTTGCTGCTTGCCTGGCTAGCGCCTAATCCATGGAATATCGTTGGCTGGCAATGTGTTGCTGCACTTGCAGTTAGCCATCTGCCTGTCGCCTTAATTAAGAAGTGGTATCCGCGTGTGCGTCCACACTTAGCATTGCCTAATATACGCACATTCCGCAAGCCGCTTGTTGACCATTCATTTCCTTCTGGACATACGACAGCCATATTCTCAGTCGTTGTCCCGCTCATAATAGCTAACCCGACTCTGTCATGGGGACTTCTGCCGATTGCATGTATCGTCGCACTGTCCCGTATGTACTTAGGACTTCACTATCCATCCGACTGTCTTGCTGGCGCATTCATCGGTACAGGCGCTGCCGTAAGCACCGTTGCTTTATGGCCTATTGTGTAATCACGGACATCGGGTATAGTAGGGTATAGAAATTATGATATATCTAGAAGATCGAATAGAAGGGTGAAATACCGTGCATCAAGCAATGACATTTACACTTCCCTCCGGCATCACTCTTGGTGCCGAGCACGAAGGAAAGAAGCGTATACTGCTGCTGTCAGAGCGTTTCGGAGCTGGTCACACCCAAGCTGCCCATGCACTTGCTGTCAGCCTTCGCAAGCTGTCTCCGCATGTGCAAACTCGTGTGATGGAGCTTGGGAGCTTCCTTAACCCAAAGACAGCTCCGCTCATTATAGAAGCATATCGCAAGACTGTGCTTATACAGCCGAAGCTGGTAGGCTTTATGTATAAGACACAGTACAATAGATCGCTAAATCGACTGACTACAATGGCGCTGCACCGGGTATTCTACACTCATGCTATGTCCGTTATGCGTCAGCTTAAGCCTGATATGATCGTATGCACTCATCCGATCCCAAGCGCTGTCATTTCCCGATTGCGCAGGCTTGGACTTAATGTCCCGCTCTGTACGGTCATTACCGATTATGATGCGCATGCAGCCTGGGTGAGTCCGGCTGTGAATCGCTATTTCGTCTCAACGCCAGAGGTGAAGGAGAAGCTAGAACTGCATGGCGTAAGCAGCGATTCCATACAAGTGACAGGGATTCCTGTCCATCCGAATTTCTGGGAGCCGCATGATGGAATGGGCAAATCATCCATCCGCGCCCGCTTCGGGCTGAAAGACATGCCGACTGTGCTCGTCATGGGCGGTGGCTGGGGAATGATGGATTCGACACAATCCACAGAGCTGCTCACCCGCTGGCGCAAAGATGTACAGTTTATTTTTTGTATCGGGAATAATGAGAAACTTCGCCGTCGTATGCTGGAGAATCCTCGCTTCCAGTATGAGAATATTCATCTGATGGGTTACACCAAGGAAGTTGACCAATTGATGGATGTGTCCGACCTGCTCGTTACCAAGCCAGGCGGGATGACTTGTACTGAAGCGCTGGCCAAGGGAATCCCGATGCTCTTCTATCAGCCGCTCCCCGGCCAAGAGGAAGAGAATGCCCACTACTTCACGGAGAAGGGATATGGCGAGTCGATCGAGTCTGCACATACGATTACGAAATGGATGAATCTTCTTGTACATCATTACGATGAGGTCTCCGCACGCCGCTTAGAGCATGAGCAGAAGGCATCTCGTTATCATCCTAAGGTATGTGCGGAAGCAATCCTACAAATGATGAATGTGCCATTTACTTCAATCGAATAACAGTAAAGCCGCTATCAAGCATGCGAACGATGAAGCACTGTCATCTATCATTCATGCGGAATAGCGGCTTTTTTGATCATCCATATATGATTTCGACCCGGAATTAACGGGATGCGTAAGGCTCATTGTGAGGCAAGGAAGAGCGGTACTGCTTGTACGCCTGATCCCCAACGAGCACCTCGACACGATGAATATTCATGCCTTTGCCCATAAATTTCTCTTCGTACTCTGTCATAACATGCTCTTCATTGATGCCATCACGATGCAGGTTCAAGGAGATATTCCGCATTTGAAGCCCCATCTCTGCGAAGGAGTTCAAGGAAAACTCGAACAAGGTCTCTGAATCCGTTTTGAAATGAATCTCACCTGTATTGCTCAATGCATAACGATACTTCTCAACAAGACGCGAATGGGTCAAGCGACGGCGTGCGTGCTTCTTCTTCGGCCACGGATCACTGAAGTTCAAGTATACGCGCTCAAGTTCGCCTTCTGCAAAAATTTGCTCCAAAAATTCAACATTCGCGCGCACCAGCTTCAGGTTGGACGCTTCCTGCATTCCTGCTTCTTCTCGAAATAATCGAGCCTTCTCACATCCGCGAGCGATCAACTCATCGTACATATCCACACCGATGAAGTTGATGTCTGGGTACTTCAAGCTCATCTTACTGATGAACTGCCCTTTTCCCATTCCCAGCTCAACATATATGGGGCGGTCATTTCCGAACGCCTCACTCCATTTGCCCTTCAACTGCTCCGGCTCAAGCACGACCAAGTCGGTTTGCTCTGCAAGCAGCTCTTTTGCTCCTCTTTTGCCACGTAAGCGCATGTGTGCTTTCCTCCATACTGATTATGCTCCAAGCCCTTATTGTGCATGACAAGCGATAAAAAGTAAAGACGGCGATGCAGGCAAATAAGAACAACAGAGCTTGCCCGCTGTCTTCGCTTTTACGGCTAAATCTGCTACAATAATACAATGGGATTGTTATCGATAAGCTTCCGTTATGGACGGCGTACGTTTTGCATAACAATCAACTTACACTGCAATTGAAAGGGCTTGTATGCCATTGGACGGCTTCATACACACACAATCGACTTCCCCCCTCTTGTGGGGAGACAAGCGGTTTCATACATGGAATTATGAGATGCGCGAGCAATTCGGAGAAAAGGTATTCAAAGTGATGCTCGACGCTGGGTTTACCTGTCCGAATCGGGACGGAAGCATCGCAATTGGCGGCTGTACGTTCTGCAGCTCTCGTGGTTCCGGAGATTTCGCCGGTCGTCGGCGCGACGATCTGGTCACTCAATTCAACACCATTCGAGACAGACAACATGCGAAATGGCCAAACGCCAAATATATTGGCTATTTTCAAGCTTATACGAATACGTATGCACCAGTGGACGTATTGCGAGATTACTTCGAAGTCATTCTTGAGCAGCCTGGTGTCGTCGGCTTGTCCATTGCGACACGGCCTGACTGTTTGCCGGACGATGTTGTCGAATACTTGGCAGAGCTTAATAAGCGCACGTATTTATGGATCGAGATGGGACTGCAGACAATTCATGAATCGACATCTCAGCTTATTAACCGCGCGCATGACACGGCATGCTACATCGAAGCCGTAGAGAAGCTGCGCAAGCATAATATTCGCGTCTGCACTCACATCATCTACGGACTACCGCAAGAGACGCATAGTATGATGCTCGAGACGGCCCAAGCTGTCGCTCAGATGGATGTGCAAGGCATTAAGCTTCATCTGCTTCATCTCATGCGCAAGACCCCGATGGTGAAGCAATATGAAGCTGGATTGCTGCGCTTCCTGGAGATGGATGAGTATATCAAGCTTATCGTCGATTCGCTTGAAATGCTTCCTCCGGAGATGATCGTCCACCGCGTTACAGGTGACGCACCACGGGACTTAATTATTGGACCGATGTGGAGCATGAGAAAATGGGAAGTGCTCAATGGCATCGATGCGGAGCTGAAACGGCGCAACACATGGCAGGGCAAGTATTGGAGGGAGTCATAAGATGGGATTTCTATCCGTACTCGGCTATGCACAGCAAGTGGTGAAGGAGCGCGTGCAGCCCGGTGAACGCGTAATTGATGCAACGATGGGAACAGGTGTAGATACCTTATTTCTCGCCCGCCTAACTGGATCGCGCGGCTCAGTAGCCGCCTTCGATGTCCAGGAAGAAGCGCTTGAGCTGACTCGTAAGCGGCTTCATCGTGAGCTGGGCGAAGACGAATACGCACATGTCAGCTTGCTTCAGGCAAGCCATCATGCCATGAATGAAGTGCTGGGCGAAGAATGGTTCGGTACAACCGCTGCCATCATGTTCAATCTTGGGTATCTGCCTACGAATGAGGCAGATAAGCGCATTATGACCGTCCCTGAGACGACACTTACAGCACTCGACAACGGTTTATCTATGCTGCGTCCTGGCGGAGTGCTTAGTATTGTACTCTATCCCGGACACAGTGGCGGCGATGATGAGGCCGATCAAGTGCGAGCTTGGGCGGAGTCTCTTCCAGCTCGTCTTGGGCAAGCCGTTATTTATCGAATGCTGCAGCGTCCAGATGCACCTTATGTCATTGCGGTAGAGAAACGAAAATAACATCTGATCGCGTGTAGAGCCTTTCCCACTTGGATTGGCAATTGCAGCTTCCGCTTCGATATCTGCCCCACCATCCTGTTCACCATGTTGAAGGAGTTGTTGTGAAATGGCAGTTCGCAAAATAGAGCACGTTGGGATCATGGTTCGCAATATAGAACTATCCATTCGATTCTATGAGGAAGTCATCGGCTTGAAGCTGAAAGGAACCCTTCTTCATACGAATGGTGTCATTCGCCTCGCCTTTCTCGGATGGGACGGTGCTGACGAAACGGAAGTTGAACTTGTAGAAGGTTATTCTGGAAGCTTAACGGAAGAAGGCAAGGTTCACCATATCGCCTTCACTGTTGACGATATAGAGGCTGAGTTGGCTCGAATGAAGAGCCTGCCTCAAGTTGAGCTTATTGATGAAGAACTGGTTACCTTGCCGAACGGCAGCCGCTATTTTTTCTTTAAGGGTCCGGACGGCGAGAGACTTGAGTTTTTCCAAACAACTAGATAATAGACAACTCGGGAGTGAGAGAACATGACAAGACCTTATCCATTGAAGTTTCAACCTGAATTCAAAGAACGCGTATGGGGCGGCCGTGCTCTGACGCAATTTGGACTGGATTTGCCAGAAGGACATATCGGTGAAGGCTGGATGATCGGTGATCATCCGAACGGTACGACGAAGGTCGTTAACGGTGAACTGGCTGGACTTGGCTTGGACGAAGTACGTGAACAATACGGCAAGGAATGGTTCGGCTCCAAGGGCTTCTCTGAGAAGAACGGCCGATTCCCATTGCTTATCAAGCTGTTGGACTGCAATGATGATCTCTCTATTCAGGTGCATCCTACTGACACGTATGAAGGTCTGCCGCAAGGCGAACTGGGCAAGACAGAGATGTGGTATGTGCTTGATGCGAAGCCAGACGCGAAAATCATTTACGGTTTGAAGGAAGGCATTGATCGCGCAGCAATGGCAGAGGCGATCGAAGAAGGCCGCATTATGGAAGTTCTGCAAGAAGTATCCGTCCAGGCCGGGGACACCTTCTACATTCCAGCTGGTACGGTTCACGCGCTGTGTGCAGGTGTCGTAGTCGCTGAGATTCAACAGAACTCCGATACGACTTATCGCTTGTACGACTACAACCGTCCAGGTCTCGACGGCAAGCCGCGCGAGCTGCACATTGAGGATTCCTTGAATGTCATCGCATACGAAGGCGCGGGCGCAACTCGCATGTCTACAAATGGCGCTGTCGCTAATGAGTGGCTGGTGCTCGCGGAGTCTCCGTACTTCCGTGTAGAAAAAGGCATCGTTGAGAAGCCATGGGCACTCGCAACAACAGAAGAGAGCTTCGTCATTCTTGTTGTGTGCGAAGGAACAGGCACACTTACAACTGCTGACGAGCAGATCGCATTCAAAGCAGGCGAATGCTTCTTGCTTCCAGCTAACCTTGGTGAATATACGCTTGATGGCAACTGCACTGTATTGCGCTCTGTTGCTCCTTAATGCACGCATAATTGACTTGGCATCCGGCTCCTTACGGGGAGACCGGGTGCCATTTTATTAGCAAGGTGCCTACACTTGCACGTTCACTTGCATTTACACGAGCTTTTTTCTTTTGAATGGAGGAACATAGATGAATGCGAATAAGGAATTTCTAGAAAATCCGGAACCACCACAGTCAACAGATGAATATGATAACAAGCTTATTTCCTATCTCCGCGCGAATCAAATGGCTGCTGAACATCTGCGTCTACATACACTGTGCCATTCCGTTGAGGATGCTGCTCAAGCGGTGCAAGCCGATAAAGCTGATTTTGTTAAAAATGTCTGCATGATCGATGGTGAAGGTCACTTACTTGTAGCCATCGTCAAGGGCGAAGACCGCGCAAGCACCAGCAGAGTTGGCAAGGCACTGCTTATTCCCCCTCCACGCTTGGCGCTCGAGCAAGAAATGCTTCAGCTAGCCGGATATCCTGCCGGCGGGATTCCTTCCTTTGGGTTCACAGCCACATTTCTTATCGATCCGAAAGTTCTGGAACAGGAATTCGTATATACAGGCGGGGGCTCCCCCTATTCACTGACGCGAATCTCCGTTCAAGAAATGGTGCGTGTCAATCAAGCTATTGTAGCACGAGTACGAAAATAACTGTCCAAATATACAAATAAGCGCCTAGTGACTTCACTAAGCGCTTCTCTCATTTTATATAAGACGTGCTTTCCGTGCTGCATTCGCGGCAGACATCCGATCGTTTACTCCCATCTTGGCATATAGGCTTGAGATATGATTGCGGATCGTTCCTTCGGACAAATAGAGAATCTGAGCAATTTCACGGTACTTCTTTCCTTGTGCCAAATAATAGAGCACCTGCTTCTCACGTTCAGTTAAGCCGAATGGATCTTCACTGCTTTCTATGCACGGCCCCATACTCCCTGCCGCTTCACTTCGATCCTCAGCGTGATCCATTTGCAATAATTGATCGGTCATCAATCGTGCGATCGGCTGCGATAGGAGCGTTCCCCCTTGATGTACAAGACGGACGCTGGCAAGCAGCTCCTTCGGATGCATGGACTTTAGCAGATACGCTTCCGCTCCCGCATCAATCGCTTGTACGGCATAATCTGATTCCTCAATCGTTGTCAGCAGAATGATCTTCACATCCGGCCATCGCTCCTTCATCACACGAACAGCAGCCAAGCCATCCATTCGCGGCATTCGAATATCCATGAGCACGACATCAGGATGCTCGCACTCCATATATTCAATCGCTTCCTTCCCATCCACCGCTGCACCTATGACATAGACATCATCTTCTTGGCTGAATAAATAGCACAAACTCTCACAAAAGAGCTGCTCATCATCAGCAATGAGCAAGCGGATCGGCTGATCGCCCTCTATATGCAACTTGCGCGGAACCTTGCATACAATTTCCATGCCGTTCCCCAATGAAGAACGCACCATTAAGTGCCCACCATAAGCATGCAGGCGATCCTGCATTGATGACAGACCATAGCCAAAGGTTAGCTTCTCATTGCCTAGCCCATTGTCCCGAATCGATAAGCATACTTCTGTCTCGTCATAGACAAGGTTAACCTCGATCGATGATGCTCTACCATGACGCACTGCATTTGTAGCGGCTTCCTGCACACAACGCTCTAATACCATACGGTGTGCATAAGGAATAGAATAGATGATGCCTTCTGTTTTGAGATTACATGCAATACCAGTTTGATTGCCAAGCGTGTCCAGCAAGTGCTTCAATACCTCATCCAATGTTCGCTCCCCTTCTTCAGAAGGAGCGATATCATGAATGTGATGTCGTATTTTTTCAAAGCTGCTCCGTGCGTGTACAATCACACTCTCAAGCCTACTTTTTGCTTGTTCAGGGTCGTCCCCCATAAGAACCTTGACCGATTCCAACCCCATAACAATCGATGCATGTGAATGACCTAATGTATCATGCAATTCTCCAGCTACGCGATTGCGCTCCTCCTGAACGGTAAGCCGCTCCACTTGCTCCGCATATTGACGAATAATATTGAATTGATGCTCATTCTCTTGAAGCAGCTGCTTCATTCTTCGTTGTGAATGCAGAAACACATGAAAGCCAGCACCTATCCCGAACAATATGAAATGATTAACAGACGAGTCCAAAGCCTGAAGCCAAGATAACTTGCCGCTCCATAAACCAATGAAAGGAAAAAGTCCTACAATCGAACCTCCCCACCATACACTCTTCCTTGACGTCATAAATCCAACGAGTAGTGCAGGCAACACCATATTGTCGAGATATAGAGGCATCGACAAATGCATGGAAATGTTAATGCCTCCCGACAAAATTATTTCCGAGGCAATAAATTTCGACGGGTGAATGCTGCCAGGTCTCCAGAACCATAAAGGCAGCGCAGAACACAATATAAATGGTACGATTGTACGTCCGGTATGAACCGTACTAAAGTCCGGTGATATGGCAATATAAACTGCCCCTGATACAATCCAGAGAATGTATAAGCCCATTAGTGCTGTGTCGATCCAATGCCATTGTCGTTGCTCCATTCACTTGCCTCTTTCCACGTAAGTAACATACTTCTCTAATCACTCAGCCAGATATATTTACGGCATTTTCTACATCCAAGATAGATAGGATATTCATATGACAGCATTTCAGATGTTCCTCACTGGGAGCACCATCCTTATTGTAATATGATAGGCCCATGAAAAAAAGCGAAACCGGAGGAATGCAGCATGTTTTCTAATTTACACAGCCATACAAAAGCACTGATTTACACAGCAATCGTCTTCATTCTAGCTATAGGTGTCAGTATCGTTCCGAACACCAATTCCTTACTTTATATGCTGACTCCAACAGTGGCTGCCTTCATTATGCTCCTGTTCGTGACGAAGGACGGTCGATCGCGATCCGGATGGGCCGCGCTTGGATTACGAAAATTCGGGTTAAAATGGTGGCTCCTATGTATCACGGTTCCAGCTGGCATTGTAGCGCTGAGCTATGGATTCGCTTGGGTAGTTGGTGCCCTAGATATCGAGGTTCCCCCCAACTATGCAGGTTATGATTGGTCCGCCTTCCCGTTCGTTGTTGCGATACAATTTGTCAGCGCCGTACTTATCAGCTCACTTGGTGAAGAACTTGGCTGGAGAGGTTATTTGCTTCCGCTTCTTGTAAACAGCTTGGGAGAGAGAAAGGCGTTGTTCGCCACCGGCCTGATTCACGGACTATGGCATATCCCGATTATATTGCTGTCCTCCATCTACCACCAAGATCAAAATCCGATTCTCGCATGCCTATTCATTGTCGTATCCTGCCTGTTCCTAGGCCCTGTCATCGGTTATATTCGATTGCGTTCATCCAGCGTATGGACAGCTTCTATCTTCCACTCGGCACATAACGTAATGTGGAGTATTCTGCGCAGCCTTGCGGTTCCAACTTCAGGTATGGCTTTATATGTAGCGGGAGACAACAGCATCGTTGTCATTCTCTGTTATATGCTGCTTACGGTATGGGTCATGAAGCGCATACGCCACCATGTCAACAATGTTCAATCCACAAACTAAACACATCAAAAAAAAACCGATCAGTTGATGTTCCAAGAGCAGTAATAAGAGAGTTGTATGACAGATAAGCAAAGACGCCTCCAAAACCACTGTAATTGTGGGATGGAAGCGTCTTTTTAATCATGCATGTGCAGACCCATGCGGAGCTCCTCACTTCAACTTCGACTCTCTATAAGGCCCTTGCTCTGTTCGCAGAACTACGACGTCATTTCCTTGGCTTGGGTCAGGACTACTTGCATTAAACCAGGAAAGCGCGCCTCCAGTTCATCCTTGCGCAAACAGATGAATCGCTGTGTTCCCTCCATTCTAGTTCGAATAATGCCTGCTTCGCGCAGTACTTTGAAATGATGGGACATAGTTGACTTGGACAGTGATAATTCGAATCCTCCGCAAGTTTGCTCCGGAATGCTCATCAATTGCAGCACGATATTCATTCGAATCGGCTCGCTGAGCGCATAAAATACTTGCGAAAGTTCAATATCTTCGATAGCGGGATGAAATAATGTTCTCATGTCATTATTGTACCGAAATGATTGACATCATTCAATAGTTCGATTACACTCGAACTATTGAACAAAGGTGCGCACCTTCATATTCAGTGAATCTTACCTATATTCACTATCATTTGTAACCTATGAATCATCTCGATTAAGAACGATCTTGCGTACATCATTGCCGCATGAGATCGCTTATTCATTACAGGAGGCCAGTTACAATGAGCAATACGATGAATCAACCGCTTGCCGCATCATCATTCCGTCCTATTATGTCTTTATTCTTTGCCACGATGTTCATCATCGGTACAGATACCTTTATCGTATCTCCTATGCTGCCAACACTACGAGAAGTTCTGCATATCTCTGTCGAACAATCAGGATGGCTTATTTCTGCTTATGCACTCGGATACGCCCTTTTCGCCCTAATCGCCGGACCGCTATCCGACAGACTGGATCGCAAGTCTTGTCTCCTTGGAGGGATGCTGGGATTCTCTCTGTTCACAGCACTGTGCGGTTCAACAACAAGCTTCACCCTCTTATTCGCCTACCGCGCCTTGGCGG
Source organism: Paenibacillus wuxiensis (assembly GCF_040195695.1). Lineage (NCBI taxonomy): Bacteria > Bacillati > Bacillota > Bacilli > Caryophanales > Paenibacillaceae > Paenibacillus > Paenibacillus wuxiensis. The sequence continues at coordinate 58,454 of NZ_JBEFZI010000009.1, read as the reverse complement.
GAATAAGCGCGGCAATCGCCTCGCCGCAAATATGGGCATCCATCCCTCAATTAGTAGCACCGCACAAGATCGTCAAAGCGATGGGCGCCGCAACTGCTGGCTTAGCCGTCTCGCAATGTCTCGGCGTACCTCTTGGCAGCCTGCTTGCCGCGAGCAGTTGGAGACTGCCCTTCTATGCCATCGGAGTAACTGCGCTGCTCATTACCATCATATTGGCGCTAAAGCTCCCTTCTATCCCACCAGCGACGAAACAACGAAGTTCGCTGAGCTCTCTTGGACGACAATATCGCGCTCTTTTCTCGCGCCGCAGCACCACCTTTGCTTTTCTCGGATATTTTTTATATCAGCTAGGTACTTTTTCTACCTTCTCCTATCTGGGGAATTGGCTCGCTGATGACTTTTCTCTTACTGTACAGCAAACGGGATTATTCATCCTTGGCTTTGGGATCGGCAATTTATTCGGCAGTCTTCTCGTCTCGAGGGTGGAACGCACGCTCGGCATTCGGCGAACTGTTACATATTCACTCCTTGGCATGATTGCGATGTATGTGATCGTCATGACCAGCCATCTTATTGCATTCATTAGTATCGCATATGCGCTGATCGCCTTGTGCGGCGGCATGCTGTTCCCTCTCTTAATGGGAACTCTTCAGAAGGATCAGCCGAATGCACGTGGAACCGTATCCGCGCTGGCGAACAGCACGATGTATTTCGCAACGATGCTTGGATCCGTTCTGGCTGGTGTTCTCTATGCACGCATCGCGGGGTTTGCTTCCATCGTAGTTGTTACGATGCTGTGCTATACAGCATCCCTGTTTATCTTCCGCAGCCTGCTGCACAGCCCGCAACCGATCAATAATCAGGCGGCGATGCAGTAGAAGTAGATTCGGCCTGCCTCCTATTCGGTACGAGTAGCGAGGGCTGATGTAATCTAGGATGTACTACACGGCTATCGTACAACTATTGCATTCTTTCTCTATCATCTGGTTTCATTTGAGCTATAATGTTCAATGACACGAAGACACGATAGGGAGAGATCGTTCATAATGAGTCAACGGCTATTATACATAGAAGATGACAAAGAAATCGGAACATGGACCAGCAGTTATTTGCAAGATAAAGGCTATCAGGTAATGTGGCTGCTGTCCGGCGAGCATGCACTGGTGCACGTCCCTGATAGCGATCTGATCATACTTGATGTGATGCTTCCTGGATTGGACGGCTTTACGGTGGGACAGCGTCTGAAGCGCGAACACCCAAGTACGCCCATCTTGCTGCTGTCAGCCCGCACGTCTATTGACGACAAGCTGCAGGGGCTGCAATTCGCCGATGATTACGTAACGAAGCCCTTCCATCCGGATGAGCTTGCTGCAAGAGTGGAGGTACTGCTGCGGCGCTTCGAGAAGCAGACCCCTGCTTCCATCGAGTTGAAGCATCTGCGCATATCCTTGCATGACAATCACATTGTGCATACCTTGACCGGAGAAGAAATCACACTTACCGGCAAACAGCACCATATATTTGCCTTCATGCTGCGTCATGCCAATCAGATCTTAACGAAGGAACAAATTTATGAGAGCGTCTGGGGCGAACCCTACATGGAGGGCGATAAGACACTCATGGTTCATATTCGACATCTGCGGGAGAAAATCGAGAACGATCCAGGCCAGCCGGAAATTATTGAAACGATTCGCGGCATCGGATATCGGGTGAAGCTATGAATTCCCGTATTCCACTGCGCAAATCACTGCTGATCCGGTATTTGACGCTAGTATTTGTCGCGCTCATGATATGGCCGATTATTTTTCCATTAACCTCTACGATTCTCTATTATGTATCTCTCTTGCAGAATGGAGGGGAACCCGTCGAGAATCGTTATGCGGTAGCGGCCAAGTTGGAAGAGAGATGGCACCAAGAAGCTGCTCAATTCAAGCAAGCCGATCGGGCTGCGATTGATCAGAGACTGCATGAGCTGAAGAAGGAGTACCCAGAAGCCAAATTATTCTGGGTAGATAACAGCGGTACTACTCGCCTTCAGCTTCCTGTACAGCCCAGCCTGCCAGCACAATGGAATGCTGGGGACGCCATCACCTTTATGAAGAAGAGCTACGATGGAGATCCGTTCACCGTCGTAGCTTTTATCGGGCAGGATCCGAAGCAAGGATTCATGGTTATGCAAATCGCTCGAAATTTGATGGTATCGGATAGACAGGGATACAGCACAACACACGCTCTTATCATCATCGCCCTCGTGTTTGTTCTATTTACAGTTGCCTCTTGGTGGTTCTTCTATAGACTTCGGGGTCGGCTTGTGCGGTTAGGCAAGGCGATGGTTCCCGATAACGCCAATGGCTTGCCTTCGCCAATTGAGATAACAAAGTGGGATGAAATTGGTCAATTGGAGCATACCTTCAACCAAATGATCAAGCAGCTCACCTCTAGCCGTCAACGGGAACAAGAGGAAGAAACGCTGCGCAAGGAACTGATCGCTAATTTGTCCCATGATCTTCGAACACCGCTAACTACGATTCGGGGACATGCCCATTCGCTCCAACGAGAGCCACTGTCTGAGCAAGGTCAGCAGTCGCTTGTTCTTATCGATAAGAAGGTCAATGATTTGGGACAGCTTGTTGATAATTTATTGGCGTACACGCTGCTGTCTGCTCACAAGTATTCGCTGAAGATGGAAGCAACGGATATGCTGCGGCTTGTCCGAACTTCTGCGGCGAGTTGGTACCCGATTTGGGAGAAAGAAGGCTTTGAGATTCATATTGATCTCCCGGAGCAGCCCGTTGCTTGGAGGGTCGATTCACAGTGGATGACGCGCATCCTCGATAATTTATTTCAAAATATTGTGCGCCATGCCGCAGAAGGCCGGTATATTGGAATTGCGATTCATGCGCATGGAGAGCAGACTGCAATTGTGATTGAGGATCACGGACCTGGTATGAGCGCTGCGTCCGCAAGTAGAGGCGTTGGCCTTGGGCTGACGATTGTCGAGTTGATGACCGCAGAAATGCAGCTGCAATGGGAAGTAACGAGCAGTCCAGAAGGAACAAGGATGAGGATAGAGCCTATAAAGGCAACTAGCGTCTCAAACTAAAGGGAACTCAATGAAATTATGAAATCCAATGAATTCATTGAAATCAATATACTATAAATTCTATAAACTCAATAAACCTTATGTAACATAAGAATCAATTGAACCCAACTGAATCCAGACCAATATAAATTACTTCCACTCGAAAAACCGAACTACCGAAAGTCTAAAGTATCCGTATGAATAAGCACCCCCCACTACGCCCATGGACGTGATCATATTCATGGGCTTCTTCTTCTCCTTTTTTAAACAGATCCTTTCTTAAACAGAATTTAAACAAGCAGCCGCTTTTGTTTTAACCTTCGACCTGTATCGTTAACTGACGAGGTGATATACATTGAGTGAAACAATCATTCAAACCGAAGGGTTGACGAAAACATATGGCGACCGCCGAGCAGTTGATCAGCTTCGGCTTACGATTAAACGCGGGGATATATACGGCTTCCTTGGCCCGAACGGCGCAGGCAAGACAACGACGATCCGCATGCTGCTTGGACTTATTCGCCCCACGAAGGGCAACATTCAAATATTCAACAAGAACTTGCACTCCCATCGGCTGGAAATCTTGCGCAAGGTCGGATCGCTGGTTGAATATCCATCGTACTATGCTCATCTGACTGGTCGGGACAACCTAGAGGCCATACGCAGAATTATCGATGTGCCGAAGTCGCGGATCGATGAAGTGCTTACCATCGTTCGTCTCACAAACGATGCCAATCGCCCAGTTAAGGGGTATTCGCTGGGCATGAAGCAGCGGCTTGGCATCGCCGCAGCTATGCTGGGCAATCCAGAGCTGCTCATCTTGGATGAGCCGACCAATGGCCTCGATCCTTCTGGGATTCTGGAAATTAGAGAGCTGATTAAGAGCCTTCCCCATCAGCATGGCATTACGGTTCTTGTATCCAGCCATCTATTGAGTGAGATTGAACAGATGGCTACGCGCGTAGGCATTATTCAACATGGACGTATGGTCTTTCAGGATTCCATCAGCGTATTGCAGGATCAGGCGCAGCATCGTATTCGATTCGCAGTCTCGAATCCTGTCAAGGCAGCGAATCTGCTCGCTGCATCTGGATGTGCTGTAGAGCAGCAGGAAGGAAGCGTCTTGATGAACTACATGCCAGACAGTCAGGTCGCCTCCCTCGTTGATCTGCTCGTCCATAACCAACTGTCCGTGTATCGAGTAGAAGAACAGCGGCAGTCGCTGGAAGAGATCTTCCTCTCAATGACTGGAGAGGGGAACAATCGATGATCGGGAAGCTGTTGTCATCTGACTTTGTAAAAATACGCCATACATGGATATGGCTGCTCATTGTTCTAGGCCCATTCGGTGTTATCAGCCTGCAGGCACTCAATTACAGCTTGCGTTATGACTACCTCGTATCCAAGCTGAAAGATCAAGTATGGTTCGGGCTGCTTAGCGACATTAAATTATTGGCCGTTCTAGCCCTATTGTTTGGCATAACGCTCGTTACTTCTTTAATTGCAAGTATCGAGCATCGCCAAAGCTCATGGAAGCAGTTGCTCGCGCTTCCTGTGTCACGGTTCAGTATTTTCACATCTAAATACATCCTGAGCTTGTTCATGATGTTCACCGCATCGCTGCTGCTTGCTATCGGATCTGTACTGCTCGGCCTTCTTCTCGGCTTCGGCACAAATATTCCTTGGTCATTGCTGCTCATGAACAGCTTCTATCCATTCTTAGCGGCTATGCCCATACTCGCACTGCAGCTATGGTTATCTACCGTTATCAGCAACCAAGCCATTCCACTTACTTGCGGAATTCTAGGTACGATCGTATCCGTGTATTCGATTAGAATGCCGGATTGGATGCCGTACAAGTGGCCGCTGCTTGTAAATGAAGCCAATATTCCAGAGTACTCCGTCATCGCAGGTATCTTGATCGGCTTCGTCGTGTTTCTGTTCAGCCTTGTTCACTTCATTAGAAGGGATGTGGATTGATGTGGCAACATGGCTGCGATTATTTCAATCTGAACGTTTAAAGTTGGGCAAGTCCCATATTGGACTGCTTACCCTGATCAGTCCTCTGCTGGCCATGCTCGTCGGCCTATTCATTTCTGAGCAGCAGCCGCCCGAAATCCAGTGGCTCTATTTATGGTCGACGATGTCAATCGCGCACGCGATGTTGTTCTTACCGCTGTTGGCTGGCGTGTTCTCTGCATTTATATGCCGGTACGAGCACGCGGGAGGCGGTTGGAAACAAATGCTTTCCTTGCCTGTGTCCCGCTCCAGCCTATACTTGGCGAAATTCGCCCATGTTACACTGCTGCTGGGACTAACACAAGTACTGTTCCTGCTAGGTGCAATTGCTGTCGGCTTATTAAAAGGATATACAGCACCTATCCCTTGGACTGAACTTCTGAGAGCCTTCTCCAATGGCTGGCTGGCTACATTGCCTGTTGCCGCGCTTCAGCTGTTCGTGTCCGTATCATGGTCAAGCTTCGCGGCTCCGCTTGCTATTAACGTGATGCTGACACTGCCGAATATGCTCATCGTCAATTCGGAAAAGTACGGCCCCTGGTATCCTTGGGCACAGCCTGCACTCGCGATGAACGGCGTGGAGAAATACGGGGCATTCAATGTCTCGCTCGGCACTCTTTTGTTCGTCATTGTCGGTGGATTCCTGCTCTTTCTACTTAGTGGTCTTATTTATTTCAACCGCAGAGACATGTAGCTTTATGAGGATATCCTGCTTCTTGTAAAGACGTAGAAAAAAGAGGCAGATAGACATCATTGTCTAGTCTGCCTCTTTCCATATAGGATACGATCCTGTTCATTTTGAATTTATGACATTGGCGGCTGTTGAGATGGAGGCTGCTGCGAGGATTGCTGAGAAGCTGATTGTTCATCACCTGCGGCAGATTGCACGTCCTCTTCTTCCTGCTCCTTATTGCGCTTCTTGCCTGTTAAGAGCTTCCACAAGCCAGCAATGACAGCCACGACAACGATCCAGAACTTTTTGAACAAGCCGAGCGCCAATGCGATTAATCCAACTTTTTTGGCAACGGCAACACCCGCTCCGCCAAGGATAAGTCCAGCCAAGCCATACTCCGCCACCTTATCCGTTGATTCATTGAAATCCTCATAGCGCTTGCCTTCTTTGATTTTCAGTGTAGACAAGACCAAATCATTCATTTCCTTGCGCGATGCTTCTACTTTTTTGGGATCACAAACCAAGATCGCCGACACATAACCCTCTCGCGTCAATATACGCTCGTTATAATTGACCATTGAAGCATTGTCTTTGTCATGCAGTAATAGCGACCATACAACTCTACGTGCCGTTTCATCATATTTAGGCGCTACGTCCCAACCATCCACGAATAGATGATTTTCAGGGGTCATTTCTTTGTTTGCTTCTTCTTGACCGTCTTTGTAACTTTGCAGCAGTTCATCTGCATCGATCTCATTTTTATCGCTATCTTTGATATGTCCGGAATCGGTGTACTCAAAATACAAAAACCAGCGCCCGTCTTCTGGTATAACCGTACCGATTTCGGAGCCGGAAGGTTTGCCGCCATTTCTCGTAATCATGGCTTTCGTTTCCGTGCCATTTATGTATTCCATTCCTTTTTTCAAAGTCACGGTCGCAATGCCTTGATCAAGCTCTACCGCCTGTCCCGCCCCGACAGTGTAGTTCGCAGTACCCTCAGCATGTGCAGGCATCGATCCTGTCATAAGAAGTGCAGCACACCCCATTATGACGGCTGTTTTTTTGAACCATTTCATCACAATCTTTTACCTCCTAGAATATCTCTCTATTTTTCTCTCGACAAACTATACCGGAAGAAGGAATGTATGAAAATAAGTACATATGCCCACATTTTGATTATACAAAGTGACAAACCGTAATTTTCTTGAGACTTTTGGTATGTTTTTCATTTCCAGATCCTACCCCATCCTATTTTATTTTTGCTGATAGGACTAGACGAGAAGAGATAAAAAAAGCAATCTTAGGTCTAATACCTAAGATTGCTACTAAAGTCCTATTCAACAATAACCATCATGGATTGGTTCACCGTAAACAGCAACGGTTTTTCATCATCTGTCTGCTGATACAAGAAAATGCCGTACACTTCATCTGTTAACCCCTCGTCGGTTGTCTCGAAACCATGTTCCGTATGTTGGGACATTCCGAGTGAACGGCTGCGAACAACTGCCTCAAGCGGGATCATCTCTACAACAGCGTGCTTATGCAGCTCCTTCTCCGAAAGACCTAGAGCTGCGAATTGCTCAGACACAAGCTCAGCCTGTACTGCCGCCCATTGCAGAACGCGCGAAGCCTCCTCTTTCTGAAGCTGTCTGTGCCACCATACTTTGCGCGGCTTATATTTATGGTTCATGAAGTAGTCGAGCTTCATTAACCCCAATGCCACATGCGGCTTTTTGAGTCCGTGCGCGGTTAAAAAGGCATGCAGTCTTACGAACAAATCTTCTAATTGATGTCCAATCTTCTGCCAGCCATTTGCTTCCCAGAAGTCGCCGAATGCTTGGAAGAAATCAAACGGTGAGTCGAATTCGATATGCATTAAATACTCCATCGTCCGATCCATGCGATGCGAATTCCAATACTTTTCCAGTACGTCTTCCAGACGCTTCAATCGCACGACATCACGGAACGGAAGCGCATCATTCGACAGCATTTCGTATGGTGCATGATCCATGAAGACATAGCCGTACTTCTCAGCATCCAGACGAAGCCCCGTACCACGCAGCATCTTCAAGAATCCGAGCTGTAATTCCTCCGGACGCAGTGCAAATACATCGTTGAATGTTTTGCGGAATGTATCGTAATCCTCAAGCGGCAGCCCTGCAATCAGATCCAAGTGCTGATCAATCTTGCCGCTGTCCTTCACCTTCATTACGGTTCGGGTCAGCTTCGTGAAGTTCTGGCGCCGCTTCACAAGCTCATTCGTTGGATCGTTCGTCGATTGGACGCCGATCTCAAAGCGGAATACCCCGGGTGGTGCATGCTCAGCCAAGTAATCAAGCACCTCTGGGCGCATAATGTCCGCCGTGATCTCAAATTGGAATACACAGCCGCGATGGTTCTCAATGAGGAACTGGAACATCTCCATTGCGTAATCGCGCTTGATGTTGAACGTCCGATCGACGAACTTAATGAGCTTCGCCCCATTATCGATCAGATACAAGATGTCCGCCTTCGTCCGTTCAATATCGAAATAACGAACGCCAACTTCGATACTGGATAAGCAAAATTGGCAGCTGAACGGACAGCCGCGGCTTGTCTCGAAGTAGACAACACGCTTGCCGAGGCTCGGAATATCCTCCGCAAAGCGGTGGGGGGATGGAATTTCATTCAAGTCCAGCTTCGGGCGGGGCGGATTGATAACGACCTCGCCCTGCTTGTTCCGATACGCCACCCCGAATACGAAATGATACTTCCCTTCGCCTTCGATCTCCCGCAGCAAATGAAGCAGCGTCTCTTCTCCCTCACCCATAACGATGAAGTCAACATCCGACAGCCGCTCCATCCATTCCTTCGTGTCATAGGACACCTCGGGGCCGCCAAGTACGATGCGGATCTCCGGCCGCACCTTGCGCAGCATGTTGACGACCTTAATCGTTTCCTCAATGTTCCATATATAACAGGAGAACCCGATCACATCCGGCTCTCGCTGGTACAGATCTGAGACGATATTCATCACCGGATCCTTAATTGTATATTCGGCAATGTCGACATCGAACTCGCTTTCGCAATGCGCCTTCAAGCAGCGTATTGCCAGCGAGGTATGAATATATTTAGCATTTAATGTTGCAAGTACAACTTTCATTTAAACCTTCCTCTCATCAGACACTACCTTAAAGTGACCAAGCTGCTCGATCAGCCTCTACCATTATAACCAAAGTAAAGGCAGATCTCGACATGCATGCATCCAAGAAACCACCTTGAACAGAAAAGCAAGCTGCAGGCAGCTTGCTTTATTCTGTGTCAATGCAATCGAAAACGGATTATCGAATCATGCCGCCACTATAGTGCAGCTCGTAAACGCTATGATCTCTTTTGACCAAAGTAAACATCCCAATATACATAGTCTCCACTGCGGTATTCCAACTGCACGGAGCCAGGTAATATCGGTTGGACAGATGTGTTATTGTCCGCTGCAGCATACGTGCATTGCTTCGCATCTACTAAAAAGTTCGCAAGCTCTTGATCATTGCTCAACATCGTGTACCTCTTCCTCGTAATCAATCACACTATGCAATTGGTGTGCCGTTTGGAATGATCTCATCTGTATTTAGTAGAACAACATCGCCTTCCTCAGGCACTCCACCCAATACGAGCACTTCAGAATCGAAGCCGGCGATACGGCGCGGCGGGAAATTCACAATAGCAACAACCTGTCTTCCTACCAGCTTGTCCGGCGTATACCGAGCTGTGATTTGCGCACTTGATCGCTTCGTGCCGAGCGGTCCGAAATCGATTGACAGCTTAATCGCGGGCTTGCGCGCTTTCTCGAACGGCTCTGCCTCCACGATCGTTCCAACACGTATATCGAGTTTCATAAAGTCCTGAATGCTTGCTTCATCCTTGATTTGTTCCAGATTAAACTCGTGCATCATGATTCAACCCCTTATTCACGCAATTCATCGTGTCAATGGTAGTACCCGTTCTTCAAGCTTCCTATCTATCGTCGTGTCTCGTATCTATCCTCGGATGTCCATATACGCCACTTCTGCCCAAATATTTCCGTTTCATCATTTCATTTGTTATTCGCGGTTGAACATTCGACCTTATCTGCAATCCCTAACCCTATTCCATATCGTAGCGACCCGCTTCTTCTTCCCGCTGTTGGAAAAATTCAAGGAACGGCATGCCGAACTGCTTCAGCTTCGCTTCCCCGACCCCTTTAATACGGAGCATGCCTGCTTCGGTCGTCGGCTGCATCTCCGCCAATTCCCGCAGCGTGCTGTCATTAAACACAATGTAAGGCGGTACTCCAGCCTGGCTTGCCAGTTCGCGCCGAATGAGACGAAGCTGCTCAAATATCGTCTCATCAATGGCAGTGCCCGCCTTCGGTTTCAACGACTTCGCAACCCGCTGTTCAACGGTTCGCTTGCCCTTCAATACATCCGCTGCCAGCGGCAGCAGCCGCACAACCGGATACTGCCCTTCGCTAAGCTGCAAGTACCCCTCGGCAATAAGAACATAGATGAGATCCGAAATTTCCTTCTCCGCCAAATGCCGCATTTCGCCATGCGTAGACAACTTCTCGAATCCATACTGCATGACCTTCTTGTTGCGCGATCCCTTCAGTACGGAAGCGACCATAGATACGCCGAATCGCTCACGCATCCGGTAAATACAGGAGAAGATTTTCTGCGCTTCAATCGTGATATCAATCGACTCACGCTCGTCCTTGCAATTTCCGCATACGCCGCATGGCTGCTCTCCATCTTCTCCAAAATAACGAACCATATAATTTTGCAGACAGCCGGTCGTATAGCAATAATCGATCATGACTTGCAGCTTCTTATATTCATGCGCCTTCCGTTCTGGAGTCGCCTCGCTTTGTTCGATGAAGAACTTCTGCGTCAATATATCCTGCGGATGGAACAATAGCACGCATTCGCTCGGCTCACTATCGCGTCCCGCGCGTCCTGCCTCCTGCACATAGGCTTCCATATGCTTCGGCATGTTGTAATGCAGCACATACCGTACGTTGGACTTGTCGATGCCCATGCCGAACGCGTTCGTCGCTGCAATGACACGCACATCATCATAGAGGAAGGCTTCCTGCATCTTTGCCCGCTCCTCATCTTCGAGTCCAGCATGATAGCGGCCAGCAGCTATTCCTGCACGTCTCAGCATGTCATAGATGTCCTCGACTTCCTTCCGCGTCGACGCATAAATAATGCCTGACTCGCTCGATCGCTGCCGGACATAATCAAGCGTGAACGCCTTCCGCTCCTCGCCGCGCAGCACCGTAAACGACAAGTTATCCCGCTTGAATCCCGTAACGACAAGTTCGGGTTCCAGCAGTTCCAAGGAATGAATAAGATCCTCCGTTACTTCCGGCGTCGCAGTTGCGGTAAATGCCGCCACAATCGGACGCTCGCGGCCACTCTGCACAAGTTCCTGAATGAAAGGTGCAATTGTCCGATAGCTTGGGCGAAAATCATGTCCCCATTGCGAGACGCAGTGGGCTTCGTCTACCGCTACCATCGATATCGGAATCGATTTTGCGCGTTCTCGGAACCATTCTGTCTCTAACCGCTCCGGCGCTACATAGAGCAGCTTAATGCGTCCTTCTTGCGCCTGCCACATGAGACGGCCCGCCTCCCCCATCTCAAGCGTGCTGTTGATGAATCCAGCCTTGACTCCCAAGCTGTGCAGCGCATCCACCTGATCCTTCATTAATGAAATAAGCGGCGAGATTACCAGCGTTACTCCAGGCAGCAGCAGCGCTGGTACCTGATAACAAATTGACTTTCCCCCGCCGGTTGGCATAATCCCCACCGTGTCATTGCCTTCGGCAAGATGTTCAATAATTTTCCGTTGTCCATCGCGGAAGCCATCGTAGCCGTATACTCGCTGCAATGCGCTTCGCGCTTGGTCCATTGTAAACATGTGCGTAGACTCCTTTTCCCCGTTCCCTTGCGGCAACCCGTTGTTCCTGTCCTTCATTATAACATGGGCTTTTCCTATGAGGTAATAGCTTCCACTCCACGCTTCTCTGGCCATATGTACGTCTTTTTGCCTATTCTGAATAGAATCTGCCCAAACTTTCTGCTATAGTGATAGCATTCCATAGAACATGTCCTACAGCGCGCCACCAGCGCCATCTGTGAAGCGCACTGTTCTGTATAGTGTTGTCTACTCATCAAGGAGGTCTTACGAATGCGTAAGCGAGAGAATCATAAACCGAGAAAAGGCCCGCAGAAGAATCAGCCGGCTAAAGCTTACCAATCCGGCAAGCCAGTCAAATCAGCTAAACCAACTAAACCAACTAAACCAACTAAACCAACCCATCATACACCGCCGAAGGCTCGCGAATATACGGTTCAGGAACCAGCCGAATTGCTCAGCTTCTTATTAAATACGGTGGAAAATATGGGGCGTAACTCCATCAAGTCCGCACTGGCACGCGGACAAATCTCTGTCAACGGACAAGCCGTAACTGCCTATAATCATCCACTCCAGCCTGGACAAGTTGTAAGCTTGTCGAAGGAGAAAATCATTGAAGCTCCTCCATTTGTAGGTTTGTCGATACTGCATGAGGACGACGATATCATCGTCATCAACAAGGAAGCCGGTCTGCTGTCTATTGCCTCCGAGCAGGAGAAGGAGTTGACTGCCTACCACCAGCTAACGACGCATGTTCGCTTGCAGCATCCGAGCAACCGGATATTTGTCGTGCATCGTCTCGATCGGGATACGTCCGGGGTCATGATGTTCGCTAAGAAGGAAGACATCAAGCAGCAACTGCAAAATAATTGGAAAGAAATCGTACAGGAACGATCCTATGTTGCGCTAGTTGAAGGCAAGGTTCGCCAGCCGGAAGGTACAATTTCCTCCTGGCTGAAGGAAATGAAAACATTAAAAATGTATTCCAGTCCGTATCAGAACGATGGCCAGCATGCGGTTACGCACTATAAAACACTGGAAGCCAACAGCGCTTACTCCCTGCTGGAGGTTCATCTCGAAACGGGGCGCAAAAATCAGATTCGCGTTCACATGGAGGATCTCGGTCATCCGATCGTAGGTGACAAGAAGTACGGCGCCAAATCAAGAGGATTGGGACGACTAGGTCTGCATGCGCGCATCCTGGCATTCACTCATCCAACTTCAGGCAAGCCAATTCGATTCGATACAGGCATTCCGAAGCCATTTACCCGCTTATTGCAGCAAGACGGAGTACCCGCGCCAAGAAGAGAGCGCCGCTAATCTCCTCGAATCAGAATACGATATGATATCGCAAACGAACAACACAAATAGCCGTTCTCCTTACAATTAAGGGAGCGGCTATTTCTTTCCTATTAATTGTTGGGCCTCTTCTCTCCTATTAACCTGATTTACAATCGCTTGCTCATCTTGTAATTCACCAAGTCAACCCCTCTGCGCTGCACCGTCTGAGCTTGAAGGATGCAGAACCCGTGCCGCTCGAAGAAGGGAACGGCCGTAATACTTGCATCCGTTCTCATTTCGGACAGCCCCAGTCTCCTCGCTTCCTGCTCCAGCTTGGACAACAATGCCGTTGCAACACCTTGCTTCTGAACATCCTTATGAACATAGAGCCGATCCAAATACCCGCCAGCATCCATATCGCTAAATCCGACCAATTCGCCGTCCCGAATCGCTACATACGTTATGTGCTGGCTTAACGACGCTGTCCAGCGAACCAGCTTCTCTTCCTGTTCATCGGCCGGCGCCCAGGCTTGTAATTGTGCAGCAGTATAATCTTGTGCGTTAACGGTGTGTACCGTATCGAAGAATAAGGCGACAATCTGCGCGATATCTTCTAATTCAAATGATCGTATATGCATGATATTCCATCCTCCTTCCGTTTCTACCTTACCAAAAATAAACGCACCCATTCATTCATCTATTCTATTATAAAATCATTTTTTATTTTCTCGTGAACCTCCTCACCATTTCGAGCCATCTAATGGGTACATTAACCAAAACCAATCGATTCAGGAGGATTCAATATGAAATCTTATAAACTCATGCTCGCTGCTATCACTGCAAGCTTGCTCATCACAAGCCTGCCAGCTAACTTCACGCTTCATACCGCATATGCGGCGGAACAGCCGACAAACGAAGCTGCAAAAAAAGCTGCAATCGAAGCATCGGCATTGGACAAGCTTGATCCCGCAATGCTCGAAAAAGCAAAGAAGGCTCTGCAGGAGCTAGCTCCTAAAAGAACGATGGAACTAGCTGCTTTGCACAACGGTACCGAGGCTGGCTATGAATATCTTGGAGAGGATCGGCTGTTAATCGAAGACAAAGACAATCAGGCGCGCGTCATGATCGGCAAGGCAAAGGGCGATATTTTAGCATGCGAAATCAACTTCACATGGCAAGAGCTCGATACTTCGCTTCAGTCCGTTATCCAAAAAGCAATGAAAAGTTTGGATGCACAACAGAAATTCAAGATTACGCAAATTACTCGTGTTAAAACCGATACAGACATGAACCATTGGACATTCAACGGCAGCAATATTTCAGGCGTGATTGATGCAGTCACAGGCAAAGCAACGTACGTGTCAACGGATTATGACTTGGCGAAAATCGATTCAAAGTGGAGCTCGCTAGCCAAGAAAACAATTCAATCCCTGTCAGCAGACAAAAGCAAGCAGCTCCGCAATTTCGTCCAAGTGTACATAAACATGAAAGCAGAAAACCAAAAAACAGCCTCTTTCTCCGATGAAAGCGGCCGCTATCTTATCAAAATCAATGCTGCTACAGGCAAGCTGATGTCCTTTGCCAACTCTGAGGAAATTACCCGTTATGCATCGGAAGAAGCACGCAAGAAGGCATTCGCCAAGCCTTTTTATACGAGTGACAAAGCCATTGCAGCGGCTGCTCCAACGGTCAAGCAATATTTCGACCTAGACTTGAAAGGCTATCAGGTTCACGTCAAGCAAGAACAGTATACATTCACAAAACAAGGAAAACCAAGCGTCTATGGTAAGATCAATCAAAAAGGAAAGTTCTGGAGCATGTCCCTTACTGCTCCAACAGAATCTTGAACAAATGAATCGAGCAAATAGGGTTTGTGTCACGACCTCTATCTCGCACCATGATATGGGCCTTGGCCCCATTATAAAAAAAGGAGATCATTACTGTGCAGCAGCCAGAACAACTCGCAGCACGAGCTTGCAAAGGGGACAAGGACGCATTTGGCACGCTCATTCGCACCTATGAAGCCCCCCTATACAGAGTGGCCAAGTCGATTGTACATTCCGATGAAGATTGCGCAGATGCCATACAAGAAGCTGTGCTCAAAGCATATCGATCCATCCATTCGCTGCGCGAGCCGAAATATTTCAAAACCTGGCTCGTTCGCATCCTTGTAAATGAATGCCGAGCATTGCTGCGAAAGAAAAAACAAACCGTACCTTTCGTTGAGCTTCAGCATTCGAAAGCCGAAACTAGCGAGTACGAACATATCGAAACACTGGAAATCGTCAACGCGCTGGAAGAAGATCTGCGAATCGTTGTAACACTGTTCTATATTGAGGATTTACCGCTCAAGGAGGTAGCCGATATGCTGGATCAGCCTGTCGGCACCGTGAAGTCTCGCCTGTTCCGCGCCAGAAACAAGCTCGCGGACATGCTTCATATCTCACGTGAGAATGGAAAGGAGCTAATGATTTAATGAATTCGAATATCGACGAACAAATCCGTACGCACCTAACCGGAAATCTCAGCTCCGAAATCCCAGAGCTCGTACGATCACGTTTGGAGCAAACGCTGCAATTGCTGGAGACAGAATCAATGCCGATGCAGCATCGGACTCATTCCCGCCATCGGAAATCTTGGTTCGTTGCGGCCGCAGTCGTGCTCGCGATCGGGGGAACATTAGCTTCCGGATTCATTTCACCCGCTATGGCTGAGACGCTCAGAAAGGTGCCGTTCATCGGTCAAATCTTTGAAGCACTCGGCGATAACGCCTTGCAGGATGCGAATCGGAAAGGATTGTCCCTTCCCGTTAATCTAAGCGCAACGGATCAAGGCATTACGCTGACCATTACCGAGGTGTTGTATGACGGCGTGGAAATTAAGCTTGGCATACAGGAAAGCTCGACGAGCAAGCTTCCTATTATTTTGGATCGGTCGGACAGATATGAAATTGTGAAGAGCAGGACTCAGGAGGATCCAACACATGCGCTGGATATTTGGTCCCATGCTTGGTCAAATGTGCGCTCGGAAACCTCCACGCAAAACATCGGAATATTATCGTTTGAGTCGATGCTCGGCACGGAACCGGATCGAGACGCCAAAATATCGAAAGAATTCCCACTGCCGATCACGATTAAGAAGGTCGGAGATGTGGAAGGAAACTGGAAATTCGAAATTCCCGTCAAATGGAATGCGTCACTGACGAAAAAAATTCCTATTAATAAGACCAATAAGGCGCCTGACGGCATTGGATCCATCACGCTTCAGTCCGTCGTTACTTCGCCGCTAGGAACCGAGATTCGATTCAAGACCGCAGAAGCCTACCCTTCGACTTCTTCTAGCTGGAGCGGATTCAACAGCGACTATATGGTTGTGGATGAGAACGGATATATTATTTCATCTGCAGGCGGTTCAGGCGGGCCAGGCAATCAAATGCAAACGAATATTGCAGAGATGATACATACGAAAAAGTATGATCCAATACCCGAGCGCTCCAAGACGCTCATATTCAAGCCCTATAAATCGGGAAGACGGTATGGCGATGCAGCGATCACGCTGAATCCAAATGCGCTTCCACTGACGCTCCAGCAGGGAGAGGTTGGCTCTGTTACGGTGAACAGCATGGCATTCGAAGAAGACAGAGTCATTATTCAATATGATGTGAACGGCAACGACCCTGTAGGCCAGAAACTTGCCATGGAGTTCATCCAAGACGGAAAACGAGTATTTAGCGACAATTCCAAGCTGCTGCGTGTGAATAACAGCGTATATTCGTACGTTGGCGAATATCCGTTCCAAAAAGACATGCCCATTAAGCTGTATTCAAGCAAGCTGCGCAAAGCGACCTTTTATAAGGAGCTTGAATTCCAAGTCCCGTTACGGTAAAATCCGATAAAGTACAATTGAGAAGTAAGTTTCGACAACTCCTACTATTCATTTCAGTTAGAATCATTCATAATGGGGATGAGATGGAGTCAACATCTTACCGATCTATTTGCCGCACGGGGGTGATACGATGACTGAGCACATGGAGAACCAGGGTAATGCTGAAGCAACGGAGAGCAAGAAAGTAAGCTTGGCGGATGCCGCGAAGCGCATGCTGCAGCAGAAGAAGCAGGCCCAAGGGAAATCGCAAGGCGTGCACAAGCATCAGGAATCTGGCCAACCAACAATGAAGAGCCAGAATACGAAGAAGATTAACAATCAACGCAAGCGTATGGGTGTGTAAGCCTGTAGAGGGGTGGGATCTCAGAATTCATGTTCTGAGGTTCAGCCCCTTTTTCATGTTATAGCCTACAGACTATTGCACCAGAAACTTTGCTGCAACCCCTACAATAATGGTATATTGAGAACATACTGAGAAATGACTTCAGATTTATGAATTCAAGGAACAGAGGTGGCTACCCATGGTAAATTTCGAGCAACAATTAGAAAAGTATGCTGAACTTATCGTAAAGGTCGGCGTCAACGTACAGAAGGATCAAGATGTATTCGTTAACAGTTCTATCGAAGTCGCTCCACTGGCCCGCCTCGTTGCCAGCAAGGCATATGAAGCAGGCGCACGCAACGTACATATCGATTGGTCGGATGAGGCTACAACTCGCTTGAAATTCGAGAAGGCATCAGACGACGTGTTCACTCAATTCCCGGAATGGGAAGCATTGAAGCGCAATACCTTCGTGGATAAGGGTGCTGCATTCATCTCTATCGTCTCCTCCAGCCCAGACTTGCTGAAGGGTGTGGATCCACAGCGGATCGGCAATAACCAAAAGGCATCTGGACAAGCACTGGAGCACTTCCGCCGCTGCGTTCAAGCGAACAAAGTAAGCTGGACAGTTGTTGCAGCTTCTTCCCGCGATTGGGCAGCCAAAGTATTCCCTGGCGTAGCTGTAGAAGAAGCAGTTGAGAAGCTGTGGGAAGCGATCTTCCAATCCATCCGTCTGAATTCCGACAACCCGGTTCAAGCTTGGACGGAACATAACGAAACATTGCATAAGAAAGTTGAAGTATTGAACGGCAAGCACTTCCACAAGCTGCACTATACAGCTCCTGGAACGGACTTGACGATCGAATTGCCTGAGAAGCATCTGTGGGTAGGCGCTGGCAGCGTCAACGAGAAAGATGTGCCGTTCATGGCGAACATGCCAACAGAAGAAGTATTTACAGTGCCTCATAAGCTCGGCGTAAACGGCTATGTGTCCAGCACGAAGCCGCTTAGCTATGGCGGCAACCTGATCGACAACTTCAAGATCACGTTCGAAAATGGTCGTATCGTGAAGGTAGAAGCTGAACAAGGTCAAGAGATCCTGCAGCAGCTCGTCGACACAGACGAAGGCTCGCACTTCTTGGGTGAAGTGGCGCTTGTGCCGCACCAATCCCCTATCTCGGAATCGAACATCTTGTTCTACAACACGTTGTTCGATGAGAATGCATCCAACCACTTGGCTATCGGCAGCGGCTATGCGTTCAACGTAGAAGGCGGAACGAAGATGTCTCAGGAAGAGCTGGAAGAGAACGGCGTGAACCGTAGTATTACGCACGTGGACTTCATGATCGGCTCTGCGGACATGGACATCGACGGCATTCTTAAGGATGGCACAACAGAGCCAATCTTCCGCAAGGGCAACTGGGCAATCTAATATTGAGCAAGCAAAGCAGTAGAAGCAGAACGCTTCTACTGCTTTTTTTATCGCAATAACGTATTGCTCTCCCCGTTCTACTGCCGCATAATGGGAGAATAAGACAGAAGCAAGAGCGGAAGCTCACAAGATTCCTCCTCTCTCGCTCTAAATCTATTTCAGAATCCGAGGTGTTCCCCTCCATGCGCATATGGCACGATTTCAAGCTCTTCCTGCGAGTAAAAGGCGCTCTGCATCTCGTCCTTACCTTGTTCCTGTACGGCATCGGCATGGGGATTCTAGCCCCCATGAACGCGATTTATTTGCGGGAATCATTAGGGCTTGGCAAGATAGAGATTGCGTCTATTTTTGCAATATCCCTATTTCTGAACATGGTGCTTACGATTGGTGTCGGCATTATTAGCGACTCCATGAAACGCAAGAAGACAATTCCACTGCTCGCGTCCGTCGTCTGTATGATCGGCCTCGTCATCTATATGAATGCAGACAGCTATGCGCAGGCGCTGATCGGGATGGCTCTCGCCACTGCTCCTTCCGGCATGATTATGGGACAGCTGTTCGCGATGGCGCGGAATCATGTCACGCGGCTTGCTCCTGATATTGTAGAGATGGCGCAAATCTGGATGCGCGCCACGTACAGCGTCGGATTCTTTACCGGGCTGCTCGTCGGGGCCAACCTGTACTTGCTGGCGACCTTCCACGGCGTACTGTGGGGCAATCTTGCAGGATACGCTTCCTTGTTCCTGCTGCTCTTGTTCTATAAGGAGATTACACTTGATTCGTCAATTGCATCCGCCAAAGCAGGTGAGCCCTTCTCCCTCATCATGCTCTTTGCCATTCTGCTCCTATCGTGTGCGGATGCCATACGCGGCTTGTATTTGCCGCTTGTGGTGAACGAGCAATTCGGCGATCCGCGATTGATGTCCTTCATATGGAGCATACAAGCC
Organism: Paenibacillus wuxiensis; assembly: GCF_040195695.1. Classification (NCBI taxonomy): domain Bacteria; kingdom Bacillati; phylum Bacillota; class Bacilli; order Caryophanales; family Paenibacillaceae; genus Paenibacillus; species Paenibacillus wuxiensis. Next base: position 38,876 of record NZ_JBEFZI010000009.1, on the reverse strand, counting down.
GTATTCGAGCTCCTGTTCATGACCATGGCAGGCTATTGGGCAGCCAAGTATGGCAGCAAACCCATTATCATGCTCGGGGGCTTATTCGCTCTCATCACCTATATTGCTTACAGCACGAGCGATTCCTTGACGGTGTTTTTCCTCATGCAGCCTTTATACTCTTTCTTCGTTTCGGTTCTATACGGCGTAGCAATGGGCTACGTACAGCGCATGTTTATACATAAAGCAGGGTTTGGCGCAAGTTTGTACGTGTTCATTTCGCAAACAGCATCCTTAATCGGCTATTTCCTGCCGCTCTTCATTGATGGTGTCACGCCGCAAATTTTCTGGATTCCGGCTGCGCTTATCGTTGCTTCCATGGGATTGATGACAAGAGCGCTATACGCGGGGAGGCAGCAACAGCTGTCTGCGTAAGGCATTATGTCAGTTGATGTTCTTCGTTGCGGCATTCCTGCCATTTCGATTTCATACGCCCCTGGATCGATATTGCACGGACTATGTTGTATATGGACGAGAAAAAGACTGCCCGCAGGCAGTCTTCACTTTGTTCCTTCCCAACTCAATATATATGAATTATTTATCATTACAGGCCGAGCTTCTGTCCGCGTTCCCAGCGCTGAATCTGCTTCTCGCCGTTATCAGCAAGCTCCCGGAACTGGTCAATTGTATCCCGCATCTTAGGCAGGGCTTCCTGCTTGTAGGAGCTAATCGAATCCAAAGCAGATAGGACATCCGTAAACGCCTGCTTCAAGGTTTCCGCAGAAACATTCGTTTGCAGGGACTGCTTATGAATTTGAACGCCTTGGTCTTTAAGCATCCGCGAAGTACCCGCAATCAGCTCATTCGTCGTTTGATTTAGCATTTCAATTTTTTGAAGCACAATCTTCTGATTATATAAGGCACTGGCTACGGTTACCGCAATCTTCAGGGCAGAGATCGTAACGTTCTTCGCACGGTCGACACCGCGAATCAGCTCTTTATTGTTGCGAATGACAACCTCCATCGCCATAATCCCCTGTTGGTTGACGACCATCATCTGCTGCATATCCATGACACGCTGACGAAGCGGGAACAGCACTTCTTCCGTAATGAAGCGAATTTTCTCCGGATCTTCATTGCGGGATTGCGCTGCTTCAATCTGTGATTGAATCGAGTCATCCATCAAGGAGCCCAGCTCGATTTCTTTCTTCAGCTTCTTAGTCAAGTCACGCAAGGCAAGCTGTTCAATTTCGAGGGTCGTGTTGTCATTTTTCAAGGTAACTTTCCCTTTATCCAATGAAGTTACGATTTCCGCAATCATGGTATCTGCCTTCTGGTACTTCAAGAAATACGTACGAAGCGGATTGAACAGCTTCCCTAGAAACCCAGTTTTCGTAAAGTCAATGACGCTCGGATCGAGATCCTTCAGCTGCTGATGCAGCTCGACCAGTCCCTTCGCAACCGGGCCCCCTTCGTCCCCTTTTTTCGATAAATCGCCTACGGAAACCTGTAAGGCATTGTTCTTCGTCGAAGAGGAACGCATGGTATTCATGCCGAAGCTGTCTATCGATTGTAGAATATCCTTTCGATTCTCTAAGGAATCCAGATCTAAATTCATAATTGCTGCCACATTCGAATCCGCTTGCGCTTGAAGCTTCGCAACTTCCTCAGGAACTGGTTTTACCTCTTGCTCAATTTCCTTTTGAATTTCTTCCGGACTTGCAACTTCCATCGTAAATGACATCGGAATCCCCCTTTAGACTCATGCTACATTTGCACGTTGAACAGGTTTGCGATTTTATAGACTACATCATCGGTATCTGCATTAATGCTCGCTGCCTCGTTAATGCTGGAGATGCTCTGCAGCGCTTGAATATCCGCATTATAGCCGATGGTGTAAATCGGAACTTTGAACGTCTCGATAAGCTCCTTAATGTCCTTAAGCGAGTGGCCGCGATTCGTCTCGCCATCACTCAGCACGAAGATCATCGGCTTGATGTTCGGATTGACGGCCTTCTCTTCTTGCAGCATCTTCAAGGCAACAATAATTCCATCGAAGGTAGCCGTGCCGCCATCTGCTTGAAGGCTGTTGACCGCACCAACGAACAAGGAGCGCTGTGTGGTGTCATACTTCTTGATAGGCAAATTAATCGTGACATCATTCGAATAGGATACGAGACCGATACTGTTGTCTTTCCCTAAATTCTTTTGTCCTTTAAGCAGCGATTCCTTCAGTCGATTCAACGGTTCTCCCGCCATGCTTCCCGATACGTCAGTAACAAAGACAGCCGCGATTGGCTTGCCGCCATTTTTCTTATCTTTCCACAATTTCTGTGCGGAGGCCAGCAAGCTGCCTTTCACAACGGGCATTTCCGATTTATAATTATCGAGCTCATTGAAACCTTTTGCTTGCGCCTTTTTCTGATATTTCTCCTGCAACGCGAATTCTGCGAACTTCTTGACGATGTCCAATTTCCCTTTCGGCAGGTTCCCAATTGCATACAACGGGTTGTCATGTCTAATTCCGAAAGGTGTGAACACATACTCATTTTTCAGTTCATCCGTATTGATGTACGTTTGATACTCCAATACAAACCCATCCAGCACACCCGACTTCGCTGCATCACGCATTTGCGTCGTTGTCGAAGCGAGAAACGGGATATTTTCTTGGAATTTCTCAAATCCTTGAACTGCTTTATCACTCAACAAATTCGACTTGTCGAATGTACTGAGTGCCGTTACTAGAAAATTAATTCCTGTAGAACTGGAGAATGGATCCGTATATCCCATACTGAACTCATTGTTCGAGATGGCTTCCGTCACCGTTTTGACATTTACCGCTCCATATGAAGAGATGAGTGCATCATGCTTGGATTTTGAGATCACAATGCCTGGAACATTGCCCGCGAGTCGCTTGCTGATAAGCTCCGTCTTTACGCCGCTTGCTTTGATCATCTCGCCAAACAGCTCATTCGAAGGTGTATAGGCATCAGGCATATATTTGCCGGAACGGATATAGTCCGCAGCTGTACCGGAAGCAATATTGCGAATCTTCACAGAGACAGGCTTCCCGTTCACTTGGATCTTCGCATTATTGAACTCGGTTGCCACATCCGCGAGCCAGCTGTCCATGCCTGTGCCGCCTTTTTCCGTCGACGTGAAGATCTCAACAAATTGATTCGTCGTATTCTTTACCGTAATCGGGAACTTCGATATATCCGGCAGGGTATCGCCCACATCGGCTGGACTAATATCGATCTGACCTTTTACCGGAGCTTCGGTCGACACCGATACGTTCGCATAGAGTTTATTCAACTGCTTGGCCGCATCTTCTGTTGTAACCTGTGATTTGCTCTTCCCTAGATTGGAGGTCAATGTCACCCCTACATAAATGAGAATAAATACAAAAATTAAAGCAAAGACAGATATCACTAACTTCTTCTTTCCCGCCATTCGCTGCACCTCTCACGCTTTATAGTATTTGGTTTGCTTGATTAATGCGTCCAATTCCTGCATGCATGCTAATTGTTCAATATCCTCAGGCTCCACATTGTCCAAGCTGGATATCTCAAGCAGAAGGCGATCCAACTTGACTAAGATTTCTTCATTGTTCGTAAGAGCGTTTTTCATAGATGTGAGGTAATCGTTATATACTTTTGCTTTCTTCTGGGATAGTTCAATAGATAGGCCTGACATCTTGTGATTGGCGACCCGATCGAATTCAGTCTCGTCAAATACACTAAGGATGTTCAGGATATTTCGAATATTTTGGTAGAATAAGTTCTCCACATCAAGTGCAACGGACGCGAACTTAGAGAAGCTTATTTCTGACTCGTTAAATCTCTGCTTCAGTACTTGGAAAAACGTACTCTTCCGCTTCTGCATCCGTTCCATCTGTTCCAGCCCAATGCGGATCTCTTCTTCAATACCCTTGGTTTCTCGATATTGGGACAGGCGGTCTACATACTCTTCATGCGTTCTAATTTCTTTCACAGGTATGACAACAGGCTTCTTGAACAAGAACTGATAGATTCCATTAATGAGAATCCCTGCACTGGCTACAAGCAAGGTAATCCCCGTTGCTGTGGAGAGAGCGCTCGCTCCGATCTGCACGCCTAAAAAGCCTGGTGAGAGTACGAGGATATTTACAGCAGCTACCACTAGCATTAGACCTAATAGCTTGATCACATTTGTGTTGGACAACATTCCATCCCCCTCTGCAAATCGTATAGGAACAAGTTACGTGTACGCTGGTGTATTAGATTTCAAATGCCTTACGATGGCGCCGTGCAATAGTCGATAAGGAGTTGTGATGTGTGTCATGAATGTCATCAGATTGTTCTAGAATGATTCCTTCTTGAACGAAATACGTATGGATTTCCATCCACTGGTTTTTCATCACTGCATTGTATCTACGTTGCATTCCAGAAAAAGTAACAAGCAAAATGCCATCCGATTTGCGAATCTCGTGTGGATAGAACTCGCCGCGCTCCAAGGCTTTGCGAATGGTCGCTCCCCCGCCATCAATCCCCCACAGCCGAGCTGCTTCCGATAATCCGAATACTTCATTGACACTGATCCCATTCGGCGAGTAAGAAGAAAGAGGTCCTTGAATCATCGCAAGTCCGGCTGCATCAAAACGCTGCTTATGCCTATGCAGGCATTCCCCATGATCATCATATGCCGTTACGGAAATGACTACTTCCCCATCATGTTCTAAGAATCTGCGAACCATGTGCAATTCCGTTAATGCTGTGTGCTGATCTCCAGCAGGAAATATGGATGCAGGCCACAGTCTTTCTCCATTCGGCAAAATGACCTGAAAACATGTTAGTTGCCCCATACATTCCTCCACGAATGTTCCAAGTTATGGTTCAATATTAAGAAAATAATACCATCGTCACGAAGTCGTGACAATGCAAATATTGGATGCCATTGGCCTATAAGGAAGAAGAGAATAGGAAGTGCTTACCTATTTAATAAATGAATCTAAGACTAAAGTCAGCATATCTTACTCAAGAAAGAACAAAACCCTCTACGAATAATAATCGTAGAAGGTTCGCTATTTGAAACAATAATCGTATTTGACATGGTAAACTATAATGTAAATTTCAGTATAGTGATGGTGATGTAATTGTCTATCATTTTACAAGCTACACAGGGTTTGTTACTGTCCACAAATCAAAAAAAATGCGAAAGCAAATGGCGAAATGACTGTTCTTATAAGCTTATCTATTCTATAAAAGGATCTATGTATTACCAGACCGAGAGAAGCGACATTTTCTTATCTAACAATGAATTTATTCTTTTTAACCCAAATGAGTTGCATAGACAAATTTCAGTGGATAATCATAAATTTGTAATAGAACTTGATCCAACATTTTTAAATCAACTGACGGCTGATATTTCATGTATTAAAGATAATATTTCTTTTGCTCTTACTGTTCAAAAACATCCATTAATCCAGCAATGGGTCCATTTTATAAATGATTATGTACAAATAGAAGAAGGTAACGAAAGTCATTCAGTAGAGTTATTTTTAGACCATAGCTTCACTCAGTTAGCATTAATGATATGTAAAGTTATGGTTGGTACACATTCGTCTGACATTAACATACAGCCATTTAAAGAAATTCACCCTGCACTATACAAAACAATGAACGTTATAAAAGAAGACTTCCAACATGCCTGGAGCCTAGATGAAATGGCAGGGGTTTTAAATATAAGCAAATTTCAGTTTGCCCATCTTTTTAAGGAGTACATTGGAATTTCGCCCTTTTCGTGGCTTCAACTATATCGCATGATCAGAAGTCAAGACATGCTTATCCATACCAAGAAATCGATTGTAGATATTTCATATAGTTGTGGATTTTCTTCCATCTCTGTTTATAATCAGCTATTTAAACGTCTCTACGGAATCACGCCTAGTGTTTTTCGAAAGAAATATGCGAAATAAATAGACAAACGAGCCGATAACCATCATACTTCCACAAGAAACAAAAATATACCGAATTTCCACAAGAGAGGATAGTGCGCCAAACAAGCTCAACGAGAGCACATTAGAACCATATAAGAGAACTGCATTGAAACTAAAGGCTCTGCCTAATTTATTGACTGGTATCCATGTTTGAATAAGATAAACCCGTGCTAAACCAGAAATAGGAAGCCCAATAGCTGCGATTAGTATACCAATAAAATAGGTTGACAGATGAGTTGCAAATCCTAATACAAGTATACCAACACCCCATACAATAGAACCGATTAGATAAGTCGTGAGGGTCAGCTTTTTCCAAACAAAAGGGATGACGATATTAACTGTAATCACACCAGCACCATACCACCCCATTAGAAGACTGTAAAGCTGCTCACCATTATTTTGGGTTTCCAGTAGTTGTAACAATAATCCGACCTGCCATACCCAAGTATGAAAGAACACAATCAAAAAAGTTACAAACAACAATGTTCTGATCGTATATTCACCTTTTACCCAGTTAAAGAAATCTTTTATAGAGTTAAAAATACCATCAGTTTTATTCAACAAGTTGTCTGCAGCATCGTTATTATCTTTCCAATGGAGTTTTAAAATGAAAAATGCACTGATTAAATACGTTAAGGCATCAATTGTGAAGAAATGAATGATTTGTCCTGAATGTAACAGACCAATACTAAATATTGGTCCAAGCATTTGTACACCTCTTGTCACAATATCAAATAAGCTATTTGTAGCTGTTCGATCTTCTACAGAAGTAATGAGAGGCAACACAGCTCTGTAAGCTGGATTATAAAAGCATCCTAGACTTTGAATTAGGAAACTCACAACGATTAAATGCCAATAACCTAAGAGATTCATTTGATAAATAAAGACCAATGAAAGAATAATAGGTACTCGTATAATGTCTATCCACAGTAATAAACGTTTTTTGTTTACGGAGTCAGCAATTACTCCGCCAGCTAGTCCGAATAAAAGGTATGGAGCAGCTTGTGTAATAGCCATAACTGTGGTCAGAATGCTGGATTGTGTTCGTTCATAAGATAGAAAAAGGAAAGCAAGTCCTGTAATCACATTTCCTAATTGGGAAATCCCTGCTCCCGCCAAATAGAACAAAATCATTCGATTCTTCAGTACACTGCTATACACTGTCATCACCTCATTTAAAAAGTTACAGTGTATCCTTCTCTTCTTCTATCTTCATCTTGCTGCGTTTTCTTTCAATATTTACTTACCTCAGCAATAAAATATAGTCCGAGCAGATACGTTCTACCCCGGATGCTAGATATAAAAAAACAGATAAAAAAGGTCAACCAGAAATATCTGGCTGACCTTATTATAAGCTACATAAATCAATTCGCCTTGGCATGTGCAATGATTTGATCTTGATTATTCCACAAGAGATGACGCAAATTGGATTTGGATCCCTCGATGAAATAGAACGGAATCTGGTTCTGCTTCGCGATCTCCACACAGTCCCAGTATGCTTGATGCGATGTTGCCGTAAGCAATAAGAACAGTGCGGACGAACGCTTCAGATCATGGAATATCCGCTTCGGATTTTTCCCATTCTCATGTACGAGAGTAGCCCCCGTCTCCGCCACTACCTCTTCAAACCATTTCTTCAATCCACCGACAATCGTAATTTGGTGGCCTTCTAGGAATGGCTCTGGCTTCTCATATTCCTTCTTCGCTTGTGCCTTCGCAGCACGTGCGACACTCTGAACTGCTGCGCCGCTGCTCGCTGTACGCTTCGCTTCCAGTTCGGAGATGGGCTGCGCCCGATATAAGCGGGACAGGCGCGCTACTTGCTTCCCAATCTCTACGTTAAATGAGCAAGGATCCCCATCCTTCGGTGTACGAATGGCCACATCCCGTTCATGCAGCGGGAAGCGGTGCTGCGGGTCATTCAGATCGACGCAATACCAGGTAAAATGCTCTCCAAGGTGCACATAGCCATCATATTGAACAATGGAGCTGTTACTGTCATCCCCTTGAAGCAGCAGTTCAATCTCGTATTGCGTTGGATCATGCTGCTTCGGACGGCACAATACTCCTGCTTCGTGCTGCAATTGATGCTGCAGGACAAGACTTTCGGTAATATTAAACGTCTGTCCCGTCTCCAATACAATATACCCGCCATGATCACGGCGGAAGAACGTCCCATTCAGCCCGCTCTCGTCAGTTACAGACAAGCCATCAGGGTAGGAGCCTCCTTCCAATGCCGCAAAGGGTTCTGCATACCCGCTGCCTTCACTTCGCTCCAGAACCACAGTGCCGCTGCTTTCTAATGCGCAAGCCGATTCTGCGTACGGCATTGAATCATGGCGCTGCCGTGCATGTATACTTGCAGAACGCTCCTCGCATTCTTCCTGCTGAGCCAATTCCGAATGCTCACGAATAGAACCGCTTCGTTCAGCAGGATGCTCATTCCGTCTCTCGATGAATTGCTCAAGCTCATCAATGAGCGCAAGAGACTCTCGTATCTTCTGTCTTCCATCCTTGCCGGATTGGACGACCGTATTGCGAGCCGCATGAACGGTGTCTTCCACATCGGTATACAGCAATTGAATGATATCCTGAATAGAGGAGGTTAACGACTTGGGACGAAGTACCTCAACTGTCGCAGCAGCAGCGGATTTCTTGGCTTGTACAACCTGCCTGTTCAATTCATCGTTGTCCGCCCTTAGCGCGTTCACCTGTCTGCGCAGTTGGTTCAGCTTCTCCTCATGTCCAAGCAGCTCACTGCGTACGGACTGCATCTGTTCTTCTCTCGCGGCTAGCTCCTGCTGCATCAGCTCGGATTCCTTCTGCAGCTTGCTGCGCTCCTGACGAATCACTCGCAGCTCTTCGTTGCGCTGCGCAAGAATTGATTCCAGCTCTTGAATATGTAAGTCCTTATCCTGCTGTACTTGTCCGCTCTCCTGCTGAACAAGCTGAAGCTGAGCATCGATATCAGTTAATTGGCGATTCAGCCGATGAATCTGCTTCTCCGTCTTCCCCAGCGACAGTTCAGCTTGCTTGCGCAAATGCGTCTCATGGTTCAATTTCTTCTTCAATTCAATGATTCGCTGCTCCAATTCAAGTGAGGGTTCTGTGGATTCCATAGACGGCTCCGCTTCCGCAGGCAACGAGGAGGACTCATCCGTCAAATGCAGGACGGTATTGCTGGAGCCTTCCGAGCTTCCACCCTCACCCTCCAGTTCCTCCATGGACTGCTTCCACAATGCTTCCTGCTCTGTTCGGCCTGGATGGAAATAAAGCGACCAATAATAATGCCAAAATCCATGTTCAGCAATAATTGCTTCACGACGTGCAAGGAACGATTCAAGAGTATTCTCATCTTCCTCTTCTAGAACGATCATAAGCTGCTTTATCAACGAGGTAATCAGTGTATATTTACGATTAAAATGATCTTGTCTGGATTTTACGTATTTGCGTATCTCTTTAATAAATAAAATAGTGGGCATGCTTTTTGAGGTGCGAACGGAGGGTAAATGCAAATCTACCGCCATTTCTCGCCTTGCCGCACCCGACATTTCCTTAAACAGAGCTACTAACTTATCCATTGATATAGTCTGTGTCAGCTCTTCTTCTATAAAGTCTTTGTACTTTTGTACTTCTTCTGCTATTTCAGTTCGCATTGAAAACCCTCCCATGGATAAAAATCAAGATGTCTATCATCTGCCGTTCATTGAACTCGATGCAGTCCCTAAGAAGAGTTGTCATTTAAATTAGGATCTTTTAGAATACAGGTACTATTACTATAATTTATATCATAGAGAACATAGATTTCAACTGCTCTCACAAGAAAAGTAATCGCCCTTTTCCGCACTGCAACCACCTTTTTCATCACATGCTGTCGATTTGTATTCCTTGACGTCAGTTGAATGATTTTTTCGTCGAAATATAGAACCCCTTCCGTATGCTCGTCCATTTGATATAATGAATTCAAGAACGACTAGGGGAATAGGAGAGGAGTATCCAATATGGCTTATTTTGCAGCAATCTTGGAAATGCAGGATGAGAGTAAAAACTTGACGTATCGACCACATCACTTGGAGTACTTGGAACAGCTCGGCAAAGAGGGAAAGGTATTCGCCAAGGGACCGTTCGGAGATGGCTCAGGGGGTATGGTCATTTATATTGCTGACAATGTGGAAGAAGCTAAGCAATTGGCTGAGAATGATCCCTATGTGCAGGAAGGCGTACGCAAGCTGGATTTGCGCGAATGGAAGCTGCAGCTCGTTCAGGCATAAACCGCTTCAGGATTCGCTTGCTGTACGAATCGCAATCATGCCCCACTGGGTTGTCCCGGTGCGGGCATGTTCTTCTATAGAAGAAGGAGATGAACCCAAATGAAGCAGCATTGGAATGTAGGAATTGTGTTATTTGATGATGTTGAGGTGCTGGACTTCGCAGGCCCTTTCGAGGTGCTGTCAGTTACAACCTATCCCGATCAAAATCCTGATACGACTGCGTTGAAGCCATTTCAAGTACGCACGGTATCGGAGGATGGCACTATGATTACCGCACGCAACGGACTGAAGGTCATTCCTGACTTCAGCTTCTCCAATGCGCCGCATTTTGATATTGTCATCGTCCCCGGAGGGCTGGGAGCAAGAAAACGGGAACTCCATAATCCCCATATGATCAAATGGATTCAAGATCGAATGCAGGCTGTCGATTTTATGACCTCGGTATGCACAGGAGCGCTGCTGCTTGCAGAGGCAGGTCTTCTGGATGGCAAGCGAGCTACGACGCACTGGGCCAGTTATGATTGGTTAGCGGATCAGTATCCAGCGGTTGAAGTCGTGCGAGACGTGAAGTATGTTGCAGATGGCTCCATCGTGTCATCCGGCGGGATTTCCGCTGGCATCCATATGGCGTTCTACCTTGTCCAGCAGCTTCTTGGAGTAGAAGTCGCCCGAACAACTGCAAAAGTTATGGAATACGACATTCAGTTCGAGCCAAGCAGCGCAACATGAAGATCGACCGCTTACTATCTATTGTCATTCTCCTCATCAACCGCAAGATGGTACAGGCCAAGGAGTTGGCTGACCGCTTTGAGGTATCGGTGAGGACGATCTATCGAGACATCGATACCATCAATCAGGCCGGCATTCCAGTCGTCACCTATCAGGGAGCAGGAGGAGGCATCGGCCTAGCAGAAGGCTACCGCCTAGATCGGAACCTGTTGACCAACGATGAGCTTGTCGCCATTGTTACTGCGCTCCAGAGCATCTCCTCCACCCATCCAAGCAGCGACAATGAGCTGCTGGTGGAGAAGCTGAGCAGTATCATACCACCTGCCGATTCGGCACAGTTCCAATTGAGGACGCAGCAATTCATCGTCGACTTCTCCAATTGGGGCAGCAACGGTGTTCAGGAGCAGAAGCTGATGGTGCTGAAGGATGCGATTGAGCAGCAGCAGGCGGTTACCTTCACGTATTGCAATGCAGGCGGGAAGGTATCCTGCCGAACGGTAGAGCCCTATACGTTAGTGCTGAAGCACAAGCGTTGGTACCTGTATGCATACTGTACGCTGCGTGCCCAATTTCGCTTGTTCAAGCTGTTCCGAATGAAGGATTTGCTGGTTGAAGACAAGTTTTTCGTCCGCCAAGAGGTCTCGATTCACGATCTCCCATGGGAGCAGGAATGGCATGCGCCGGAACGAACCGAGAGAATCGTCCTGCGCTTCGATCCAGAGGTACGCCATTTGGCAGAAGAATGGTTTGGCGTAGAGGATCTGCAAGAGGATGAAGCAGGGGCGCTTGTCGCATCCGTTCCATTTCCCGTAGATAATTGGCTGTATGGCTTTATATTAAGCTTTGGACAGCATGTCGAAGTGCTTGAACCGCTTCACATTCGTAACCAGATTGAACAGATTGCTTCTCGTATTGTTGAAAAATATAAAAAGTAAACTAGGAACCTGACAGAGAGTTGTCAGGTTCTCCTCATTATAATGAGGCTATCAACGATACAGGAGTGATCGATTATGAGTCAATTGATATGCCAAAGCTGCGGGATGCCGCTGGCGCAAGAGAACCAGTTCGGAACAGATAAGGATAATAAGCTTATACAGGAGTATTGTATTCATTGCTATAAGGACGGGGCGTTCACGAATCCAGATCTCACCCTCGAAGAGATGATCGACATCTGCGTACCATTTATGGTACAGGACGGAATGGAAGAAGCCGCTGCCCGCAATATGATGCAGCAATTCCTGCCGAACTTGAAGCGCTGGAGCATCGCGAACGGGGATGAAGCAGCTTCTTACCAACCGATCCGAATCGTAGAGCTGGATGCGATGAAGCTCGCCGGTATTGCTGCGCGTACGACGAATGCTAATGAAATGAGCGGCAATGGCAAGCTGGGTCCACTGTGGGGACAGTTCTGGTCAGAGCAGATTGCTGCACAAATTCCGAATTCTACAGATCCTGGTACAATATACGGCTGTTACAGTGACTATGAGAATGGGGCTATGGGCGAGTATACAACGCTGATCGGTGCTGCAATCGATCGGGATGCAGAGGTTCCTAGCGGATTGGAAGTTGTTGAAGTACCAGCAGCCAAATATGCCGTATTCACGACAGAACGCGGCCCTGTTACTGAGGTTGTTGCCCGTGCATGGCAGTCTATCTGGAAATGGTCACTTACCTCTGGCGAGGAGCGCACCTTTACTGGAGATTTCGAGCGCTACGATGAGCGAAGCGCCAATCCAGAGGATGCACAGGTTGATATCTATATTGCGATTCGTTAAAGTTCGGCAAAATTCAGTTCGCAGCAGGGCGACCTCTTACGGGCCCCTGCTCGTAATTGGTTACTTTACTCAAAAGTGTCACTACATACTTCGACTGTTTACCTATCAATTTGATAACTGGAGGCTTTGATTATGATCACGTTAAATGAACAAACGCTTCTACGATATAAGCAATTTACAGATTGGACAGATACCTTGTATCACATCGACGAGCGTATCTGGTCACAACCGATCGCAGAAGGAAAAGCAACCGTTGCAGAAATCATTTCACATCTGATGAATTGGGATAAGCACTTGCTCTTTACCGTCATCCCTGCGATCCGAAATGGAGAAGGAATGGTCTTTCCTGATTTTGACCCATTTAATAAGATTGCTTATGATTATGCCAATTCGGGAGTTTCCCAAGAGCAGCTTCTCGACGAATTCAAGCAAACTCGCCATCAGCTTGTTGAAGCTCTATTAGCTGATCCTGACCTGACTGCCAAGCAGCTTGCCGCGAACGGCGCAGCAACCTGCCCATATACAGGCATCCCTTACTCTTTGCTGTATGTCATTCATGAATTCAACGATCACGACAACCATCACAAAAAACAAATTGAAGCGGTATTATGACAGATACAGATACAGCATTACACTTCCGTATTGTGACAATGCAGCACGATGACAAAACGCCCGATCAATGGGCGTTTTTTCGTTCGGTTAAATAACAGATCTAGGGTTGATCTGTGCTTGGCAAATAGGTGGGCATCTTTACTTGCTTGATCATCAGCACGCCATCGAAATGTCGTCTAAGTTCCAATGGCATCGGCATCATCACCTGATAAGATGCAATGGACCTCTCGAACATCCATGAATTTCCCCGCTCATTTTCCCGATATCGCAAATCCATGAACACATAGGGCTGTTCGGCAGCTGTAAGAATATCCTCCATCGATCCAGGAATAATCGGTGTCAAGTGAATAGGCTCCCTCGTATTCTCTGCCGCTTGACCTTTGCCCATGAAGAGAGCGATGACGTAGCTTTCCCGCCGCAGTGCTTCAGGCATAAGCTCACCCATACTCTTCGGCATCGAATAGATAAGAGACTGGGCCTTGCTGATATGACCGTTATGTCCCCATACGATGATTTTTTCTTCCGGATATATGTCAGTAGCCAACCATGCTAAATTGCTAGCCATGGCCCGATCCCGCCATTCCATAATGGCCTGTGTTCCGCTATAATCGCCTTGTTCCGTTAAACGATTAGACTCGATGCTTAGTTCATTGAACTCCTGAATAACCCGAATGCGATCCTGAAGTGCGCGCTGCATCAGCTTGACGATATGCGGCTCATTGGGATACTCCCGCTTCAAGGCGTCAGCATTGTTCGGTACAGCTTGCAGCAGTTCTTCGTACACCTTCATTAACACCGGCTTCGCCTTGCGATACCCGTTCAGATCCGTACTCTTTCTCCATTTCTGAACCTCTTGCTCCGCTTGCAGTGCTCTATTTTTCAGCGACTTGTTCGGTATCCAATCTGCATCCTGGAATAGCGAAGACTGCACCTGAATATCGAAGCCCGCAAGCCGCAGCGAAGCATCGCTTGCGTGTGTTGCCTTCATATAGTCGAACAGCGGCTTCGTCTCTTCCGTCCACCATACGCCAAATATAGATCGCTTCATCGTCTGCTGTGCCGCATTCTTGTTCACTTGTCCCTGAGCAATTGCAGCATCGCCCAATCCACTCTCAAAGGCAACGACATTGTACCCAAGCGTCTGATGCAAATATTGAATCATGCGCGTTTTGGCTAAACTGAACTCAGCAACTCCATGCGAATTTTCGCCCAAGTATACAATGCGCTTGTCAGCCAACAGCGGAATTAGCATATCTAGATCGCTCATTTTGTCTTGCACAATCGCTCCACCGTTCGGAGACCATTGTTCCGGTTGTATGTGGTTCCAAGCATAAGCATGATCTGCTGCCCAGCACTTCCATTCAGATAGTGCGGCTTGATAAGTTCTTGCCGTCTCTTCTTGCTGTTTATGCACCGTCTCCACCGCAGTCCCTTTTATCGATAGGGAAGTATGTATCTCCGCTTTCTCCGTTTCTCCATGTACAGGCCCCTCTGCCATCACTACCGGAGCATATGCAGACGAAAGCACCGTCAAGATGATCAGCAAACCGAAGAAGCGTCGCCGCCCCAAGTTATATTCGTGTCTCTTCAAGAGCTTCAGCTCCTTCCAATCCTCATGAAATCAATTCTCAGCTTGTGCTAATCATACTGAATCCGTTCCCTGACTTCTTGACAATTTGTGCTCTCTTTCCAATATTTCAATGGGATAACAATTATCCATTAGCAACCAACGACGGTAGAACAGCAGACGCAACAAAAGTGCCATAAGAAGCAATGCAACAAGAAGAGCCGCCTCCAGACAGATGTCTGCAAGACGGCTCACTGTGTGCTTATATGAACTTGTTAAGACTGCTGGACATATTGAGCGAACTTCTGATAATCGCTCTGCTTGCATTCCAGAACAAGCTTCGTACCCTGCTCCTCATATTCAGTAGCAAGTACATGCGCATGCTCGTTCAAGTAAGAGACATGCTGTCCTTCGTGATAGGGAATGAGCATCTCACACTTCACGTAATTGCGGAACACCTTGCCGCGAATCGCCGTGACAAGCTCATCTAGCCCCTGCTTGCCCTTGGCCGAAATATACAAGGAATTGTCCTGCGATTCCGGTATTTCTCCATCCTTCATGTCGATCTTGTTGAAAGCATAAATCATCGGAATATCCTCGATCCCAATTGCCTTCAGCGTCTCATTCGTAATGTGAATGTGCTGCTCATACTCCGGATTGGAGAAGTCAACAACATGCACGAGCAGGTCGGCTTCTCTCACTTCCTCCAGCGTAGAGCGGAATGCCTTCACAAGATGATGCGGCAGTCTGCTGACGAAGCCAACCGTGTCCGTAAGCAGGAACTCTTTCTTATCCTCCAGCTCAATGTTGCGCACAGACGTTTCCAACGTTGCGAACAGCATATCCTTTTCAAATACGAATTTGTCCTTCGATCCCGTAAACTTCTCTACCAGTGCATTCATGACTGTGGACTTGCCCGCATTCGTGTAGCCTACAAGTGAGACGACAGGGATCTCAGTCTTTTTCCGCTTCTTGCGTTGAATTTGGCGATGCGCTACGAGCGTTTCCAGTTCTCTGCTCATAGCTGTAATTTTCTCCTCAATCCGACGGCGATCCAGCTCGAGCTTTGTTTCACCCACGCCCTTGTTCTTCGTGCCGATACCGCCGCTTTGACGGCCAAGTGATTCACGCAAGCCAACAAGACGCGGTAGCATATACTGCAGCTCTGCCACCTCGACCTGAAGCTGCGCCTCACGCGTCTTCGCGCGCTGTCCGAAGATGTCCAGAATGAGCAGCGTCCGATCCACGACCTTGCAATCCAGATCCGCTTCGAGATTGCGAAGCTGTGACGGCGATAGCTCATCATTGAAAATAACAAGATTGGCTTCATGCTGATTCAGCATAATCGTAATCTCCTGCAGCTTGCCTGTGCCAATATAATGTGACGTATTGATGCGGCTTAGATTCTGCGTCACTGTCCCGACTACTTCCACATCACATGCGCTCGCCAAGTTCGCCAGTTCCTCCATCGAATATGCAAAGTCTGGCTGATGATTCATATTCACGCCGACCAGTACGGCCTTTTGCGCTTCGATTGTTAGTTGTTCCATAAAGTTATTCCTCCATGTTTCTATTTATTTTGTTCCTATCATGCCTGGTTCTCATACAACTTGATGCACAAAAAAAGCACAGGCATCCCGCCTGTGCTTGGAGTAATCGTCTTAATATTGGATTGCAACCTTCTTCATCCTATTACATAGGATCCCTGCGGCTAATTAGATCGAACTCCCTCTTAGATAGGGGCGATTCAATCCAATTGGAACAACCCAATGGCCAACTGTACAGTCTGAAGCTATTACCGCTGTTCGCAGTTAACGCTGCCAGCATACACTGGTGCGCACAGCTGTATACGCATTATCAGACACATGTACCCCAATTGCCCCGAACCTGATGACACGAGCAGGAACAAGCAAATACATGCGATGACAATGCTCAAAGAGACTTACTTCTCTCCTTAAATAGCGGCAGACACGTACAATAGGCACAACAAAAGAGGGGAGGCACGATCCCTCCCTCTTCTGTCGCAAACCATTTTATTAGGTTCCGTAGCAACAAGGCAGACCAATCCCGATTACTCTGCACACAGGCAGAGCTAATGAGCACTATTCAGTTAGTGACACATGCGTTCAATCGGATTCTTCCGAAGCGGAAGTTAGCTGCCTTATTTACCACTGTGAACCCTCCGTTCTGTCAAAGTTATCCTCATCCTAACACAGCCAAAGTATTGAAGCAAGTAGTTATCTGCATAAATCTTATTCTCCTAGATTCATACAACTAACTAGAGCTAAGGACAAAGGCATCGAAATCGATAGGAAAATCGGATTTATTCTCGTAATACATGCTGTATGTACCAGGCGATAACGTAATGGACGGAGTGCTAAAAGTTCCATTAACACTAACCGGGACAAAACTGCCGTTATTAGCTCCAAGTAATTTGCTGAAGCAAAAGTTATGTACAAAATAATCATCAGTGCTTCGACGCGCCTGCTACATTTCCATACATGACAATTGTTAGAACCATGTCGAAAATTTCTGAAAACCGGTAGCGGCTCTCAGCCAGGTAATCCATATCGGTCAGCGATTCGATTGCTGCAAAGATGATATGTGCCACAACCCCTTGATCGATATTCTTTCGAAAATAGCCTTGCTCAGCACCGTCCTCTAATACCTTCACCAAATGATTAATGATGACGTACTTGCGCAAATTCTGAAATTTCTCATATAAAACGGGCACGCTGTGCTTTATATCCTCGATTGCGGATCGCTCAATACCGTTTAATCGTTCTACCATCAAGGTCATAAAGGTACGCAGCTTCACTTCAGGCCCCTGCTTGCTCGCAAGCAGCTCATGAATGTCTGCCTCAATTTCTTGAAATAGCTTCTCGATCACGATTTCTAGCAAATCGTATTTCGAATCGAAATAGCGGTACAGCGTAGCCTTGCTCATCCCAATCCCCTGCACGAGATCGTCCACGGATAGATTGGAGTAACCGTGCCGAAAGAACTGGGATGAAGCATGCGTTAACAGTCTCGCTTCCGTCTTTTTGCTCATGTCAGGTTCCTCTTCTGAAATAATAATGATCAAATGATATGAATTAATTTCATTCTAAACAAGGGCAGCAATTAACGCAAACGGAAGCAGGGCGACATAAGGAATGATCAGAAGCAGAGTTACTTTCCAGTCCCCTGTCAATCTTCGCAGCAGCAGCGGTGCAAGTAACCAATACAACTGAGCGGTGTATAAGCCCGGAAAATATTCGCCGAAATAAAGGCTCCAAGTGGTGTGTGCAATTGCATTGCCAAGCGCTCCATAAGCTGTGAAGAACAAAACGGGAATAAGAAGAACGGGCTTATGCCGGACAAAGGCAAAGATAGCGGCAAGGGCGAAGCAGGAATAGGAGATCATGTTCAACAGAACGAAAAATTGCGCGGTATAGGGTTCTCCACCATAAATAAGAGGAAAGCGGGTTAAAAATCCGGTGGAGAATTCTTCGGAAAAATGGATGAACTGCCAAGCCAGTACGCCGAAGTAGAGCGGCAGTATTTGCATGGGTTCAATGCGTTCGATTTTCCTCCTGTATATCGTAATAAAAATCGAGTATGCAAATACGATCCCAAGGGCAAATGTGACGATCAGCTCATACCCTGAACTTAGATAGCAGAAGAGCACAAACAGGATAGCAGACAGAAATGTAGCGACTACAAAGTCTTTTTTCTGAATCCAAACCATGCAAATCCCTCCTTATTTTGAAACTTTTGATACTTATTAAGTTTCATATTATCATATTAGACCATAGAAAATGAGCTGTCAATTGTATCTTGCCAGTATAATTCAGCAGGATTTTTTGCCCTAGACAATAACGCTAAATTAATGAGATTTTGTATTTACAATATTGGGGCGATGGATTACAGGTTGTAACACAATAGAAATTAATACAAATCTTTTCTGTTTAATGCTTCAGATTTTATCTACAATGGAGCTATTCATAGAATAATACCAACTAATTCAACTAAAAGGAGTCGCACATGAAACATACTTTAAAATATGGAAGTGCTTTTCTATCACTTTTACTTATGTTCGTTTTCTGCAGCCATCAACTAGCATTGGCTGGAGAAGTAAAATACAAATATGATTCAACAGGGAAAGTAAAACTGGTTAAACAAGGAGATAAACAGTATGAGTATCATTACGACAACAATGGAAATTTGTTAAAAAAAACAAAGCAAACAGCAGTTAATTTGTTGGAAAATGGAGATTTTGAATATTACTCAGGTAGCTTGGGGCTAGCCGATAGTTGGGGAAACTATGAGCAAGACGGAGTTATCGGAACCTACAACATTGAGGAGAACAAAGTAATGGCCGGCAAGCGTGCTCAAAGGATGGATGCCTCCTCTTTAAACGGCAAAAGCATGAGCCTCATGCAGACGATAGCTGTCGAGCAAGGCAAAAATTACGTTCTTCATAGCCATATTAATGTTGAAAAGATTTCCAATGCTAAAGTGAATCTAACTCTTGGGTTTTACGATGCCAATGGTAAAGTCGTTGGGTGGCCCGC